>NZ_JBVHTI010000002.1:1047912-1360860 GCF_055565975.1 Streptomyces sp. NPDC028289 | reverse complement strand
GAATTCGTCACAGGCAATCACTCTCGCATCCACCCCACCTGACCAGCACACCGGCCCCCACGACTCCACCACAAGATCGCCCGGACACTGCCTAGTCACAGCCCAGGAAGTCCAGGCCCGTGTCGTCGAGGAACCAGTAGCGGACCCGGCTGTCGCCGACGTCGTAGCGCGCCTTGACCACCTGCTGTACATGGCCGGCGTACTGGCCGGCTCCCACCGCCACGATGGTCGCGTCGGCTCCCTGGCGTGTGCGCAGCTTCTGGGTGAAGTCGCCTAGGCGCTGCGGTAGGCGGCCGCGAGGCTGCCGGGCGTCCGTGGCTCACCGGGGTTGACGGCGGTCGAGAAGTCGTTGGTGCCGAGGTTGACCACCACGACCCGGGGGCGCCAGGTGCCCGGGTTCTGCCACACGTCGCCAAACACGTGCAGCAGCGCACGGTCGTCGTAGGTCCGGTACGTGACGTCCGTCCGGCCTCCGTATCGGCACCGTCCGCGGTCGAGGCGTTGTCCACCTCGACGGCCCTGCCACTGCCCCGGTCGACCAGCGCGTACCACGCGTTCGTGTCCACAGTGGCCGCCTGCGCCGTCCCGGCGGGACAACGCCCTTCACGGGATGCCTCCTTCCCCGGGTGGCCGGCGCCGGGTCAAGGGCCAGAGCCGTCCTCCACCTTCTCGAAGAAGAACTCGTGCTTGAGGAAGGAGACGTCGTACTCGTGGCCGGGCTGGGGCGGCAGTAGTTGGGATGCCTGGAACAGGCGCCACCCGTCGTGGAGCGCGGCAAGCCCGGTGGCATAGGGCGGCTCGTCGCTGTCGCCGGTCGTCGGACGGGTACGGCCGGTCCCGTCGTAGCGGGACCAGCCCACCACGTCGGAGTCCAGCGCCGACGTTGCGAGATAGAGGACCAGAACCTGCTGCCTCATGCGTGACTCCTCAGGGCCGGCCGGTTGCCGACGCGTGTGACCCAGTACTCGACATCGAACGAGTCGTCACCGGTCAGGGCTCGCCACAGCAGTACCCGGTTGTAGATCTCCAGTCGGGCCGTGGCCTGCTCGTACCAGGGGAAGTACGTGTTGAGTTCCGTGGTCACCGCGGGGTCGTGCAGGTCGGAGAGGTCCCACAGACGCACCTGCGGCACGGTCGGGTTGAGGCGGATTTTGTACATGTAACGCCGGCCCGCGGTGTCGTTGCGGCGGCCACTGTGCCAGATGCCGTGGTGCACGAGGACGACCGTCCCCGCCGGGCAGGTCAGACGGGTCTGCCCCCTGAGGTTCTGGACCCGGCCGACGTCCGTCTCGTTGATCCTGCGCAGATGGCTTCCGGGCACACTGAGGGTGCCGCCCATCTCGGCGGTCACCTCGTGCGGGTAGTACATGAGCTGGATGTCGAACGCATCCGGCCGCACATCGATGATCGCGTCCCCGTGGAGCGGCTGCGCCTGTCCCTCGTGCGGCTCGCGCACATGAACCGCATGGTGGTCGACGGTCGGCTCGGGGCCGACCAGGCTCTCGACGGCGCCTGCCACGACCGGCAGGGCCAGCAGCTCGTGGACGAAGGTGTCCGGCGCGAACGCCGCGCCCAGCGGAGTGCCGTAGGACACTTCCGGCAGACCCTCGGTCAAGGCCGCGACGGCCCGTTCGTTGACCTCCTGCGGCACCACCCCGTCCAGGCGCAGAAATCCCTGCGCGACGAAGCGGGCCACCTGAGCCGATGTCAGGAGTTGTTTGCTGGTTGACATGCGATGAACGTATGCGCCCCGCGCGGATCGGTCGTGGGCTGGAATCGCCCAGTGCTGGTAGTTTTCCACCCTCGTGAAACACGTGACACTACGGCTCGACGAGTCACCCACCGTGGTCAACGCAGGCATCGGGGTGCATGGCGTCTCCACCGCCCACGACGTCTTCCGCTTGCCCGACCTGTGGCAGCTGCACCTCTACAACTACGAGGGTGCCCTGTCCCTCGGGCAGTCGGTCCACCCCATACGCCCCGGCCACGTCAGCCTGGTGCCGCCGAACACCGAGGTGCACTTTCACTACCGGGGCAGGTCGGAGCATCTCTACGTCCATCTACGGCTGCACGACGGCGGAACGGCGCGGGTGCTGCCGGTGATGCAGGACGCCGCCGCCGAGAGCACGCGCCTGGCCGATCTGCTCCGACACGCCGTGACGGCCATGCCGACTTGCCCCTGGCGAGCCACGGCCGAGGTCTGGACCGCTCTGTGGCGCATCGCCGAGTTGCCGAGGGGCGACGGAGCCGGGCGCCGCCACCCCTTCGTGGCCGCGGCACAGGCCTACGTCGAGGAACACCTGGCCGGCCCGTTGTCCGTACCGGACGTCGCACGTGCCGTCGGAATCTCCCACACGTACCTGACGCGAGTGTTCCGTGCGGAAACCGGCCTCACGGTCGTGTCGTACATCCGGCACCGACGCCTTCAACGCGCCCGCCACCTCCTGTTGTCCTCCACCCTGTCCATCACCGCCATCGCGGCGGCCGTGGGCATCGCCGATCTCCAGGCCTTCAACAAGGCCTGCCGCCGCGAACTCGGCGCGAGCCCGCGCGCCGTACGTGCGGCTACCCCTGCGGAGCCGGACGGCCCAGGACCGTGAGTGAGGCGGCGGGCAGCTCCCTCATGCCGGGCGAAGCACGTACGCGAAGCTGACCCTGACGGATCCCCGCGACCCAACGGCCCATGTCGTGCTTCCCGGCTCGTCCATGCCCATCGCCACGGACACTTTGCTCCGCCCTCGCCACCACCGGGCCGACGACGACCCCGCACCTCTCACGGCCCTGCCCTCGGAACAGCAGAGCAGCCGAGGCCGCCGGTCGGGTCCCCCTCCCAAGATCCGGACCGTACCCGGGCCAACGTTTGCCCGTGCCCTTCGCACAGCACATGTGCACTGTTCAGATCTCCTGGACACGTGGAACCGTGGCGCAGGCGGGCCGCCAGGGTGGGCGCGGCACGCGCTGGGGCCTCGTGAGGCGTCCTCACCCACGGGGCCATCGAGGCCGGCGCCGCCGGATTCGGGGAGCCGCGCGTCCTGGTGGCCTTCGCACTGTCCGTGGTGGCGGGGCCCGTGTTCCTCATCGCGCAGGCGCGCGCTGCGCACCCGATGGTGCCACCGGAGTTGCTGCGCTCACGCACGATGCGCATCGCGGCCGCCGCGGGCTTCGCCGTCAACGTCGGCTTCTACGGCATGATCTTCCTGTTCAGCCTCTACCTGCAGCAGAGCCGAGGGCTGTCCTCACTGGCCGCGGGCCATACCTTCGTGCCGATGACGGTGCTCACCGCGTTCATCAGCCGGGCTTCGGCCTGGATGGCCGTTAGATTCGGGCCTCGGGTGCCTGTCGTCACCGGGCTGCTCGTCATGTCCACGGGCCTCGCGGTGCTCAGTCTCAGCCCGGTGTCCGTGCCCGTAGGGACGCTGGTGGCGCTGATGGTCCCGGTCGGCGCCGGGGGCTCGCTCGCGCTGCCCTCGGTGACCGCCGTGCTCCTGGACCGGGTTCCGGCCGAGCGGGCGGGCACCGCCAGTGGCGTGCTGAACGCCTCCCGGCAACTCGGCGGCGCCCTGGCCGTCGCCGCATTCGGCGCCCTGGTCGCGAACGCGAGCAGCTTCCATGACGGCCTGCGCATCAGCCTCCTGACGGCCGCTTCCCTCGTCCTGCCGGCCACCGCGGCCAGCCTGCTGCTGCGGCCCGGCGTGCAGAATTGACGCCCCGTCAGAGAGTCCGTTGCGTGTGAACATTCACGAGCGGGCTCTGACGGATCTGCGCCGACGCATCATGGCGACACGGTGGCCCGACCGTCGCCGCCCGGCGACGGCTTCTCGGAACGCCGGCCGCCACCGGCTGGGACCCCGACCGCGTCGCGCGCGCCCGTGCCGTGCCGTGCCGTGCTGATGGAGCGGCTCGGGGTATCGGCGGTACGTCTCCCGTGCCGTCCGGTCTGAGCGCAGACGGGAAAGCCGCGTACAGCAGACTCGCTGCCTGGATGTACGACAAGTTCGGCGTCTGGACCTACAGCGGCGGCCATCCCGAGCGCGTGCTGACCGTGGACGAGTTGCTCGACGGCATCACGCTCTGCCGGTTCACGGTGGGTCACGAACACGGCGGTCTCCTTCTCGCGTCCGTACCGGGAGAACAACGCCGGGAACTTCGACGCCGTGTCGGCGTCCGTCCCGGACGCCCTCATGGTGTTTCCCGGCGAGATCCAGCAGGCGCTGCGGAGTTGGGCATCACGCGCCCACCACAAACGGTTCCACTACCACCAGGTGGGCAACGGCGGCCACATCGCCTGCGACGGACGCGTCATCGATGCTTCCGGGCGGTACACCGGTTCCCGGTCCCTTCGGTCCCTGATCACCGCGCACCCTGCCCCACCCGCACCGCATCAGGTGCAGGTGGGGACGGTTCCGACGGGCGGGGCGGTCAGTAGCGGGCGCCGACGGGGGCCGGGATGGCGTCGAGGTCGGCGAGGTCGGCCGCGGACAGTCGGACGTCGGCGCCGCCGGCGTTGTCGGCGAGGTACTTCGGGGTCTTGGTGCCGGGAATCGGGACGACGTGCTCGCCCTGGGCGACGAGCCAGGCGAGGGCGACCTGGGCGGGGGTGGCGCCGATGCGGTCGGCGACCTCGCGGACCTTGCCCGCGATGTCCAGGTTGGCGCGCAGGTTGTCCTGCTGGAAGCGGGGCAGACGCCGGCGCTGGTCGTTCTCCGGGAGTTCGTCGAAGGAGGAGAAGCGCCCCAGGAGGAAGCCGCGGCCCAGCGGCGAGTACGGCAGCAGGCCGATGCCGTGCGCCTCGCAGTAGGGCAGAACCTCGGCCTGGACGTCTCGCGTCCACAGCGAGAACTCGGACTGCACGGTGGTGACCGGGTGGATCGCCTCGGCGCGCCGGATCTGCTGCACGCTCACCTCGGACAGGCCGATGTGGCGGGCCTTGCCTGCGATGACGGCCTCGGCGAGGGCGCCCCAGGTCTCCTCGAGGGGTACTTCGGGGTCGACACGGTGGAGCTGGTAGAGGTCGATGTGGTCGGTGCGCAGACGGCGCAGGCTCGCGTCGATGGCGGCGCGGACATGTTCGGGCCGACCGTTGGGCCTCACCAGGGGGGCACCGCCGGGGCCACCGGTGGGGTCGATGCACTCCATGCCGACCTTGGTGGCGATGACCGCACGGTCGCGGTGACCGGCCAGGGCCCGGCCGACGAGCTCCTCGTTGGTGTAGGGGCCGTAGACGTCGGCGGTGTCGATCAGGGTCATGCCCAGGTCGAGGGCCTGGTGGATGACGGAGACGGAAGTGGCCTCGTCGCGCGGGGTGGCCATGTCGTAGGCGAAGCTCATCCCCATGGCGCCCAGGCCGATGACGCCGGCCTTCGGTCCGTGGTTGCCCAGAGTGGTGGTGCGCATGCTGTGCTCTGCCTTCGTACGGAACGGCAGGCTGCCGTGTCGCAGCCCGTGGACGTAATGCCGCTGGAGCGTCGTGTCCCGGCGGCTCCTCCACCGTCGCGTTCCCGGGCAACGTGTGGCAGGCCGGAGGGTGCCGGGGAGCGGCGTTCCAGGGAGTAGCACGGCCCCCCACGGCCGCCTGACACGGGCATCGCGACTGGCACACTGGGCGTATGAGCCCTGACCAGCACAGCAACGACCTGGCGGGGTTCCTGCGCGCCCGCCGCACCCAGATCACCCCCGAGCAGGCCGGCCTTCCCACCGGCCCGGGGCTGCGCCGCACCCCGGGGCTGCGCCGCGAGGAACTCGCCACCCTCGCCGGAGTCAGCATCGACTACTACACCCGGCTCGAACGCGGCAGGGAGACGCGGCCCAGTCCCTCGGTCGTCGACTCCCTCGCCCGCGCGCTGCAGTTGCAGGAGGAGGAGCACGAGCACCTGCACCGACTGGCCGCCCGGGCCGCCCGAACCGCCCCCGAGCCACCCACCGCGCCCAGCCGCACCGTCCGGCCGGGCGTCCGGCTGCTGCTGGAGAACCTGCGGCCGAGCCCCGCCTACGTCCTCAGCCGCACCTTGGACATACTCGCCGCCAACCCGGGCGGCCTGCACCTGTACGCGGGCATCGAAAACTGGCCGGCCAAGCAGCGCAACCTCGCCCGTTACTACTTCCTCCACCCCGCCGCCCGCGAGGTGTTCCCCGAGTGGGAGACCCGCATCCGCGGCTGCGTCGCCCGCCTGCGCGCACTGGCCGGCACCGACCCCGACGCCCCCGACCTCGCCCAGCTCGTCGGCGAACTCCTCCTCAAGAGCGCCGACTTCGCCCGCCTGTGGGAGCGTTACGACGTCCGCCCGCATCGCCCCGGCACCAAGCGCTTCCACCACCCCCAGGTCGGCGACGTCACCCTCGGCTACCAGGCCATGCAGCTCGAAGGCACCCCCGGCCACCGCCTCGTCGCCTACTACGCCGACCCCGGGACCCCCGACCACGACGCCATGCTCCTGCTCGACATGCTCGGCACGCAGCGCACCCCCGACCCAGCCCTCCGCGCCGACGCGCCCGCTCCTGACCAGCGCACCGAACCGGGACGGCACTGACACGGCCGGGGCCGCCGTCCGCACGCGCACGCGAGCGGGAGTGTGTTCCTCCCGCCACTGCTACCCGGTCATTTCAGGACCTCAAGAAGCCGGTCGGCGAGAACCGTCGCCGAGTGGGGGTTCTGGCCGGTGATCAGGTTGCGGTCCTCCACCATGTACGGCTCCCAGATCGGGCCGCGGCTGAAGTCGACGCCGACCTTTTCCGTCAGCTCCGTCTCCAGCAGCCACGGTGCCCGGGAGGCCAGGCCGACGCCTTCTTCCTCCTCGTCGGTGAAGCACGTGACCCGGTAGCCCTTGAACGGGGACTCGCCGTGGATCCTGGTGGCCAGCATCGAGGCCGGAGCGTGGCACACGATGGCGAGTGGCCTGCCCGAAGCCAACTGCGCCGTCAGCAGCCGGCCGGCGTCGGCGTCGAATGCCAGGTCGGACATCGGACCGTGGCCGCCGGGCAGGTACACCGCGTCGTAGTCCTCCAGGCGGACGTCCGACAGCTTGAGGGGCCGCCGCATCACCTCAGCGGAACGGATGATCTCCTCCAGCTCCAGGGCGCCCTCCTCGCCACCCGCCATCGACGGACGCAGGCTCATCATGTCGACGTTCGGGGTCACGCCGCCGGGTGTCGCGACCACGACGTCGTGTCCGGCCTCCGTGATCTTCTTGTACGGCATCGCGAACTCTTCCGCCCAATAACCCGTCGCATACCGGGTCCCGTCCTTGAGCACCCAGTACGTCGCCCCACTCACTATGAAGAGGACTCTCGCCATGGCACCTGACCTCCTAGTCCCCGGGAACCTCTCGAACGAGCCGGGAAATGCGTGGAATTCAGCTCGGACACATACTTGACCGGGCATGAGCGAGCTTCTTCCTCATTGCACGTCCAGCACTGCAGTCGGGCAACTCGGCGACGCCCCGGGCCCGGCCGCACGCCGCGCACCGCGTCCGACCGACCCGCGTGCGACTCGGTGACCGCCATAGGTGACGTGACATGTGCCATCGGCCGGCGTGCGCCTTTGACACGGGTGAAATGGCAAACCAGCACTTTAGACGACCGGTCGGCTATTACTTCTGCGGCAGGAGACTCTCATGGGCAGGGCTTTTGGTCGACGACGTCGAACGGACCGTCGGCGCGATCGACGTGCTGATCAGCGACGCCGGGTACAGCCTGGAGGGCACCGTCGAGGAGACCGGCGTGGAGGACGCACGCCGGCAGTTCGAGGTCAACGTGTTCGGCAGCGTCGCCGTCATCAAGGCGGTCCTCCCCCATATGCGGGGCCGACGCCGCGGCCACATCTTCACCGTGTCCTCCATGGCGGGGCTGACGGCACTGCCCGGGGTGGCCTTCTACGGCGCGAGCAAGTTCGCGATGGAGGGCATCGCCGGTTCACTGGCCCAGGAGGTCGCCGGGTTCGGCATCCACGTGACCTCGCTGGCGCTCGGCCCTTCGGCACGGACTGGGCGGGCCGCTCCATGGTCCGTGTTCCGCGCACCGTACCGGACCACGACGAGGTGTTCGGCCCGATCCGTGCCGCCCGGCAGGCGAAGGACGGCAACCAGACGGGCGACCCGGCGCGCTCTGCGGAGGCCGTTCGCCGGGTCCTCGACAGTGACGAGCCGCCCGTCCATCTCGTGCTCGGCAGCGACGCCGTGCGTCTGGTGGAGCAGGGGCAGCGGCAACTGGCCGACGATCTGGCCGCCTGGTCCGACCTGTCGGCCTCTACCGGCTTCCGCGCCGGCGACTGACTTTCCCCGGCCCACAACGACACCCCCAGCAACGGCAAGAGGAGTTCCCATGGCCGCGCCCGCCTCCCCCGAGTCCCCGACCCCGGTGGATTTCTGGTTCGACCCCGTCTGCCCGTGGACCTGGCTGACGTCCCGTTGGATCCTCGACGTCGCCGACCAGCGCCCCGTGAAGGTGTCCTGGCACGTCATGAGCCTGTCCATCCTGAACGAGGACCGGCTGGACCAACTGCCCGAACGCATCCGCGTGCTGATGGGCGAGGCCTGGGCGCCGGTACGCGTCCTGACGGCTGCCCGCCTCCTCCACGGACCCGAGGCGCTGGAGCCGCTGTACACCGCCCTGGGGACCCGTTATCACCTGGAGCAGCAGCCGAAGAACCGGGCCACGCTGGAGGCGGCCCTGCAGGATGCGGGGCTGCCCACGGACCTGGCTGCCGCCGGGGACACGGATCGTTACGACGACGAGCTGCACGCGTCGCACGCCCGGGGCATCACCCTGGTCGGCCAGGACGTCGGCAGCCCGATCATCGCCGTCCCGGGCGCCGAACCGAGCGGCGATCCGGTCGCCTTCTTCGGACCCGTCGTGAACCCCGCCCCCAAGGGCGAGGACGCCGCCCGGCTCTGGGACGGCGTGATCGCCGTGGCCTCCGCGCCGAGCTTCTACGAGATCAAGCGCACCCGCACCGGCGGTCCAGACTTCAGCTGACGTGCGCCCCTCGGACTTCGGTGACGGCCGAAGTCCGAGGAGGGAGGGTCGGCCCCTGGGGGACCACGCACGACGAGCGCCGCCTCACCGCGGGGGATCCACGGCCGGGTGATGACGACGTGATCAACCCGATCCACCAGGGATCCCGAACACCGGCGTGAGCCTCGCCCGCGCCAGACCGTGGACCACGAGCCGGAAGCCGAGCCAGGCGGGGCTCGCCGTCGTCGTCACGTCGTCGAGGGTGGGGACGTCGAGTGCGTGAACGACGAACATGTACCGGTGAGGCTCCTCCCCCGGCGCTGGTGCGGCGCCGAGGAAACCGCGCCGGCCGGCGTCGTTGGTCAGCGTCCTCTCCCCGGCGGGCAGGTGTGTTCCGGCCGGGTCTCCCGCGCCGGCGGCGAGCTCGTTCACCGACGCGGGGATGTCGTGGACCGCCCAGTGCCAGAAACCGCTGACCGTCAGAGCATCCGGGTGCGGGAACGGCGGGGCCCACGCGAGCGACCGCGCGGCCACCCTGCCCCCATCGCCGACAGCGACGGGAAGCCCTCTCGGAGATGACACATGTGTCCCGTCCCCGAAGGTTCATTCAGGCCTCGGCGGCCGCCTTCGCCTCGGCCACGAGCCGGACGCGGCCGGACGCGGATCCGGCACTCGGGGTCGCCTGCCACGTCGGCAGGGTGTGCGGGAACTTGACGCGGAGCCCGAAGGCCGCCAGCGCCGCGGCCAGGACGATGCAGGAGGCCAGGAGCAGAGCCCGGTGGTAGCCATGGTGCAGGAGCGGAGTCGCCACCAGTGGCCCGAGGATCTGACCGACCGAGTACCCGGCGGTCAGCAGGGCGACGGCACGCGGGAACCGCAGATGCATCCCCGCCCCCAGGGCCAGGGTGCTCACGCCGATGAAGGTGGAGCCGAACAGCACCGCGGAGATCAGCGCGGGCGCCACTCCCCCCACCAGCGCGGGCAGGGCGATACCCACGGCCTGGACGGCGAGCGCGGTGAGCAGCAGGTCCGGCCGGGACCAGCGGCGCCCCAGGCCGGCCCACAGGGCGGCGGAGGGGATGGCCGCCACGCCCACCAGCACCCACGCGCCGCTGCCTATCCAGCCGGGCGAGGTCTGGTTGACGGCCGCGACGAGGAAGGTGCCGGCGATGATGTAGCCGATCCCCTCAAGCGTGTAGGACGCGAACAGGGCACCGAACCAGCGGTGGGTACGCGGCCCGGTCGACCCGGCCCGCGGTGCGGGTGCCGAGGGGGCCTGTTGGGGAGCCGGCTCGGGACGCAGTCCCCAGGCGCCGACGGTGAGCACCACGGCCAGCGCCGCCGAGGCCCACCACGCGGCCTGCCAGTTGCCGACCGTACGCAGCACGAGGACGAGCACGCCGGACAGCGCGATGCCCGCCCCGACTCCGCCGAAGGCCCAGCCGGGCAGGTGGGCCGGGTGCTCGCGCAGATGGCTGAGCAGGGAGCTGGCGGCGATCACGAAGATCATCGCGCTGAAGGCGCCCGCGCCCAGGCGCAGCAGCAGCCAGACGGTGGTGCTGTGCGTGAGCGCCATGGCGGCCAGTGTGGCGGCCAGTGCCAGCAGACAGCAGCGCAGTACCGCCGGGGAGCGCACCAGCCGGGGGACGAAGGTGCCGGCCAGCGCTCCGATCAGATAGCCCACGTAGTTCGCGGTCGCCAGGTTCGCTCCGGCGCCGGCCGACAGTCCGGCCTGGGCGTGCATCAGCGGAAGGATGGGGGTGTAGACGAAGCGGCCGACACCCATGCCCGTCGCCAGAGCGGCCGCGGCCTGCAGGACGTGAACCCACGGTGACCGCGGCACGCCCCTCGCGGCCGATGCCGTGTCTCGCAGGGGTACGGTGACCGCGTCGCGGCCGGTGCCGGGAACCGTGGAGCCGATGTTTCGCCTTCTTGCCATACAGACAGGCTGCGCAGGTCGGCCCGGGAAATCCACGACCCGTTTCCTCGCTGCTGCGAACCTCGGCCTCCCACCGACCAGGGCGGTCCCATGCTCCGCGGACACGCGTGCCGGACGACCGCTGCCGACAGGCCCGCGCGAAATAGTCGATCGGTCATATACTTTTGCCATGGGACGGACGAGTGATGCCAAGAACAAGATCCTCACCGCCGCTCGGTCACTGATCGAACAGCGGGGGTACTCGGCTCTTGGCGTCGCCGAGATCTGCAAGACGGCCGACGTGCCCAAGGGCAGTTTCTACTACTTCTTCGAGTCCAAGGAAACCCTGGCGCTCGCCGTGATCGACCAGCACTGGGCCGACGAGCGGCGCGAGTGGGAGTCCGCGCTGAGCGGCGACGCCGAGCCCATGCAGCGGCTGCGGCAGCTCTTCGAGTCCATGGAGACGCAGCAGCGCGTCGGCCAGGACGGTTGCGGATCGGTCCTCGGGTGCATGTTCGGGAATCTCTCCCTGGAGATGAGCAATCAGGCCGACGCCGTGCGCCGACGCCTGCAGGAGATCTTCGAGACCCAGGTGGATCTGGTCGCCGCGGTCGTGGCCGAGGCCCGGCAGCGGGGCGAGGTGACCGTGTCCGACGCCCGCGCCGTCGCCCGGTCCATGGTGGCGCTGACCGAGGGCCAGGTGCTCTTCGCCAAGCTGCACAACGACCCCGCTCAGCTCGGGACGCTCTGGCCGAACTGCCGCGCCCTGTTGGGCCTGCGGGACCAGCAGGTGCCGGCTCACGCCTGACTCGCCCGCGGCTCGGGCCGGGCGACGTGACGGCCGCCGTCGGCGGCGGGCAGCGCGGTGCTGAACAGCGCGGCCCAGCTGCGGCACGCGCGCGGGCCGGGCCGCACACCGGTCGGTCGGAGCAGCAGATGCGGTGGCACAGCGCCGGCTGCTCCCCGGCGGCCAGGCGCGGCATCACTTCGGGCAGTTCCTCGAACGCACTCTCGCCGGCGATCAGGGCGTCCAGGGCTGGGTCGGCGACCAGATCCGGGGCCAGGGCGAGCCGGTCGGCCTACGTCCGGTCGGCACGGGCCGGGGAGACGGTGCCGACCCGACTGCCCCGGATGGACAGCCGTCGGGAGTGGAAGGCCTCGCCGACCGGGAGCGTGCCGCGCCGGTCCCCGTAGCAGCTCAGTTCCACCACCGCGCCCTCGGGCCGCAGCAGTTCCAGGGCCCGGGCAAGGCCCTGCTCCGTGGCGCCGGCGTGCACCACGAGGTCGCAGTCGTCGTCCTCCTGAACGATCGGGAAAGCAGGCGTTCGACACGTATCAGGCGCTCCGGAGTGTCTCCAGCGACACGTATGTCGGCAGCCGATACGAGTCGTACGGGGAGTCCGAATGATCCGCAAGAAGTCGCGGCGTGCAGGGGCGGTGGACTGGACCTCGTTCATCAGGTGCTCCTCAAGAAGCAGGTGACGGTCGAGCGACAGGTGCGGGTCTGGCGCCGGCAGAAAACCCGCCAGCTCCGCGCAGTCCAGCGACTCCTCACGTGCCCCCGCGCCGTCGCGCCGCCCGGCACGCCGTGTCCTGCTGATCGGTGTCCCCGTCACCGCCGCCGCCCTGGCCGGCGCATTCGCCTTCACCGCGCTGACCGATTCCGCGGGCAGTGACCTGGGCACGGCCACCCACCCCGGTCCGGGCCCGACTCGCCGAAGGACGCGCCCGTACGCCGGGTTCGTCCCGAGGCGGGCCGCCCGGATGCCGTGCGCGCTTTCATACAGCCCACAGAAGCTCGGGCCGAGGCACGGAGCCCGGACCCGGGCGGGACGAGAGTCCGGGCGGGAACCGCCCCGCTGCGGCCGGGCCGGTGGGCCCGGACCCGTTCCGGCCTCCACCCCCTCAGGGAGTCAACCCTGCCTTCGCGCAAGCGGCCCGGAGCCCTGGTGTACAGATCTGGGCGAAGCTGTACACGCCGTCCTTGATGAGGGTCTGCTCGATGTTGGCGGTTGTCACGGCGACCGGGGTGAGGAGCACGGACGGGATGCCGCGGTTGGTGGGGCTGTCGGTCGTCGTCGTGGCGATGGTGTGCAGCTTCTCGCCGCGGCCCAGGGCGACGGCCATGGCGGCGGCTGCTTCGGCTTCCGCGTGGAAGGATTTGTACACCGTCATGAGCTGCTCGCCCTTGACGATGCGCTGCACAGCGTCGAGGTCGGCGTCCTGGCCGGTGACCGGTGGAAGGCGCCCGACGTGGGCGCTCTTGAGGGCGGAGATGACACCTGTGGCCATGGCGTCGTTGGCGGCCAGAACACCGTCGATCCGGCCCGGGCCCAGGGCCGAGATGGCGGCGGACATGTTGGCGTTCGCGTTGTTCGTGCTCCATCCCTGGGTGTCGTAGGAACGGCCGATCCGCACCTTGCCGTGCAGGACGGACAGCGCGCCCCGCTTGTACCACGCGGCGTTGGGGCTGGTCGGGTCGCCGTTCATCATGACGATGGTCCCGTCCCCGGGCGGGACGTGCATCGCCTTGAGGAGGGCCTGGCCCTGCAGCGTGCCGACCTTTACGCTGTCGAAGCTGACGTAGCCCGAGACCGGGCCGTCGGCGAGCCTGTCGTAGGCGACGACGGGGATGCCCGCGTTGTGCGCCTCCTGGACGGAGGAACGCTGCGCCCTGTTGTCGGTGGCGCCGAGGATGACGACCCTGACCCCCTTGGTGATCATGGCGGTCATCTGTTGCCGCTGGGCCGTCGAGTCGTCGTCGGCGTTGGCATAGGTGACGCGGCAGTGCGGGCAGAGCTGTTTCAGCTGTTGCTCGATGAGCGGCTTGTCGGAGCTCTCCCAGCGGGGCACCACCCGGCTCGGCAGCAGCAGGCCGACGGTGAAGCTGTCGGTGGTCGCTTCTCCGCCTGCCGTGCAGGCGGCCGAGGGCGCGGCCAGCAGTCCCGCGACAAGCGCGCCGACGACGTACGGCGCACGGGATGTCACACCCCGACTACGGCTCGTCATGATCGGTCCCCGTCCTTGCGCCCGGTTCGGCGCCCACCGAAGCCGGTTCCCGACGAGGTACGGCTATCTCGCTGCACACCTGCTTGCCCCCGGCCACCGGCACCGTGCCGAAGGACTCCGACATCGACTCGACCAGGAGCAGACCTCGGCCGCCGGTGGACTCCCAGTCCACGATCACCGGCTTGGCCGGCGCCCGCGGAGAGGAGTCGCTCACGCAGACACGCACCCGGTCCTCGCGGAGCACCAGGTCGAGACTGACCGGGCCCTGGGTGTGCACCAGGGCGTTGGTGACGAGTTCGGACACCACCAGCAGCACCGGGTCGGCGACTTCTTCGACCTTCCAGCGGCGCAGTGTGCGCGCGGTGAACCGGCGGGCGTGCATCACGGCGTCGGGCAGCCGCCACACCAGCCAGCCCGACCGGATCGGCCGGGTCTTCATGCCGTCGTAGCGCAGCAGCAACAGCGCCACGTCGTCCTCACGACGGCCGAAGTCGCCCAGCAGGTCGTCGGCCACCCGCCCGGGATCCGACGGGTCGGCCGCGGCGAGGGTGGCGCGCGTGCGGCGCATTCCCTCGTCCAGGGACAGGTCGGCGGCCTCGACCAGCCCGTCGGTGACGAGGGCGAGCATCGTTCCGGGCGCCAGTGCCACCGCGGTCATCGGGAACTCCGCCTCCATGGAGATGCCCAGCGGAAGGCCGCCCTCGACCTCGACCTCCTCGGTACTGCCGTCGGGATGGCGCAGCAACGGTGCGACGTGCCCGGCCCGGACGAACAGGATGTCGCCCTCGTCCATGTCCAGTTCGGCGTAGCAGCAGGTGGCGAAGAGATCCGTCTCCATGCCGACGAGCAGGCGGTTGGCGTGCGAGACGACCACATCGGGCGGGTGGCCCTCCACCGCGTACGCCCTGACCGCCGTACGCATCTGACCCATGATCGTCGCGGCCGCGGCACTGTGCCCCTGCACGTCGCCGATGACCAGCGCCACCCGGTCCTCGGAGAGGGCGATCACGTCGTACCAGTCGCCGCCCACCTCCAGTCCTCGCCGGGCCGGCAGGTAGCGGGCGACGGCGATCCCGCCGGGAAGCTCGGGCAGACGTCGCGGCAGCAGGCTGCGCTGCAGCATCGTCGCGAGTTCCTGTTCGGCGTCGTGGGCCTGGGCGCGAGAGAGGGCCTGGCCCGCCAGTGAGGCGGTGGCGGTCAGCAGCGAACGTTCCTCGGGGACGAACTCGTGCGGCCGGTCCCAACCGATCAGGCACACGCCGGCCACCCGGCCCCTGGCGGGCAGCGGCAGCACCGCGAGGCCTCCGGGGCCGATGCCGTCGAGTCCCGGTTCGAGGGCGGTGCCCGTCGGCCACAGGTCCATACGTCCGTCGCGCAGTGCCGTCTGCAGGGTGGGCAGGGCACTGAGGGGTGCGTCGGGCCACTCCGAACCACACGGGAGACGCCATGTCCGCGGCCAGACAGCGGGCTGCGGCGGGTCGAGCAGGGTGACCTGGAGCCGTTCGTCCTGCAGTTCGGCGAGTGCCACCCGGTCGGCGTTCAGGGGCCCACGCAGGGCCGTGATCACCACCCGGCTGACATCGCGCACGGTGGCGGTCCTGTCGAGCGCGGCGGTCAACCACTGGATCCGGGAGACGTCGTCGGCGTCCCGCTGCAGGACCGAGGTCGCCGTCACCACGCCCAGCACCTGCTCCGGCCGGTCGTCGGCACCTGCCGCCACTCGGCATTTCAGACTCAGCCAGCGCATCTCGCCGGTGGGGCGGCGGACACGGAAGTCCAGTTCCCGTCGGCCGAACGTCCGGGTGGACGGCTCCAGCACCGACATCAGCGCGTGCAGGTCTTCCGGCAGTGCGTGCGCGAGCAGGGAGTCGGCCTTGCCGTCGAAGTCGTCCGGTCTGATGCCGACCAGTTCGCACAGGGTCTCGTCCGCGTCGATCACGCCGGTTTCCGGCACCAGGACGAAGGAGCCGACGCGCATGCGGCGCAGTGCGGAACTCAAGGGTGCCGGCGGCGCCCCTCCCCCGGCCCCGCTCTGCAGCACCCCGGCGATCGCCTCGGCGTAGCGCTCCAGGAAGCGCTGCTGCTCGGCTTCGAAGCCGTTCTCACCGGCGCCCACGACGACGAGACAGCCGAGCCTGCCGCCCTCGGGCCCGAGGGGCAGCGCACCGAGGGATGTCCGGACCCGCAGCGGCGCCGGACATCCCTCGGGGTAGGAGGCGAGTGCCGCGGGGGTCAGCCACACGGGGTGGGGGCCGCGGAAGGCGCGGGCCGCGGGCGAGCCGCCGGACAGAGCCAGGCGTTCGGGCAGCCCGTACTCGGCGGGAGCGCATCCGGCCGTGTCCACCGACCGAAGGTCGTCGCAGCCCGCGCCGGGCACATAGAGCACCGCCAGCGCCACTCCGGCGAACGTCAGGGCGCGGACCCCCACGACGGGCTCCGGCTCCGGCGGTGAGCCGGTGTCCGCGGCGCCGGTCCCGACTGTCCCTGGCTGCGAGAGTCCGGCCTGGGCACTGCCGTGGTGAGGCATGTCCGCATCCACCTCCCGTCCGTGCCGGAGGGTGCCGACCCGCTGCCACTGGGCACTCCTCCCACCAGAGTCGCATATATGGTCAAACCAGACAGACCCGCATTACCCGGGCCGAGCGGCGCCGAGTTCGCAGTTCACCATGGCCGGTGCCAGACTGGCAGGTGGCCGTTTTGCCGCTTTCGCCCGGTCCGGGCGGGTGCGGGCCGAGACCCCGCCTCGCTCCGGTGGACCACGCCGCTGCAACCTCGGTTGCAGCCGCATGGCTTCAGGGAGGAGGGAGGCCTCGCGCATGACTGCCTGCGTCCGGGACACCGCCCTTGCCCTGGCCGCGGTCTCGACGGCCGTGTCCCTCACCGCCTGCGGATCGGGCACCGGGAACATCTCCGACCCAGGGAGCGCGAGAAAGATCGGCGTGCTGCTGCCGGATTCCACCACCGCCCGCTGGGAGACGCGGGACAGGCCCCTGCTGGAACAGAGGATCCGGCAGCTGTGCGGCGACTGCACGATCGAGCACGCCGACGCCAAAGGTGACGTGGCCATCCAGCAGGAACAGATGGACTCGTCGATCGCCCACGGGGTCGACGCCATCGTGCTGGCGGCCGTCGACGCCAGGGCCATGAGCGCTTCGGTGGGAAAGGCAGCCGCCGCGCACATCCCGGTCATCGCCTACGACCGCCTCGCCGAAGGCCCGATCTCGGGCTACGTCTCCTTCGACGGCCTAGAGGTCGGCAGGCTCCAGGGCAAGGCACTGCTGACAGCCATGGGCGCCAAGGCGCACGACGGCCGGATCGTGATGATGAACGGCGACCCCGGCGACCCCAACGCGCTGTCGTTCAAGCAGGGCGCACTGTCCGAACTCCAGGGGAAGGTGACGATCGCCAAGGAGTACGACACACCCGAGTGGAGCACGGAGACGGCGGACCTGAACATGACCGAAGCCGTCTCCGCCCTGGGCGCCGGCAGTATCACCGGCGTCTACGCCGCCAACGACGGCCTCGCCGCCGGCAGTATCGCCGCCCTCAAGGCCGACAAGGTCAGCCCGTTGCCGCCCGTCACCGGGCAGGACGCCGAGCTGGCGGCCGTACGGCGCATAGTCGGCGCCGAACAGTACATGACGGTCTACAAGCCCTTCGGACCCGAGGCCGCCGCGGGCGGTGCCATGGCCGTGGCCGCCGCCCGTGGTCAGCGCCTCGACGGGGTGGCCACCGGGCGGGTGAAGACCCACAGCGGCGAGGAGGTTCCCGCCGTGCTGCTCACCCCGGTGTCCGTCACCCTTGCCACCATCGGGGACACCGTGGTGAAGGACGGCGTGTACACGCTCAAGCAGATCTGTGCCCCGCCGCTCGCGGGCGAGTGCCGCAGGACCGGGCTGACCTGACAGGCGGGACCGGCCGGTCCCGGGCCGGGGAAGGAGTTGATTCTCTTGCCGCCCCCCTTGCTCGCCCTGCACGGCGTGCGCAAGCGCTTCGGCGTCGTCGAGGTCCTCCGGGACATCGAGCTGGAGATCCACGCCGGGCAGGTCCTCGCCCTGCTCGGCGACAACGGAGCCGGCAAGTCCACGCTGGTCAAGGTGATCTCCGGGGTGGCTCCCGCGGACAGGGGGAGCATCGAGTGGGAGGGCCGGGCCGTTCAGATACGGCGTCCCCAGGAAGCCCGGGACCTCGGCATAGCCACCGTCTACCAGGACCTGGCGCTGTGCGGAAACCTCGATGTCGTCGGCAACCTCTTCCTCGGACGGGAGATCCGCAGGTTCGGCTTCCTCGACGAGGTGGAGATGGAGCGCCGCACCAGGCAGTTGCTGGAGCGCCTGACCCGGAGTGTCCCCGCTCTGCGCGGTCCGCTGGTGTCACTGTCCAGTGGCCAGCGGCAGACCGTCGCCATCGCCCGCTCGCTGCTCGGCGATCCGCGCGTCCTTCTTCTGGACGAACCGACCGCGGCGCTGGGGTTCGAGCAGACCACCGAGGTCCTCGACCTCGTCGACCGTCTCCGTGACCACGGCCTGGGGATCCTGCTCATCAGCCACAACATGGGCGATGTGAAGGCCCTCGCGGACCGGGCCGCCGTGCTGCGGCTCGGCCGCAACAACGGCTTCTTCGACGTGAGCACCACCTCCCAGGAGCAGATCATCTCCTCCATCACGGGCGCCACGGACAACCCGCCCCGCCGGCCGGCCCACCCCGAGGCGGAGAGCGATGCCTGACATACCGGACGGGACGAGGGCCGCTCCCGCAGCCGCCACCGCAGAAGCCCGTCAGCACCGTGCCGGGAGGGCCGTCACCCGCGCCGTGGCGGCCTGGATCACCGTCCGGCGGAGCAGGCTGAGCGCCGGTGAACTGGGCCACCTTCCCGTCACCCTCGTCCTCGCCGCGGTCTGGATCGTCTTCCAGTGCATCGACTCCGCCTTCCTCTCCCCCCGCAACCTGTCCAACCTCAGCGTGGACATCGTCGGTACGGGTCTCATCGCGGTCGGCATCGTCTTCGTGCTGCTGCTCGGTGAACTCGACCTGTCGGTCGGCTCGATCAGCGGGTTCGCCGCCGCGGTCTTCGCCGTGCTCAGCGTCGACAACGGCGTGCCGGAATGGCTTGCCCTGATCGCCGCGGTGCTGACGGGCACCGTGGCGGGGACCGTCCAGGGGTACTCCGTCGCCAGGACCCGGGTGCCGGCCTTCGTGGTCACCCTCGCCGGGCTGCTGACGTGGAACGGCCTCATGCTCGCCGTCCTCGGCACCAGCGGCACCGTCAACCTCGACGAGAACGGGCTCATCGCCCACCTGACCAGCTACTACTTCACCAACGCCGGCGTCGCCTATGCGGTGGCGGCATTCGCCACGGCTCTGGTCTTCCTCGACGCCTACCTGAACAGGCGCCGCCGCAGGGCCGTCGGAATGCCACACCGCCCGCTGCACGCCATCGGGGTGCGCACCGGAGCGGTGGCGGTGATCGCGTTCGCCTCCGCCTACGTGCTGAACCAGTTCCAGGGCCTGCCGCTGGCTCTGCTGATCTTCCTCGCCGTGGTGGCGGGCCTCGACATCATGCTCCGGCGCACGCACTACGGACGGCAGGTCTACGCGCTGGGGAGCAGCGTCGAGGCGTCCCGTCGCGCCAGCCTCAACGTGACCGGCGTACAGACGGCCGTGCTCGCGGTCTCCGGCACCCTGGCGGCGACCGGCGGCCTGTTCCTGGCCTCGCGCATCACGTCGGTGAGCCAGAACTCCGGCTCCGGTGTCCTCCTGCTGAACGCCATCGCCGCCGCCGTCATCGGCGGCACCAGCCTGTTCGGGGGCCGCGGTACGACCTGGTCCGCGGTGCTCGGCATGCTGGTCATCCAGTCGATCGCCTCGGGCATGGCCCTCACCGACACGCCCACCGCCGTCCAGCTGGTGATCACGGGTGGGGTGCTCTTCGCCGCGGTGGTCCTCGACTCGCTGTCCCGGCACACGCAGCAGGCGCACGGGCGCGCCTGATCGTGACGAGTTGGTAGATATAATGACAAATGTTTTCACATGCATATGGAAGTACCGATGAGGTTGAGATCCGTCCTCTGCTCCGCTGCTTCCGCCCTCTCGGCACTGGCGCTGCTCAGCGCCTGCAGCGGCGGCAGCAGCACGGCCACGCCGGGCGACGGCAAGCCGCTGGTCGGCGTCGATTACCCGCGCTCCGACACCGACTTCTGGTACGCGTACATCACCTACACACCGGAGTACGCCAAGCGGTACGGCCTCTCGCTCAGGACCACCAACTCGCAGAACGATGTGGCCAAACTCGCCGCCAACACGCAGACGCTCATCCTCCAGGGCGCCAAGGGCATCGCGATGGCCCCGCAGAGCACGTTTGCCATCGCGCCGATCCTGGCGCAGTTGCGGGCGGCGAAGATCCCGGTCGTCACCATCGACACCCGCCCTGACACCGGCAGGGTCTACATGGTGGTCCGCGCGGACAACCGCGCCTACGGCGAGAAGGCGTGCAAGTACCTGGGCACCAAGCTGGGCGGCAAGGGCAAGGTCGTGATGCTGGAGGGCGACCTCGCGTCGATCAACGGCCGAGACCGCACCGAGGGATTCAACGACTGCATGAAGAGGAACTACCCGGGGATCAAGGTGTTCGGCGAGACCACCGACTGGGACGGCGCCGTCGCCGCGCAGAAGCTCCAGACCGACCTGACGGCCCACCCCGACATCAAGGGCATCTACATGCAGTCCAGCCTGGCCCTGTCCGGCACGCTCCAGGTGCTGAGGCAGGAAGGGCTGCTGGTCGGCCCGAAGGACAGGAGACACGTGTTCGTCGTCTCCAACGACGGCATTCCCAGGGAACTCGAGAACATCTCCGAGGGCCACATCGACGCCACCGTGTCCCAGCCGGCCGACCTGTACGCCAAGTACGCCCTGTACTACCTGAAGGCTGCGATCGGCGGAAAGACGTTCAAGCCCGGCAGGACAGACCATCACAGCACCATCGTTCGGATCCGCGACGGGCTTCTGGAGGACCAGCTCTCCGCCCCGCTCGTCACCGTCGACGGTGGCACGTACGGCGGCGTCCCCAGCCTCAAGAGCACCGACCCCTCGTTGTGGGGCCACAGCCTCGGCTGACACCACGGCCACCACTGTCGTCGCCCACGAGCAGGAAACCCGGTGCGTACTGGCCGAATTCATAGGTGGTGTTGCGTTCACCGATGCACCCGGCCGGGTACACCGTCACACCCGCAGCGGTCATCAGGCCGTCCGTCACCTTCCACGGCGCTCCACCGATCCAGCCCTGCCGCACCAAGCCTGAGAACGGACACTGTCACCGGACCTCAAGCGGACGGCCGGCGCCGCGTTCAGCGGATAGCCGGCCGATGGCGCGGGCCGTACTTTTTGAGGAACCCTCCGCGTCTGTGCCGGCATGCCGTCGAACCTCCGGGTCCGGCTACCGTCCGGAAGCCGCCGGCGGAACGTCCGCCCCGTGCCGGGCGTGGGCTTCGACACCCAACAGGAGCACACATGGCCACTACGGTCGACGCCGTCGTCGTCGGGTCCGGGGTGAACGGCCTGGTCGCCGCCGCCGAACTCGCGAAGGCGGGCTGGTCGGTCGCCCTCGTCGAGCGCGCGGACCGGCTGGGCGGCTTCATCGCCACCGAGGAACGTACGGTGCCCGGATACCTGCACGACACGTACTCCTCCTGGCATCCGCTGTTCGTCTCGGGCCCCGCGTACGCCGCGCTCGGCGCCGACCTGCACCGGCACGGCCTGCGCTACCTCAACGCCGACGCGTTCGTCACCGGCACGGTCGCGGACGACGGCCGGGTGGTTCTGGCCCACCGTGATCCGGAGGCGACCGCGGCGGCGTTCACCCACTCGGAGGACGGCACCGCCTACCTCGCGATGCTGCAGCGCTTCCTCGACAACGCCGACGCGATCGGGGGCTTCCTGGGCAGCGAACCGCGTTCTCCCCAGGTGGTGCGCCACGCGGTCAAGCTGCTGCGCCACGAGAAGCCGACCGGTACGGAGGCCTGGCTGCGGGACACGGTCACCAGCGGTCGCTCCTACTGCCGCCGCGCGTTCCACGGGGACGAGGCGGATCTGCTGTGGGTGCCCTGGCTGCTGCATGCCGGGCTGTCGCCCGACCACGCCTCCGGTGCGCTGATGCTCCCGATCCTGGCCGCGACCGTGCACGGTTTCGGCCTGCCGGTGGTGGCGGGCGGGGCCGGACGCTTCGTGGACGCGTTCCGGGCACTGCTCGCCGAGCTGCGGGTGGACGTCCGTACCGGACACACCGTGGAGCGTGTGGTGGTCAACGGCGACGGGCGCGCCGTCGGCGTCGTCTGCGGCGGTGAGACCCTGCTCGCCCGCCGCGCCGTCCTGGCCTCCGTCACCCCGTCGGCGCTGTACGGCGAGCTGCTGCCCGCCGACGCCCGCGTGCCTTCCGCGGTCCGCGCGCAGGCCGGCCGGTTCCGGCACGGGCGAGCCGCGATGCAGATCCACGTCGCGCTCTCCGCGCCGCTGACCTGGAACGACGACCGCCTGGCCGGAGTTCCGCTGCTGCATCTCAGCGACGGTTCGGCGAGCACCGGCATCGCCTGTGCCGAGGCGGAGGCGGGTCTGCTGCCGCGTCGGCCGACGGTCGTCGTGGGGCAGCAGCACGTGCTGGATCCCTCGCGGGTTCCGCAGGGCGGCGCGGCGCTCTGGCTGCAGCTCCAGGAGCTGCCCTTCACGCCGGCCGGGGACGCCGGGGAGGAACTCGACGTGTCCGGTGGCTGGACGAAGGAGCTGGCGCAGGGGTACGCCCGCCGGGTGCTGGCCCGGGTCGCACGGCACGCCCCCGATCTGCCGGACAAGCTGCTCGCCTTCGACGTCCTCACGCCCACCGACCTGCAGGCGGCCAACCCCAACGCGGTCGCCGGTGATCCGTACGGCGGCTCGGCCGAGCTGGACCAGAACCTGCTGTGGCGCCCGTTGCCGGCCGCTTCCCGGCACGCGACGCCGGTACCCGGACTGTGGCACATCGGCGCCTCGACGCACCCCGGCCCGGGGCTCGGCGGCGGATCCGGCCACCTCGCCGCCCGGCAGCTGCTGCGCCGGGGCCGCCGCTCGCGTGGGCACTGACGTCGTCGCCATGATGCAGGGAAGCGCTCTGGTCGTCGCCGGAGAGATCTCTCGGGTGACGACCGGGGCGGATGTCGTTCTCCCGCGAGAACCCGGAGGTTCAGGTCGTGGCGGGCCGGACGAGGCGTTCGTCGGGGATGACCGCGACCCCGAGGATCTCGATCAGGGCCTCGGGCTGCCACAGGCCCGTGGTGCCGATGCCGGCCATCGCCGGATAGACCGGCCCCGCGAGCTCGCGCCACACCGCCCCGATCTCCCGGCCGTGCGCCTGGTAGTCGGGGATGTCGGTCAGGTAGAGCGTGATGCTCACCAGGTCCTCCGGGACGCCACCGGCCTCCTTCAGCGTGGCGAGGATGTTCCCGAACGCCTGCCTGAACTGCTCGACGATGCCACCGGGAACGATCTTCATATTTTTGTCTAGAGCGGTCTGACCGCCCAGGTAGAGCGTGTTGCCGCTGAGCGTTCCGTGCGAGTAGCCGCTGGGCTTGGGCAAGGACGCGGGGTTGACCGGAACCGGGGCGGAGTTGGTCGCCATGGAGAGCTCCTGCGGGGCGTTGCCGGGGCTGTGTCGGGCCTGTGCTGTCTGGCGCCACACCGTAGCATCTATTGACAGAGATGTGACGCTCGCGGAAATAATGAAATATCCGAGGGGGCGCGCAGCGCCGAAGAGAGAGAAGAACCCATGCGTCTTTCCACCGTCGCCCACGCCGCCGGTAGCAGCGCCGCGGTGCTCGACGGCAGCGCCTGGCGCGCGCTGCCGGCCGCCGACCTGTCGGCCCTGCTGGCGACGGTGCCGGTCCGGGGGGCCGCCGATCTGGCCGGGGACGCTCTGGCCGACGCCGTTCCGGTGCTGCCGCTGCCCGCTCCGGGCAAGGTGATCTGCTGCGGGCTGAACTACGCCGACCACATCCGGGAGACGGGGCGCGAGCTGCCGTCGTACCCCACGCTCTTCCCGAAGTACGCGGACACCCTCGCCGGTCCCGATGCCGACATCGTGCTGCCGGCCGGCCTCCGGGTGGACTGGGAGGCCGAGCTGGCCGTGGTGGTCGGTGCCACCCTGCGCCGCGCCGACCGGGCCACCGCGCTGGCAGGGATCGCCGGGTACACCGTGGCGAACGACATCTCGGTGCGCGACTGGCAGTACCGCACCCTGGAGTGGTTCCAGGGGAAGGCGTGGGACGCCTCCACCCCCGTCGGCCCCGTGGTCGTGACCCCGGACGAGGTCGACCCGGCCGCGGGCCTGGAGGTGATCTGCCGGGTCAACGGCGAGGAGGTCCAGCGGGACACCACGAAGACGCTGGTGTTCGACGCCGCCGACCTGCTCGCGTACATCTCCACCTTCACCGTGCTGCGCCCCGGCGACCTCGTGCTGACCGGCACGCCCGGCGGCGTCGGAGTGGCCCGGGAGCCCCAGCGCTTCCTCGCCGACGGGGACGTCGTGGAGACCGAGATCCCCGGCATCGGCACGCTGCGCAACACCGTGCGATTCACCGGCTGAGGCCCCGCCCCTCCACCGACGCAGCGCCCGCCGACACCCGCCCACCCACCGACGAGGAGCCCTCATGAACCCCGATCCCAGTCAGTACGTCCCCGGTCAGCAGGTCCCCGGTCAGTACGTCCTCGACGGCGACAACTCGATGTACGCCACCGAGAGCGGCCTGGTGGTACCGGTCGTCACGCGGGGCGGCAGCGAACCCGGTGACACGGGGCAGTCCGCCGGCGCCACCCGGATCTCGGGTGTGAGCATCCAGCACACCCCGGCGACCAGGATCTGGTTCGGCAAGGTCCACAACGACGGCGGCTACCGCTCGGTGCCCCACCACCACGGCGAGGCCGAGACCGGCGGCTATGTGCTCTCCGGCCGGGCCCGGATCTACTTCGGCGCGAAGTTCGAGGACTACATCGACATGGCGGAGGGCGACTGGGTGTTCGTCCCGCCGTTCCTGCCCCACGTCGAGTGCAACCTCGACCGCAACAACCCGCTGACCTGGATGACGACCCGTACCCCGGAGAACATCGTGGTCAACCTCCCCCAGGTCGCGGACGCGGGCCTGCGCGACTGGACGGACCGCCCCTGATGACCGACACCACCTCCGAGGTCTTCACGGCCGCCGTCACCCTCACCCCCGCCGAGGCCGAGCGTTTCGACCTCGCCTTCACCGCGGTCACCCAGCCCTGCCCGTGGCCCAAGGCGTACGGCGGCGACCTGGTCGCCCAGGCCGCCGCGGCGGCGATGAAGTCCGTCGACGACGGCAAGACGCTGCACTCCATGCACTCCTACTTCATGCGCCCCGCCGACATCGGCGCCGAGGTCCGCTACGAGGTGGAGCTGCTGCGCGACGGCCGTGGCTACGCGACCCGGCAGGTGCGCGGATACCAGAACGGCAAGCCGCTCTACGTCTGTCTGGCCAACTTCGCCGCCGGCGAGCCCGGCGGGACCTACGCCGAGGGCCTGCCCGACTGGCTGGAGGCCTCGGGCCTGCCCGGACCCGAGAAGCTGCCCGGCTCCGCCGAGTACCTCGCCGGGCGGACCGGCGGCACGATGACCGAGGTCTCCAAGGACTACTGGTGCGGCGGCCGGGGCTTCGACATGCGTCATGTGCCGGGCCCGGTCTACCTCGACGTGGAGGGCGAGCGGAAGCCCCACCAGGCGGTCTGGGTCAGGCCGTTCGACGCCCTGCGGCCGGTCGACGGGCTCACCGACGCGCAGCGGGACACCGCCGCCCTCGCCTACGTCTGCGACTACACGATCCTGGAGCCGGTGCTCCGCGTCCTCGACCTGCCCTGGGCACGGGAAGGACTGGTCACCGCCAGCCTCGACCACGCGATGTGGTTCCACCGGGCGCCGCGGGCGGGTGTGGTGGACGGCTGGCTGCTCTACGCCCAGGAGGCGGTCGCGGCCGACGACGGCAGGGGGCTCGCCGCCGGGCGCTTCTTCACACCCGACGGCACCCACCTGGCCACCGTCGTCCAAGAGGGAATGATCCGCGCCGGCGCCGGAGGCCACCGATGACCCTGTCGCCGTCCGGGCACACCGACACCTTCGCCCGCGACCATCTGCCGCCGGCCGGGCAGTGGCCGGTGCTGGAGTTCACCACCGAGGCGCTCCGGTACCCGGAACGCCTCAACGCCGCCGTCGAGCTGATCGACGCTCCGGTGGCAGCCTTCGGCCCCGACCGGCCCGCGCTGCGTACCCCCGAGGGTGACGTCTGGACCTACGGCGAGCTCCGGCGGCGAGTCGACCAGATCGCCCAGGTGCTCACCGAGGACCTCGGGCTGGTGCCCGGCAACCGGGTGCTGCTGCGCTCCCCCAACACCCCCTGGACCGTCGCCGCGTGGCTGGGCGTGGTCAAGGCCGGCGGGATCGTCGTCACCACCATGGCCGTACTGCGGGCCGGCGAGCTCGCCCCCGTCGTGGCGAAGACCCGGCCCACCGTCGCGCTGGTCGACCACCGCTTCCTCGACGACGTGTTCGCCGTGCGGGAGTCGGTCGCGCCGGACCTGGTCGTCGTGCCGTACGGCGGTGACACCGCCGACGACCTGAGCAACCGGGTCGAGACGAAGGCGGGCCGGTTCGCCGCGGCCGACACCGCCGCGGACGACGTCGCGTTGTTCGGGCCGACGTCCGGCACCACGGGCGTCCCGAAGATCACCACCCACTTCCACCGCGACATCCTGTCGATCGACAACACCTTCGGGAAGCACACGCTCCGGCTGCTCCCCGACGACCTGGTCGCGTGCACCGCCCCGCTCGCCTTCACCTTCGGCCTCGGCATGCTGGTCGTCTTCACCCTGCGGGCGGGTGCCTGTGCCTTCCTCACCGAGTCGGTGCCGCCGGCAGGGCTCGCCGACCTCGTCGCCGAGCACGGGGTGACCGTGCTCGCCACCGCCCCGACCGCGTACCAGCAGATCCTCAAGTCCCGGAAGGCGGACCGGCTCACCGGGCTGCGCCGCGCGGTCAGCGCGGGCGAACACATCCCGCAGGGGCTGTGGGAGGAACTGCGCGACCGGCTCGGCCTCAAGGTCATCGACGGGATAGGCGCCACCGAGATGCTGCACATCTTCATCTCGGCCGACGGCGACGACATCCGCCCCGGGGCGACCGGCAAGCCCGTGCCCGGCTACCGCGCCACGATCCTGGCACCGGACGGCACTGAGCTCGGGCCCGGCGCCGAGGGTCTGCTCGGCGTGATCGGCCCGGTCGGCTGCCGCTACCTCGACGACGAGCGGCAGGCCGCCTATGTCCTGGGCGACTGGAACGTCACCGGTGACACCTTCCTCCGCGACGAGGACGGCTACTTCTGGTACCGAGCGCGCAACGACGGCCTGATCGTGTCGTCCGGGTACAACATCGCCGGCCCCGAGGTGGAGGCCGCCGTGCTCACCCACCCGGACGTCGTGGAGGCGGCCGTCGTCGCGGCGCCGGACGCCGAACGCGGCTCGATCGTCTGCGCGTTCGTCGTACTGCGCGACGGCGTGGCCGGCGACACGGCGACGGCCCGGAGTATCCAGGACCACGTCAAGCAGCAGATCGCCCCGTACAAGTACCCACGCGACGTGCGCTTCACCGACTCGCTGCCGCGCAACCCCAGCGGCAAGCTCCAGCACTTCAAGCTCCGTCAGCTCGTGCAAGACCAGCTCGTGCAAGACCAGATCGTGGAGGAGCGGCCATGAGGATCGCTATCGCGGGCGGCGGCCCCGGAGGGCTGTACTTCGCCGCCCTGATGAAGCAGCTGGACCCGGCGCACGAGGTCACCGTCTGGGAGCGCAACGCGCCCGACGACACCTTCGGGTTCGGCGTGGTCTTCTCCGACGAGACCCTCGGCGGCATCGACAACGCCGACGACGTCGTGCACGCCGCGATGGAGCACCGGTTCGCCCGCTGGACGGACATCGACATCGAGGTCGACGGCGAGCGGTTCACCGTAGGCGGCCAGGGCTTCGCGGCGATGAGCCGCAAGGAGCTGCTGCAGATCCTGCAGCGGCGGGCCGCCGAGCTCGGCGTCACCGTCCACTACCGCACCGAGGCCCCCGACGTGGACGAACTGCGCGCCACGCACGACCTGGTGCTGGCCGCCGACGGCCTCCACTCCGCCGTCCGCACCAAGTACGCCGACGTGTTCGGGCCGTCGCTGGACCGGCGGCACAACAAGTACATCTGGCTCGGCACCGACCTGGTCTTCGAGGCGTTCCAGTTCTTCGTCAAGCAGACGGAGTGGGGCACCATGCAGATCCACGGCTACCCCTACTCCGACACCGGCTCGACCTTCATCGTCGAGATGCACGAGGACGTCTGGCGGCGGGCCGGCTTCGACCGGACCGAGGACCAGGTGTTCCCGCCGGGCGTCTCCGACGACCACGCCGTGGGCCGGATCGCGGAGATCTTCGCCGACGAGCTGAAGGGCCACCGGGTCCTCACCAACAACTCGAAGTGGCTGAACTTCACGACGGTCCGCAACGAGCGCTGGTCCGACGGCAACGTGGTGCTGCTCGGCGACGCCGCCCACACCGCCCACTTCTCGATCGGCTCGGGCACCAAGCTCGCCATGGAGGACGCCCTCGCCCTGGCGGCCTGCCTGCACGAGCACCCGTCGGTCGCCGAGGCGCTGGCCGCCTACGAGGCCGAGCGCAAGCCGGTCGTCGAGTCGACCCAGCGGGCCGCGCAGGCGTCGCTGGAGTGGTTCGAGAACATCGGCATGTACGCGGGCCAGGATCCGGCGCAGTTCGTCTTCAACCTGCTCACCCGGTCGCGGCGCATCACCTTCGAGAACCTCAAGGAGCGCGACGGCGAGTTCGCCGCGCTGATGGAGGCGGAGTTCGCCCGGCACCAGCAGGCTCCCGAGGTGGCCCCGGCGATGTTCCAGCCGGTCCGGATCGGCGCGCTCGAACTGAAGAACCGTGTCATCGTCTCCCCGATGGACATGTACTCCTCGGATGACGGTGTCCCCGGCGACTTCCATCTGGTGCACCTGGGCTCCAAGGCGCTGGGCGGAGCCGGCCTGGTCATGAGCGAGATGGTCTGTGTGTCGCCCGAGGGCCGGATCACGCCGGGCTGCCCCGGGCTGTGGACCGACGAGCAGCGCGACGCCTGGCGCCGGGTCACGGACTTCGTCCACGACCGTACGACCGGGAGGATCGGCCTCCAGCTCGGCCACTCCGGCCGCAAGGGCTCGACCAAGCTCATGTGGGACGGCATGGACGAGCCCCTCGACGAGGGCAACTGGGAGGTGATCGCGCCCTCGGCGCTCCCCTACGGCGCCGGCTGCCATGTGCCCCGGGAAGCGACCCGTGCGGACATGGACAAGGTGGTCGCCGACTTCACCGCCGCCGCCGTGCGCGGCGTGGCGGCCGGCTTCGACCTCATCGAGGTGCACGCCGCCCACGGCTACCTGCTCTCCTCCTTCCTCTCCCCCGTGGCCAACCGGCGCACCGACGAGTACGGCGGCTCCCTGGAGAACCGGCTGCGGTTCCCGCTGGAGGTCTTCGACGCGGTGCGCCGGGCCGTCCCGTCGCACATCCCGGTCACGGTCCGCATCTCGGCGACCGACTGGATGCCGGACGGCAACACCGCGGACGACGCCGTCGACATCGCCCGCGCGCTCATCGAGCACGGCGCGGCCGCCATCGACGTCTCCTCCGGCCAGGTCGCCAAGGACGAGAGGCCGGCCTTCGGCCGCTCCTACCAGACGCCGTTCGCCGACCGGATCCGCCACCAGGTGGCCGGACCCGCGGGAGTGCCGGTGATCGCGGTCGGGGCCATCTCCTCGTACGACGACGTGAACTCGATCCTGCTCGCCGGGCGGGCCGACCTGTGCGCCCTGGGCCGCACCCACCTCTACAACCCGCAGTGGACCCTGCAGGCCGCGGCGGAGCAGGAGTACCGCGGGGCCGGTGCGCAGTGGCCGGTGCAGTGGGCGGCGGGCCGGCGCAAGCCGCCCACCTCCCGTACCGACAAGGTCCCGCCCCGGCTGTCGCTGCTGCGCGCGGGAGTCGGCGGCGATGTGCACCTGCGCTGGACCCCGGCCGCGAGCACGGTGCCGTCGTGACCGCCGCGCCCGCGTCCGCGAACGCGGTCGGCGTGTACCGGACGCGCATCGAGTGGATCGACACGGACGCGGCCGGCATCTACCACAACAGCACGGTCGTACGGTTCGTGGAGGCGGCGGAGGCCTCGCTCATGGCCGGGCTCGGCCTCCACGACTACTTCCCGGTGGCGCCCCGCGTCCGTTACGAGGTGGACTTCGAGTCGCCGCTCTTCTTCGGCCAGGACGTGCGCACGGTCGTGGAGCTGGTGCGCATCGGCACCAGCTCGATGACCTTCGCCTTCGAGGTCTGGGGCGAGGAGTTCCGGGGCCGTCCACGCGGCCGGGCCGCGCACGGCCGGTATGTGACCGCGCACATCGGCCGTGACCATGCGGACGGTGCCGTGAGCGTGCCCTGGCCCGAGGAGTGGGTCGCGGCGCTGACCGGGCCCGTTCGATCGACCGGGGCGGTCCGATCATGCGATCCCGGTCCGGCATACTCACTGGAATGAGCGAGACGAAGGGCGACCGGCCCACCACAGCGGCGCGCCGGTCCCGGACCGTGCTCGTGAGTTTTCTCGGCGCGATCGTGCGCAAGATGGGCAACTGGATGCCCATCGCCGGGACGGTCGAGCTGCTGACCGCGTCGGGGCTGGACGCCGCGAGCGTCCGGACGGCGGTGTTCCGGCTCAAGAAGCGCGGCTGGCTGGAGTCGGAGAGCCGGGCGGGCATGCGCGGCTACGCGCTGACCCCGGCCGCGCTGGAGGCGCTGGCCGCCGGTGACGAGGTCATCTGGCACGCCCGGCAGCCGGCCGAACTCGGCGACGGCTGGTGCTTCGTGAACTTCTCCGTGCCCGAGTCGGCCCGCGCGCTGCGCCACCGGTTGACCGGTCACCTGACCTCGCTCGGCTTCGGCAACATCGGTTCCGCGGTCTGGATCGCGCCCGCCCGGATGCTCCCGGCCGCGCAACGCGCCATCGCGGAACTGGACCTCACCGAGCAGTGCGCCGTGTTCGTCGGCGACTACGTCGCCGGGCAGCCGCTGACGGCCATGGTCCGGGGCGGCTGGGACCTCGACGAGATCGACCTGCGCTACCGGGAGTTCATCGGCGCGTACGAGGGTGCGGCGGACCGGCTCACCGAGGCCGCGGTCATCGACGGACGGCACGCCTACGTCACGTACCTCGCCGTGATCGACCACTGGCGCAAGCTTCCGTTCCGCGACCCCGGGCTGCCCCGCGAGGTGCTGCCCGAGAACTGGTCCGGCCCTGCCGCCGTCCAGCTCTTCGAACGCATGGTCACGATACTGGAGGGCCGGGCGCTGGCCCACGCGGCCGCGTACTGGTCCACGTCCTGATCGCCTGCGGCTTCCGGCCCCACCCCGGAGAGCGTCGGCGACGCCGCACGGGTGAGAGCGCGGCGCCGCCTCACCGGCGCCGCACGCCCACCGGACCAGTCATCCGCGCGACCACCATCCCCTGGAAAGCTGAGGACATGGCCATCGATCTGAAGGCGCTGCGCGCCTACTTCCCCTCCCTGGACACCGGCCTCGCCTTCTTCGACGGCCCCGGCGGAACCCAGACCCCCCGCCCTGTCGCCGACGCCATCGCAGCGACCCTGACCGGCCCCCTCTCCAACCGGGGTGTCACCAGCCCGTCCGAACTCAACGCGGAGCACGCCGTGGCGGCTTTCCGGGCCGCCTACGCAGACCTGCTCAACGTCCCCGCGGGCGGCGTCGTCCATGGCCGTAGCGCCACTCAGCTCACCTACGACTTCTCCCGTCACCTCGCCAAGGACTGGAAGAGCGGCGACGAGATCGTCCTCAGCCGCCTGGACCACGACTGCAACGTCCGCCCCTGGGTCCAGGCCGCCCAGCGCGCCGGAGTGACCGTCCGCTGGATCGGGATCGATCCCGACACCACAGACCTCGACGTCAGCTCCGTCCAGCGGGCGCTGTCACCGCGAACCCGGCTGGTCGCGCTCACCGCGGCCTCGAACGTCCTGGGGACCAAGCCGCCCGTTCGGCAGATCGCCGACCTGGCGCACGAGGCCGGCGCGCTGGTGTACGTGGACGGCGTGCACTACACCGCCCACCACCTCGTCGACGTACCCGCACTCGGCGCGGACCTGTTCGTCTGTTCCCCCTACAAGTTCCTCGGGCCGCACTGCGGTGTGCTTGCCGGATCTCCCGAACTCCTCGGCACCCTCCGGCCGGACAAGCTCCTGCCCTCTCCCGACGCGGTGCCCGAGCGATTCGAGTTCGGCACACTGCCCTACGAGATCCTGGCCGGCGCCACCGCCGCCGTGGACTTCCTCGCCGCCGTCGACCCGGGCACCGCGGCGACCCGCCGTGAACGGCTCACGCACTCGATGGGCTCCCTGCACGGGCATGAGCAGACCCTGCGCACCAGGCTGGAGGAGGGCCTGCAGGCCCTCGGAAGCGCCGTCACCCTGCACTCCAGGGCAGCCGACCGCACCCCGACCCTCCTGATGAGCTTCGACGGCCGCGACGCCCGCCAGGCCCAGACACACCTGGCCGCCCGCGGCGTGGTGGCACCCGCCGGGTCGTTCTATGCATACGAGCCCTTCACCGCCCTCGGACTGAAGGACCCGGCACTGCGCGCAGGCCTCGCGCCGTACAACACCGCCGACGACATAGACCGGCTCCTCGACGGCCTGTCCGCTTTCCTCTGATTTCCCCCGACCGAGAAGGGGGCCGACACGCCGGCCGCGGGCGTAAGCTGAGGTGAACGGACATCCCGGGATCGTTCCACCAGAGCTGATGCGAGGCTGACGCAGTACCAGAGGGGCCGCACGTGAGCACCGCCGAAGCGTCTTCGCCGACCACCCTCGCGGACAAGATCGACGCGCTGTTCCGCGTCGTACGGCGTCCCAACCGTGAGCAGTTCAGCCACGAGGAGGTCGCCCGGGCGTGCCGGGAGGCCACCGGGGAGAGCTTCTCCCCCACATACCTGTGGCAGCTGCGCACGGGCCGCCGGGACAACCCCACGAAGCGGCACCTCGAAGCGCTCGCCCAGTTCTTCGACGTCCCCGTCGCCTACTTCTTCGACGACGACCAGGGCACCGCCATCGCCAAGGAACTGGAGCTGCTGGGGGCCTTGCGGGACGCCGGAGTCCGGAGTGTGGCGCTGCGGGCGGTGAACCTCTCGCCCGAGCACGTCAGCACGATCAGCGACATGATCGACGTCCTTGCCCGGCGTGAGAGCGCCGGGCGCGACCGCACCGACGGCTGACAGCCCGGTGCGACGGTCGCGGCACCCTCCGCCACCCTCGTCCCGCCGCCGTCGACGAGGTCGAGCTGGACGGTGTAAGCCGCGGTGTCGGTGCCCTGGTTGGTCACCGTGAGTCCGGCCCTGGGGATCTTCGTGGTGGCGTCGACCGCACAGGAGTCGATCGTCACGTCGGCCGAGGTGACCGCGCCCTTGCCGGCGGTGGCCGTCGGAGCGCCGGTGGCGGCCGTGGCCGACGGCGGGACGGCGGTCGGGGTGCTCTTGTCGCCGCCGGTGACCGCGGAACCGTCGCCGGACGAGAACGCGGTGACAACAGCCAGGGCGGCCACGGCGAGCAGCGCCGCCGTGGACACGGTCCTCGTTCGGATGTGCAAGGGAGCTTCTCTTCCCTTGAAGGGATCCTCTCCTGCCGTCGGCGTCACCCTTCCCGGCGCCGCTCGTGCCGCAGCCGCTCGCGAGGACGACCGACAGAACCGCGCACGCTCCCCTGGCCCACCGGGCGGCGCGAGATCCTTCCAGCTCCGAGGATCCGCCCCCAGCCTCGATGAAATGAACTCAGATTCATGAGATTGCATCAATCGTTCATATGAGCTAATAGCACCGGGCTCGCGCAGTGCCCGGTACAGTGCGCGGGACGGCAGCCCGGCCAGAGAGGGGAAGCGTGACCGACACCAGCAGCACCCGACCCGCCGACAGAGAAGCGCAGGCTCCGCGGCAGAGCCGACTGCACCGTCTGATGCGCTACATCCCCCTCATCGCCCCCGTCCTGCTGTGGGCCGTGCCGTGCTGGGTGCTCCTGTACACCGGCCAGCACTGGCCGCTGCCCGTCTCACTGACCGGCACCGCCCTGTTCGCCCTCGGCCTCGTCGGTATGCCGCTCGCGATGATGCGCGGCCACGGTCGACGCCAGCAGGACCGCGCGGCAATCGTCGGTGACACCCTGCTGGGCACCAGCTGGGTCCTGTTCACCTGGTCCGTCCTGCTCGGCGTCCTCCTGCGGCTCGCCCTGACCGTGGCCGGCGTCGGCGGGAGTCAGGACCGGGCCCGCATCGTCACGTGGGCCGTCCTCGGCACCACCGCCGTCCTGCTCGCCTGGGGGTACGCCGAGGCCCGCCGGGTGCCGCGCGTGCGCCGGCTAGACGTGCAACTCCCGCGGCTGGGTGCCGGGTTGGACGGCCTCCGCGTCGCCCTCATCACCGACACGCACTACGGCCCGCTCGATCGCGCCCGCTGGTCGGCACGGGTGTGCGAGACGGTGAACACCCTGGAAGCCGACCTGGTCTGCCACACCGGCGACATAGCGGACGGCACGGCCGAACGCCGCCGCGCCCAGGCCGCTCCACTCGGTACCGTGCAGGCCACCCGGGCCCGTGTCTACGTCACCGGCAACCACGAGTACTACAGCGAGGCCCAGGGCTGGGTCGACCTGATGGACGAGCTGGGCTGGGAACCGCTGCGCAACCGCCACCTGCTGCTCGAACGCGGCGGCGACACCCTCGTGGTCGCCGGCGTGGACGACGTCACCGCCGAGTCCTCCGGCCTGACAGGCCACCGCGCCCACCTCGCCGGAGCCCTGGACGGCGCCGACCCCGACCTGCCCGTCCTGCTCCTGGCACACCAGCCCAAGTTCGTCGACCGGGCGGCCGCCCACGGCGTCGACCTCCAGCTCTCCGGCCACACCCACGGCGGCCAGATCTGGCCCTTCCACCACCTGGTCCGCATCGACCAGCCCGCCCTCGCCGGCCTCAGCCGCCACGGCACCCGCACCCTCCTCTACACCAGCCGCGGCACCGGCTTCTGGGGCCCGCCGTTCCGCGTCTTCGCCCCCAGCGAGATCACCCTGCTCGTACTCCGCGCCCCGCACCCGCCCACCTCGGCATAGCACCGGGCGGGCGCCGCGCCGCGTCCGGCGGCGGTCCGGGCATGGTCCCGAGCCGCGGCCGCGGCTTCACCTGCCCCTGCCCAGCCTGCACGCCCGGTCTTCGGCGGCCTAACACGTCGTCCGCCCGGGGCAGATGACGCTCCCTCACCCTCCGGTCCCCCGCGTGTGCCCGTGGAGGTGGACGAGGACGGCGGGTGTCCTGCCGGAGCGGGCAGCGGTCGTGGACGGCGGCCCTGTGCACCGGCCGGTTTTTCCGGGGCGGCGCGGGGACACGGGCGGCGAACGGGCGGTCGTCGGTCAGGGAGCGGGCAACGTGTTCCGCGCCGTGGGGCGCTCCAGCGCGCCGTACAGGCACTTCCCCCTCCGGGAAACGGGCACATTCGGTCACGAACCGCGCTACGTCGAAGCTGGCCAGTACGCGTCATCGCCCTGTACAAATGTGGCCACCTGAGGCCGATCGGGCCGGACTCCGCGAAATCAACCGGCGCGGGCACAACGCGCAGAGCCGTGGACCAGAGCCGTGAGACGGAGGTGCCGCCGTGGACGCCGAGGAACGAAGACGCGGAATCCTGGCAACCGCACGCCGTTCGGGATCCGTCGACGTCGGCAGGCGCGCCGCCGACCTCGGGGTGTCCAGGGAAACCGTGCGACGGGATCTGAGCCTCCTGGAGGCCCACGGGCTGGTCCGTCGTACCCACGGCGGTGCCCACCCCGTCGAGAGCGCGGGTTTGGAGACCACACTCGCCTTCCGTACCACCGAACACATCCCGGGGAGGTCCAGGATCGCGACCGCCGCGGCCGCCCTGCTCGGGGACGCCGAGACCATCTACCTCGACGAGGGCTACACCCCGCACCTCATCGCCGCCCTCCCCGCGACCGGCCACTGACCGTGGTCGCCTCCTCGCTGGCCACCGCGGGTGACCTGGCCGCGGCGGAGAACATCACCGTCCTGCTGCTCGGCGGTCGGGTGCGTGGCGGGACGCTGGCCACGGTCGACCACTGGGCGCGCCGCATGCTCCGCGACTTCGTCATCGACCTGGCCTACGTCAGCGCGAACGGCATCTCCCGCCACTGGGGCCTGACCACCCCCGATCCCTCGGCGCTGTCGGCCGACGAACTGGCCCGGCCGGGCGGCCGGGACGTGGTGGTCGACGCGACGGGCAACGCCGCCGCCATCCAGGACGGCCTGGACCGGGTCGCCAAGGCCGGCACCTTCCTGCAGTTCGGGGTCGCCGACTACGCGACGACGGCGACCATTGCGCCGTACCGCATCTACAACCAGGAGATCACGATCGCCGGTTCGATGGCGGTACTGCACAGCTACGAACGCGCTGCGGAGCTCTTCGCCTCCGGTGTCCTCGATCCGCAGGTCTTCATCAGCCACCGGCTGCCGCTGGCGGAGTACCCGCAGGCACTGGACCGGTTCCCGGCCGGTCAGGGACGCAAGATCGTCGTCCTGCCCTGACCCCGGGCGACCGGTCTTCGCGGATCCGCCATGTCTTGCGGTTTCCGCCGAGAACGTCCGTCAGCGCTGCCCTGGGGCGTCGCCGGCCGCACAGTGAAGCCACCGGCGACGACGCCGGACGGACGAGAGGTGCCCAGGATGCCGGAATTCGACGACGGGACCGCCGAGACCGAACTGCCCTCCGGCCCGGTGATGACCACGGACGTCCTGGTCGTGGGATCCGGGCCGGCGGGCGCCGCCGCGGCCCTGCTGCTCTCCACGCTCGGCGTGGACAACATCATGATCACCAAGTACCGCTGGACGGCGAACACCCCCCGCGCCCACATCACCAACCAGCGGGCCATGGAGGTCTTCCGCGACGTCGGCATCGAGGACCAGGTGCTCGCCGACGCCACGGACCACGCCCTCGTCGGCGACACGGTGTTCTGCACCAGCATCGCCGGGGAGGAGATCGGCCGGATCCACACCTGGGGCACCCGCCCGGACCGCGAGGCGGACTACCGGCTCGCGTCGCCCTGTCTGACCGTCGACATCCCGCAGACGTATCTGGAGCCGATCCTGGTCCGCAACGCCGCGCGGCGCGGCACGCAGACGCGGTTCTCCACCGAGTACCTCTCCCACACGCAGGATGCCGACGGGGTGACCGTCGACGTCCTCGACCGGCTGACGGGCAAGGCGTACCTGATCCGCGCCAAGTACCTGATCGGCGCCGACGGGGCCCGCTCCGCGGTCGCCGCGGACATCGGCCTGCCCTTCGAAGGGGCGATGGACATCGCCGGCTCGATGAACATCACCTTCAAGGCCGACATCGGCCGCTACGTCGCCCACCGGCCCTCGGTCCTGTACTGGGTGGTCCAGCCCGGCTCGAACGTCGGCGGGATCGGCGCGGGGCTGGTCCGGATGGTCCGTCCCTGGAACGAGTGGCTGATCGTGTGGGGCTACGACATCGACGAGGAGCCCCCCCAGGTCGACGAGGCGGCGGCGGTCCAGATCGTCCGCAACCTCCTGGGCATGCCGGACCTCGACGTCGAGATCACCGGCACCAGCCTGTGGGGCAACAACGAGATGTACGCCACCCGCCTGCACAGCGGCCGGGTGTTCTGCGCGGGCGACGCCGTCCACCGGCACCCGCCGAGCAACGGCCTCGGCTCCAACACCTCGGTGCAGGACGCCTACAACCTCGTCTGGAAACTGGCCGCCGTCCTCAAGGGCCACGCGGGTCCCGCGCTGCTCGACACCTACTCCGCCGAGCGGGCGCCGGTCGCCGAACGCATCGTCAAGCGGGCCAACAGGTCGAGCAGGGAGTTCGTCGACATCTTCAGGGCCCTCGGTGTCCTCGACGCCACGACGGAGGCAGAGATGACGGCCGCGATCGAGGAACGCAAGGCCAACACCCCCGCGGGCGCCGCCAAACGGGCCGCGCTGGTCCGGGCGATGGACCTGAAGAACTACGAGTTCAACGCGCACGGCGTCGAACTCGGTCAATTCTACGCCTCGTCGGCGATCCTCCCCGACGGCAGCGCACCACCCGTGCCGACGCGCGATCCCGACCTCTACTACGAGATGTCCACGGTGCCGGGCGCGCATCTGCCGCACGCGTGGGTCGGGGACAGCGCGCACCGCAGGGCGCTGATGGACGTGGCGCCGTACGACCGCTGGACGCTCGTCACCGGTATCGCGGGCGAGGCATGGGAGGGCGCGGCCGAGAAGGTCGGCCAGGAACTCGGTGTGCCGCTGGCGACGGTCGTCATCGGTCCGGGGCGGGAGGTCACCGACCTCTACTACGACTGGGCCAAGCTGCGCGAGGTCGAGGAGAGCGGGGTGCTGCTGGTCCGCCCCGACAAGCACATCGCCTGGCGTGCCATGACCCTACCGGACGACCCGGAGGGCCGGCTGCGCGACGCCCTGACCGCCGTCCTGGGAAGGGCCTGAGCCGGTGCGCCCCGAGGCCTCACGACGGCTCGCGGCGGCCTTCGACGCGCCGACGGCGTCCGCCGGACCGGCCCTGCCGTATGACGAACCGGACCCGCCGCGGACCGTCACGCTCGGGCCGGTCGTCCGGCTGGTGCGCGCGGCCCGGGAAGGAGCACGGCCATGACCGGCGAGACCCGGGACGCCGTTCCCGCCGAGCAGCAGGCGCGGGAGGCGGAGATCACCCGGCAGGTCCTCGACTCGTTCGGCGACTGCACCGACCCCCGGCTCCGGGAGCTCATGGAGTCCCTGGTGCGCCATCTGCACGCGTTCGTACGGGAGGTGCGGCTGACGGAGGACGAGTGGCACCAGGGGATCGGGTTCCTCACCCGGACCGGGCACATCACCGACGGCCGCCGCCAGGAGTTCATCCTCCTCTCGGACGTGCTCGGTGCCTCCATGCAGACCGTCGCCGTCAACAACCAGGCGTACGGCGACGCCACCGAGGCCACCGTCTTCCCACGACGCGGTGTTCGGCGTGAAGGAGTCCCTGGTCAAGGAGTTCCGGCGGCAGCGGCCGGACGCCCCGGCACCCGACGGGCTGGATCTGGCGGGGCGCGCCTGGTCCCGGGTCCGGTTCGACATCGTGCTCGCACCCGACGGCACCTGACCCGCCCCGGCCGGGCGGCGGGTCCGGCTCTTCGCAGGCCGTCAGCCGTCAGCCGCCCGCCCGGGCCTCCCGCAGCACGTCGGTGGCGCGCACCCCGTACCGCTCCTTGAACCGGTGCGAGAAGTGGGCGGCCGAACCGAAGCCGCAGCGCGCGGCCACCTCGGCGACGGTCGGGTTCCCGCCCGCGGCCAGCAGGGCCCTCGCCCCCTCCAGCCGGCGGGCCAGCAGGTACTGCGGAACAGTCGTGCCGCCCGCCGCGAACACCCGGGACAGGTGCCGCTCGCTGATCCCGATGCCCTTGGCGATCCGGGCCGCGTTGAGGCCGCTGTCACCCAGGCGGTCCTCGGCGTAGGCCTTGGCCATCGCCAGGTGGACGGTCGAGAGCTCGGCCGGGCGGCCGTTCACCACACCGGCGAGCAGGCCCAGCAGGGTGTCCTCGTCGACCGGCCGGGACGTCTCGGGGTGCACGGCCCGGCCCGCCAGCCGTGCCAGCGCCCTGGCCTGAACGTCGCCCGTGCCGAAGTCGAACACCCTCGGGAGGGTCAACGGCTCCGGGCCGGCGACTTCCCGCCACACCTGACGCGGCACCTTGACGGCCAGCTCCTCGAGGCCCTGGGAGAAGCCGCGCATGAAGGGCCGGTCCGCGTCGCACACGATCAGCTGCCCGGGCCGGACCACCTGGACGCCGTCGTCGTGATAGAAGAACGCCTCTCCGACCAGCGTCAGATAGCAGGCGACGGCCTCGGACGGCAGGCGCCGGACGACCGCACGGGTGCGTTCGACGACGTGGGAGTTCCCCGTCACCCGGGCCACGTGGACCCTGGGGAGCTGCAGGTTGATCTCGGTCGCCTCGAGGGCCCGGTCGTCGAGCGACCGGCAGCGCAGACCGATCAGCGCGGTCGCGTTGTGGTTCTCCCACAGCGCGACCCGCTGGGCCTCGGGCAGTCCGATCGTGCTGAAGCGCACGGGCCCCGACGGCATGCCGGTCGTCATTCGCCCAGGGTATTCCCCCGGGCGCCCGACCCGTGGGGCCGGATGCAGGAAACCGTGCCGGGAGAACCGGATCACGCCTGTAGCTTTCACTCTTGGGAACTCAAGATCTCCTTCCCAACTACCGTTGTCCCACGAGCACTTCGACGAGGTCTGCATGTCCAACCCCCCATCCCCCGTCCGTACGTCCGCTCGTCACCGCAAGGCGAGAACCGTCCACCCCGCCCTCCGCAGGGTCGCCGTCGTCGCCGTGACCGCCCCCATCGCGGGGACGGTCCTCTTCGGCACGACCGCCTTCGCCGCCGGCAAGACCGACGCCAAGACCGCGGCCACGGCACTCGACCCCGCCGAGCAGAAGATCGCGGACAATCTCGACACCCGCGTCCAGGACACCCGTCTCGGCTCCACACTGAGCGGCGTCGTCATCGACGCCGCGTCCGACAAGGCCGTCTGGGGCCACGACGCGAGCACCGCGCTGATGCCCGCGTCCAACACCAAGCTCGGCACCGCCACCGCCGCCTTGACGGTGCTCGGCCCCGGCCACCGGTTCACCACCAAGGCCGTCTACGGCGACGGCACGCTCACTCTGGTGGGCGGCGGCGACCGCACCCTGACCAGCGCCGACCTCGAGGCGATGGCGAAGACCGCCGTCGCGGGACTCAAGAACGCGGGTCTCACCTCGGTCAAGGTCCAGGTGGACGACAGCCTCTTCCCCGAGCCCACGCTCGCGACCGGCTGGAACGACGGCTACTACCCGGACTCCGTCGCACCCGTACGGGCGCTCGTGGTCGACGGCCACCAGGTCACGGACACGTCCCTGGACGCGGGCCAGGTCTTCGCCGGGTTCCTCGCCCAGCAGGGCGTCACCGTCACGGGCGACGTCACCCACGGCACGGCCGCGAAGGGCGACGTACCGGTCGCCCGGCACCGGTCCGGCAAACTGTCCGCCATCGTCGAGCACATGCTCAAGGTGAGCGACAACGATATCGCCGAGACCCTGCTGCGGATGACCGCGATCGGTGCCGGACGTCAGCCGACCTTCGAGGACGGCACGGCGGTCGTACGCGAGGTGCTCCGCGGGTACGGCGTCTCGCTGGACAACTACGAGATCCACGACGGCAGCGGACTGTCCCGCGCCAACCGCATCCCGGCCCAGACCATCGCCGACATCCTCGACGTCGCCGACGACGCGCGCAACGCCCCGACCCTCAGGTACATCATCGACGGCCTGCCCGTCGCCGGAGAGGCCGGCTCCACCCTGGGCCCCGAATGGGGTCGCTTCGACACCGCGGACTCGCAGTGCGCCGTCGGCAAGGTGCAGGCGAAGACCGGCACGCTCACCGGTGCGATCGCGCTGAGCGGGCTGACCAGGGCCGCGGACGGGCGCTGGAAGATCTTCTCCTTCATCGAGAACAACTCCACCGCCGACCCGGCCGCCACCAAGGACGCCCTCGACGGCCTGGCGGCCACGGTCAACGGCTGCTGGGCATAAGGCTCCCGGTCTGCGCCCCTCCGAAGCCCGCACGTGACAGAGTGGAGGCCGCACACGGGGAGTGGGGGCATGGGGGTGCGCAGACTGCTCAGGTTCAGCGACGCGTTGGTGCTGCTCGGTGCCGAACCGGCACGGCTGGCGGCACTCGACCGGGTCCTCGGCGGCGCGCTCAATCTGGCGACCGGCGGGATCAGCGGCACGGTGATCGGGATGGCGGACGCCAGGGGCCGCGTCCTCGGACTCGGCCGGGACGCGGTGCAGGGCATCGGCGCGCGTCTCGGCCGGGCGCACAGCCGGGCCGAGCGGACGGACGTGTTGCGCGCCGCGCACACCGTGGTCGTGGTGGTGGCGTTCTTCGAGGCCATGCAGGAGCTGGACCTGCCGTTCGCTCTCGACGAGGTCGACCTGACGCGTGGTGAGCAACTCGCGCTGGCCCGGGTGGACTCGACGGCTCCGGCACCCGCACCGCAGGTCTCGGACCTCGTCGCGCTGCTGGTCGCGGCGGATCTGCCGGGCCCTGCCCCGCACCTCTCGTCCGAGGCGGTCGCGGCGGCCCTGCTCGGTCGCTACGACGAGTACGCCGGCAGGTTCCTGGCCTTCGTCGAAGGGCTGGCGGTCTGGGAACGCCTCGACATGCCCGGCCGGCGGGAGGCCCGCCGCCTGCTCATGGAGGTCCTGCCCAGGACGGCGCAGGCCCGCTACCAGGGCCTGTACACGCAACTGTGTGTGCAGGGACCCGAGTTCGGGCTCTGGACGGCGCAGATGGAGCACCAGGCGACCCGCGCCGAGGTGCACCGCGCGCTGGACGGTGTGGAGACACTCCTCGCCCGTACCGCCCAGACGCTGCGCCCGCCGGTCGATGTGGCCGCCGCGCTCGCGCGCGCCCACGAGGCAGCGCTGGCCCGCACCATCCTGGATGCCGAGTCCGCGCCGGACGGCATCCTCATCCCCACTCTCGAGGAGCTCTACCTCGACCCGCACTTCCGGGTGAGCGGTGTGTCCGGACCGAGCGGACCGGCCGACGAGTCGTGGTGGGAGCGCGTCCCCGTCCGGCGGGACCTGACCCGGTACCTGGCCGGCGCGCTCACCTCTCCCCATCTGGCCGGGGCGCCGCTGCTGGTTCTCGGCCAGCCCGGGGCCGGGAAGTCCGCACTGACCCGGGTACTCGCCGCGCGCCTTCCGGCCGTGGGCTTCCTGCCGGTGCGGGTGCCGCTGCGGGACGTGCGCGCGGAGGACGAACTCCAGGACCAGATCGAGCAGGCGATCCGCGCGGCCACCGGTGAGGCCGTGAGCTGGCCGGAACTGGTGCGGGCCGCCGGTGGCAGTACCCCCGTGCTGCTCCTCGACGGCTTCGACGAGCTGCTGCAGACGACCGGCGTCCACCAGAACAACTTCCTGATCCGCGTGGCCCAGTTCCAGCGGCGGGAGGCCGAGCAGGGCCGCCCGGTCCTGGCGTTGGTGACGAGTCGTACCGCCGTCGCGGACCGCGCCCGCTATCCGGACGGACTGGTGGCGCTGCGCCTGGAACCGTTCCAGGACGGCCAGATCAGGCAGTGGCTGGCGGTGTGGAACGCGGCCAACGAGGCTGGTTTCCGCGCCCGCGGCCGTGCACCGCTGGCGTGGGGACACGTCGTACAGCACGCGGAACTCGCCGCTCAGCCGCTGCTGTTGACCATGCTCGCGCTGTACGACGCCACCGACGGCGGCCTGCAGCACGCCACCGGCGACTCCCTGGACGCGGCCGACCTCTACGAGCAGCTGCTCACCTCGTTCGCGCGGCGCGAGGTGCGCAAGTCGACCCTGGACGCCGTACCGGACGAGGAGACCACGGAACGGGTCGAGCAGGAGCTGCAGCGGCTTTCCCTGGTGGCCTTCGCCCAGCTCAACCGGCGCCGCCAGTGGGTGTCGGCCGCCGAACTGGACGAGGACCTCACGGCGGTCCTCGGGCGGCAGCAGGCACAGGCCGCCGCCTTCCGCACCCCGCTGAACGCCGCCGAGACGGCTCTCGGCCGCTTCTTCTTCGTCCAGCGTGCCCAGTCGGTGCGCGACGGACAGGTGCTCGCCAGCTACGAGTTCCTCCATGCGACGTTCGGCGAGTACCTGGCGATCCGGCTCGCCCTGCACGTGCTCGCCGACCTGCTCAGGCCCCGCCCGGCGCTCTCGCTCGGCGGTGCCCTCTTCGACGACGACCTCGCCTTCGCACTGCTGTCGTACGCCTCCCTCTCGTCCCGTCAGATGCTGCGCTTCGCCCGGTCGCTGACCGGACGGATACCCGAGGCCGAACGCCGGCGGCTCGCCCGGCGCCTCATCCAGGTCCACACCCAGCACGAGACGCGCACCGGCGACCAGCACCCGGGCTACCGTCCCGCACTCCTGCGTACGGCGACGCGGCACGGTCTGTACGGCTCCAACCTCGTCCTGGTCACCGTTCTGCTCGCGGGGCGCTGCTCGGTGGCGGAGCTCTTCCCGGACTCCGCGGACCCGGTGAGCGCATGGCACCGGCACTGTCAGCTGTGGCGCTCGGCGATGTACGAGGGACAGTGGACGGACTTCGCCCTTTCACTGTCCGTCCACCCCTACTGGGAGGAGAACGGACGGGCCCTGGAGGTGTCGCTGCGTGCGGCTGAGGACGGTACGAGGCCGCCCGAGCCGCTCGACATGAACTGGCTCTACCGCTATCCCCGGGGGCACGGCGGTCCCGGCTGGTCGCGCTCGTACTGGGACGAGGTGTGGCACAAGATGTCGCTGTCCGCCGGCACCAACGACTCGGTGATACGGCACGCCATGGACCCGGTGTTCCACTGGCTCGGCCCGGCCGTGACCACGTTCGTCGCGAGGGAGGGCGCCTCCGCCTCCTCGCTCGCCCACGACCTGCTCGACCTGCTCCTCACCGCCCGCGACGAACAGGTCGACAGCCGCCTCGCCGCGCTGCACGAGCGCGCCCTCAGCGGCATACGGCTGTTGCTCGACGCGCCGTCACCGCACCTGGTGCGCGCCGTGGACGTGCTGATCACGGCCTTCTGCCGGGACAAGGAGCGGCTTCCCGCGGGCGTGTCCGACGGTTTCTCGGACTTCCTGGCGAAGGACCTGGTCCCGCTCGCCCTCGGCAGACAGCACGAAAGGCTCAGGGCGCTGCCGCCAGAGCTCGGCCCCCAGCTGTTCCGGGTGCTGTGGCCGGACCGTACCGGGGAGCTCCGCGACCGGTTGTCGTGGGAGCTCGTGGAATCCATGGTGCGGTATCAGACAGACCTCGACCGCTTTCCGTCGCCACCCGAAGGGGCCTGAACTGTCACGTCGGCCCGGTCCGGTCACCCGTCCGGGGCGCTGGGCGGCTATGGTCGCTGGGGGGCGGTTCGGACACGACGGGGGGGCTCACGTTGGATCGTCTGGCAGGAGCGGACCCGGAAGTCGGCCCGGCCCGATCCGCGACGCACGCGCTGGTGCCCCGGGCGCTGCGCGCGTGGCTCGGGCCGGTCGCGGCGCTCGCCGCGCTGGTGGTCGTCGTGCTCGGGGTCCGGTATGCCGGAGACAGCGAGCCCGGCAGGGTGGACAGGTGGATCGTCCCGCCGACGGCGGACAGCGTGCGACCGCCGTGGCGGCACGTCGCCCTGACCCTTGACTTCCTGGGAGAACCCGCGGGATCGGCGCTGGTGATCGTGGCCTGCGTGGCGGGCTGCCTGCTGCTTCGGCGGCCCCGCGCGGCGGTGCTCGTCGCCGCCGGCACCGGCCTGACCGTGGGGACGACCACCCTGCTCAAGCACGTGGTGGGGCGCACCATCCACGGCCCGGGCAACCTGTCCTACCCGAGCGGGCACACCGCCTTCTTCACCGCTCTCGCCCTCATGGCGGCGCTGCCCGCGACCGGTCGGCTCGGACTCGGCAGGGCGGCCGGCACGTCACTCGTGCTCGCCGCCTCGCTGGCCGCCGCCGCCGCCATGGGCTGGGCGGAGGTCGGCCTGGGCGCGCACTACCCGACCGACGCCCTCGGTGGCTGGTGCACCGCGCTGGCGGTGATACCGGCGACCGCGTCGCTGGTCGACCGCCTGGCCGACCGCATGGCCGACCGGCGGGCCGAGCGGATGACCGACGCGGGCCCGCGGGAGCACCGCTGACGTCACGTCAGGTCACGCCAGGCGGCGGAACACGGGCTTCACCGCCCGCCCGGCCAGCCAGGCGGTGGGGTCGGCGGCTTCCAGCGCCTGCCGGTACACCGCACATGCCTCGGCCACCACGTCGACGGTGCGGTCGATGTCCGCCTCGTCGAGTGCGCTGCTCACCACGAACGACGGGGCGAGCACCCCGCCCGCGAGGAGCCGGCGCAGGAACAGGGTGCGGTACTGCTGCGACGGCCGCAGGTTCTCGTCGAGGGTGGCGAAGACCAGGTTGCTGGCCCGGCCCCGGACGACGACGTGGTCGCCGACGCCCGCGGCGGCCGCGGCGTCGCGGACACCGGCGGCCAGCCGTTCGCCGAGGGCGTGCAGGCGCGCGGTCACGCCCTCCTCGACATAGGTGGTCTGCACGGCCATCGCGGCCGCCAGGGAGTGCGTCTCCGCACCGTGCGTGGTGGACAGCAGGAACACCCGGTCACCGGAATCGCGCAGTCCGCCCCGTTCCATCAGGTCGCGTCGCCCGGCCAGCGCGGAGACGGCGAACCCGTTGCCCAGCGCCTTGCCGAACGTGGAGAGGTCGGGGACGACGCCGTACAGGCCCTGGGCGCCGGCCTCGGACCAGCGGAAGCCGGTGATCATCTCGTCGAAGACCAGCACGCAGCCGTGCCGGTCGGCCAGGTCGCGCAGGCCGGCGAGGTACCCCGGCGGCGGCTCGGACTGGGTGGCGGGTTCGAGGATCAGGCAGGCGATCTCGTCCTGGTACCGGGTGAGCAGTTCCTCCGTGGCGGCCAGGTCCCCGTAGGGGAAGGACACGGTGAGCTCGGTGGTCGCCGCCGGGATGCCGGCACTCATCGGCGTGGTGCCGATGAACCAGTCGTCGACGGAGAAGAACGGGTGGTCGGCGCAGAGGGCCACCCGCGAGCGGCCGGTGACGGCGCGGGCGAGGCGCACCGCGGCGGTGGTGGCGTCGGAGCCGTTCTTCGCGAACTTCACCATGTCGGCGGTGGGCACCGTGGCCAGGAAGCGTTCGGCGGCCTGGACCTCGATGATGGACGGCCGGACGAAGTTGCTGCCGCGGTCGAGTTCCCGCCGTACCGCCTCGACCACGCGCGGGTGGGCGTGGCCGAGGCTGACCGAGCGCAGGCCGGAGCCGTACTCGATGTAGCGGTTGCCGTCGACGTCCCACACGTGGGCACCGCTGCCGTGGCTGATGACCGGGGCCAGGTTCTCGGGGTACTGGTCGTCGCCCTTGGCGTAGGTGTGCGCGCCTCCCGGGATCAGAGCGTGCAGCCGCTCGTTGGCCTGCCGCGAGCGGGGCAGGAGCAACCCCTCGGTGTCTTGGGTGTGCACGCCGACCTCATCTTTCTCGGTGCTTCAGGACCTCGGCGAGGCTCGGCGCCTCCCGGTCCCGCTGGGACATCGACGTGACCGGCAGCGGCCAGGGAATGGCGAGTTCCGGGTCGTCGAAGGCGATCGTCACGTCCTCGGACGGATCGTGCTGACGGTCAATACGGTAAGAGGTGTCCGCGATTTCGGTAAGAGCCTGGAAGCCGTGCGCGCATCCCGCCGGGATGTACACGGTCTTCTGCGTCTCGCCGGACAGCTCGAAGAAGGCCCGGCCCAGGTACGTCGGCGAGTCCGGCCGCAGGTCCACGACGACGTCGAAGATCTGCCCGTACGAGCACCGCACCAGCTTGGCCTCGCCGGCGCCGGAGCGCAGGTGCAGGCCGCGCAGCACGCCGCGGACCGAGCGGGACACGCTGTCCTGGACGAAGGCGTCCGGGTCCAGGCCCACCGAGCGGACCACGTCGGCGTCGAAGGTGCGGCAGAAGAAGCCGCGCTCGTCGGCGTAGGGCGTCGGCTCGAACAGGAACGCGCCGGCGATCTCCGGGACTTCGGTCGCTTTCATGAAGCCTTCCGTGGGGCGTGGGCGTGGTCGTTCGCCGGGAACAGGGTCGTGGTCAAGGCGGTGAACTGCTGGGCGAGTTGCCGTGCGGCGACCCGGTTCCGCTCGGCGAGGGTCTGCCGTAGCTCCGCCGCGTGCTTCTCCAGGTCCCGGAACTGTTCGAGGAGGCGGTCGGCGTCGACCTCGCGGGCCGGGTGACGGTACGCACCCAGACCCATCCGGTCCATGAGCGCGTCGCTCTTCGCCGCGTAGCAGAGGGCGAGCACGGGCGTACCGGTCTTCAGCGCGCAGATCAGGTTGTGGTAGCGGACGGCCACCACGGTGTCGGCGGCCGCCATCTCGTTCATCAGGTCGGCCAGTGAGGCCGGTTCGGCCGCGGTGACCAGCGGTGAGTCGACCGCGTCGAGGATGGCGGCGACCACCGACAGATCGCACTGGTCGCCGGTGAGGAGCCGCACGGGCCTGCCTTCCTCGACCAGCGTACGGACGAACCTGATCGTCCCGTCGAGGTAGCGCCGGTAGATCTCCTCGGCTCGGGCGCGGTCGTCGTTGCCGCCGTGGAAGTCCATGACGCCGAGGCAGACGGGACCCGGCGTGCCGGTGGGCGCGCCCGCCTGTGGTGTCGGGAGGGAGAACGCGAGGTCGGGGTAGACCTCGTCGCGTGCGGTGTTCACCCCCATCGCGCGCATCGCGTCCCGGGACTGGCCGTCCCGGTACGACCGGTACGCGGCGAGCCGGGCCGACCAGCGCACCAGGGCGCGGGTCGGGCGGCTCTTGATCTCGGCGGCGCCGACGCTGACCAGCGCGACCCGGGTGCCGAGCAGCCGGCCGCTCGCGCAGAGCAGGAACAGCGCGTACGGGAAGCCCCACGGCCGCAGCGGCAGGGTGGCCTCCAGGACGCCCATGCCCGGCACGATCACCACGTCGTGCCGGCGCACCCAGGCGGCGGTGCGGAAGACGTCGACGAGTTTGCCGAGGCCCTTCGCGGCGACCGCGCCCGCGCGGGACGCGGTCCGGTACTCCGCCCGGTTCCAGTGCATGCGGGTGGCGGGGATCCCGAACCGGGCCGTGACGGCCTCGGGTCCGCCGCACAGCGCGTCCACGACCGCGTCCGGGTGCTCGGCGCGGAGGTAGCCGAGGACGGCTTCGAGCGACCCGTCGTTGCCGAGGTTGCCGGAGCCGAGCAGGCCGAACACCCCGACGCGCACCGGAGTTCCGTCCGCGGACGTCATCGCCGCCTCCCCTCACGGCCGGCGACGAGGGCGTCGACGGAGACCGTGAGCAGGGCCGGGTCGACCGGGGCGCGGTCCTCGACCCGCTCGCCGGCGCCCGGCCGGACCCTGCTGGTCATCCACGCGGCCAGATGGCGGTAGCACTCCCGCCGGTCGGCCGGGGACAGCGGAGCCCGCCGGATCGCCGAGGCGAAGCCCCAGACGTACTCGGCGAGCAGCCGGGGCGTCGGGTGCAGCAGTCCTGCCCGGCGCGGGTCCAGGTTGACGCACCGGGAGCGCTTGGACGGGTTCGCCCGCTCGGCGCGGGTGGGGTGGTCCCGGCGGAAGTACAGCAGCTCCGGCACCTGGTGGAAGCGCCCGTGCAGGGTGATCTCGGCGACGAACGTGCGGTCCGCGTGGTGGTAGCTGTCCATCGGCTTCACCCGGCGCAGCACGTCGGCCCGCATCACCCCGTAGAAGTCGTCGCCGCCCGGCTCGAACAGCAGGCTGCGGAAGCGCTCCGGCGCGTGCGGCGAGTCGGTGGCGAGGGTGTACTCGTAGGGGACCGTCACCTGGCCGTCGCCGTCGATGACCGCCTGATCGGTGTGCGCGAGGATCACGTCCGGCCGCTCGTCCAGCGCTTCCACGCAGCGCCGGAGCAGGTCGCGGCCGTAGAGGTCGTCGTGCGAGGCCCACTTGAACAGCTCTCCGCGGGACTCGGCGAACACATGGTTGTGGTTCGGCGTGGCGCCGATGTTCCGGGGCAGCCGGTGGTACCGGATGCGGGAGTCCTGCGCCGCGTACTTGCGGCAGATGTCGTCTGTCCCGTCGGTCGAGGCGTTGTCGGAGACGACCAGTTCGAAGTCCTCGTAGGTCTGGCCGAGCAAGGCGTCGAACGACTCGGCCAGGTACTCCTCGCCGTTGTACACGGGCAGGCCGATGCTCAGCCTGGGTCGGGCGGTCATGAGGTCCTCACTTCGGGAACGGGGTTGTGGTGGTGCTCGCGCAGGGCGGACCGCAGTTGCAACCACCAGACGGCCGAGCCGCTGAGGGTCGCGGCGGCGACGCCCCAGGCCGAGCCGGCCGTGCCGGCGGCGGCCGCGCCGCCCAGTCCGCCGCCGACGTAGCAGGCGGAGGCGAACAGCTGGCAGCGCAGGCTGCGCCGGGCCGCGCCGAGGGCGCGCAGACCGGCCGCCGCGCCGGTGCCGAGGCCCGCTCCCGCGACGCTGAGGGTGATCTGCACGACGAGGTGCGAGGAGGAGTGCCAGACGTCGCCGAGCGCCAGGTCGCCGAGCCGGTCGGGCATCAGCAGCAGCGCCGAGCCCCAGAGCAGCGCTCCGGCGGCCTGTCCCCCGCCCAGGAGGAGGCAGAACCTGCCCAGTTGGTGCGGGGCCCGGCGCAGCACCCGTGCGGCCTCCGGGACGGTGACCAGCGAGAGACCCATCAGCACGGCGAGGAACGGGCCCATCAGGAGCTCTGCGCCCCGGATGGCGCCCACCGCGCCGACGCCGACGATCACACCGACCCCGTACGCCCGCACCTGGCTGGCGCCGCTGAGGGAGACGTTCTCGACCAGGTACCGGTAGCCGAGATCGCGCTGCTTGCGCAGCCAGCCGCGGGCCTCGACCATCCGGGGCCGGATGCCGGACTGGAGGTAGCCGTACCCCGCGGCCACCGTGGCGGAGGCGCCCCAGGCGAGCACGAAGGCGGCCACGGTGTCCACGTGGGCCGCCACCACCATGGCAGGGACGAGGGCGATGCCCCACACGACGTCGTTGAGGAACGCCTTGCGCCCGTTGCCGGCGGCGAAGAACGCGAACCGCCAGGCGTCCTGGAGCAGCAGCCCCGGCATCATGAGGCCCAGGGCGGCGAAGGCGGGCCCCACGCGGCCGCCGAGGCCGAGACCGGCCGCCAGACACGCCACGCCGAGGGCCGCACCGACGCCGAGCGCGGTACCCGTCGACCGGGCCACCGCCCCGCGCCAGGAGGCCTCCGGCACACCGCTGAAGCGGACCACGAGCGGGTCGGTGGCCAGGCCGCGGGAGACGTTGAGCACCACGCCGTAGGTCACCCAGGCCAGGCTGAAGACACCGAACGCGGTCACCCCCAGCGAGCGGGCCACGTAGAGCCCCACCGCGAAGTTGCTGATGCTGGAGGCCGCCTGGTCGGCCAGTCCCCAGGACAGCCTGCCGACGAGGGCCCGCCTGGCGGACCCGGCCGGTGCCGTCGTCTTCTCCCCCTGGGTGGTCATGTGCGTCATTCCTTGACGAGGTCGGCGCCGCGCAGGGCATCGGCCGCGGCGGCCACGGTGTCGAACGGCAGCCCGGACCGCTCGGCGACGTCCAGCAGACTGTGCTCGCCGTCGGCGAGGTTGAGTACCCAGAGCATGGCCATCTGGGCCTGCTTGGTGTCGCTGCGGCCGCCGAGCGCGTCGTACAGCCCGCGCCGGCCCAGCTGCGGTTCGCCGTAGGGGCTGAGGTTGACGTACCGCCGGTTGCGGTCGAGGACGGCGAAGGCCTCGCGGCAGACGGCGAGGGTGTCCGCCATCGCCGCCGGGGAGACGAAGTCCAGGTTGTCCGCCGAGGTGTGGTACTCGGGGTAGCCGGCGTACGGGGTCCGGGTGAGCGAGCCCACGCCGAGGTTGAACCCGGGCGAGCAGAACTGCCGCTCGTCGTAGCCGTACGGGGTGAACTCGGTGACGCGGTGCGGGCGTTCGGAGGCGGTCAGGACATGCTGGAGCACCCGGTCGATCTCCGCGTCGCCGCGCCTGCTCTGCTTGTACGTCAGCCGGCCGGGGTCCCCGGCGCAGGCGAGCACGAGGCCGTGCTTGACCCGGTCCACCCGCTCCGCGTTCCGGGCCAGCCAGGTGATCGCCCCGATGGTGCCGGGCGCGAACAGGAACCGGTAGGTGTAGTAGGTCGGCTGCTCGGCCAGGGCCCGGGCGAGGTACGTCGCCACCGCGATGCCGGCCAGGTTGTCGTTGGCCAGCGACGGGTGGCAGACGTGGCAGGAGACGATGACCTCGTCGGCGACCTGTCCGGGGACCACGTACTCGGCGTAGGTGAGGTGGCCGTCGGCGAGGGTGGAGTCGATGCGCACCTCGTACTCGCCGTCGGGCATGGCGTCCAGGGTCTCCTGGGCCAGGCAGAACCCCCAGTCCGGCTTGTAGTAACTGGTGCGGTAGGGCACCCAGGAGGGGTGGTCCGGCAGGGTGTGCAGGTGCCCGCGCAACTCGGCCAGCGGCATGGTCGCCGACACGGGCACGCTGTAGCCGAGCACGTGCAGGCTGGACGCGGCGAAGTCGACGACCCGCCGGCCGGCGGTGTCGGCGACGTACGCGTCCCGGATGTTCCACTCCTGCGGCACCGTCCAGTCGAGCACCTGCGTCCCGGTCGGCACCTCGTGCACCTGCAGCGGGATGTACTCCCCGACGATGTCCAGGGTGGCGCGCACACCGTCGCCGGTGATGCTCCGGCAGAGCGGGTACATCCGCTCCACCAGCGCGTACATCTCCTCGCTCACGTCGGTCACCGGCGCCGCCTGAGGGTGTCGTCGACGGTGCCGGCGTCGGACGCCGCGCGCAGCACGGCGAGCCGGGTGTAGCGCCGCTCGAAGTCCTCCCGGTTGAGGTCGAACTTCCGGTAGGCGTCGGCGAGTTCGAGCGCGCCCTGCTTCACCGTCCACTCGCAGTCGAAGCCGGGTATCGCGGCGCGGAACCGGGAGAAGTCCACCCGGTAGGACCGCGGGTCGGCGCCGGTCTCCCCGGTGATCACCACCTTGGAGCCGGCCACCGCCTCGGCGACCTGTCCGGCGATCTCGGCGACCGTGACGTTGTTGATCTCGCTGCCGATGTTGAACGCCCGGTCGTGCACCGCCTCGCGCGGCGCGGTCAGCGCGGCCGTGAAGGCCCGCGCGATGTCGGCGGCGTGCACCAGCGGGCGCCAGGGGGTGCCGTCGGAGAGCACCAGGACCTCGCCGGAAAGGAGCGCGTGGCCGACAAGATTGTTGAGCACGATGTCGGCGCGCAGCCGGGGCGAGAAGCCGAAGGCGGTGGCGTTGCGCATGTACACCGGGGTGAAGTCGTCGTCGGCCAGCGCGTGCAGGTCGTCCTCCACCCGCACCTTCGACTCCGCGTACGGCGTCACCGGGCGCAGCGGGGCGTCCTCGGCCACCAGGTCGTCGCCGCCGGCGGCGCCGTAGACCGAGCAGGTCGACGCGTACAGGAAGCGCCGTACTCCGGCGTCGCGGGCCAGCCGGGCCAGGTGCACGGACGCGTGGTGGTTGATGTCGTAGGTGAGCTCCGGCGCCAGCGAGCCGAGCGGGTCGTTGGAGAGCGCGGCCAGGTGGATCACGGCGTCCACCCCGGCCACGTGCTCGGCCGTGACGTCGCGCAGGTCCACCCGCTGCCCCGGCGGGTCCTCGGGCCGCGGGCCGAGGACGCAGTCGGCGAACAGGCCGGCGTCGAGGCCGACGACGTCGTGCCCGGCGGCCTTGAGGACCGGGGCCATCACGGTGCCCAGATAGCCCTGGTGTCCGGTCAGTAGTACGCGCAAGGTTGTTCAACCCCCCAGGTTGAGCGTGAGTTTGGTGACGGCGAACGCCTCGGCGTAGCGCGCGTGGCATTCGATGCCGCGGATCCGGGCGAGGCCGAGGAAGGCCTCCCGGTCGTACCAGGGCCGGTGCCGCTGCGAGGGGTAGTGCTCCTGCAGCAGCCGCACCTTCTGTTCGGCGGTGTCCGGGTCCAGCGGCTGGTAGGCGGCCGGCCGGCCGAGGTCGCCGTCCCACTTGACGATCTCGTAGCCGAGGACGAGGTGGTCGCGGAACGCGGTGGTCATCAGCTTGGCCAGGCCGCGGTGGTCCTGGTGGGCGTCGTCGGTGCGCGGCGCGAGGACCAGGTCCGGGTCGGTCTGCGCGCGCAGTTCCTCGACCGCGGACTTGGCCTCCTCCCAGTGGGCCGGGAAGCGGCCGTCGGGCAGTTTGTGCACGGTCAGCCGCAGGTCGGCGCCCGGGCAGAAAGCGGTGAGCGCGGCCTGTTCCTCCTGCTCGCGTTCGCTGCCGCCGCCGGTGAGCACCAGCGCGTCGACCCGGACACCGGGCCGCGCCCGGCACAGCGTCAGCAGCGTGCCGCCGGCGCCGATGACGATGTCGTCGCAGTGGGCGCCCACCGCGACGATCCGGTTCAGGGGGCCGCCCCCGAGCCGGATCACGCTCTGGCTCCGGCGGTGTCCCGCTCCCACACGGCCCACGGGCGGTCGCCCCGGGCATAGGCGGCGTCGAGCGCGGCCCGTTCCTTCACGGTGTCGGTCGGCTTCCAGAAGCCGCGGTGCTGGTGCGCCACGAGCCGTCCCCGTTTGGCCAGCTGGGCGCAGCCGTCGGCGACCAGGTCACCGTTCTCGGGTATGTGGTCGAAGACCTCCTGGCGGAGCACGAAGTAGCCGCCGTTCTCCCACAGCGGCAGCTCGCTCACCGCGGTGATGCCTCCCACCAGGCCGTCCTCGCCCAGCTCCACGCAGTGGAACGACGACTGCGGCGGCACCACCATCATCGACGCCCCGGCGTCGCGCGCGGCGAACTTGTCGATCATCTCCGGCAGCGGGGCGTCGGTGAGCACGTCGGCGTAGTTGGCGAGGAACATCTCGTCGCCGTCCAGGTGGTGCCGCACCCGGCGCAGCCGCTCCCCGATCGGTGACTCGATGCCGGTCTGCGCGAAGGTGATCGTCCAGTCGGCGATGTCGGTGGAGAGCAGCTCGGTCCGCCCGCCCCGCAGGACGAAGTCGTTGGACGTCGTCTCCTCGTAGTTGAGGAAGAAGTTCTTGATGTGGTGGGCCCCGTACCCGAGGCACAGGATGAACTCCTTGTGCCCGAAGTACGCGTAGTAGCGCATGACGTGCCAGATCAGCGGGCGCGGGCCGACCATCGCCATCGGTTTGGGCACGTCGTCGGAGGTTCCGTTGCGCATCCGCATCCCGTAACCGCCGCAGAACAGGACGACCTTCACGACTTCACCTCGACGATGCTCAGTTCCGGGATGGGAAAGACGAGCCGGCCGCCCCACTCGTGGACGAAGGCCAGCTGTTCGGACAGTTCGGCCCGCAGGTTCCACGGGAGGACGAGGACGAAGTCCGGCTTGTCGGCGGCTATCTGATCGGGCGCCAGGATCGGGATGCGGGTGCCCGGAGTGAACCTGCCGTGCTTGTAGGGGTTGCGGTCGACGGTGTAGGCCAGCAGGTCGGGGCGGATGCCGCAGTGGTTGAGCAGGGTGTTGCCCTTGCCCGGGGCGCCGTAGCCGACGACCGTCTCGCCGCGCTCGGCCGCGTCGACGAGGAACCGCAGCAGGTCGCGGCGCACCTTGGCCACCCGGGCGGAGAATTCGGCGTAACCGGAGAGCTCCTGGAGCCCGGCGGCCTTCTCCCGGGCCAGGACGTCGGCCACCCGCTGCGTCGGCTCGCCGGCCGCCTCGGCCGGGCGGGCCCACAGCCGGATGGAGCCGCCGTGTGTGGGGAGCAGTTCGACGTCCACGAGCGTGAGTCCGCCGCTCGCAAGGGCCCGGATCGCGGAGGCGACCGTGTAGTACTGGAAGTGCTCGTGGTAGATCGTGTCGTACTGGTTCTCCTCGATCAGGGTCAGCAGGTGCTGCACCTCGATCGAGACCCAGCCGTCGTCGGCGACCAGGGCGCGCAGCCCCTGGGTGAACCCGACCACGTCGGGGATGTGCGCGTACACGTTGTTGGCCACGACCAGGTCCGCCGGGCCGTGCTCGGCGCGGACGGCCGCGCCGGTCTCCGGGGAGAGGAACTCCGTGAGCGTGGGCACCCCCGCCTCCCGTGCCGCGCCGCCGACGTTCACCGACGGCTCGATGCCGAGGCAGCGGATCCCCCGGTCCACCACGTGCCTCAGCAGGTAGCCGTCGTTGCTCGCCACCTCGACCACGAAGGCGTCGGGTCCGAGCGGAAGCCGCTCCGCGGCATCGGCGACGAAGGTGCGCGCGTGCTCCACCCAGGAGGTCGAGTAGGAGGAGAAGTACGCGTACTCCTTGAAGGTATCCTCCGGCGTGATCAACGGAGGGATCTGCGCGAGCCAGCACTCGGTGCAGACCCGCAGGTGCAGCGGGTACGCCGGTTCCGGCTCGTCCAGTTGGTCCGCGGCGAGGAAGCTCTCGCACGGTGGCGTCGCCCCGAGGTCGACGACGCTCGCCATCGCCTCCGAGCCGCACAGTCGGCATCGTGTCATGTGCTGTTCCCATCCCCCCTGCTCACGCGGGTGTCCCCGTCGCGAGCCTGTGCCGACCGCCCCGCGATCGCGGTGCGGTACTCCTCCTCCAGGCGCGCCAGGCCGACGGCCGGGCTGAAGCCCTGCTCGTAGCGGCGGCGGGCCGCCCGGCCCATCTCCTGGCCCAGGTCCGGGTCGGCCGCGATCCGGCGTATGCAGGAAGCGAGCGAGGCGGGCTCGCCCGGCCGGTGGAGCAGCCCGGTGACCCCGTCCTCGACGAGTTCGACGAACGCGCCGTGGCCGGCCGCGACGGTCGGGACGCCGGCCGCCATCGCCTCCACGACCACCAGGCCGAACGCCTCCAGCCAGGTCGAGGGCGCCACCACGGCGACCGACCGCGCGACGGCCTTCCGGCACTCCGCCGTGTCCAGCAGGCCGGCGTAGCGGACGTCGTCCCGGCCCGCCGCCCAGGCGGTCACCTCCCGCTCCAGCGGCCCCGTGCCCGCGATCACGAGCGGTACGCCCACACCGCCGTCGGCCGCGATCTCGTCCCACGCGGCCATGAGCAGCCGTACCCCCTTGGCCTCCGCGAGCCGGCCGAGGTAGAGCAGCTGCTCTCCCCCGCCCTCCCGGCACAGGCCCGGGTCGGGCACGAAGTTGTGCTTCACCGCCAGTCGCTCGGCCGGCATCCCGGACCGGACCAGGACGTCGCGCTGGGCCGCGGAGATGCAGAGGAACCGCTCGACGCCGGACCACCACCGCCGCCGGTTGGCGGACAGGCTGACGGCGAGCGGCACCGTCGCGAGGCGGGAGCCCCGGTAGCAGCCGTGCCGGACGGCGGGCAGCGGTGTGGAGCCGACGCACTCGGTGCACGGCCGGCCGTCCCGCTGGAGCGTGCCGGGCGGGCAGACCTGGGTGTAGTTGTGCAGCGTGGCGACGGCGGGCACACCGGCGTCGGCGCACGCGGCGAGGACCGCGGGCGACAGGAGCGGGAAGACGTTGTGGACGTGCACCACGTCCGGCCGCTCGGTGCGCAGCCGGGCGGCGAGTTCCGTGCGGACCGCCGGGTTCCACGGTACGAGGAGCGGTACCGCGACCTTGCCGAGGAGGGACCGGGCGGCGATGTCGTCGCTGCGCCGCTCGAACACCCCGACCCGATGGCCGGCCGCGCGCAGCAGCTCCACCTCCTGGTCGACGACCTTGTTCTCCCCGCTCGGCTGTGCGGAGCCGTAGCGGTTGTGCACCACGAGGATGTCCATGGTCAGGTCACCTCCGAGCCCTGGGTCGTCGGTCGGTGGAATCCGGGCGCCGAGGGAGCAGCCGCCGCGACGGGTGTCGCCAGCAGCGAGGCGGCCAGGGCCAGATGCAGCAGGTACGGCGAGGCGTCGCCGAGGCCGGCCTCGGTGTACGAGGCGATCGCGCAGTAGCTGATCAGGAAGATCGCGCAGGCGCGCTGCAGCGACGGCGGCCGCAGCAACGCGACGCCGCCCAGCACGAGGATGATCACCGCGACGAGGGTGACGCCGACCAGACCCTGCTCGTTGTAGACGGCCAGCCAGCTGTTGTCGATCGGCAGCCCGCCGAACGACTTGTCGCCCAGGCCCACGCCGAGGAACTTCTCCGGGGTCGTCCGGGGCGCGGCGAGCAGGGCGTCCCAGACCTTGGCCCGGCCGGTGAGGCTGGAGAAGTTCTCCTTGCTCTGTCCGCGCAGGAACCACGTCTGCAGGGCGGAGGCGAACCCGACCGCGGCCACCGAGCCGACCAGCACCGCCCAGGTGAAGAACCGGCGGGCGGCCGCGCTGGTCAGGATGAGCGAGCCGATCGCCAGTGACAGACCGAGGAGCAGGCCGAGGGTGGCCGTCCGGGTGTGGGTCAGCGCGAGCAGCACGAAGGACGGCACGATGACCACCGCGGCACTGGTCCGGTCGGTCCGGCGGCCCAGCAGGAGCAGCGCGGTGAGCCCGATGATCACCGCCGCGTACTGCCCGATCTGCGGCGGGGTGAGCGGCCACAGCGCGCCGACCAGCCGTCCGCCGTAGAGGTCGGGCAGGGCCGCACCCGGTGAGACGACCAGGCCGGCGGCCACCGATCCGAGCACCGCGAAGTAGGCCCGGATGTGGTACCGGACGAACGTCAGGCTGCCGTCCCACCAGCGGCTGAGCAGCCACAGGGTGCCGATGAAGAGCGTGAGCCGGAAGCAGCGGAACAGCGCGCCGAAGCCGGACTCCAGGTTGGCGCTGGAGATCACGCTCGTCACCAGCAGCAGGGTGAGCAGGAGCAGGTAGGCGCTGGGCCGGACGCGCAGCCGGAGGTTGACCAGCAGCGCCAGCGCGAACGCGGCGACCAGGGCGCCCATGGTGACCATCTGGATGAGGGAGCGGGGCAGCGTGACGATGGTCTTCGCCCCGGCGGAGCCGAGCGTGTTGAGGACCAGCAGCCCCCAGACGACGCCGACGATCCTCGGTGTGGCAGCGCGCGGTTCCGCCTCGGTCTGCCCCTTCATCTGCCCGTTCACCTCCCTGGTCAGCCACGTGTTCATCGGCGTGTTCATCCGCGTGTTCATCCGCGTGTTCATCTCAACCACCGGCCTCTTGGTCGAGGGTGCTGCCCGCGTCCTGCCGGTAGTCCGTGCCCTGCCACTCGTCGAAGTCGAGCACCTGGCTCGGGTCCTGGGCGACGAACTGCCACGGTCCGAGGTAGACGTTGTGGTGCCAGCGGTTGTCCTGTCTGTGGGTGATCGCCTCGGCCACCTTCTCGCCCTTGTACGGCGACCAGTCCGGATAGGTCCCGTAGTTGGACAGCACCGCCATGCGGTTGCACATGTCGGTGCACTTGACCACGGACTCGTCGAGCACGAAGCGGTTGTCGTGGATGTCCACGCGCTGGGTCTTCCACCGGCAGTCGGCGTAGAGCGGAGCCTTGGCGATGGCCGGCTCCGTGCAGCGGTGGGCGTTCTTCACCAGCAGGGTGCAGTCACCGGACGAGGTGTTGGCCGGACTGTTGCAGAACCGGTCGGCGTTCTCCCACAGGGTGATCCCGGACCAGTTGTTCTCCAGCACGTTCCGGTAGATCTCGATCCTGTCGGTGCGGGCCCGGATCCGTGGTTCACCGCCGGACTCCGACAGGTAGACGGCCGCGTACGGGAAGTTGTCGCCGCGGTCGGCGTACTTGCGGCCCTCGACCCAGTTGTTCCGACGGATCGTGTTGTTCCGGACGACCGCGTTGTAGCTGGTCTCGTAGATCAGCGCGGCACCGTCGTTGGCCTCCAGCACGTTGTTCTCGATGAGGAAGTCGTTGTTGTCGGTGTCCGCCCACAACCCGGCTCCGCGGTTGTCGTGCACCCAGTTGCCGCGCACGTCGGCGCCGTCGACGGCCCAGAACTTGACGCCTCCGGTGCAGCCGCAGCCCTGCTGCCGCCGCTCCCAGTCGTCGGTGTTGTTGCCCACGATCTCGTTGTCCTCGACCACCAGTCCGGTGATACCGCCCCCGCCCTTGTACGCGTTCATTCCGTACTGCCCGTTGTCGCGCAGGCAGCTGGCGCGGACCTGCTGGCGGGCACCGGCCATCAGCCCCGCCCCGGAGTTGTCCTGGATGGTGGTGTGCTCGATCACCCACCCGTCGGCCGAGTCGTGGTTGACCACGCCCTCGTTCTGGGGTGCGACGAAATGCTGCACGGTCAGGTAGCGGATGGTGACGTCGCGGGCGGTGCCGGCGAACGCGTACTGGTTCTTCTTCCCGCCGTCGAGCACCGCGCCCGGCGCGCCGAGGTAGCGGTCCCCCTTCTTGGGGATGACCTGGGCGTATCGGTCCGGGGCGAGCCGGTGCTTGCCCGGCCGGAGCCAGAACGTGGTGTTCGGGGGGCTGCTCCTGGTCTTCGCCGCCAGGTCGCCGACGACCGCGGGGTCGACCGTGACCGCCCCGGCCGGCGCCTTCGCCGGCCCGGCCGCGGGGTTGGCACAGACCCGGGCCACGGCTCGGGCCGCGGACGTGGACGTGGACGGCGCGGCGGTCGGCTTCGCCGCCGGGGCGCCCGACGTGCTGTCGCAGCCGGTCGCCGTCAGCAGGGCCAGCGCCAGCGGTGCCGCCGCCAGCGCCCAGTGCCGCCTCTTGATCACCACGTGCCCCCTAGCCGCCGAACCTGAGCACGGTGGTGAACCCGCCCGCGCCGTCGGCGGGGCTGGTGCCGGTGCCGATCAGCGTCGTGGTGGGTTCCTTGCGCCCGAATCCGGCGGAGTACCAGCCCAGCGGCGGGCCGGTCTCGCCGCGGTGCGCCCGCCAGGACAGCTGCGCGGGCAGGTCGAGCACCGCGGAACGGCCCTCGCCGTCCCGGATCCAGGTGAGTACCGCCCGGTTCCCCACCAGGTCCGCGGCGATCTCCGGGCCGAGGTGGAACGCCAGCCGCACGGTCCGGCGCGGCCCGCGCACCTCGTCGACCACCTTCAGCTCCTGGCTCGCGGCCGTCAGTTCCACCCGGCGGCGATGCACGGAGCCCTGGTACCCGTCGTGTTCGGCACACCAGCCGGCCACGTCCTCGCCGGAGGTGTCCACGGCCAGCACGCGGGTGCGGGCCTGCCGGGTCCACAGGAACGGTCCGCCGGAGACCGACTGGTCGGTGGCGTCCAGTTGCAGCGTGTTGTGGCCGAGGGTGGAACGGAAGTACTGCCGCCACACGGGCTGCCCGTGGTAGCAGAAGGTCCCCGGGTCGGCGAGGACGTCGACCCCGTCGTGCCGGACCTCGACGGACAGCGCGTCCGCGTGGGCGTGCGCGGCGATGGACAGGAAGCCGTGGGGGCCGCCGTCGCAGCGGCACCAGATCTCCCCCGGACCGCGCAGGATCGTCATGCCCGCGTCGGCGAGGTGCGCCGGCCGGACCGCCGGGCGGGTCACGGACAGTCCGGTGGGCTTGATGAGCGCGGCCAGCAGCGGGGTGCGCACATCGGTGCCGGTCACCTCCGGCCACCAGGCGAGCCGGCCGAACACGGCGTCGCCGGTGGCCAGCAGCGAAGCCCACCGGTCGGTGCCCGCGCCGTCCACGACCAGACCGTGCCCGTCGTCCGCGTCCCCCTGGCGCGGCGGCCGCAGCCGGTTGTCCACGACGGCCGCGAGCGCGTCGGTCATCCGCAGCAGCACCAGCCGGACGGACGCGGGGACCGGCACGCCCGCGGCGTCCGCCTCGGCCACCGCGGCCAGACCGAGCTCCAGCACGAGTCCGTGGTACTCGGTGGCCAGCTCGCGGTTGAGGCCGGAGGCGAAGGTGTTGCTGCGCAGGTGCCGCTCCAGCGACCGCAGCGCGTCGGCCCGCCAGCGCCCCGTGGCGGGGAACCAGCCGAACGCGCAGGCCGCGGCGAACTGCCCGGCGGCCTCCGCGATGACGTGGTTGTTCGCCGAGGAACCCCGGCTGGGGAAGGCTGCCAGCCAGCGCTGGTGGTGCCAGATCTGGTTCCGCGCCACGGGGTTGTCCTCGAACAGCCCGGCCGCGCCCGGCCAGTCGTCGAGCAGCCGGCGGATCCACACCCAGGACAGCAGCCGGATGCCCAGCTCGATGCCACTGATCCAGTGCACGCCCCGCAGCGGCGGGTTGGCCGTCCACCACGACCGCAGGTGCTCGGCCACACGCTCGGCGTACCGCTCGTTCCCGGTGATCGCGTAGGCGGCGGCGAGCACAGTGAGGTACTGGTGCCGGGACAGCTCCCAGATCTGCTTGATGTCCCCGACCGCGTCCTCGTTGCGGTACGGCACGTCGAAGGCGTAGCCCCAGGGGGCCCGGCGCCCGGTCTTCGGGTCGCACCACCAGTCCGGGTCGGTGAGGTCGTCGCGGACCACCCCGAAGTACTCGACGTGCCCGTACATCAGCCGGTCCGCCTCGGCGACGAGACGCTTCGCGGCGTCCGCCGGCACCGCGGCGAGCGTCCCGGCGGGCAGGACCGCGGTGAACCGGGCGCCGGTCACGCTCGGGCAGTCCGGCCGGGCGGACCGCCACCGCCGTCTGCGCACCGTGTCGCCCACCCGGCCCGCGACCTCCCGCGGCCCCATCCGGGACAGGCGCCGCAGGTACCAGCTCGCGCTCATGGTCATCGTGCCCGCTCCAGCGCCACCGGCGCGCCGGAGGCCAGGGAGCTCCGCACGGCGAGGGTGGCCGCCGTGGTCGCGACCAGCGACTCCAGCGGCACCGGCATCGGCCCGCCGGTCCGAACGGCCTTGACGAACGCGGCCAGTTCGGCGTTCTGGCCCTTGTCGCGGGCCTTCGGCAGCCGCGAACTCACCCAGCGCTTGCGGCCGTACACCGAGGCTCGGACGAAGTCGTCGAGCCTGAGCACCTTGCCGTCGGCGACGAGGTCCAGCGTCTCCTTGGGGAAGCCGGGCGATCCGGTGGTGACGTAGCTGATGGCGGCGGTGGACCCGTCCGGGTACCGCAGCACGATCTGCAGGTCGTCGTTGCCGGACGGGGCGACGGCGTACACCGAGACCGGGTCGGCGTCGAGCAGCCAGCTCGCCGTGTCGACGAAGTGCCCGCCCTCGCCCTCGAACCGCGAGCCCTCGGTGCCCTGGCGGAGGTACCAGCTGCCGTGCTGCAACTGGCCGGCGTTGACCAGATAGCGCAGGCTCGCCGGTCCGGTCCGGGCGCCGAACCGCTGCCTGGCCTCGGTCAGCAGGGGTGCGAAGCGACGGTTGAAGCCCACCTGCAGGCGGTCGTTGCCGGACTCCTCCACCGCCGCGAGCACGCCGGCCAGTTCGTCCTCGGTGAGGGCCAGGGGCTTCTCCACGAACACCGTCTTGCCGGCGAGGAGCGCCTGCCGGGTCAGTTCGGCGTGCGAGCTGTGCCGGGTGACGACGAACACCGCGTCGATCGACTTGTCGCCGAGCACGGCGTCGAGGTCGGTGGTCGCCCCGGCGAAGCCGAACTTGCGCTGCGCGTTGGCCGCGGAGAGGGCCGTCGTGGTGACGACGGTCGACAGCTCGACGCCGTCGCGCTGGGCCAGGTGCGGCAGCAGCATCGACGTCGCGTAGTTCCCCGCGCCCACGAACGCGAGGCGCACCGGGGAGGTGGCGGCCCGGGCCGGACCGGGCGCTCCCCCGCCGCGGCGCACCGCGGGCACGGCCATCGACGGGGCCTGCGCCTCCCCTTCCGTCGCCTCCTCAGCCTGTTCGGGGTACCGGAACAGCACGGCCACGGCCTTCAGTTCGCCGTCCTTGAGCCGCCGGTACGTCTCGACCGCGTCGTCGAAGTCGGCGACGTACGAGATCAGAGGCTCCACGTCGACGCTGCCGCGGGCGACGAGGTCGAGGAAGCACGCGAGGTTGCGGCGCTCGGTCCAGCGCACGTAGCCGATCGGGTAGTCGCGGCCCTCCAGCTCGTACTCCGGGTCGTAGCGCCCGGGGCCGTACGAACGGGAGAACCGGACGTCGAGTTCCTTCTCGTAGTACGCGTTCCACGGCAGGTCGAGGCGGCACTTGCCGATGTCGACGACCCGGCCGCGGTCCCGGCAGAGCCGGGCGGCGAGCTCGACGGGCTGGTTGCTGCCGCCGCCGGCGGCCAGGTACACCTGGTCCACTCCGTGCCCGTCGGTGAGTTCGGCGACGGCGGCTTCCAGGGCCGCGGACGCGGGGTCGCCGCAGGCCACGGCGCCCAGGCGCTCGGCGAGTTCGCAGCGCGCCGGGTCGGGGTCGGCGCCGACGACGCGGACTCCCGACGCACCGAGGAGCTGGACCACCAGCTGCCCGATCAGGCCGAGGCCGATGACCAGGGCCACCTCGCCGAGCTGCGGCTCGCCCTGGCGGACGCCCTGCATCGCGATCGACCCGACGGTGCCGAAGGCGGCGTGGCGCGGTGCGAGGCCGTCCGGCACCGGGGTGTAGAGGTTCTTCGGCACCCAGTTCAACTCGGCGTGCAGCGCGTGCTCGTTGCCGGCGCAGGCGACGAGGTCGCCGACCTTCACGTCGTCGACGCCGGCGCCGACCTGCTCGACCACCCCGCACAGCGAGTATCCCAGCGGCGTGTAGGAGTCCAGCTTCCCCATCACCTTGCGGTAGGTGGCGGGCACCCCGTTGGTGGCCACGCTCTGCATGACCTTGGCCACCTGGTCCGGCCGGGAGCGGGCCTTGCCCAGCATCGACATGCCGGCCTCGGACACCTTCATGAGCTCGGTGCCGGTGGAGATCAGCGAGTAGGCGCTGCGGACCAGCACCCCGCCCGGCTTGCACCCCGGCACCGGAACGTCGAGCACCGCCAGCTCGCCGCTCTTGTAGTTCTGTACAACCTGTTTCACCGGAACTCCCCTGATTCCTAAGCCGTTTGCCGAGTGCTCTGGCCGGACCCAGAGGTCGCGTCGCGATACCAGTACTCGAGGGTCAGCACATGCCACAGATGCTTGGAGAAGTCCTGCTGCCCGGCGGCGTCCTCGGCGACCATCCGCGCCAGCGCGTCGCGCCGCAGGAACCCGGAGCGGACGAGCTCACCGTCGTTGACGACCTCGCGCACCAGCGGCGCCAGATCCCGGCTCATCCAGGCCCGCAGCGGCGCGCTGAACAGGCCCTTGGGCCGGTACACGATCTCCCGGGGCAGGACCGAGGTGGCCGCCTCCTTGAGGACGGCCTTGCCCTGCCGTCCGACGATCTTGCGGTTGCCGGGCACCGCGAACGCCGCCCTGACCACCTCGACGTCCACGTACGGCACGCGTACCTCGGTCGAGGCGGCCATGCTGGAGCGGTCCGTGTACGTGAGGTTCAGGCCCGGCAGGAACATCCGGGCGTCGGTGAGGCACATCCGGTTGACGAAGTCGTCGAGGTCGTTGTCCTGGTAGACGTCCGCGTGCTCGGTCAGCACGTCCTCGACCGTCCCGGCCAGGTCCGGGTCGAGCAGGGCGAGCAACTCGTCCTGGTCGTACATGGTGTAGCTGCGCCGGAAGGCGGTCTCCTCCGGCAGGTCGGCGAAGGAGAGGAACCGTTTGGCGAAGCGCACCGACCGGTACCCGCGGCGGGCCGTCGCGACCGGCAGCCGGTCCACGGCCCCGGAGACCCCGCGCCGCAGGGGCCGCGGGACGCGCTGGTAGCGCAACGCGATCAGGTTGGCCAGGTGCTTGCGGTAACCGGCGAACAGTTCGTCCGCGCCCATCCCCGAGAGCATCACCTTGACCCCGGCCTCCCGGGCGGCCGAGCAGATCAGGTACGTGTTGATCGCGGCGGGGTCGCCGATCGGCTCGTCCAGGTGGTACGTCATCTCCGGCAGCAGGTCGAGCACGTTCGGCGCGATCTCGATCTCATGCAGGTCGACACCGAACTTCTCGGCCACCTGGCGGGCGTAGCGCAGGTCGTCCGGCATCGCCTCGAACCTGGCGTCCTCGGCTCGGAACCCGATCGTGTAGGCGGAGATCCCCGGCTGGTGGCGGGCCGCCAGCGCGGTCAGGTAGCTGGAGTCGAGGCCGCCGGAGAGGAAGGTCGCCACGGGTACGTCGGAGAGCAGGTGGCGGCGGGTCGACTCCTCGACGACGGCGGCCAGGTCCGGCTGGTCGCCGGCCAGGGCCCGCTCCCGGCCCTCGGCGGCGACGTCCTTCAGGTCCCAGAACCGGCCGCGCTCCACCCGGCCGTCGGCCCGGCATCTCAGCCAGCTTCCCGGCGGCAGCTTCTCCGCCTCGCGGAACGCGCACCGGGAGTCCGGCACCCAGTAGTACAGCAGCGAGGCCACCAGCGCCGCGTCGTCCACCTCCAGCTTGCCGCCGGTGGCGGCGGCGAGCGCCTTGAGCTCGGAGGCGAACACCAGGCCCGCGCCGCGCCGGAGCAGGAACAGCGGCTTGATGCCGAGCTGGTCGCGGGCGAGCACCAGGTCCCCGGTGCGCTCGTCGAAGATCCCGAAGGCGAACATGCCGCGCAGCCGGGGCAGGCACTCCGTGCCCCAGCGCCGCCAGGCCTCCAGGAGCACCTCGGTGTCGGAGGTACCGCGGAAGCGCACCCCGGTGGCCGCCAGCTCGGCCCGCAGCTCGGGCGCGTTGTACAGCTCGCCGTTGTACGTCAGGACGAGGCCGTCCGAGGCCATCGGCTGGGCGCCGGTGTCGGACAGGTCGATGATGGCCAGCCGGCGGTGCCCGAGGTGCACTTCGCCGTCGCCCACGGGGTGGCTGTACCGGCCCGCCCCGTCCGGACCGCGGTGGGCGAGGGTGTCGGTGAGCCGGTCGGTCACGGCCTTTCCGTCCGGCCAGCGGTAGGTACCTGCGATGCCACACATGTGCTACCGCGCCTCCTGGTCGTTCTCCGGGCCCCGGACGGCCCACACCGGCTGCCGCTCGGCGCGCCGCTGGCCGGTCCCCTGCTGCCGGGCCGGTCGCTCGCTGCGGCCGCGCAGCGCCGTCTGCAGTCCGTCCCACAGGGTGCCGTCGGTCCGGTCCCGCGGATCGGGGTCGATCAGCACCACGCCGATCACCGGGATGCGCTGGTCCGCGAGCTGCCGGGCCACGGTGTGCAGCCAGGCGGCGCTCCCGTGTCCGGCCCGCACCACGAGCACCGTCTGGGTGCCGAGGTACTGGAGGTCGGTCCACGCCGTGCCGGGCGCCACCGAGCCGACGCCGATCCGGCGCTCCTGGGGCGGCACGGTCGCGGCGCGCTCGGCGCCGACCACGGTCGGGTCGCCCGGCTTCTGGCGGCGGCCCGCCAGAAGCTGGCGGGGCAGCGCGTCGACGACGGTCACCGGCCCCTCCGCCGCCAGTGCCCTGGCGAGGTCCAGGGCGATCACGCTCGCGCCGCGCGCACAGCCCAGTTCCAGCAGCGACACCGGTTCCGCGGAGCCGCGCAGGGTGCGGGCCAGGGCCGCGGTGAGCCGTTCGCGGGTCAGCCGGGTCCGTCGGCGCTGCCACGGCCTGCCCGACCGGCGGGGCAGTTCCGCGATGACCGAGGCGCCCAGGTTCGCCGCGATGTCCCGGCGCAGCACGGGGCGGTCCGCCACCACCGTGCCGACCGCGGCGCCCGCGAGCCCGAGGAAGAGCCCGAGGACGAGGCCGATCGCGGAGTCGGTCGCGACGGCCTTGGGCAGGGAGTGCCGCAACGCGCGCGGGGTGTCCACGATCTGCGTGCCGGCGACGACCTGGGGTGCGCCGGTCCGCGCGTCCGCGGCGCGCTCGTCGAAATCGGAGATGCGCGAGTTGAGTTCGGCGCGGCGGGCGAAGAGCGACTCGAGGGTCGCCGACGCCTTCGGGTCGCTGTCCGCCGACTGGTTTCCGATCTCCTTGTTGACCTGGGCGAGTTCGTCCCGCATGCGGTCGCGCTGGTCGAGCAGGGCCTGGGCCTGGGCCTGCGCGGTCCGCTGCATCCGCTGCACGTGGTCCGCGACGAACGCGTCGGCCAGCGCCTTGGCGCGGGCCACCGCCTGGGCGTCGGTGGCGCCGGTCACGGTGATCTGCAGCAGGTTGTTGGTCAGGCCGGCACCTTTGTAGTCCTGGAGGAAGTCCTCTGGTTTCTCGGTGGACTTGAGGGACCGCAGGGCTTTGCCGGCGATCTGTGTGGTCTGGAGCAGCTGGACGTCGGTGCGGATCAGCGTTCCGGTGTCGTTCGGCTGGTCGGCTTCGTGCGCGACCAGCACCTCGGTCACCGCGGTCGGTGCCGGGGGCATCGCGACCGCGAGCCCGGAGCCCCCTATCAGACCGAGGAGCGCCGTGGCGTACCAGAGGCGGCGGCGCCTGCGCACCGCCACCACCAGGGCCTGAAGGTCGAGAAGCGGAGCGGCGGCCGACGGCTCCGCGGTCGTGCTGGTCGTCACGCTGAACCTCCTGTGGCCTGGCCGCGAACCGCGAGTGCGAGAGTGGCGTCGTCCGGAAGCTGACCGGCGGGCCGCGTCTCACGGGCGCGGACCGGGTCGGCGACGACGATGCCGAGGACCTCGTGCCGGCCGTCGGCACACGCCTCGGCGATGCCGGCGAGTTCCTCCGCGGTCCAGCTGCCCGCGCTGAGGACGACCAGGGCACCGGACTCGGTGTCGCGGTCCGGCACGATCGGCCGGTCCACCGAGACCTCCACCACCCGCAGCTGTGGATCGCTCTTGGCCTCGGCGGCGAGCTGTCCGGCGGCCCGGCGGGCGATCTGGTCGCCGTCCGGTACGACCACCAGCAGCCGCCGGGGGGCGGGCAGTTGGTCCCGAAGACGGGCACACACCCGCCGGTAGCGGATCCGCCGGGCGGCCTCGTCGTCGGACCTCGGCGGGGTCGGCAGGTCCCACCGGGTGTCGATACCGAGGAGCCGGCGGATCCAGGACGGTCGGCCGCCGTCCTGCGGCCGGTGCGCGCCGCGTCGCTCGGCGGGCACCTCGACGGTGCCCAGCAGCGCCGAGCCCAGCGCCGCGGTGATCTCCGGTTCGGTGCGCAGCCGGCGGTTCATCCGGGCGGCGGCGAGGTGGCCGACGACCGCGAGCACGAAGAACAGCAGCGCTCCCGCGCCGATGAACTGCGTCCTCGTCGGCGGGGCCTCGCCGGTCGGCCGGGCCGCCGGACCCATGACGACCATGCCGGCCTTGTTGGTCGCCGGGTCGGCCTCGTCCAGCTTCGTCATGGCCTCCTCCAGCGAGGTGCTCAGCTTCTCCAGCTCGGTCCGGGCCTGCACACCCTCGACGGTCTGCCCCGGATCGGACGCGTCGGCCAGTTCGGTGATACGGCGGTTGGTCTCCTCGACCTGCTTGCGCAGCGCCTCGGCCTCGGTGGCCGCCGCGGAGTCGGTGCCGCCGCCCGCGACCCGGGCGGCGAACTTGACGAACTGCGCGGCCACCTGGTCGGAGAGCTGCTGCGCGCGCTTCGGGGTGTCGGCCGTGCCCGAGATCTTGATGATGTTCCCGTCCGCGGCCGAGGCGGTCACCTGGTTCCGCAGCTCGGCGGCGCTGGCGTCCCGCCAGTCGAGCGCGGCGGCCGCGCGGTCGACCACCGTCGAACTGGTCGCTATGTCCACCTGGGTCAGCAGCTCGCGCTCTTCCCACTGCCCCGGCAGCAGGACCGACGCCGACGTCGTGTACTGCGGCGGGAACACCACGGAGGCGCCGTAGCCGACGAGTGCTCCCACCACGGCGACGACGGCGAGAAACCGCCAGCGCCGGCGGAATATCCGCCCGATGGTGACCAGACGTATCGATTCCTCGCTCAACTGCGCTGCCTCTTCCCTGTTCGAACCTGATCGGCCGCCGGCACCGGGGTGTGGTCACGGCAGGCGGCGGTGTAGGCAGCAAGCAGCGACGCCTGCGAGTTGCGCCAGGAGAGCGGCCCGCTGACCCGCTCCTGGCCGATCTTGCCCATCCGGGCCCGCCGGTCCGGGTCGTCGAGGAGCTGCGCGACGAGCGCGGCGAACTCGGTCTCGTCGTCGTCGGCCGCGTAGACGGCGGCCTCGCCAGCGGAGACGCGCGCTTCCTTCAGGTCGAACGAGACGATCGGCCGGCCCATCGCCATGTACTCCAGGACCTTGTTCATGGTCGACACGTCGTTGAGCGGATTGCGCGGGTCGGGGGAAAGACAGACGTCCGCGGTGGACAGGTAGCGCACCAGGTCGGCGTCCGGAATGCGCCCGGTGAACTGCACCTGCTCACCGAGCCCGAGCCGCCGGGACAGCTCCACCATCGCGTCGAAGGCGTCGCCGGAGCCGACGAACACCGCGTGCCAGTCGGTCCGCCCGAGCTCGTCGCGGAGCTTCGCGAGGGCCCGCAGGGCGTAGTCGACGCCGTCCTGAGGGCCCATGACGCCGAGGTAGCAGAGCAGATGAGGCTTGCCGCGCTTCAACTCCGGCTCGGGCGGCACCGGCTGGAACCGCTCGACGGCGGGTGCGCTGCGCACCACGAACACGTCCTCCGGCCGTCGGCCGCCGCGGCGTATCGCGACGTCGCGGTAGCTCTCGTTGGTGGCGAGGACGATGTCCGCGGCACGGTAGGTCCGCCGTTCCAGTGCGCACACGGCGCGGTAGAGCAGGTCCTCGCCGCGGTCGAACCGGGAGAGGTACAGCTCGGGTACCAGGTCGTGCTGGTCGAAGACGAACCGCGCGCCGCGCCGCTTCAGCCACAGGGCCGGCAGGAACAGCAGGTCGGGCGGGTTGCAGGCGTGGACCACGTCGACCGGGCCGACCTTGCGGGCCAGCCGGACCGTGTGCCAGAGCGCCGATCCGTACTCCTTCAGGTAGCCGGCCGGGCCTCCGGTGGCCGCGCGCAACGGGTAGCGGTGGATCCGCACCCCGTCGATCTCCACCTCCGGCTCGGTGTCGCGCTTGCTGCCCTGCGGACAGATGACGTGCACCGTCCAGCCCGCGTCGCGCAGCGTCGTGCACTCCTGCCACACCCGCCGGTCGAAGGGCACCGACAGGTTCTCCACCAGGATCAGCGCGCGCCGGCCGGAACCGGTGCCGCCGGTCGGGTTACCAAGCAAGGCCCATGTACCCCGGTTCGGTCCGGCGCGTCTCGGCGTCGGGAAGGCGGACGAGGTCGACTATCACGGGTCCTTCGCCGTGCGGCAGCGCCGCCGTCACGGCCGGCTCCCTGGTCCCGACCAGGCACACCTCGGCGTGGTCGAGCACCTCCTCGACGGAGTCCGCGAGCAGTTGCGCGAGGTGCGGCAGCCGGGTCTCGATGTACTCGCGGTTCGCGCCGATCAGCCGGGAGAGGCTCACGTTGGCGTCGTAGATCTTGATGTCGTACCCCTTGCCGAAGAGCCGCTCCGCCAGCTCGACGAGCGGGCTCTCGCGGAGGTCGTCGGTGCCGGGTTTGAAGGACAGCCCGAACATCCCCACCCGGCGTTTTCCGGTGCGTTCGACCAGGTCCACCGCGCGCTGCAGATGGTCGGAGTTGGAGCTCAGCACGTGGGCGAGGATGGGCACCGAGACGTCGGCCCGCTGGGCCGCGTGGACCAGGCTGCGCAGGTCCTTGGGCAGGCAGGAGCCGCCGAAGGCGAAGCCGGGCCGCAGGTAGGCGGGGCTGATGTTCAGCTTGCGGTCGGCCAGGAAGACGTCCATCACCTGGTGCGAGTCCACCCCGAGCGCCTGGCAGACCGCGCCCAGCTCGTTCGCGAAGCCGATCTTGAGGCCGTGGAAGGCGTTGTCCGCGTACTTGATCGCCTCGGCCGTCGGCACCGGCACCCGGAACACCTCGCCGGGCAGGCCGTCGTACAGCGCCAGCACCGCGTCGCCGCTTGCCGGGTCGAGTTCGCCGATGACGGTCTTGGGCGGGTCGAAGAAGTCCCGCACGCTCGTGCCCTCGCGCAGGAACTCCGGGTTGACGGCGACCCCGAAGTCCACTCCGGCGGTGCCGCCGACGTTCTTCTCCAGGATCGGCACCAGCAGGTTCAGGCAGGTGCCGGGAAGCATGGTGCTGCGGAACACGATGGTCTGCCGCCCGCCGCGCTCGGCGAGCGCGGCGCCGATCTGCTCGGTGACCCGTTCCAGGTACGTGGTGCACAGGCTGCCGTTGGGCTCCGACGGCGTGCCCACGCAGATCAGCGACACCTCGCTGTCCATGATCGCCTCGCGGACGTCGCCGGTGGCGCGCAGGGCTCCGGTCCGCACGACCTCGGCGAGGAGCTCGCCGATACGTTCCTCCACCACCGGGGCCTTGCCGTCGTTGACCAGGTCGACCTTCACCTGGTTGACGTCCACCCCGATGACCTCGTGGCCCATGCTCGCCAGGCACGCGGCTGATACGCAGCCCACGTAGCCGAGCCCGAAAACGCTGACTCTCATGACTCGTCCCTCCCCCCGGGCAGGCCCTTGTGGCCTGCGCTCCGCGCGTCGGCCTGCCGACGCCCCCCGCGCATCAGTAGGCCCCCTGCCCGTGGAGCACCGCACGCATCGTCTTCCACAAGATCACCGTGTCGAGGGCGAGCGACCAGTCCTCCACGTACCGCAGGTCGAGGCGGACCGCCTCCTCCCACGGCAGGTCGCTGCGTCCGCTGATCTGCCACAGGCCGGTGAGCCCGGGCTTGACCAGCAGCCGCCGCCGGATGTCCGGGTCGTACGCGGCGCACTCCTCGGGCAGCGGCGGTCGCGGGCCGACGAGCGACATCGCTCCGGTGAGCACGTTGAAGAGCTGCGGGAGTTCGTCGATCGAGTACCGGCGCAGCACGGCTCCCACCCGGGTCACCCGTGGGTCCCGGCGGACCTTGAACAGCAGCCCCGCTCCCTCGTCGCGGTCGGCGAGCTGGGCACGTGCCCGGTGCGCCCCGACGACCATGGTGCGGAACTTGAGGATCGTGAACTCCCGGCCGTCCTTGCCGACCCTGCGCTGGCGGTAGAAGGCCCCGCCGCGGCTGTCCGCCAGCACCAGCAGTGCGACGGACGCCATCAGCGGCGCGAACAGCATCAGCAGGACCGCCGCGCCCACCCGGTCGACGACTTCCTTGATCGCCCGGCGGCCCCCGGTGAAGGTCGGCAGGCTGACCCGCAGCAGCGGTATCCCGAGCACCGCGTCGACGTGCAGCCGCGGGCCGGCCACCTCCATCAGCACCGGGGCCACGACCATCTCGGCATCGCTGCCTTCGAGGTTCCAGGCCAGCCGCTGCAGCCGGTCCGGGGTCCAGTACGGGTCGGGTGTGACCGCGACGACACGGTACCCGTCGTGGCGGACGTGCTTGGCGACGTCCGCCAGTCCGCCTACGACCGGCACGCCGTCCAGTTCGTCACCGTCGAGTCCGCGGCCGTCCGTCGTGCACACCGCCTGCACCCGCCAGCCGATGTGCGGGAACTTGCGGGTCCGGGTGATCAGGTCGCCCACGGTGGCCGGACTGCCGGCCGCGAGCACCGGTCTCAGGCACCGCCCGTCCTTGCGCCGTCTGTGCAGATCGAGGCGGAGCAGATACCGCGCGGTCATCGTGACGAGCCCGATCGCGGGGATCGCGACGAAGATCCAGAGTTTGATGTTGCGTGAGGTGAGGGCGATCCCGCCGAGCGCCAGGACGACGGTCGCCGCGAACAGCGAGCGTCCGAGCCGGCGGAATTCCTCGGCGCCCTGGCCGAGCACGGCCGGCGCCCACGACCGGCCCACCACGAGCGCCGACAGCACCAGCAGTTCGGTGCCGAACGCGAGAATCCCCCATTTCTCGTGCCAGTTGGCCGCGTCCCGGCCCCCGAAGAACTCGCCGATCCCCGCCACCACCAGGGCGGTGGCCACGGTATCGCTGATGATCACGGTACGCCGGTACCGCTGCTCCCACTCGATCGCCGGTCTGTCGACCGGCCCGTCCGCCAGACGCCTGCGCGCCGGCGGGAAAGGGCCGACTAGTCCCCCCTGCCGCACAGAAACCCCCCGGTTCCCAGTGGTTCGAGATGGTGCGCTGACACCGTTCCTCCCCCCGGGAGGCCCCCGCCTCCCGTACGCTTCCGCCCCCGGGAGGCCCCCCGGCTCCCCGCGCCGCGCTGTTCCTTCCGCGGACGGCCCCCGCCGTCCGCGTATGACATCCCGGCTACTTCAGCGCTGCTTGTGCAACCCGCCCGTCCCGCAGCGGACCCGCCTGCCCTGCCAGGCCCTCGAAGCGTGCGGGAACCCGTCGGAACCGCGAGTGCTCCCCGCACCCGAAGCCCCTCTCGGACCGCAGGAGTTGATCACCCCCACGCCCGGCGGCACGGACACGGCCACCGGCCGCCCGCATCGCCTGACCCATAGATCATCATTTGTCGCCTCGTGTCCCAGCATGCGAAGCACGGTCAATCTAGACCATCAGGGCCCGTCTGAAGAGAGGGCTGTGTGGAATTTGTGCTCGTGTTTTGAAGACGGGTCAACGGCCGGACGCCCGCCCTGCGAGGCCTCGGCGACGGACGACACTCCGTGTGACCTGCGACGACGGGAGTTTCCCGAGCCCCGAGTACCGCCGGTAACCCCGGGGCGTTCCGGCGCTGCCAACTGGCTTGCTTTCGGGGTCTGTTCGGCGGATTCCCATCGGTGAGCGCCGGGCGGCGGTTGCGGGGCGGGATTCGACAGAACCTGGGAAGGGATCTTTACAGCTCTGTCGGCGCGAGCGGAACCGGAGGGCGCCGCGCTCAACCGGGCCGCGCCGGCCGCGCTGCGGCTGTCGCTGCCGAGGCGCCGACTCGCACAGGCGGACCCGCCACGGACCGGACGGACGTCGAGAGCGGGCGCCTCTGCCGGTTTCCACGGGTCGAAGCCGGCGAGACGGATGCGACAGCCGTCGGCGGAGCCGGGTTCGGGCTACGGACACGGAGTGAACCCGGCCGGACGCACGACCGCAGACCGTCCGTGGGCCATGGCGGGCTCGAGGGCCCGGCACCCGCCCGGATCAGCCGTTCATGGCGTCGCGGACGAGGGCGGTGTCGACGAACTGCTCGAAGCGGACGATCAGGCCGCCGCGGACCACGAAGTGGTGGGCGACGCGCACCGCGAGGGGGCGGCCGGTGCCTTTGTGGACGGCCGTGTAGCGGGCCAGGACGACGACGTTCTCGCCGTCGGCGACGTAGGTGTCGTCGTGAGCGGTCCAGCCGTCCCAGTCCTGGCCGAGTTTCTCCATCACGTGGGAGGTGACCCCGTCAGGGGTGCGGTACGTGCCCGCCAGCGGGAAGCCGGCCATCTCCGTCCACTCGACGTCGGGGGCGAGCGTGGCCCGCAGGGCCGCGAGGTCGCCGGCCGCCGAGGCCAGGTACTGGCGTCGGACGACGTCGGCGGGGACGGTGGAGGTGGCGAACTCGCTCATTCTCAGCCCCACTTCATCTCACCCTTGGCGACCTTCGCGCCGATCTGGGCGGCGATCGGCATGCCGTTGTCCGGGTAGCGGGCGACCAGCGCCTCGGTGAGTGCGGCACCGTCCGCGGCCTTGCCCAGCTCCTCCTCGAACGCGAGCAGGTACTCCCGGGTGGCGGTGATGGCGGAGGCGTCGGCGGCGGTGCCGGGGAGGCGGTGGCCGGGGACGACCAGCTCCGGGTTCAGGGCGGCCATCTCGTCGAGCAGGTCGATCCAGGCGGCGCGGTCGCCGGGGGTGGGGGTGTCGGCGACCCAGACGTGCTCCTGCTGGAAGAGCAGGACGCCGCCGAGCAGGGCGCGATGTCCGGCCTGCCACAGGTAGTGACGGTCGGGCAGGACGGCGGAGCCGCCCTTGAGCTCGAAGCGGTGGCCTTCCAGGGTGAGGTCGCCGGTCAGCGGGGTCAGGTCGACCAGACGGGTGGGCAGGTTCGGCCCGAGGGCCGCCCACGCCTTGAGCTTGCCCTCGTAGGAGTGCGCGATGTGCTCGATGACGATCGGGGTCGCGACGAAGACGGCGTCGGGGAAGGCGTCGGCGAGGACTTCGGCGCCGAAGTAGAAGTCGGGGTCGCCGTGGGAGACGAAGACGGTGGTCAGCTTCTTGCCGGAGTCGAGGATCTCGGCGGCCAGGCGGTGACCGTCGGCGCGGGTGAAGCCGGCGTCCACCAGGATCGCCTCGCTCTCGCCGGTGACGAGGGTGGCGGTCTTGTTCTTGATGCCGGCCGGGAAGTCGAGGTCGAGGACCTTGAAGGAAAGGGTGCTCATCGATGGCTCCTTGAACGGGGAAGCGGTCGGAACGGGGGGTGCAGTCGGTACGGGCACCCGCGCAGTGCGGGATTCACCTGACATAACAGTTACTGACTGCTCAGATATTTTCACGCGAGTGTGCCGACTGCAACCGCCGTCGGCGGTGCCGGCACGGTGTGACGGGCGCGACGGCACCCCGGACGGAGGCTCAGGGCAGGCGCGGCAACTCGTCACGCGCCGAATGGCTGAGGATGCGGAGGTCCTCCGCGAACCGCTTGCGATGCGCCGCGGGCAGGGGGTCCAGGAAATACCGGTTGATGTTCTCCCGATGGATCCGGGAGGCCCGTACGGCGGTCTCCGCGCCCAGCGCGGTCAGCCGCACCAGTCGCCCGCGCCGGTCGTCGGGATCCTCCGCGCGCTCGACCAGCCCGGCCGCCTCCATACGGTCCACCAGCCGGGTGGCGCCCCCCGTCGTGAGGACCTGCTCCTGGGCGACGGCCCGCATGGAGAGTCCGGGCTCGCCCGCCCGGCCGAGGATCAGCAGCACCTCGAACATCAGGTGGCTGACACCGCACTCCGCCTCGAGGGCCCGGCCGAGGATGTACTCGAGCCGGTTGGCGGCACCCTGCAGCCGGCCGAACGCCAGGATGAGCTCGTCGTCCGCGGCCTCCTTCGCCGTCGAGATCTCCGTCTGCTCGCCCACGCCCACGCCACCCCTCTGTTCGTCCCGGTACCACCGTACCGATCACGCACCGTGCGCTCGGCCGTCCGGCACCGCGCGTCCGGCCCTCGCCACAGCGTCAACTTCGCACTTCATCGAACCAATTTCCGTCGCTCAAACGGACTGGGTGCGCAGTTGTTCGGACAGCATGCGTCAGACCCGGAGACGCCGTCCCGGCGTCACTTCCGCCGACCTACGGTCCCTACGTCGGACGGGCCGGCGACCGCCGGTCCGTCGCCATCCGCATACGAAGGGGAGGCGCCAGTATGGCGAGCGTGGAAGTGTCGCTGAAGGAAATGATGGCCGGGGTGGAGGGGGCACTGGGAGCCGCGGTCGTCGACTACACCAGCGGCATGGCCCTGGGGACACTGGGCGGGGGCAAGGACCTCGATCTGACGGTCGCGGCGGCCGGGAACACGGATGTCATCCGGGCCAAGGTGCGCACGATGGGAGAGCTGGGCCTCAAGAGCCGGATCGAGGACATCCTGATCACACTGGAGAAGCAGTACCACCTCATCCGGCTGATCACCGGCCGCAGCGGGAACGGCCTGTTCCTCTACCTGGTACTCGACAAGGGGCGCTCGAACCTCGCCATGGCCCGTCACCAGCTGAAGCGGGTCGAGGAACAGCTCGAGGTCTAGCGACGGTCCAGGTTCCGGGCCTTCGTGCGCCCATGATGTGAAAGCTTCTTCAAGTGACCACATCAGCATGATCCCAATTCATGCCTGCACACGGCCCCGAACGGCAAGGATCGGCCTACAGGGCCAGTGCGGCGGTGTCGCGAGGCGCCGCCGCACCTCGGCGCCCCACCCCACCCGACCCGGCAGAGAGCGAGCGGTCATGCAAGTCCCCCTCTACCAGGCCAAGGCGGACTTCTTCCGCATGCTCGGGCACCCGGTACGGATCAGGGTCCTGGAACTGCTCCAGCACGGGCCCGTCCCCGTGCGGGATCTGCTCGCCGACATCGAGATCGAGCCGTCCAGCCTCTCCCAGCAACTGGCCGTCCTGCGCCGCTCGGGCATCGTGGTGTCCACCCGGGAGGGCTCCACCGTCCGCTACGCACTGGCCGGCGGGGACGTCGCCGACCTCCTGCGCGCGGCACGCCGCATCCTCACCGAGCTCCTCGACGGGCAGAACGTCCTCCTCGCCGAACTACGCCAGGCCGACGCGTCCGCCCCGCCGATGTCCACGAGCGGCCGCGGCTGACCGACGGTCGGCGAGCGCATCGAACACCTGCCCGTCGGCGAAGTCGGCTGCCACGTGCTGCGCGGCCCGATCCCCGGTCGACCCACTTCGTGTACGCCCCAGTCCATCAGGTCCGGACAGTTCAGGTCCGTGTCCCGTGAAGTCGTCGATTCAGCGGGCCAGTTGCCGGGCGCCGGGACGCGGTGACACCGCCGCCGCCTGTGAGTTCGCCTCGCGCGTGGTTGCCGGGCAGGCATCCCGCGGAGTCCGCCGCCGTCACGACCGCGCCGGACCCCCCTCGTACGCCGCGCGCAGCACGGTCAGCGCGTCGTCGGTCGTGACCGGTCTGGGGTTGGCGTACGGCTGCCCGGCGACCTGGGTGGCGGCGACCGTCAGGTCGGCTTCCTGCAGGCCGAGTTCGGCGAGGGAGCGGGGGGCGCCGAGGCGGGCGGCCAGGTCCTGGAGGGCGGCCGGGGCGTCGTCCGTGCCGAGGGCCCGGGCGATGGCGGCGGCCGCCTCGGGGGCGGCGGGCGCGTTGAAGGCGAGGGCGTACGGCAGGACGACGGTGTGGGTCTCGGCGTGCGGGAGGCCGAAGGTGCCGCCGAGGACATGGCACAGCTTGTGGTGCAGGCCCATGGTGGTGGCGCCGAGGCAGGCCCCGCACAGCCAGGCGCCGTACAGGGCGCGGGAGCGGGCCGGTACGGCGTCCGGGGCCGCGGCGATCTCCGGCAGCGCGGCGGCCAGCGCCCGTACGCCCTCCTCGGCCATCAGTGCGACCAGCGGCGAGCCGTCGGGGGCGTACAGCGCCTCGACGGCGTGGGCGAGGGCGTTGATCCCGCTGGTCACCGAGAGCGGGACGGGCAGGGAGAGGGTGAGTTCGGGGTCGTAGACGACGCTGCGCGGCAGCACCACGGGGTCGCGGCCGGTGCGTTTGACGCCGTGCTCGGTCAGGCCCCAGACCGGGGTCATCTCGGAGCCGGCGTAGGTCGAGGGCACGGCGATCAGCGGGAGCCCGGTGCGCAGGGCGATGGCCTTGCCGAGGCCGATGGCCGAGCCGCCGCCGACGGCCACGCAGCCGTCGGCGCCCGCGGCCCGGGCCGCCTCGACGCCCCGGTCGGCGACCTCCACGGGGACGTGCATCCGGGCCCCGGTGTGCAGGCCCGCGCAGACGTCCCCGAGCGAGTCGGCGACCGCTCGCGCCGTCGCCGCGCCCCGCTCGCCGCTGAGCACGAGGAGCCGCCGCAGACCGAGGTGCCGGGCCTCCTCGGCGGGTGCGGTGAGCGCGGCGCCGGGGCGGAAGACCACTCGGGAGGGACGGGTCTCGTACACGAAGTCCAAGGGGTTCACGAGCGCTCCAGGACCAGGTCGAAGCGGGCGTGCCGGAACGGGTTCGACACCCCGTACTCCCCGGCCAGGGCGGGGTCGTCGGTCGGGGTGAAGTCCTTGACCAGGCTTTCCTTGACGGCGAACACCGCGTCGGAGTCCAGGTACTCCCCGCCGGCGACGAAGATGTGCGTGGTGACCGGCGCGTGACCCGCGGCCGAGACGATGAAGTGGATGTGGGCGGGGCGGTAGGGGTGCCGTCCGGTGGCCTTGAGGAGGGCGCCCACCGGGCCGTCGGTCGGGATCGGGTAGGCGCTGGGCACACAGGTCCGGAACCGGAAGCGGCCCTCTTCGTCAGCGGTGAACAGGCCCCGCCCGTTGCCGGGCGGCTGGACGTCGGGCTGCTGCACGTCGTAGAAGCCGCTCGGGTCGGCCTGCCACACGTCCAGGACCGCGCCGGGCAGCGGGGTGCCGTCGGCGGAGCGGACGACACCGCTGACCACGCAGGGTTCGCCGTCTCCCACCAGGTCGATGTCGGCGCCGGGTTCCCGGACCGGGGACTCGGTCATGTGGAAGGGGCCGAGGACGGTCGACTCGGTGCTGCCGGGGTCGCTGTGCCCGTTGACCGTCTCGACCAGCATCGACAGGCCGAGGACGTCGGAGAGCAGGATGAACTCCTGGCGGGTGTCCGTGCAGGTCTGCCCGGTCTCGGTGAGGAACGCGATCGCCGCCTCCCACTCGCGCCGGGTCAGCCGGGTCTCGCGTGTGAAGGCGTGCAGATGGCGGACGAGCGAGGCGAGCAGCTCGCGCAGCCGGGGGTCGTCGGTGCCCCGCAGACTGTCGACGGCCTCTGCGGTGACTGCGTCTTCGGTGGTCATGCCGGCTCCTTGCACGGAGGAACAGTGCCCTCGGGTGATCGTAAACCCGTTCACTGTTCAATGAACCGCGGGCCACGCACCGCGCCCGCCCACCGCGTCTACTTGATGAGCGCGTTGGCCACCACCACGATCACCCCGAGCAACGCGTCCGCCGTGCCGATCAGCACGGCGGCCGGCCAACTCCGGGCCGACCAGCGGGCGGTGACGATGCCGAGGCCGAACAGGATGACGATGTTCAGGACGAACACCGGGTACTCGACGCCCTTCGGCGGCCACCAGCCCCAGCCGGCACCCGCGAGCAGGAAGACCGTGGGCAGCACGGCCGTGACCAGCGGCCATTCGTCGGCCAGGGTGTGCAGCACGTCCCAGCGCCGGTGCGGGGCCCGCTCGGCGATGTAGTGAGCGTAGCCGTGGGCCAGGGCGGAGGCGCAGGCGGTGACCAGGAGCCAGAGGGCGTCGTAACGGCGGCCGGCCGCGGAGGTGTGGCCGTACTGGCTGAGCGCGGCCACCATCGAGCAGGCCAGCACGGCGCCGTAGACCCCGCCGAACAGGACGGCCTCGCGGGTGTCGTGCGCACGCGGCTCCGGCACGGCCGCCGTGGAGTCAGCCATGTCCTCCACGATCACCCGGGCCGGACCCGGCCGCCACCGGGCGTGGCCCGACGAAGTGTCCTCCCACCAGGCCGGATGCCGCACATCCTGTCCACGGCCGGGACACCGGTCGGCTCGCTAGGGTCGCGGTATGACGACGCACAGCTTCGCCCTGCACATCCCCGACGCCGCACTCGAACCCGACCCGCTCGACCCGGCGCAGATCGTCTCCGGCGCGCCCGAGGTCACCGGGAAGGTGGTCTGGGAGTCGGCCGACGGCCGGCAGATCCGCGGGATCTGGCAGATCACCCCGGGGGTGGTCACCGACACCGAGGCGGACGAGCTGTTCGTGGTGGTCAGCGGCTCGGCGACCATCGAGGTCGAGGGCGGGGCGACGTTCACCGTGGGCCCGGGTGACATGGCCGTACTGCACGCGGGCGACCGTACGACCTGGACGGTGCACGAGACGCTGCGCAAGGCGTACGCGATCAATCTGTGAGCCGGTCCGCGGACGCGCTCAGCGGGTCGCGGCCGCGGGCATGTTGTAGGGCGTGACCACCTGGATCGCCGACGGCAGGGTCGGACCGGCCGGGGGCAGTGCGCCCTGGGCGCGCATCACCAGGTGGCAGGCCTCGCGCATGTCCTGGCGCAGGTCGTGGTGGAGGACGGCGGACAGCCGGTGCTCGCGCAGCAGGCGCGTGTTGTCGTGGTCGAGGTCGTGGGCGATGAACACGGCGCATGCGCGGCCGAGGTCGGCGAAGGCGCGCAGGGTCGCGATGTTGCCGCCGCCGATCGAGTAGACGGCGCGGATCTCCGGGTCGCGCTCCAGGGCGGCGCGGACCAGGTCGTACTGGGTGGCGTCCAGCCCCTGTCCCTCGGCGATCTCCACCAGGGTGCGCTCGGGGTGCCGGGCTCGCATGGCGCTGCGGAAGCCCATCTCGCGCTCCTCCTCGTTGCGGAAGAAGCCGCTGCTGAGGCTCGTGAGAACGTTGCCGGGCCGGTCGCCGAGCCACTGGCCCATCAGGTACGCGGCGGTGGCGCCGGCGGCCCGGTTGTCGCTGCCGACATAGGCCAGCCGGCCGCTGGCGGGCAGGTCGGTGACGAGCGTGACGACCGGGATCTCCGCCGACCTGAGGCGCCCGACGGCGGCGGTGATCTCGGGGACGTCCGGCGCCTTGAGGATCACGCCCTGCGAGCCGCGGCGGCCTATCCGGTCCAGGGTCCGCACCAGCTCCTCCACCGGCCCGGTCTCCCGGAAGTGGAACCGGGAGCGCACCACCGCCGGGTGCAGGGCCGGCAGCTCGGCCTCCAGCGCGCCCCGCACGGCCGTGGTGAACCGTTCGGGCGCCTGCATCACGATGTCGACCATGAAGGTACGGCCCACCAGCCGGACCTGGGTGCGCTGCCGGTCCAGGTCGGCGATGGCCCGCTCCACCTCGCGGGCGGTGCTCTCCCGGACGCCGCCCCTGCCGTTCAGCACCCGGTCCACGGTGGCCTCGCTGAGCCCGGCCTGCCGGGCGATCTCACGGATGGGGAAGGGGTGGCCCACGGGCTGCCTCCTTGAGGGGTTTTTGACGGGTCGCTGCTGGTTGTTCGAGGGGTTTGTGCTGACAAGAATGGCAGAGCCCCGCCGTGGCCGAGACCATGGCCGTGACCGAAAGCAGGACATCGATGTCCCTCGCCGCCGAACAGGGCCGTGCCTGGCTCTCGCAGCAGGACTGCGACCTCGACGAATTCCGTGCCCTGGTCGAGCGGACCACGGACCCGGCCGGCTACCCGTACGCCTCGGCCGTCGAGGACAACGTCCTGGTCTACGACAGCGAGCGGCTGCGCGCCGCCGACGCGGCCCACGAGGTGCGGACCGAACTCGTCCGCGCCCTGACCGACGGTCCCGGCGTCGCGGTCTTCAGGGGCGCGTTCCCCGATCCGAACGTGGTCGACCGGGCCACCGCGGTCTTCGAGGCGCTCATCTCGGAGCAGCGCGAGTCCGGCGCGGGGGCCGGCGACCACTTCGCGACGCCCGGGGCCAACGAGCGGGTGTGGAACGCCCTGGAGAAGGCGGCGCTGTACGACCCGGACGTGTTCGCCGACTACTACGCCAACGACGTCGTGGCCCTGGTCTCCCGGGCCTGGCTGGGCCCCGGCTACCAGATCACCTCGCAGATCAACGTGGTCGAGCCGGGCGGCGCGGCGCAGACCGCGCACCGCGACTACCACCTCGGTTTCCTCTCCGACGAGCAGGCCGAGGCGTACCCGGCCCATGTTCACCGCCTCTCCCCCGTGCTCACCCTCCAGGGCGCCGTCGCGCACTGCGACATGCCGGTGGAGTCGGGGCCGACGATGTACCTGCCGTACTCGCACACCTACGAGCCCGGCTACCTGGCCTGGCGGCGGCCGGAGTTCCAGGAGTACTTCAAGGCCCGCCACGTGCAGCTGCCGCTCGCGAAGGGCGACGCCGTGTTCTTCAACCCGGCCGTGTTCCACGCGGCCGGCACCAACCGGACCCTCGACGTGCGCCGGATGGCCAACCTGCTCCAGGTGTCCTCCGCGTTCGGGCGGGCCATGGAGACCGTGGACCGGGAGGCGGTGGCCAACGCGGTCTACCCGGTGCTGCGCCGGCGCCGGTCGGAGGGGGCGGGCGAGGCGTGGCTGGAGCACGTCATCGCCGCGAGCGCCGAGGGCTACCCGTTCCCGACCAACCTCGACAGCGATCCGCCGGTCGACGGCATGGCCCCGCCCTCGCAGGCGGACCTCGTGCGGCGGGCGCTGCGGGAGGGGTGGGTGCCGAGGGTGCTGCGGGACGGGTTGCGCGCGGCTGCGGTGCGGCGGGAGAGCTAGGGGTCGACAGGCCGGAGGTCGTCTGCGGGTTCGTTGTAGCTGGTCGCGCGGTTCCTCCCCCAGCCTTCGGCCGGGGGTGCCCCCAGCGCCCCTTGGGGCGCGTCATACATCAAGGAGTTACAAGCACATGCGTATCGGAATCCTCGGTCTCGGCCGTATCGGTGCTTTTCATGCCGAGACTCTCTCCGGGCTCGACGTCGTCGAGTCGCTCGTCTTCACCGACCCGTTCGCGGACGCGGCCAAGGCCGCCGCGGAGAAGTTCGGTGCCGAGGTCGTGGACTCGCCCGAGGCGCTGCTGGCCGCCGGCGTGGACGGCATCGTGGTGGCCGCCGCCACCGACGCCCACCCGGCCCTGATCCTGGCCGGTGTCGAGGCCGGTGTGCCGGTCTTCTGCGAGAAGCCGGTCGCCAAGACCATGGCCGAGGGCGTCGAGGTCCTCAAGGCGGTCCAGGGCAGGGGCGTGCCGATCCAGATCGGCTACAACCGCCGCTTCGACGCGGGCTTCGTCGCCGCACGGGCCGCCGTCCAGGCGGGCGAGCTGGGCAAGCTGCACACCGTGCGCTCCACCACCCTGGACCCGGCCCCGCCGCCGGCCGCGTACATCGCCGCGTCCGGCGGGATCTTCCGGGACTGTTCCGTGCACGACTTCGACATCATCCGCTGGGTGACCGGCCGTGAGGTCACCGAGGTGTACGCGGTCGGCGGCAACCGGGGCGCCGACTACATCCGGGAGGCGGGCGACGCCGACACCACCGGCGCGATCCTCACCCTCGACGACGGCACCATCGCGGTGGTCTCCAACTCCCGGCACAACGCACGGGGTTACGACGTCCGCATGGAGCTGCACGGCTTCGCCGACTCCATCGCCGTCGGCCTGGAGGACAAGCTCCCGCTGCGCTCGGTGGAGCCCGGTGTGACGTTCCCGGCGGGCACCCCGCACGACTTCTTCATGGACCGGTTCACGGCGGCCTACCGCGCCGAGCTCACGGCGTTCACCGAGGTCGTGGCCGGCACCCGGCCCTCCCCGTGCACGGTCGAGGACGCCCTGGAGGCCGGCTGGATCGCCGACGCCTGCACGCTGTCCCTGCACGAGCACCGGCCGGTGACGATCGCGGAGGTCCGCGGGGCCTGACACCCGCGGACTCTCGCACGACGGCGGGGCGGGGACCGGACCACGGTCCCCGCCCCGCCGTTCGTCGTGCCAGGCCCGCAGCCCCTCCACGATCAGCGCCTCCCTCGTCGGGAAGTGCCGGTAGAGCGTGCCGACGCCGGCCCTGCGGACGATCTCCGAGGGCGGGGCCGGCACGGTCCGGCTCCCGTCGGCGGCTCAGAGGCCGTAGCGCACCGCGAACTCGTCCGGGTCGTAGGCGTCCCGGTCCGGGTCGTGCTGAACAGCCGGCCTGGTCTCCACCATGTCCTCCGGGCGGATCCGCTCGGGCAGTGCGCCGAACCGCTCCTTGCGTGTCACGGCCTCGGCCGCGGTCTCCTCGTGGCTCATGCTCGTCCTCCCCGTCGTGGCGGGCGTCACCCGTCACCATGCGAACGCGCGCGCCCCGGCGGGTGTTCCCGAACCCGCCGGGGCGCGCGGAGCCCGCGGAGAGATCCACGGGCCCCGGGAAGCGGCTGTCAGGCGCCGCAGGACCGCAGGAACGTCCGGGTGCGCACCGCGATGGGCAGCGGCTTGTCCGGCTCGCAGGGGTACATGTCCTGCTCGACGATCGCGAACAGGTCGACACCCAGCCGCTGCGCCGCCGCCAGCACCGGACCCAGCTCCGGCACGCCGGCGGGTGGTTCGCACATCACGCCCTGGGCCACGGCGGGCCCGAACGGGGTGCCCCGGGCCTGGACGTCGGCGAGGATCGCCGGGTCCACCTGCTTGAGGTGGAGGTAGCCGATCCGCTCGCCGTAGGTCTCGATCAGCTTGACGCTGTCGCCGCCGCAGTAGGCGTAGTGACCGGTGTCCAGGCAGAGGTTGACCAGCTCGGCGTCGGTCGAGTCGAGGAAGCGCTCGACGTGTGCCTCGGTGTCGATGTGGGTGTCGGCGTGCGGGTGGACGACGATGTCCAGGCCGTACGTCTCCTTCACCTCGTGGCCGAGCCGCTCCATGCCCTTGGTGAGGTGGGCCCACTGCTCGCCGGTCAGCTCCGGCGGCTCCAGGATCTCGGCGGTCTTGTCGTCCCGCCAGAAGGACGGGATGACCACCAGGTGGTTCGCGCCCATGGCCTGGGTGAGCGCGGCGACCTGGCTGACGTGCTCCCAGGTCGACTCCCAGACGGCGGGGCCGCGGTGCATGCCGGTGAAGACCGTGCCCGCCGAGACCTTCAGGTCCCGCTTCCCGATCTCGTCGGCGAGGCGGGCCGGGTCGGTCGGGAGGTAGCCGTACGGGCCGAGTTCGATCCAGGAGTAGCCGGCCTCGGCGACCTCGTCGAGGAAGCGTTCCCAGGGAACCTGCCGGGGGTCGTCCGGGAACCAGACGCCCCAGGAGTCCGGGGCCGAGCCGACCCGGATGCGGTCGAGAGGGTCGGTCATGGGGTCACGGCTTCCCTTCCGGACCGGTCGCGGCGGGTGCGGCGAGGTCTTCCTCTTCGGGGAGCTCCTCGGTGTCGACCCCGCGCACCTGGGACAGCTCGTGCTTGAGAGCCGCGAGCTCGGCGCCGCCGGCCATGTGGTTGGTGAGTTCCTCCAGGGTGATGGCGCTGCGTTCGGCGGAGAGTTCGAGGGTGCCGAGGCGCAGGACGCTGAAGTGGTCGCCGACCATGTAGGCGTGGTGCGGGTTGTGGGTGATGAAGATGACGCCGAGGCCGCGTTCGCGGGCGGCGGCGATGTACTTCAGGACCACGCCGGACTGCTTGACGCCGAGGGCGGCGGTCGGCTCGTCCAGGATGAGGACGCGGGCGCCGAAGTAGACGGCGCGGGCGATGGCCACGCACTGCCGCTGGCCGCCGGAGAGGGTGCCGATGGGCTGGTCGAGGTCGTCCAGGATGATGCCCATGTTGCGCAGTTCGCGGTCGGCGGTCTCCTTCATCCGCGCGATGTCGAGCCGGCGCACGGGCCAGGGGCCCTTGGTCATCTCGGAGCCGAGGAAGAAGTTCCGCCACACCGGCATCAGGGGGACGGTGGCGAGGTCCTGGTAGACGGTGGCGATGCCCTTGTCGAGGGCCTCGCGCGGGGTGGAGAAGCGGACCGGGGTGCCGTCGACGAGGAAGTCGCCCTCGGTGTGCTGGTGCAGCCCCGAGATGATCTTGATGAGGGTGGACTTGCCGGCGCCGTTGTCGCCGAGGACGCAGGTCACCTGGTTCGGGAAGACCTTGAGGTCGACGCCGTGCAGGGCGCGGATGTTGCCGTAGGACTTGCCCGCGCCGCGCAGTTCGACGATCGGGCCGCCGTCGGTGGGCGCCTCGTCCTGGAGGACGGCCCCGTGGGTTCCGGTGGTGTTGTCTGTCATCGGGTCACCTCCTGGTCGCGGTCCGCTGGACCCACAGGTTGATCATCACGGCGCCGAGCAGCATCACGCCGAGGAAGGCCTTGAACCAGTCGGGGTTCCAGCCCGCGTAGACGATGCCCTGCTGGACCATGCCGAACATGAAGGCGCCGAAGACCGGGCCGATCGCCGAACCGGCGCCGCCGGTGAGGAGGCAGCCGCCGATGACCGCGGCGGAGATGTAGATCAGCTCCTGGCCCACGCCCTCGCCGGACTGCACGGTGTTGAAGGAGAAGAGCTGGTGCATGCCGACGAACCAGGCGCCGAAGCCGACCAGCATGAACAGCGAGATCTTGGTGAAGTTCACCGGGACGCCGACCGCGCGGGCGCTCTCCTTGTTGCCGCCGACCGCGAAGATCCAGTTGCCGTACTTGGTGCGCAGCAGCACCCAGGTGGCGATGGCCGCGAAGAACAGCCACCAGAAGATGGTGATCTTCACCTGGACGCCGCCGATGTCGAAGGACGACGCGAAGACCGCCTTGACCTGGTTGAAGCCGTCCATGTTGCTGATGTCGTCGGTGGCGACGTTGCCGGTGACCAGCTTGGTCACCGCGAGGTTCACGCCCTGGAGGATCAGGAAGCTGCCCAGGGTGATGAGGAAGCTCGGCAGGCCGGTCTTGACCACCAGCCAGCCGTTCAGGAAGCCGATGCCCAGCGACACGAGGAGCGCGACGATGACACCCGCCCACACGTTGAGGGTCAGCTGGTAGCTGAGCATGGCGGCGGTGAGCGCCGAGCTGACCACCGCGACGCCGGCGGAGAGGTCGAACTCGCCGCCGATCATCAGGAGGGCCACCGGCAGCGCCATGATGCCGATGGTCGACGACTGGTAGAGGATGTTCGCCATCGAACTGGCCTCGCGCACCGGCGGTGCCGCGATCAGGAAGAAGACGTAGACCGCGACCGCGCCGAGGAAGACGCCGACGTCCGGCCGGGCCAGGATCCGCAGCGCCAGGGGGCGCTGTGCGGTCCGCCCGTCCTTCTCCTTGGGGCCGGGAGCCGGCGGTGTCGCCACCGCCGGCTGTGCCTGCTGACTCATACCGATCACCGGGTGCCCTTCGCGGCGAACGCGGCGACCTTGTCGACGTTGGACTTGTCGACGAAGGCCGGGCCGGTCAGCACCGGCTGCTCGCCGCCGCCCATGTAGTTGCCGTTGTTCTTGTAGAGCCACAGCGAGTCGACGGCCAGGTAGCCCTGGAGGTAGGGCTGCTGGTCCACCGCGAACTCGATGGTCCCCTTGCTGATGGCGCCGGTCAGGTCCTTGTTGAGGTCGAAGGTGGCGATCTTCGCCTTGCTGCCCGCGTCGGACACCGACTGCACGGCGATCAGCGCGATGGGGGCGCCGAGCGTGACCACGTGGTCGATCGCGCTGTCCTGCTTGAGCTTCGCGGTGATCGTCGACTTGACCGAGGTCGGGGACGTGCCGTCGACGTACAGGGTCTCCGTCGTGCCCGAGAACGTCTTCTTCACGCCGTCACAGCGCTGGGTGAGGCCGACGTTGCCCTGCTCCTGGATGACACAGACGACCTTCTTCGCGCCCTCCGTGTTCAGCCGGTTGCCGAGCGCCTCGCCGGCGACCGTCTCGTCCTGGCCGAAGAACTCCATCAGGCCGAGCTTCTTCCAGTCGCTGACACCGGAGTTGAGCCCGACGACCGGGATGTTCGCCGCGGTCGCCTTGGAGATGACGTCCTTCATGGCGTCCGGCTTGGCGAGGGTGACGGCTATCCCGTCGACCTTCTGGTCGATGGCGTTCTGCACCAGGTTGGCCTGGTTGCCCGCGTTCGGGTCGGCGGAGTAGACGAGCTTGACGTTGTCCTTGTCGGCGGCGGCCTGGGCGCCCTTGCGGACGATGTCCCAGAAGGTGTCGCCCGGCGACTGGTGGGTGACCAGCGCGACCGTCATGCGGGGGGTGGACGCCTTGCCCGCGGAGGCCGCCGCTCCTCCCTCTTCGGACTTCTTTCCTCCGGAGCTGCTGGAGCAGCCTGCGAGGGTCAGGGCTGCCGCCGCGGCGACGGCCACCACGGGGACCAGCCTGCGCGAACGGGAGTGGGAAGAGCGGTCCATCCTGCACCTCACTGTGCGACCGGGGAAAGGAAGGGATCCGGCGGATCCCCGTGCCCGGGCCGTCGGAAGTGGCCCGGGTCACTGCTGTGCGTTGGGACGGGATACAAGTCCCTGTGAGGCCCGCTGTCAATACTTTGTTAAGACATCATTTCACATTCAGGTCCGAATGTAAGTACAAACCATTGACAGCGCGACCTTCCCCGATCTACACCTGAGGGGCACTGCCCAACCCGCTCCGAAGGCGATCTCTACCCGCTCCCGTCGGGCGTACCCCTCACCCGGGCGGAGCGGGCCGCCGGCCCGACCCTCTCCACCACCCCGTCCGAATGAGGTCCCCATGAGCCAGCCGACCACCCGCCTGACCGTCGCCCAGGCGCTGGTGCGGTTCCTGTCCGCCCAGTACACCGAGCGCGACGGCGTCCGGCACCGGCTGATCGCCGGCACCTGGGGCATCTTCGGCCACGGCAACGTGGCGGGGATCGGCCAGGCACTCCTCGAGTACAGCGACGTCATGCCGTACCACCAGGGCCGCAACGAGCAGGCGATGGTGCACGCCGCGGTCGGGCACGCCCGCCAGCTGGACCGGCTCTCCGCGCAGGCGGTCACCACGTCCATCGGGCCGGGCGCCACCAACCTGGTGACCGGCGCCGCCCTCGCCACCATCAACCGGCTGCCGGTCCTGCTGCTCCCCGGCGACTACTTCGCCAGCCACGCGCCCGACCCGCTGCTGCAGCAGCTGGAGCACCCGACCGAGTTCGACGTGTCGGTGAACGACACCCTGCGCCCGGTCTCCCGCTACTTCGACCGGGTCACCCGCCCCGAGGCGCTGATCCCCTCCGCGCTGAACGCCATGCGGGTCCTCGCCGACCCGGCCGAGACCGGCGCGGTCACCCTGGCCCTCCCCCAGGACGTCCAGGCGGAGGCGTACGACTGGCCGGAGGAGTTCTTCGCGGAGCGCGTGTGGCGGGTCCGGCGGCCCGCCCCCGACCCCCTGGAGCTGGCGGACGCCGTGAGCGCCGTGCGGGCCGCTCGGCGGCCGTTGATCGTGGCGGGCGGCGGAGTCCACCACAGCCGCGCCGAAGGCGCTCTGAGGGCCCTTGTGGAGGCCACGGGCATCCCCGTCGCCTCGACCCAGGCGGGCAAGGGCTCGCTGCGCCACGACCATCCGGCCGACCTGGGCGGGATCGGGCACACCGGGACCGCCGTCGCCGACGACCTGGCCCGCACCGCGGACCTGGTCATCGGCGTCGGCACCCGGTACACGGACTTCACCACGGCCTCCGGCACCCTCTTCCGGAACCCGGACGTCCGCTTCCTGAACCTGAACATCACCGGCTTCGACGCCCACAAGCTGGCCGCGCGCACGGTCGTGGCGGACGCGCGGGCGGCCCTGGAGGCGCTGGCGGCGGCGCTGTCCGGGTACCGCGTGGACGGCGCCTACGAGGACGAGTACCGGGCCGGCAAGGAGCGCTGGGACGCGGTCGTCGAGGCCGCCTACCGTGCGGACGACGAGGACGCCGTGCCCACACAGACTCAAGTACTCGGGGCCCTTGACGCCGTCGTGGGCGATGACGACGTTGTCATCAACGCGGCCGGCTCGCTCCCCGGCGACCTCCACAAGCTGTGGCGGGCCCGCTCGCCGCGCCAGTACCACCTGGAGTACGGCTACTCCTGCATGGGCTACGAGATCCCGGCCGGCATCGGCGTCCAGCAGGCGGCCCCGGACACGGTGGTGTGGTCGCTGGTGGGCGACGGCACCTATCTGATGATGCCGACCGAGATCGTCACCGCGGTCCAGGAAGGGCTGCCCGTCAACCTGGTCCTCATCCAGAACCACGGGTACGCCTCCATCGGCGGCCTCTCCGAGACGGTCGGCGGCGAGCGGTTCGGCACCGCCTACCGCTTCCGCTCCGCCGACGGGACCTTCGGCGGGGCGCCGCTGCCGGTTGACCTCGCCGCCAACGCGGCCAGCCTCGGCATGGAGGTGCTGCGCGCCAAGACCGTGCGGGAGCTGCGCGAGGCGCTCGCCGCGGCCCGCGCGAGCGACCGGCCGACCTGTGTGTACGTGGAGACGGACCCGGCGCCGACCGCTCCCGGGGCGGAGGCCTGGTGGGACGTGCCGGTGGCCGAGACCGCCTCCCGCGAGTCCGCCGTACGCGCCCGCGAGGAGTACGACCGGCAGGTCGCCGACCGCCGCCGGCACCTGTGATCCCCCGAACCCCGGAAGGAGGTGTTCCGATGGCCCGTACCGGTGATTCCGCCCGCAGCGCGACCGCCTCGGCGCTCGACACCCTGGACTTCGCCCTGGACCGCGGCAGTCCGGTCCCGCTCTACTACCAGCTCGCCCAGCAGCTGGAGGAGGCCATAGAGCACGGGGTGCTCGCCCCGGGCAACCTCCTGGGCAACGAGATCGACCTGTCGGTGCGGCTCGGCCTGTCCCGTCCCACGGTCCGCCAGGCCATCCAGTCCCTGGTCGACAAGGGGCTGTTGGTGCGCCGCCGGGGCGTGGGCACCCAGGTGGTGCACAGCCAGGTCAAGCGGCCGCTGGAGCTGAGTAGCCTCTACGACGACCTGGAGTCGGCCGGGCAGGGCCCGACCACCCGGGTGCTGCGCAACGAGCGGATCCCGGCGACCGCCGAGGTGGCCGCCGCGCTCGGGATCGCGGAGGGCGCGGAGGTGGTCGTCCTGGAGCGGCTGCGCTGCACGCACGGCCAGCCGGTGGCGTTCCTGTGCAACTACCTGCCCGCCGCCCTGCTCGAACTCGACACGGAACGGCTGGAGTCGACCGGCCTGTACCGGATGATGCGCACGGCCGGCATCACCCTGCACAGCGCCCGGCAGACGGTGGGCGCCCGCAGCGCCACCGCCGAGGAGGCCGTCCGGCTCGACGAGAAGGAGGGCGCCGCCCTGCTCACCATGCAGCGCACCGCGTACGACGACACCGGGCGGCCGGTGGAGTACGGCAGCCACGTCTACCGGGCGTCCCGGTACGCCTTCGACTTCCAGCTGCTGGTACGGCCGTAGAACGTGCCGTGCCGGGCCGGTTGCTGCGGGTTTAACCGCTGGTCCCGCCACCCGAAACCAACACGCCCGCACACGAGCCCCCACGGAGTTTGTCCCGTGGGGGCTCCGTCGTACCGCTTTGTTCAACAAACCGGCAGGCGACCATGTCGATTACGTTTCGGGCAAGAGACGGGCGAGAGAGACGCAGGCTATTGACGCATGAGCGGACAACCGGCTGTTATTGCGCCCACGATGTTCGGCCGAGTTGGTTTCTGATCGGTTTCGGGACCTTTCGAAGATCAACTCTTCCCCTTGCCGAACCCTGTTACTCAGGAGCCGCCATGCGCATCTCCCCGTCCGGTCTTCACGTGCCGGGTCCGAGCCGCCGTAACGTCCTGCGCGGTGCCGGTTCGGCCGCCCTCCTCGCGGGCGCCGGCATACCCCTGCTGTCCGCCTGCGGCGGCAGCGGGTCCTCCTCCGACCCGAAGACCGTCAGCCTCGGCTCCAACTCGTCCGACGCCGTGCCGAAGAAGGCCTTCGCGGAGATCTACGCCGCCTTCACCAAGCAGTCCGGCATCAAGGTCGACGTCAACACGAAGGACCACAACACCTTCCAGGAGCAGATCAACTCCTACCTGCAGGGCACGCCGGACGACGTGTTCACCTGGTTCGCCGGCTACCGCATGCAGTTCTTCGCGGCCAAGAACCTGGCCTCGCCGATCGACGACGTGTGGGCGAAGATCGGGGACAACTTCCCCGACGCGATGAAGCAGCTCAGCAAGGGCGAGGACGGCAAGTACTACTTCGTCCCGCTGTACACGTACCCGTGGGCGATCTTCTACCGCAAGAGCGTCTTCCAGGCCAAGGGCTACGAGGTCCCCACCACCTGGGACGCGTTCGTCGCCCTGTGCAAGAAGATGAAGAACGACGGCCTGGTCCCGATCGCGTTCGGCGACAAGGACGCCTGGCCGGCGATGGGCACCTTCGACCAGATCAACTTCCGCCTCAACGGCTACGACTTCCACAAGTCCCTGATGGCGGGCAAGGAGGCGTGGACCGACCCCAAGGTCAAGGCCGTCTTCGACCACTGGGCCGAGATCCTCCCCTACCACCAGGACGGCTTCATGGGCCGCACCTGGCAGGACGCCGCACAGACCCTGGTGTCCAAGAAGGCCGGCATGTACGTCCTCGGCTCCTTCGTGGCCCAGCAGTTCACCAACAAGTCGGACCTGGACGACCTCGACTTCTTCGCCTTCCCGGAGATCAACTCCGCGTACGGCCAGGACACCGTCGAAGCGCCCACCGACGGCTTCATGGTCAGCAAGTCCCCCAAGAACCACGACGGCGTCGTCAAGCTCATGGAGTACCTGGGCACCCCCGAGGCCGAGCAGATCTACCTCAAGGCCGACTCCAGCGTGGTGGCCGCCTCCAGCAAGGCCGACACCTCGTCGTACACCGCGCTGCAGAAGAAGGCGTACACGATGATCAGCGGCGCCAAGAACCTCACCCAGTTCATGGACCGCGACTCCCGCCCGGACTTCACCTCCACGGTGATGCAGCCCGGTCTGCAGAAGTTCCTGCAGAACCCGAAGGGGATCGACAACCTGCTCTCGTCCATCGAGCGCCAGAAGAAGACGATCTTCGCGTCCCAGTGAGCTCCCGAATGTCGACTGACACCCCCACGAAGTCCCAGGAGGCGGCCGCCGTGCCGCCTCCTGGGCGCGCGTCCGAGAAGAAGCGGGTTCAGCAGGGCCACAAGCGCCTGCTGACCCGCCGTGACCGGATCACCCTCGCCTTCATGGCGGGCGTGCCGACGATCCTCCACGTACTCCTGGTCTGGGTGACCGCCCTGGCCTCGATCCTCCTGGCCTTCACCTCCTGGGACGGCATCGGCTTCGACTCCATCAAGTGGGTCGGGTTCGACAACTTCCATCAGCTCTTCACCGACAACCCGCAGTTCTGGCCGGCCGTCCAGCACAACGTCATCTGGTTCGTCGTCCTCATCCTGATCCCGACGCCGTTCGGCCTGTTCCTGGCCGTGCAGCTGGACAAGAAGATCAGGTTCAGCCGGGTCTACCAGACGGCGTTCTTCCTCCCGGTCGTCATCTCCCTGGCCTGCATCGGGTTCGTCTGGCAGCTGATCTACAACCCGGACACGGGCCTGATCAACAGCATCATCGGCGCCAACAAGCCGGGCCACTACATCGACTGGATCGGTGACCCGAACCTCAACCTGTGGGCGGTCCTGGTCGCCGCGTCCTGGCGGCACACCGGCTACATGATGATCCTTTACCTGGCCGGCCTCAAGAGTGTCGACCCGTCGCTGCGGGAGGCCTCGGCCCTCGACGGCGCGAACGAGTGGCAGACGTTCAAGAGCGTCATCTTCCCGACGCTGCGGCCGACCAACACCATCGTCCTGGTCGTGACCATCATCGAGGCGCTGCGCGCCTTCGACCTGGTCTTCGTCTTCAACAAGGGCGCCCAGGGCACCGAGTTGCTCTCCATCCTGGTGACCAACAACATCATCGGCGAGTCCAGCCGCATCGGTTACGGCTCGGCGATCGCGGTGGTGCTGCTGTTCATCTCCCTGATCGTGATCATTCCCTACCTGATCGCGACCTTCCGGAAGGAGCGGCGCGCATGAGCACCGTGAGCGCGCTGGCCAAGCAGCGCACCCCGATCCGTCCGGCCCGCGTCCTGCTGCACACGTTCCTGGCCCTGACGGCCCTGGCGTGGCTCGCCCCGCTGCTGTGGGCGATCTTCTCCGCCATGCGCCCGTACAGCGAGACCAGCGACCGCGGCTACGTGTCCTGGCCGCACACGCTGAACTTCGACAACTTCAAGAACGCGTTCACGCAGTCGGACATGACCCACTACTTCACGAACACGTTGATCATCGCGGTCCCGGCCGTGCTGCTCACGCTGTTCCTGTCGTCGATGGTCGCGTTCTACGTCGCCCGCTTCGACTTCCGGGTCAACCTGTTCCTGCTGCTGGTCTTCACGGCCGGCAACCTGCTGCCGCAGCAGGTCATCATCACCCCGCTGTACCGGATGTACCTTCTGACGAACCTGCCGGGCATCACCGCGAGCGGCAAGCTGTACGACTCGGCGCTCGGCCTGGTCCTGATCCACGTGGCGTTCCAGTCCGGGTTCTGCGCGTTCGTGCTGTCGAACTACATGCGCTCGCTGCCGCACGAGCTGACCGAGGCGGCGCTGGTGGACGGCGCGTCGGTGTGGCGGCTGTACTGGCAGATCACCCTGCCGCTGTGCCGGCCCGCGATGGCGGCCCTGGCGACCCTGCTGTCGATCTGGATCTACAACGACTTCTTCTGGGCGCTGGTGCTGATCTCGACCGGTGAGAACATGCCGATCACCTCGGCGCTGAACAACCTCTCCGGCCAGTACTTCACCGACCCGAACCTGGTCGCCGCCGGGTCCCTGCTCACCGCGATCCCGACGCTGGTCGTGTACTTCGCGCTGCAGAAGCAGTTCGTCAGCGGTCTGACCCTGGGCTCCGCCAAGGGCTGATCCGGCCCCGTCCGAAAGAGAACCTCGTGCACAACCCGTTCACCCCGGTCGCCTCCGTGCCCGTGGACACGCGCACCGCCCGTGTCCACGAGGAGGGCTGGCAGTCCTGGTCGCCCAGTGGCTCCTACGCCCTCGGCACGGCCCCGTACCGCCCGACGAACGCCAACTGGGCGACCGTGTGTTACCGGCCCGGCCGCAGGGTGCCCGCCGGGGCGTTCCAGGGCGAGGGCCTGCTGGCGGTCGACCCGGGCGACGGCTCCCCGGTCCGGCTCTGGGCGGCGGCCGACCCGCTGCACGAGGTTCCGTCGGTCCGGCTGACCGTCGCGGCCGGGGTCGCGGAGGTCGAGGCCGACGGCCCGGTCAAGGAGTGGACCGGCCCGGACATCCAGTCCGTGCTGGCCGACTGGGCCGGCGCCCTGGCCGTGCCCGCCCCCCGCCCGGCGCCCACCGTCTGGTGCTCCTGGTACGAGTACTTCACGGCCGTCACCGAGGACGACATCCACGAGAACCTGCGGGCGATGGACACCCTCGACCTGCCGATCGACGTGGTACAGATCGACGACGGCTACCAGAGCGCCCTGGGCGACTGGCTGACCCTCTCCGGCCGCTTCCGCTCACGGCGGGGCATCGCGGACGCCATCCGCGCCCGCGGCCGCCGGGCGGGCATCTGGACGGCGCCCTTCCTGGTCGACCCGGCGAGCGCGCTCGCCGAGACGTACCCGGACTGGCTGGTCCGCGACCCCGACGGCAACCCGCTGCACGCGGGCCGCAACTGGGGCCACGACCTGTACGTCCTGGACACCACCCACCCGGCCGCCGCGGCCTACCTGACCGACGTCTTCGCGACGCTGCGCGCGGAGGGCTACGACTACTTCAAGGTCGACTTCCTCTACGCGGGCGCGATGGACGGCGTACGGCACTCGGGCGCGGACGCGCTCACGGCGTACCGGCTGGGCATCGGCCTGATCCGGGAGGCGATCGGCGCGGACGCCTACCTGCTCGGCTGCGGCGCGCCGATGCTGCCCTCGATCGGCCTGTTCGACGCGATGCGGGTAAGCCCGGACACGGCTCCGCACCGGCGGCCCGAAGCCGACGACTTCAGCCAGCCGGGCCAGGATCCGGCCGAGTTCACCGGCGTCGGCCGCCAGTGGCAGCACGGCCGCCTCTGGGTCAACGACCCCGACTGCCTGATGGCCCGCCCCGCCGTGGAGACCCGTGCGCGCTGGGCGGCGCACGTGGAGGCCGTCGGCGGCCTGGTCGCCTCCAGCGACCGGCTGCTCTCCCTCGACCAGTGGGGCGTGGAGACCACCCGCCGCCTTCTCACCGGAGCCACCGGAGTCACCCGATGAACGACCGCACCCTCTCCGTCCCGGGCATCGCCTACGGCGGCGACTACAACCCCGAGCAGTGGCCCGAGGAGGTGTGGGACGAGGACGTCCGCCTGATGCGGGAGGCGGGCGTGAACATGGTCAGCGTCGGCATCTTCTCGTGGGCGCTCATGGAGCCGTCCGAGGGCGTCTACGACTTCTCGCGCATGGACCGGATCCTCGACCTGCTGCACGAGAACGGCATCGCCGCCGACCTCGCCACCCCGACGGCCGCCCCGCCGGCCTGGTTCTTCCGCGCCCACCCCGAGGCGCTCCCGGTGGACCACGACGGCCGCACCCTGTCGTACGGCAGCCGCCAGACCTTCTGCCCGAGCAGCCCCGCCTACCGCGAGGCCGCGCTCAGGATCGCGGGCGCGCTCGCCGACCGGTACGCGAGCCACCCGGCCGTCCGGATGTGGCACGTCCACAACGAGTACGGCTGCCACAACGCGGCCTGCTACTGCGACACCAGCGCGGAGTCCTTCCGCCGCTGGCTGCGGGCGAAGTACGCCGACGACCTGGCCGCCCTCAACGACGCCTGGGGCACCACCTTCTGGAGCCAGTGGTACTACGACTGGGACGAGATCCTGCCGCCCCGCGCGACCGGCGCCGTCCCCAACCCGACGCACCAGCTGGACTGGCGGCGGTTCTGCTCGGACGAACTGCTGTCGCTGTACAAGGCGGAGCGGGACGTCCTGCGGGAGGCGGCCCCAACGATCCCCGCCACCACCAACTTCATGGTGATGTACAACTTCGACGCCCTCGACTACTGGCGCTGGGCCCCGGAGCTGGACGTGGTGGCCAACGACCACTACCTGATGTCGGCCGACCCGGAGTCGCAGATCGACGTCGCGCTGAGCGGCGACCTGATGCGCTCGCTGGCGGGCGGGCCGTGGCTGCTGATGGAGCACTCGACGGGCGCGGTCAACTGGCAGCCCGTCAACCGGGCCAAGACCGCGGGTGAGTTGCGGCGCAACGCGCTCGCGCACGTGGCGCACGGCGCGGACGGCGTCTGCTACTTCCAGTGGCGGGCGGCGAAGGCGGGTGCCGAGCAGTGGCACTCGGCGATGCTGCCGCACGCCGGGACCGACAGCCAGATCTGGCGGGACGTCGTCCGGCTCGGCGCCGACCTCCGGGCAATCTCCGAGGTCCGCGGCAGCACCGGCACGGCCGAGCTGGCCGTCGTCTGGGACTGGGACGCCCGGTGGGCCGTGGAGCTGCCCTCGCAGCCGAGCGAGAAGCTGCGCTACCTGGACGTCGTCCGCGCCTGGTACGAGCCGCTGTGGCGGGCCGGCGTGGCGGTGGACTTCGTCCGGCCGGACGCGGACCTGTCGGCGTACAAGGTGGTGCTGGCCCCGAGCCTGTACCTGGTGGACGACGCGGGCGCGGCGAACCTGACCGCCTTCGCGGAGGGCGGCGGCACCCTGGCCGTCGGCTTCCACAGCGGTGCGGTGGACGAGAACTGCCATGTCCGGCTGGGTGGTTACCCGGGCGCCTTCCGGGAGCTGCTCGGCGTGTACACGGACGAACTGTTCCCGCTGCTGCCCGAGGAGCGGGTGACGCTCGGCGACGGCGGCACGGGCTCGCTCTGGTCCGAGCGGGTGCGGCTCGCGGGCGCGGCGGCGGTGACCTCGTACGCCGACGGACCGCTGGCCGGGGTGCCGGCGGTGACCCGGCACGGCTACGGCGCGGGCACCGCGTGGTACGTCGCGACGCTGCCGGACGCGGACACCCTGGCGGGGCTGCTCGGCCGGATCCGCGCCGAGGCGGGCGTGCCCGCGGGCCGCACCGTCCCGGCCGGTGTGGAGGTCACCGTGCGGCGCGGTGCGGACGCGGACTACGTCTTCGTGATCGACCACACCGGCGAGGGCGCCGAGGTCCCGGTCGCGGCCGGGTCGGTGGAGCTGCTGTCCGGCAAGCCCGCCGACGGCACGGTCGCCGTGGCGCCGGGCGAGGTCGCCGTCGTACGGGAGCCGCGCGGTCAGTGAGCCGCGTCCAGGCGGGCGCGCTGGCCGGGCGTCAGCTCCAGGTCCACGGCGGCGAGGTTCTCCTCCAGCTGGGCCACGGACGACACCCCGGCCAGCGGGACCACCGGCAGCGACCCGCCCAGCAGCCAGGCCAGCACCACCTGGTTGCGGGTCGCCCCGGTCTCCCGGGCCACCTCGTCCAGTGCGGCGAGGCGGGCCGGGGTGCCGGGGTGGTCGTGGTCGGCGGGGAGTGTCCTGCCCCGCTGGGTGTAGGCGCCCTTGAGGAGCGGTGAGTAGGCGACCAGGGTGAGGTCCGGCTCCGCGCGCAGATAGCTGCGGAGCTGGGCGTCCGTGCCGCCGAGGCTGCCGTCCGGGAACAGGTCGTCCGGGACGTCGGTGCGCGGGCGCAGGTAGCTGTGCTGGTACTGGAGCACCTCGTAGCCGGGCAGGCCCTCCGCGGCGGCGAGGGCGCGGGCGCGTTCCAGCCGCCAGACGGCGTGGTTGCTGGCGCCGAGCAGGCCGACGGTGCCCTCCGCGACGAGCGCGGCGAACCCCTCGACGGTCTCGCGGAGCGGGACGGCCGGGTCCTCTATGTGGGCGTACAGCAGGTCGAGCCTCTCGACGCCGAGGCGTTCGCGGCTGCGTTCGGCCGACTCCCGGATCACCTTCGCGGACAGGCCCTCCGGATGGTCGGTGTAGCCGGTGCCGGGGGCGAGGGGGCGGGCGCCGAGCTTGGTGGCGATGACGACCTCGTCGCCGATCCCGCGGCTGCGCCGCCAGCGGCCGAGCAGTTCCTCGCTCTGGCCGCCCTGGCTCCCGTCCTCCCAGAAGGCGTAGTTGTCGGACGTGTCGATGAAGTTGCCGCCGGCCTCGACATAGCGGTCGAGGACGGCGAAGGAGGTCTGCTCGTCGGTCCGGGACCCGAACAGCATGGCGCCGAGCGCGAGGACGCTCACCTCACGGCGGGTGCCCGGGTCGGTGCCGATGGTGCGGTACTTCATGCCGTCTCCTCCGTCCGCGCACCCGGGGGTTCGGGTGCACGGAGGCGAGTCTTCGGCTTGAAGTGCGCTTGAAGTCAAGGGTGCCGGGCGAACGGTCCGTCCAGGGCCGCCCACTGCAGCAGCATGATCGTCTTGGCGTCGGCGATCTCGCCCGTCCGGATCATCTCCAGGGCGCGCCGGAAGGGGAGTTCGAGGATCTCGATGTCCTCGCCCTCCTCGTCCAGGCCACCGCCCTCGTGGGTGCGCGTCGAGGGGCCGTAGGCGGCCGCGTAGAAGGAGATCCGTTCGGTGACCGAGCCCGGGCTCATGTAGACGTCGAAGACGTGCTCGACCTCGCCGACGGTGTGGCCGGTCTCCTCGACGACCTCCCGGCGGACCGCGTCCTCGGGGTGCTCGGCCTCGTCGTCCAGGAGCCCCGCCGGGGTCTCGACCAGCATGCCGTCGGGGTGGCCGTTGACGTACACCGGGAAGCGGAACTGGCGGGTGAGCAGGACCGTTTCGCGCCCGGCATCGTAGAGGAGGAGCGTGGCGCCGTTGCCCCGGTCGTGGGTCTCGCGTTCCTCGGTGTGCCAGGTGCCGTCGGCGTGCTGGAGGTCGAAGGTGGTGGCCCGCTCGACGTACCAGTGGCTGGACAGGAGTTTCACCTCCCGGACCTTCACGCGCGGGTTGCCGGTCAGCTCCAGACCGGTGCGGTCGAGTCCGGTACGGCCCCGGCGGTCGGGGGTGTCGATCCCGGCGGTCATCACAGACCGTCCGGGCGGGTGAGGGCGTTCAGGTGACTCATGGTCACCTGTCTACCACCCGCCCGCAACAGCGCCCCGAAGGGGCGCTGGGGGTACCCCCGGCCGAAGGCTGGGGGAGGGACTGCGCGACCAGCCACGACGGCGCCGCACCCAACCGACAACGCGCCCCCGGCTCCCCCAGCGAAGCGCCTAGTGCACTTCGGCAGGCCGCGGCCCCTCATCGAGGAACCCACCCGACTGGTGCTGCCACAGCTTGGCGTACGCGCCCTCCGCGGCGAGCAGTTCGTGGTGCGTGCCCTGCTCGACGATCCGGCCGCGGTCCAGGACCACCAGCCGGTCCATGGAGGCGACCGTGCTCAGGCGGTGCGCCACCACCAGCGCCGTGCGGCCCTCCATGAGCCGCCACAGCGCCTCCTGGACGAGGATCTCGCTCTCGGAGTCCAGCGCGCTGGTCGCCTCGTCCAGGAGCAGGATCGGGGCGTCCCGGAGGATCGCCCGGGCCAGCGCGACCCGCTGGCGCTGGCCGCCGGAGAGCTTGACGCCGCGCTCCCCCACCATCGTGTCGAACCCGTCCGGCAGCGCGTCGGCGAACTCCGTGACGTGCGCGGCCTCGGCGGCCAGCCGGATCTCGGCGTCGGTGGCGTCCGGCCGGGCGAAGGCGATGTTGTCCCGCAGGGTGCGGTGGAACATCGCCGGGTCCTGCGGGACGTAGGCGATCTGGCTGCGCAGGTCGGCCTGGCGCAGCCGGCTGATGTCCTGGCCACCGATCATGATCCGGCCGGCGTCGATGTCGGTCATGCGCAGCAGCAGCCGGGTCAGCGTGGTCTTGCCGCCGCCCGACCGCCCGACGAACCCGAACTTCGACCCGCTGGGCACGTCCAGCTCCAGCCCCTCGAACAGCGGTTTGGCGCCCGCGTGGGTGAAAGAGACCTTCTCGAAGCGGACGTCGGCGGCCCGGGGCGCGAGCGGCTCCGGGGCCGGGGGGTCGATGACGGTCGGCGGTTCGAGAAGCAGTTCGGTGAACTGGGCCGCCTCCGTCATCGAGCTCTCCATGCGCCGGTAGATCTGGTTGAACTCGAACATGATCCGGGTCGCGTTGGTGAAGTAGGTGAAGGCGACCACGACCGCCTCCACGCTGTGCCCGCCGCCCGCCAGCGTCACCGCGAGCAGCAGGCCCACCGCGTTGGTCGCCACGGACATCGGCGCGACGAACGTGTCGATGCGCAGGTTGCCGTAGTCCCAGGAGCGCAGGGTGCGCCGCCTCGACTCGGCGACCCGCGACCGGTGTTCGGCGGCCTCCCGCTTCTCGGCGGCGAACGCCCGGACGGTGTCCATGTTCATCAGACTGTCGGCGACGTGCCCCGACACCCGGGCGATCGCCTCCTCGCGCTGGTCGACCAGCCGCTGGCGGCGGCGGATCAGCGGGAACACGCACACCGCCGTCACCGCGATCATCGCGAGGAGCGCGACGACGAGCAGCGGCTCGTACCGCCACAGCACCACCGATCCGAACGCCAGCGGCACGAAGCTGCCGACGATGTTGAAGGTCAGCGTGTCGCCGAACTCCTCGAACCGGGTGGCGAAGCTCAGTACCCGCTTGGTGAGGGAACCCGCGAAGTTGTCGTGGAAGAACGCGGCGTCCTTCGCGAACAGTTCGTCCATGCCGATGACGTACAGGTGCTCGATGCCGAGGGCGTCCAGACGGTTCAGGCAGTGCAGACCGACCCGCCAGAACGCCTCCGCCAGCAGCAGGACACCGGCGAAGCCGAGGACGTACGGCAGTGCGGCGCGCAGGGCCAGGCCGTGGCCGTCGGCGATCCGGCCGATCAGCTTGGCCACGACCAGCGGGGCCAGGTAGTTGATTCCGATGTTGCCGAGCGCCGGCAGCAGCATCCCGGGCAGCGTGAGCCACCTGAGCCGGACCAGCTCCCGTCCGTAGTAGCGAAGCGCGAGCAGCACCGCGCCCTTGCGCGGTCCCGTCGCAGGTAAATCGACAGAGGATGTCATCTCAACCCTGTGTAGTCGTCGCGCGGCATGCCGAGTCGGCCGCCGCATGGTCCGCGGCGGCCTGGAATCGGCAGGTCAGGAAAGGGAAGTGTCCCGCGACGACGGTCGCCCGGTCCACGTGTTTTTTCGTCGGCGACTACGGAGCGAACACATGACCGACGGCACTGCCCGGCAGCGGCGATCCGGGCCCCGCGAAGTGGCCCGCTCGATGGGAAGGGAAATGGCCCAGGGCTGCGGGCCGGTTGCGTCGTAGGGTCGAGGGCGTGACGACGCGGGAGCCCGCGGGCTCCCCCCGGTCCGCCGCCGTCCGCGGTGGCAGGGCCCGACGCGGGGCGCTGAGATGGGTCACGACGGGCGGTGCCCGCTCGTCACCGCGACTCCCCCACTTCTCTGCGAGGAACCCTTCATGCCCCTCCCCGAGGAACCCCTCATGCAAGCAGTCACCGTCAGGGACCGGGACGCCGGGGTCGGCGGCCTCGCCCTCACCGAGCTGCCGCACCCGCACGCCGCGGAGAACGACGTGATCGTGCGCGTGCACGCCGCCGGGTTCACGCCCGGCGAGCTGACCTGGCCCGCCACCTGGACCGACCGGGCCGGCCGCGACCGCACGCCGAGCGTGCCCGGCCACGAGCTGTCCGGCGTGGTCACCGGGCTGGGCTACGGCACCACCGGACTGAGCGTCGGCCAGCGGGTGTTCGGGCTCGCCGACTGGGCCCGCGACGGCACGCTCGCCGAGTACACCGCCGTCGAGGCCCGCAACCTCGCCCCGCTCCCGGCCGACGTCGACCACGTCACGGCCGCCGCCCTGCCGGTCTCCGGGCTCACCGCCTGGCAGGGCCTCTTCGACCACGGCCGCCTCGCCACCGGGCAGACCGTGCTGGTCCACGGTGCCGCGGGCGGCGTCGGCTCCGTCGCCGTGCAGCTGGCCCGTGAGGCGGGCGCGCGGGTGATCGGCACCGGGCGGGCGGCCGACCGCGACCTCGCCCTCGACCTGGGGGTGACCGCCTTCGTGGACCTCCAGGCCGAGCGGCTGGAGGACATCGGCGAGGTCGACGTGGTGTTCGACGTGATCGGCGGCGAGATCCTCGACCGCTCCACGGCACTGGTGCGCCCCGGCGGCACGCTGGTCACCATCGCCCGTCCGGTCACCGTCCACCCCACGGACGGGCGGGCGGTCTTCTTCGTCGTCGAACCCGACCGCGCACGCCTCACCGACCTCGCCGCACGGCTGCGGGACGGGCGCCTCAGGCCGGTCGTCGGGGCGGTCCGGCCCCTGGCCGAGGCGATCGCCGCGTTCACCCCGGAGAAGCGCACACCCGGCCGGACGATCATCCGGGTGACGGAGGACTGAGGGCCGCCGGTACGAGGGCGGCCCGGCGCCTCGCTGGTTCCGTCGCCTCGACCGGCTAGCTTCGAACGGTCTCGGAGCCCTCCCGCCGCCAGTCCCGGTCCGGGAGTTCCAGCAGCCGGGCGATGTCCGCCGCCTCGGGCAGAGGTCCGTGATCCCCCGTCACCTTGAGCGCCGAGACGGCGGTGAGGTGCCCGAGCCGGAGGGCACGGGGCAGCGGCTCCGCGCGCAGCAGCCCGGCCAGGAAGCCCGCCGCGAACGCGTCGCCCGCCCCGACCGGTTCCACCACGGCCGTCCGCAGCGCGGGCACCGTACAGGCGCCGTTCGCGGTCAGGGCGGTCGCGGCCCGGGCGCCGTCCTTGACGACGACGATCCGCGGCCCGGGCAGCAGGTCCCGCAGACCGGCGACGGTCAGGTCGCCGCCCCACAGCTCCTGGGCCTCGTCCAGGCCCACGAAGACGATGTCGGCGCGGTCGGCGAGGGCGCGCAGCACCGTCGGGGCGGTGCCCTCCGGCCACAGCGCGGCACGGTGGTTGACGTCGAAGCTGACGGCGTACGGCCGTTCGGCGGCGGGCGGGTCGAGGGCCCGGGTCACCAGGGCGCGGCAGGAGGCGGAGAGGGCGGGGGTGATGCCGGTGAGGTGCAGGAGGGCGGCCGAGCCCAGGGGTTCGCCGTCGAGCAGGCCGGGGCCGAGGGCCGAGGCCGCCGAGCCGCTGCGGTAGTAGTGGACGCGGGTTCCGGCCGGGCCCGGGTTCTTGAGGAGGAGGCCGGTGGGCCGGTGCGAGTCGGTGCGCACGTGCGTCACGTCGACCCCGGCGGCGGCGACCGCGGCGCGCACCCGGCGGCCCAGCGGGTCGTCGCCGACGGCCGAGAGCCAGCGGGCCGGGACGCCGTGGTCCGCGAGGTACATGGCCACGTTCGACTCGGCTCCCGCGACGGAGAGCCGCAGTTGGCCGGCGTCCGCCAGTGGCCGGGGCGGGTCGGGGGCGAGGGCGGCCATGGTCTCGCCGAGGCAGACGACCGGTCCCGGGGCCGGACGCCAGGCGGCCGTCACGCGGGCCCCTCCTCCCGCACGGCGGCCCGGAACACGCGGGCCCGGTCGCGCAGGGCGGTGATGCTGCCGCCGTCCGCCGCGTCTCCGACGAGGGGGGAGCCGACGCCGACCGCGATGGCCCCGGCGGCCAGGTAGGCCCGCGCGGCCGGCACGTCGACGCCGCCGACCGGGACGAACGCCGCGTCGGGGAACGGCCCGCGCAGCGCCTTCAGATACGCCGCTCCCCCGGCCTCGGCGGCCGGGAAGAGCTTCAGGGCGGCCGCGTTTCGGGCCTGCGCCGCGATCACGTCGGTGGGGGTCAGCACACCCGCCAGGACCGGCATGCCGAGCTGCCGCGCGGTGTCGGCACCGGCACCGAGGCCGGGGGTGACGGCGAACGTGGCGCCCGCGCGGTGGGCGGCGTGCGCGTCGGCGGCGGTCAGCACCGTGCCTGCGCCCAGCGGACGGCCGGGCCCCAGCTCCTTGCGGGCCCGGGTGAGGACGGTCAGCGCGTCCGTGCCGCTCAGCGACACCTCGATCAGTTCGATGCCCTCCTCGGCCAGGGTCAGCACGGTGCGCAGGGCGGCGTCCGGGTCGCCGCCGCGCACGATGGCGAGCAGGCGACGGGCGGCGAGGGCGGCTCGCAGATCCACGAGCGGGGCTCCTTCCATGGTCAGTGGGGGCAGCGGCAGTCGGCGGTCACGGTGAGCCGCCAGCGGACCTCGCCCGAGGCGGGGACGCGGGCGGCGTCGTCCGGGCCCGCGTCGGCGAGGTCGAAGACGCGGCCGAGCATCGGCTCGACGCCGGTACTGCGGTAGGGCCGGCCGGCGGGGAAGCCGCCGAGGTTGCGCCACAGGGCGACGGACAGCGGCTGCCCCTCCGCCTCGACGGCCAGGGCGAGCCGGTCCGCGCCGTCGTGCACACAGCACCGGCTGCCCTCCACCACGGCCCCGACCGCCGTTCCGTCGTCCGGCCCGAAGCGGTCGAGCCGCAGCCCCCGGGGTGCCGGCCAGTCACCCTGCACCCAGGGGGCGCCGTCCGGCCAGGGGCGGCCCAGCAGGGGCGCCGCCTCCGGGAACAGCCGGGTGGGCGCCCCCTCCCGGGCCCGCACGACGGCCTCCGCGGAGAGGTCCAGCAGCGCGTGGGCGGCCCAGAGGAAGCGGAAACCGGGCTCGGCCGTGAGCACATAGGCCGCCTCCACACCGTCGTCCGTACCGCGCAGCGTGCGCGTCAGGGCGAAGCGGTCGCAGCGGACGGTCTCCCCGACGCCGTCCTCGGCGCGCGTCCATGGCCGGGACCAGACGTCCCCGTGGTCGGGGGTGCCGCGCACGGTCGGGACGCACTCCTCCAGTCCTCCCGCGTCCACGAACGTGTCGCCCGGTGCGGCACCATCGCGTTCGGGGCTCTCCCGCCGCCACAGCCATTCCCGGCCGCCGTGGCGCAGCGAGGTCCAGCGGCCGCCGTGCGCGAGGTCGGTCACGACGGCGAGGGGCAGTGGCATGGTCACCACTCCGCGAAGGAGCCGTCGGCGTGCCGCCACACCGGGTTGCGCCACCGGTGCCCGGCGCGGTCGGCCGCGCGGACGGCCGCCTCGTCGAGGGTGATGCCGAGCCCGGGGGCGTCACCGCGGTGCGCGTGCCCGTCCACGAAGCGGAAGGGTTCGGGGTCGACGAGGTAGGAGAGGAGGTCGGCGTCCTTGTTGTAGTGGATGCCCCGGCTCTGCTCCTGGATGAGGAAGTTCGGGGTGGCGAAGGCGACTTGGAGACTGGCGGCGAGGGCGATGGGGCCGAGCGGGCAGTGCGGGGCGAGCTGGGCGCCGTAGGTCTCGGCGAGCGAGGCGATGCGGTGCACCTCGGAGATGCCGCCGGCGTGGGAGAGGTCCGGCTGGGCGACCGCGATACCGGCGGCGAGGACGGGCAGGAACTCCGCGCGCGAGTACAGGCGTTCGCCAGTGGCCAGCGGCACCGGGCTCGCGGTGACCAGGCCGGGCAGCAGGTGGCCCTGCTCGGGGACGACGGGCTCCTCCACGAACAGCGGGTGCAGCGGGGCGAGTTCGGTGAGGACGCGGCGGGCGCTCGCGGCGGTGAAGCGGCCGTGGAAGTCGACGGCGACGTCCCGGTCCGGGCCGAGGGCGGCGCGGGCGGCGCTCACCCGGGCGACCACGGCCGCCGTCTCCGCGGCCGTCGCCACCGGCGAGGTGGCCCCGGCGGCGTTCATCTTCACCGCGGTGAAACCCGCCGCCACCTGCGCGGCTATCTGCTCGGTCAGCTGGGCGGGTTCGTCGCCGCCGACCCAGGCGTAGACCCGCACCCGGTCGCGCACCGCACCGCCCAGCAGGGCGTGCACGGGTGCGCCGTAGGTCTTGCCGGCGATGTCCCACAGGGCCTGGTCGAGGCCCGCGACGGCGCTCGACAGCACCGGGCCGCCACGGTAGAAGCCGCCCTTGGTGAGCACCTGCCAGTGGTCCTGGATACGCAGCGGGTCCTGCCCCACCAGGTACTCGGCGAGGACGTCGACGGCCGCGCGGACGACCTCGGCGCGCCCCTCGACGACGGGTTCGCCCCAGCCGACCACTCCGTCGTCGGTCTCGACGCGGCAGAACAGCCAGCGCGGCGGGACGAGGAAGGTCTCTATCCGCTCGATCTTCACCGGCCGCCGCTGCCTTCCGTGTCGTCGGCCCCGGCCGCCTCGTGCGAACCGGTCGTTTCCTCGGGGCTGTCGAGCCGTGCCAGGTCGCGGCCCGCCTGGTCGAGCAGGGCACGCATGGCCGTCTCGGCCGCCTGCGGGTCGCGGTCGCGTACGGCGTCCAGGACGGCGCGGTGGGCGGGGACGGGGTCCTCGCTGTGCGGGGAGCTGTGCACGATCCGGTCGCGGTGGGCGAGGCCCGACTCGATCACCATCTCCATGCGTTCGAGCAGTTCGTTGTGGGTGGCGGCGAGCAGGGCCCGGTGGAAGGCGAGGTCGGCGTCGACGGCGTGGCCCGGGTCCGCCTCCTCCCGGCCCATCGCCTCCACGGCCGTCTCCAGCAACAGCAGGTCGGACTCGGTGCGGCGCTCGGCGGCGAGCCGGACGGCGGCCGGCTCGATGATGGCGCGCACCTCGGCGAGGTTGCGCAGCAGCGACCGTTCCGCGCCGGTCGTCCCGCCGCCCTCGAACTGCCAGCGCAGCACGTCGGCGTCGAGCAGGTTCCAGTCCGCGCGGGCCCGTACGAAGGTGCCGCGTTTCTGGCGGGCGTCGACCATACCCTTGGCGGCGAGCACCTTGAGGGACTCGCGCAGTGCGGTGAGGCTGACGTCGAGCTCGCTCTGCAGCGCCACCAGGTCCAGCGTGGCCCCTTCCGGGATCTCGCCGCCCAGGATGCGGCGTGCCAGGGCCTCCACGGTCTGGCCGTGCACACCGCGGCGGGCGTAACGCGTCATGTCGTACAGCCTTTCTCTTCCACGCTGGGGTCCGCGTTCTGGTCCAAGGGCATCATGCGGAAGCCTTCACCACGCTCCAGCCGCCGTCCACGACGAGACTGGCCCCGGTGATGTAGGAGGCCTCGTCGGCGCAGAGGAACGCGATGGCGGCGGCCACCTCCTCGGGGGTGCCGAAGCGGCGGGCGGCCGTTCCTGCGACGCTGCGTTCCCGTTCCGCGGGCTCCACCCGGTCCCAGGCCGCGGTGAGGATCGGCCCGGGGAGCACCGCGTTGACGCGCACCTCGGGCCCGTACTCGACGGCGAGCTGCCCGCACAGGGACAGCAGGCCGCCCTTGGCCGCGGCGTAGGCGGGGTGGCCGGGGATGCCGGCACGGGCGTGCACCGACGAGGTGAGGACGACGGCCCCGTGGCGGGCGCGCAGGTCGGGCAGGACCGCGCGGACGCCGAGGAAGCCGCCGGTGAGGTTGACGGCGAGCTGCCGCTGCCAGGACGGCAGGGACATCTCGTGGGCCGGCACGACCTCGACGGTGTAGGCGTTGGCGACGAGCACGTCGACGGGGCCGAAGGCGTGGGCGGCGGTGACGATCCGCGCCCAGTCGTCCTCGGCGGCGACGTCCGCGTGCACGTACCGGGCCTGGCCGCCGTCCTTCTCGATCCCGTCCACCACCGCCTGGCCGCGTTCGTCGGCGATGTCGGCGAGCACGACGGCGGCGCCCTCTGCGGCGAGGCGTGCGGCGGTGGCGGCTCCGATGCCGGAGGCGGCGCCGGTCACCACGGCGGTGCGGCCGGTGAAGCGGGCACCGTACCGTCGTACGGACTGGTCCATCGGGCTCCTTAGAGGGTGAGCTGCTGGAAACATATGCGTCCTACCGGCGGCTCAGCACCACCAGGTCGGCATCGTGCTCGGCACTCCACGCGAACGGCAGGCCGTGGTGGAGCAGATGGGCACCGCTGTACGACGTTCCGGTGGCCGTGTCCCGGTAGCGCGCCGCCGGGTCCAGGCCGCGCAGCCGGAGCCGGTCGGGGCGGCCGGGCAGCAGCGGCGCGCCGTCGAGGCGGCCGGTGGAGAGCGCGGCGACGACGGTCCGGTCACCGGCGTCGTACTGCACGCCGCAGGTCGGGTCGTCCGGCGTCCCGAGCAGCCGGGCCTCGCCGTGGTGGACGACGTCCCGCACCTCCTTGTAGCGGGCGGTCCACCGGGCGGCCTCGGCCCGTTGCTCCGGGGTCCAGGCGCGCAGGTCGGCGCCGATCCCGAGGACTCCGCACATGGCGTTGACGAAGCGGAAGGCGAGGCTGCGCGGGCGCGGGTCGAAGAGGCCGGGGGCGTCGGTGACCCAGGAGCTCATGACGTGGGGCGCGTGGGCGTGCAGGAAGCCGTGCTGGATGCGCAGCCGGTCCATCGGCGCGGTGTTGTCGCTGGGCCAGACGACGTCGGTACGGGCGAGGGTGGCGTGCTCGATCCGTCCGCCGCCGCCGGCGCAGCCCTCGACGGTGACGTCGGGGTGGGCGGCGCGCAGGTGGTCGAGGACCCGCAGGTATCCGGCGACGTGCTCGGCGTCCAGGTCGGCCGGGGCGGCGGATCCGGTGCCGGGGCGGCCGCGTTCGGTGGGCGGGCGGTTCATGTCCCACTTCAGGTAGCCGATGCCGTAGGCGCCGAGCAGCCGGTCGAGGGTGCCGATGACGAAGTCCTGGACGTCGGTCCGGCCCAGGTCGAGGAGCAGCTGGTGGCGGACGAGCCGGGCCGGGCGGCCGTCGATGCGGTAGACCCACTCGGGGTGTTCGGCGTACAGCCGGCTGCCGGGGCTGACCGCCTCCGGCTCCACCCACAGGCCGAAGTCCAGGCCGAGCGCGCGGACTTCGTCGACGAACCGGCCGAAGCCCTGCGGGAACGCCGCCGGGTCCGGGTACCAGTCGCCGAGGCCGCCGGTGTCGTCGGCGCGGCCGGTGAACCAGCCGTCGTCGACGACGAACAGCTCGGCCCCGATGTCCGCGGCCGCCTTCGCCAGCTCCAGCTGGCCGACGGCGTCGACGTCGAAGCCGGTGGCCTCCCAGGAGTTGTAGAGGACCTTGCGGGTGCGGTGCAGCCGGTCGCCGGCGAGGCGGCGCTCGTAGCGGTGCCAGACCCGGGACAGACCGTCGAGGCCGTCCGGGCTGAAGGCACAGGCGAGGCGGGGGGTGGCAAGGGTTTCGCCCGCGGCCAGGAGTACGGCGCCCTCGTGCGGGACCCGCCCGGCGCGGACCCGTACGGCACCGCCCGGCTCGGCCTCCGCCGTGATGTGCCAGTTGCCGGGCCATTCGAGGGCGACGCCGTAGGTGGCGTCGCCGTCCTGCACGGCGAGCCAGGGCGCGTACGCGTGGCCGGGCGCACCCTGCAGGCTGCCGATCCGGAACGTGCCCCTGGAGAGGTCGAGCCGGGTGTGCTGGAACTCCTGCGACCACTGGCCGGAGAGATACGTCAGCCGGGCCGCGCCCCTGACGGGGACGGTGACGGCGGCCGAGTCGAGCCGTTCCAGGCGGAGTTCGGCCGTGGCGGTGAACTCGGCCCAGCGGAGGATCACGTCGGTGCCGGGGACGGTCCGGTAGCAGAGGACGGTACGCAGGCCGATCAGCTCGTCCGTGAAGGCGAGCCGAAGAGACCCTTCCGTCTCCTCCGCCCCGTCGAACTCCCACCACACGTAACGGCCTTCACCCGCCACCAGTTCGGATCCCGTGAACGGCCGCAGCCCGTAGGGCAGATACTCGGCCGGGGCCGCGTCGGCGGACGTGATGAAGTGGGTGCGGTGGGACCAGTCCAGGGCGGACGGGCCGTCCTCGACCCCCAGCGGTCCCCAGGCGTCCAGCTCCGCCCAGGGACCGTCCGGGGAGAGGCGGACGGTGTAGCTGGTGTGCTCCGTGCGCAAGGTCCAGCGCGGGTACGTCACTTGACCGCTCCCAGGTTGAGGCCCGCCACGAAGTGCCGCTGGAAGCGCAGGAAGACGGCGACCGTGGGGGCGGCGGCGATCACGGACCCGGCCGCGATCACGTTCCACATCGACACGTACTGGCCCTGGAGTCCGATGAGGGCGGCGGTGATCGGCATCTTGGTGTCACTGCGCAGGACGGTGATCGCCCAGAGCAGGTCGTTGAAGATCCAGGTGAAGGACAGCGCGCTGAGGGCGGCCAGGGCGGGGCGGGTCAGCGGGAGGATGATCCGCCAGAAGATCTGCCAGGGTCCGGCGCCGTCCACGACGGCCGCCTGCTGGATCTCCACCGGGATCGACCGCATGAACCCGTGCAGGACGAAGACGTAGAAGCCGACGCCGAAGCCGATCTGCACGCCGATGAGCGCGGGCAGGGTGTCGTAGACGCCCATCACTTCGCTGAGCTTGGACACCGGGATGAGCAGGATCTGGGGCGGGAGCAGGTTGCCGCCGAGCATGAGCAGCAACAGGGAGCGGCGGAAGGGGAGTTCGTAGCGGCTGAGGGCGAACGCGGCCATCGCGGCGAGGGCCAGGGTGACCAGGACGCAGGGGATGGTGACGAGCAGGCTGTTGATCAGGGCCTGCTGCTGGCCGCCGTCGGTCCAGGCCTGGCCGAAGTTGCCCAGGGTGAAGGAGTGGGGCCGGCTGCCCAGGCCGTGGGCGGCGATGTCGTCGAAGGAGCGCAGGCTGGTCACCACGACCAGGGCGATGGGCAGCAGCCACAGGACGGCCAGGGCGCCGGCGCCGAGGTGGAATCCGGCGGTGGCCGCTCTTCTGCGGCGCAGCGCCGTGGAGTCGGCGGACATCAGTCGGCCTCCCGGAAGGCGCGGACGAGGTAGGAGGCGATGACCCCGAAGGCGAGGACGAAGATGACGACGGCCAGGGCGGAGCCGTAGCCGAGGCGCAGGGACTGGAAGGCGGTCGAGTACATGTAGGTGCTCAGCAGCTCGGACGAGTGGTAGGGGCCGCCGCGGGTGAGGGACCAGACGACGTCGAAGGAGCGCAGCGAGTCGATGATGATGACCGACAGGACGACCGCGTTGACGCTGCGCAGTTGGGGCAGCGTGACGTGCCGGAAGCGCTGCCAGGCGCTCGCGCCGTCGACCTTGGCGGCCTCGTGGAGCGCCGGGTCGATGCCCTTGAGACCGGCCAGGTAGAGCACCATCACGTAGCCGATCTGGCGCCACAGCGCGGGCACGATCACCGCGTACAGGGCGGTGTCCTGGTCGGCGAGCCAGGCGTGCTGGAGGCTGCCGAGGCCCACCCCTTCCAGCACCCGGTTCAGGACGCCGTCGGGCTGGTAGACCGCCTGCCAGACAAGGGCGGTGGCGACCAGCGAGAAGACGACCGGCAGGAACAGGGCGGCCCGGTAGAAGCCGACCCCGCGCCGCTCCTGCTGGAGCAGCAGCGCGGCGGCGAGCCCCAGTACGGCGGACAGGCCGCCGAAGAGAACCAGCCACAGGACGGTGTGCCCGAGCGCGCTGCGGAAGACGTCGTCGTGGGCCATCTCCCGGAAGTTGTCCAGGCCGACGAACTGCGGCGGGGACACGCCGTCCCACTTGGTGAGGGCGAGGTAGAAGCCCTGGAGCGCGGGCCAGAACACCCACAGGGCCTCGGCGAGCAGCGGGACCAGGACGAAGGCGAGGACCAGCGGCGGGGTGCGCCGGGGGCCCCGGGGCCGCCTGCCGCTGACGGGCAGGCGGGCCGGGGACTTCCGGTCGGGGGCGGTCAGCACAGCCACGTCAGACGTTCCAGATCTTCTGGGCATCGCGCTGCCAGTCGGTCAGGATGCTGCCGATCTGCCTCGGCCTGGCCAGGAACTTGGTCAGGGCGGTGTCCGCGGTGGGCTGGAGGGCGTCGCTGGAGTCCCGGTTGAAGAACTGGGTGATCTCGGCGGCCTCCGCGACGTGCGCGCGGCCCTTCTTCACCAGCGCGGTCCCGGCGTCCTTGGCGTCCGGGTTGCAGGGCAGGACGGTGCCGGAGGAGCCCTTGATGTAGATCTCCTGGGCCTCGGCGGTGGCGAGGTACTTCATCAGGTCGATGACCTGGTCCCGGCGGCCGGTGCGGGCGCTGGCGAAGTAGCCGTCGACCGGCGCCTCCTCGGCGAGCGGGACCTTGGAGTCGATGACGGGGAAGCGGAAGAAGTCGATGTCGTCCAGGGCGCTCCTGGGTGCCGAGTCGGCGAAGAAGGTACCGATGAGCATCATGCCGGTCTTGCCGCCCAGCAGGGCGGTCGTGGCGTCCTGGAAGGCGAGGGCGGTGCCGTTCGGGTCGAAGTACGGCAGCACCTCCTGCCAGCGGTCGAAGATCTTGCGCACCTCGGGGTCGTCGAACCGGTGCTTCCCGGCGAGGAGTTCACGGTGGTACTGGGCGCCGTTGATCCGGATGTCGAGATAGTCGAACCAGGCCGACGCCACCCAGGGGGTGTTGCCGCCGGCGCCGAGCCCGATCGGGGCGACGCCCTTCTTCTTGAGCTTGTCGCACAGGTCGAGGAAGCCGTCCCAGCTGGTGGGCTCGCTCACGCCCCACTTGGCGAACTGGGACTTCCGGTAGAACATGCCCCACCAGTAGTAGGTGTTGGGCACGAAGACCTTCTTGCCGGAGCTCGCGGTGCAGAGCGTGTGCAGCGCCTTGGTGTACCGCTTGAGGTCGGGCGAGGAGCTCCACGCCTCGTCGAGGTCGAGCAGCAGGTTCTTCTTGGCATAGGCGTCCGCCACCGAGCCGGGGTACCAGGTGTACACGTCCGGCGGGTTGGCCGAGGTGAGGTAGGTCGGCAGCTGGGTGCGGAAGGTCTCGGCGGCGATGGTGTTGAGGCCGGCCTTGCCGGACCCCTTCTTGCCGTACGCCGCGACCAGGTCCTCCATGGCGGTCTTGGCCTGCGGGGCGGACAGGTTGGACTGGAGGGTCACCGCGCCTGTCGAGGAGCCCTTGCCGGAGGAGGTGGAGGTGACGCAGCCGCTGAGCAGCGCCGCGGTACCGGTGGCGCCGAGTCCGGCGAGGAACCGCCGTCTGCTGGTCTGGGGGTTGGCCATGGTGGATTCCTCGTTCACTTGAATCGGGTCCGGTACACGTGGCCGTCGACGCCGCGGAAGGCCGCGTCCACGGCTCCGTCCGGGCCGGCGACCGCGCCGAGCGCGCCGTCGAACGCGGCGCTCGGGAACTCCTGCCGCTTGCTCCAGCCCTGCCAGGCACCGTCGGCGTACCGCTGCTGCCAGAGCGTGTAGTCGGCGGCCCGCGCGTACAGCAGCACCGCGTCGCCGACGGCGACCAGCGTCGGGCTGCCGCTGACGGTCCCGCCGAGCGAGGTCCAGTCGGACCACTCCCCCGACGTGTCCCGGGTCCGCGTCCACATGTCGTCCGCGGCGGTGCGTACGGCGACGTGGACGCGTCCCTGGGCGTCGACGACGGCGGACGGACGGCCGTACACCGTCCGGCCCCCGGGTTCGCCGAGCGACGACCAGCCGGACGCCGGACCGCGCTGTACGACCGTGCCGTCGGCGCCGCGCGCGAACAGCGTCCAGTGGGCGGGATCGGTGAAGGCGACGGACGGCGCGTCGGTCAGCTGCCCGCCAAGGGACTGCCATTGACCCCAACGGCCGTCGGCGTAGACCCGCCGGTACGCCTGCGAGTCGGCGCCGCGCACGAAGACGTCGACCCGGCCGTCGGCGGAGGCGTACGCGGCGGGCTGGCCGAGGATCTTGCCCTGCGCGGGACCGCCGAGGTCCCGCGTCCTCCCGCCGGTGTTCTGGACGAGCGAGCCGTGCGGCCCCCGGAAGAACGTGGAGCCGTCGCCCGCCACGGCCGGGCTCGCGGTGGCCGTCACGCCCAGGTCCGTCCCCGGCAGCGCGTCGGCGCCGGTCAGCTTGAGGAAGGCGGTGCCGTGCGCGGGGACCTCGACGGTGTACGACCCGGTGTGCGTGCCCCGGTCGGCACGCGCGCGCAGGTCACGGACCTGGACCGGGCCGCCGAGACCGGTGTCGGCGAACTGCACGGTGCGCTCGGCCGGTTGGTCCGAGCGGTTGAGCAGGACGACCGCGCGCTGCCCGTGCCCTTGCAGGACCTTGCTGTAGACGTCGCCGACCGGGTCGGTCGCCACCCGTACGCCCTGGACCGCGAGGGGGTCCTGGTCGACGGCGATGATCTCGGGGTTGCGGAGCGTGGCGAGCATCGAGTCGGACAGCGTCCGCGGATCGGAGCCCAGCATCAGCGGCGAGCCCATCTCGGCCCACATCACGAACTGCGTGGTGGACTCCTCCTGGGTGAGCTCGTACGTCCCGTCGGTCATCTTCCGCATGGGGATGAGGTAGTCGGGGTCGTTGTAGTGGCCGGGGCCCTGTGCCTCGGGGTGCCAGGCGTTGGCGTCCATGTTGCGCAGGATGTTCGGCCACTCGCCGGGGCTGGGGGTGCCCCAGGCGATGTCGGTGCCGGTGCGCCAGGAGTCGGCGATCGCCGGGGCGTAGACGTAGGTGTTGTGGGCGTCCTGCTCGGGGGTGTGCGGCAGGCCCCAGTCGTCGGTGAGCGGGTTGCAGAGGTTGAGCAGCATCCTGCGGCCGGACTTGGCGACCGCGTCGCTGAACTCCTTGTAGGCGGGACCCGGATCGAGTTTCGCGCCGATCCCGCACAGGAAGTCGACCTTGATCGCGTCGATCTTCCAGCTCGCGAACTGCCGTGCGTCCTGGTCGTAGTACCCACGGCTGCCGAGACCGCAGCTCCGGCCGCCGTCGTAGGTACCGGCGTCGGTGTAGATGCCGGCCCGGAGTCCGCGTTTGTGCAGGTAGGAGACGAGGGCCGGGATACCGGAGGGGAAGCGGTCCGGGTTGGCCGTCAACCGGCCCCGGGCGTCCCGGGGGTTGTCGGCCTGCCAGCCGCCGTCCAGCCAGACGATGTCGTAGCCGGCGTCCCGCAGCCCGCTGCTGACCAGCCTGTCGGCGACGGAGCGCACCTCCTTCTCGGTGGGCGCGCCGAGCCCGTAGTAGGTGTTCCAGCCCATGTAGGGCGTGGGTGCGAGGCCGCTGTCGTAGGCGGCGGGCGCACCCTGGTCGGCTGCCGTCTGCGCGACGGCGGCGGGGGTCGCGGTGGCGGCCAGGACCACCGCGACGGCGGCCGCGAGGGCGGGCCGGGTGAGCCGGTGGTGCCGGGGTCCGGCTGCGGGCGGGTGCGAAGTCATCTGTGTCTCCCGGGGGTTGGGAAGCAGGAGAACGAGACGCGGGCCGCGCTGCCGGAGCGGGCCACGACGTCACGGCGACGACTGTGGCCCGTGGCCGAAACGGTGTCAAGATTAATTACTAATTTACTAGAAGCCGGATGAGGCTGCGGCGAGGAGAGCGCACACCACGAGTACCGGCGGGAGCACACCGGCCCAGCCCGACGCCGTCCGCAGTACCGCCATGCAGGCCGCCGCGCCCGCGAACAGGCCTGCCAGCCGGACGGGCACCCAGCGGTTCGGGCGCCCCGCCCCCACTCCCTTGACGATGAAGGTGGCCAGGGTGCCGGTCAGGTAGGTGGTCGGCGCCGCGGCCCGGCCGGCCGCGACCATGGCTCCCGACTGGATGCCCATCGTGAGCGCGGCCCCGAACTGCAGGACGTCCCGGGCCGTCCGCCCCGGCGCTCCGCCCAGGACCGCCCAGACCACCGCACCCGCGGCCAGCAGGAGTGCCTCGCCGGCGAGACAGAGCACCACCGGCCGCGGCCAGTGCCTGGCGGTGCCTTCGTACCCTCGGACGAAGCGGGCGGTGACGGCCGCACCCAGCCCGAACCCCGCCAGCGCCAGCACCGCCGCGGTCACGCCCGTGGCCTGGGCGCGGCCGACCGCCATGCCGAGCAGGGCCAGGTTGCTCGTCATGACTCCGGCGAAGACATGGTCCAACGCGGTGAAGGAGATGGTCTCCACCGCCCCCGAGGCCGCCACCAGAAGCACGACGGCGACGCGCAGCGCGGTCCCCGGTTCCGCCGGCGGCCGCCCGGGGGTCTCTGTCGCTTGCTTGCGCGGCTCATCACTCACAGTCCCCGAGCGTAACGCCGGGTGAGAGTTCGATCCCCGGCTACGCGGAGGCGGCGCGGACCAGGCCGTCCAGCCAGGCCTGGTGGCCGTTGAGCATGGGGTTCGGGCGCTCGTTCGCCAGGGCCGCGGCCGGTTCGCCGATCTGGGTCTCCTGGGTGAGGATGCGCACCCGGCCGCCCGGCAGGTCCTCCACCAGCCAGGCGTGCAGCACGTCCAGCCGTTCCGCGGGCCCGCCGTCCTGCTTCGCCGTCCAGGACAGCCGGCCCGGGACCGCCGCGGAGGGGGCCCGGAACTCGACGACATGGGCGTCCAGGGGCGGGAAGCCGAAGGTGCCGAAGCAGAAGACCTGGTCGTCCGTCAGCCGCGGGCCGCCGCCCTGGGGGAAGGAGATGTCGGCGACGTTGTCGTAGTAGCCCTCCCACTCGGAGGTGTCGGTCAGGTAGTGCCAGATCCGGGCGGCCGTGAGGCCCTTCACGATCACCTCGTTGGAGACGAAGTTGTCGCCGGTGCCGGGGAGGTACTTCTCGGGCCAGTTGATCGCGTTCTGCGTGGTCATGGAGGTGTCCTTACGGTGAAGTGCGTGGTCGGGAGAGCTTCGGCCACGACACGACCGTAGGCCCGCAGACCATCGGTCTGCCAATAGGAGACCCGATCTCTGCAATCGGAACTCCGATGCCTGGTCCGGATACGATGGCGGCGTGAAGAAACGGACGCCCGTCACCGTCGACGCCGTGGCCGGCCTCGGCGGGCAGCTGCCGGCGCACGCCGACCTGAACCTGCTGCGCACCTTCCTGGCCGTCTACCGCGCCGGTACGTTCACCGCCGCCGCGCCCGTGCTCGGGCTGTCCCAGCCCACGGTGACCGCGCAGATCCGCACCCTGGAGCAGCAGACCGGTCGCGAGCTGTTCACCCGGCTGCCCCGCGGTGTGCGGCCCACCGCCCTGGCCCACGAGCTGGCCGCCCGGATCGCGAGCCCGCTGGACGCGCTCGCCGCCCTGGAGAGCGGCTCCGTGGCCGACCACGCCCTGCCCGTGCACCTCGCCGGCCCGTCGGAACTGCTGTGCGTCCGTGTGCTGCCGGCCCTGAGTCCCCTCGTGGCGGACGGCATTCAGCTCCGGGTCGCCCAGGGACTGCCCGAACCGCTGCTGGAGGAGCTGCGGACGGGCCGCCACGACCTGGTGATCGCCACCCGGCGGCCCCGGGGTCGTGCCCTGGAGTCCGTGCCGCTCACCGACGAGGAGTACCTCCTCGTCGCCGCTCCCGCCTGGGCCGAGCGCATCGCCGCGCACGCGCCGCCGGACGACCCGTGCGGCCTGCACGCCGCCCTGCGCGAGGTCCCCCTGGTCACCTACGCCGACGACCTGCCGATCCTGCGGCGCTACTGGCGGACCGTCTTCGGCAAACAGCTCACCGGGCACGCCGCGGTCACCGTGCCCAACCTCTACGCGGTCCTCTCCGCGGTCAACGCCGGGGCCGGCGTCAGCGTGCTGCCCCGCTCGCTGTGCCAGGACCACCTCGACTCCGGCCGGCTGGTCCTGCTGCACGACCCGGAGGAACCTCCCCTGAACACCCTGTTCCTGGTCCAGCGGCCGGGCGCCGAGGCCAACCCCGGCGTGATCCGGGTGCGCGACACCCTGCGTCGGGCGGCCGGCGACTGGTAGCCGGACCCGCCCCCGGTCTCCGTGCGTGTCAGGGGCTCGCCGTCCGCCCCGGCCGGGGGTGTCGCCCGGTGCGGGCCCGGGTCGGCGGCGCCGTACGCCTCCCGGACGCGTCGGTCGCTGACGCGGAGCGCGAGGAGGGCGGCGCACAGGCACAGGGCCGCCAGGGTGAGGAAGGCGACCCGGTCGGCGAACGCGCTGCCGGCGCCGTCCGGCGGGGTGAGCGAGGCCGCCAGGGTGCCGGCCAGGGCCACTCCGAAGGCACCGGCGGTCTGCCGCTGCACGTTGAGGAGGGTGGTGGCGTCGGCCGTGCGGGAGGGCGGGATCGTGACGAAGGCGGCGTTCTGGGCGCTCGCGAAGAGGAGGCCCACGGATGAGCCGAGCAGGTACATCGCCGGGTACAGGGCGAGGGGATGCGGGGCGGCGGTGAGGACCGCCAGGAGGACGATGACCAGCACGGCTCCGGCGCCGCCGCCCACCGTCAGCCGGCGCGGGCCGACCCGGTCGTGGAGTCGGGGCACGACCTGGGAGGCGGTCAGCATGCCGAGCGCCTCCGGGAACGTGGCCAGGCCCGAGTGGAGGGCGTCGTACCTCAAGTCGGTCTGCAGGAACTGGGGGTAGAGGTACAGGACGCCCATGAAGGCGGCCCCGGTGGGCAGCAGGACCAGCTGTGTCGTGCGGAACAGCTGGTCCTCGACCACCCGGAGGTCGACCACGGATCTCCTGGTGCGCAGTTCCCACGGCACCAGCACGGCGAGGGCGAGCGCGCCTCCCACCAGCGCAACCAGTGTGCCCGCGCTTCCCCAGCCCCGGTCCGGCGCCCCGGTGAGGGCGTAGAGGACGGCTGCGAGACCGCCGCCCGCCACGACGAAGCCGGGCACGTCGAACCGGGGCGCTCCCGGCCCGGGGCAGTCGGGCAGCGCACTCAGCCCGAAGACCAGCGCGAGCACTCCGACGGGCATGTTGACCAGGAACACCCAGTGCCAGGACGCGGTGTCCACTGGCCAGCCGCCGAGGACCGGCCCCAGCGCGGGGGCCACGGCGGTCGGCAGCATGACGTACTGCTGTGCGCGCAGCCGCTCGGTCCCCGATCGCCGCCGGCAACACCGCCGTCCCCAAGCCGGCCGAGGACGCCCCGCTCACGGCGCTGTACCTGGCCCGGCTGGCACTGGAGGCGGGCATCCCGCCCGGCGTCCTCAACGTCGTCACCGGATACGGCGACGAAGCCGGCGCCGCGCTGCCCGCCCACCCGGGCATCCGCAAGATGAGCTTCACCGGCTCGCCCGCCACCGGCACCGCCGTCATGGAGGCCTGCGCCCGCAACCTCATCCCCCTGCAACTGGAGCTGGGCGGCAAGTCCCCGCAGCTCGTGCTGCCCGACGCGGACCTGGACCGGGCCGTACCGGCGATCGTGCGGAGCATCGTGATGAACAGCGGCCAGGTGTGCGCGGCCGGCTCCCGCGTCCTGGTGCACTCCTCGCGGCACGACCGGCTGGTGACGGCGCTCGCCGAGGAGTTCCGCACCGTGCGGGTCGGCCGCTGGGACGAACCGGTCGACATGGGCCCGCTGATCAACGCCCGGCGGGAGAAGCGGGTGCTGGACTACCTCGCGATCGGCAGGGAGGAAGGCGCCGAGGTCGTCGTGGGCGGCGGCAAGCTGAGCGAACCGCCGTACGCGGACGGCTACTTCGTCGAGCCGACCCTCTTCGACCGGGTCCGCCCGGGGATGCGGATCGCCCAGGAGGAGATCTTCGGTCCGGTGCTGTCGGTCCTCACCTACGAGGACGAGGAGGAGGCCGTCGAGATCGCCAACGGCACCCGCTACGGGCTGACCGCGACGGTCTGGACGCGGGACATCGGGCGTGCCGTACGGTTGGCCCGCCGCGTCCAGGCCGGTCAGATCGCCGTCAACACCCTGGGCGACGGCGGCCCGGCCGGTGCCATCGGCGCCCCCTTCGGCGGCTACAAGCACAGCGGCTTCGGCCGCTCGATGGGCCCCGACTACGTGGAGGACAGGACGCAGGTCAAGGCGGTGGTCATCAACGCCGGTTGATTCGGCAGCGCCCCCGAAGGGGCGCGAGGAACTGCGCGACCAGCCACGAAGGCGCCGCAGTCGGCAGACGGCAGACGGCAGACGCCACATCACGGCGCTCCCAGCGAAGCGCTCACGCGGTCTTCGCCGCCCGGGCCCGATGGGCCGCCACCGTCGTCCGACTCGCGCACGCATTGGAACAGAACCGGCGCGTCCGGTTCCGCGACTGGTCCACGAAGTAGTTTCCGCACCCGGCCGCGGCGCACCGCCCGAGCGTCACCGCCGGGTCCCCGGCCACGACCAGGGCGAGCTTGGCGGCGATCAGCTGGCCGGCCCAGCGCTCGGCCGGGGTGCCGTTGCGGCTGAAGTGGATGTGCCAGCCGAGGCCGTCATGGTCGGACAGGTGCATGTCCGGCGGATAGTCGCGCAGCAGACGGTGCACGGCTTCGGGGGCGGTGCCGTCGACCGACTGCGCAAGGGCCGCGCGCACCAGGACCGGCAGTTCGCCGTAGTCGCCGTCCGGCGGCGGAGTGACCTCGTGCTCCGCGAAGAACTCGGCGACCAGTTCGCCGTGCGGGTCGAGGGTCCCGGTGTTGGCCAGTTCGACGGCCAACCGCGTCACGTTCCCGATGTAGTCACCGTATTGCACTTGACCGCCTACATAGCCGCTTTTACTGTAGGCGCCATGCTAGCCGATGACACCTACATAGCCCGCCGTCTGCTGCTGCTCGGGGAGTGGGACGCAGCGCTCGCCGCCCTGGGCCCGGACGGCGAGCCGGAGTTGCGTGCGGAGATCGCCGTCGACCGCTGGTTCTTCAGGATCGACGGTCACGAGGAGGCCGAGAAGGCGGTCGCGGCGCTCGATCCCGCGTCGCCGACCGCCCATCTGCTCACAGCTCGACTCGCCTACAGCCGCCTGCTGTTCCGGCGCGCCCCCCGCGCCGACGACCGTGCCGTGGCCGAGTCCGGCTACCGCGCGGCGGCCAGGACCGGCGACGAGAAGCTGCGCGGCTGGGCCGAGTACCACTGGGCCGTCCTGCTGGACAACATCGACGAGGACCCGGCAGGCGCCGTCCCGCGCTACGAGACCGCACTGGAGATCGCCACCAGGACCGGCGACGGCTACTTCGAGTCCTACATCATCCGGCACCTCGCACCGCACAAGGAGCCCGCCGAGCGCATCGCGATGCTGCGCCGCTCACTCCACCTGCGCGCCGCACTCGGCGCCCGGCCCCAGACCGTGGCCGCGCAGGCCCTCCTCGCCGACAACCTCCCCGAGGACGACCCCGAACGGGCCGAACTCATGCGGACGTTCCGCCCGGGTGCGGAAGAACTGCGCATCGGCTGGCTCCTGTCCGGGAGCTGATGCGCCGGGCACCCGGCCCCGCGCAGAACACGGCGGGGTCGAGCCGGTCTCGGCCCGCCCGGAAACATCACCTGAGCGCTCCACCTGCACAGGGGTGCCCCGAGGACGCCGTCCCCGGTTGTCCGGGAGCGGACGGCGTGCTCCGGCTGCAGCCGACGGTGCCCCGCGGAGAGGCCGTCGTGACGGCCTCTCGGTATGACCCGCCCGCGGCCGCTCTCCTTCGGCGGACGCGAGTGGATCGTGTTCGCGAAGAAGGACGACCGTGAGCTGGTCGTCGCCAAGGACGACCTCACCGACGCCGCGTACAACAGCGCGTACAACCCGACCACGGGCCAGGCGCTCTACACCACCTGGGAGAACAGCGAACTCCGTTCCTACCTGAACGGCACGTTCTACGACACCTTCAGCGCCGACGACCAGTCGCAGGTCATCAGCACCCGGATCGGCAACTCGCCGAACACCGACTACAAGACGCTGGCCGGGAGCGACACGACGGACGACATCCTCCTGCTGTCACGGCAGGAGTACGAGACCTACATCGGCTCCGACCAGACGCTGGTCAGCGCCCTGAAGCATCTGGTGGAACGAGCCCACTCGTCAGCCTCAGCCCAGGGACTTCACCAGGCGTTCGATGCGGGCGGCGACCTTCTCGGCTGTGCCCTCGACGTAGAAGCCGTCGCGGGCCTCGTAGGTGTAGTGGTCGTAGTTCCAGCGGTCGGGCATGTTCTTGGCGCCGCCCTCGAACATCGACATGACGAACGTGCTGGGGAAGTGGGAGGCCTTGCGAATGGCCGTGGCGGTGCTGGTGGACAGCTCCGGCTCCACGCCGGCGAAGACGCCCTTGCCCACCTGGAAGACCCAGAGCGGGATGTCGACGCCGGTGGTCGGGGTGTAGGTCGCGGACTCGACCGGACCGGTGGGGCGGTCCGTGGTCATCTGGGTGGTGGTGACGGAGTCGGTCAGGAGGCGGACGGAGACGTTCTTGCCGCTCTCGTAGCGGCTGATGGCCTGGGCGACCCGCACGATCTCGTTGCCGAGACGCTCGCTCTGCGCGGTCAGCAGGGCGAACCCGGCATCCTGGAGGTCGACGCCGTACGTCCACCCCTTGTCCTTGTCGATGGTGTACCGCTTGGATCGATAGGCGGGGAACTGGTCACCGCAGGCGCCGACCAGCCAGAACCCGATCGCTCCGGAGTACTGCGCCTCCACATGGGCCATCGCCGCGCCGGCGAGGTCGGCGGTGATCGGCAGGTTGCCGTCGGCCATCTTGGAGTCCTGCATGACACAGGACTGCACGTTGTAGTTGGTGAGCACGGCGATCGGGTTGCCGTCGAGGTCGTTGAAGCGGGCCACGTACACGCCGTCGTCCGATTCGCCCTGCTCGTTGACGCCGAGCCAGTAGCCGTCCGCGGTGGAGACGTTGCGGTTGACGTTGACGTCGGCGGAACCGGAGCCGTAACCGACCTGGGCGTCCTGCAGGTTCTTGACGGCGGCGGCGACCGCGGTCCTGGTCGCGTCCGCGATCCCCTGCACGTAGGCGGCGGCTCCGGCCGACGAGGTGCTGTCGGCGACGTGCGGTGCGGAGAAGCAGTGCGTCACCGTGACCATGATGTCGGCGGAGGCGATCCCGGTGGCTGCCGCGATGGCCGTGCGCATCAGCGCGATCGCCTCCGCGCTGATCGAGGTCAGGTCCAGCACGGCCAGCGCGAAGCTGCGCGATCCGGACTCCACCAACAGCACGCGGACGTACAGGTCGTCGTGGACCGAGGTGAAGGTGTCCAGTGGAAGGACGGAGGCAGCCGGCGTGAACGCCGCCTTGCCCGCGCCGACTTTCAACGTGCTCGGCGCCTTGTCGGCGGCCCCGGCCGGGGCGGCGACACCCACGACCGCCGAGACCGCCGCCGCAGCGACCGCCGTCGTCGCCACGAAGGTGCGGCGGCTCACGTCGACCGCAGAGCCGGAAACCTCGATCTCACTGGCCTGTCCCTCAAGCATTGCAAACCTCCACAAGAAAAGTGGGTCGCGCGCCGTGATTTTCGCTGCCCGCACACGGTGAACGTCACGCCGGCAGCAGCGCCGTAACACTGACGAAGCATCACATCGGTTCAGGAAGGCAGCAATTCGCGGGCTGCAAACTGAGGTTTCATACGGTGTGTGTTGACGGTGAACAGTGCGGCGAGGACTCTTCTGGCCGCAGGACGGGAAATTCGAGATCCGATGATCAACACCCCTGGCGAATCACATGGATCTCACAGGCAATTCATCAGCGGTATTTCACAGCACTTTCATCGGTCACGGCCAGTCGTGTGCCAGAAATGCGGTGGACCATGACCCTGACTACGCCTTGGCCACCGATCATCACATCCGAGTCGCAAGGAGTCAGTCTTGACAAGCAGGCGTGCATTTATCGCGGGATCCGTCGGAACGGGACTCGCGGTCGTCGGCGGTGCGACCTTCCAGGCGTCCGCGGCCGGCGACCGGAACACGCTGGCCGCCGGCGGTTCGGGCCACGTCCGGAGCGTCACCGCGATCACCGAGGTGTACGGGGACGGGCAGAAGTTCGTGGCGGTGGCGCTGGAGTACGGCCACGACGTCGTAGACCGCCACCTGACCACGTCCACCTTCACCGTCAGCGGCCGCACGGTCACCGACGTGTACGCCAACCGCGCAGCCGAGCGGGCGACGCGCGGCGAGAACGGCCGGTTCGTGGTCGTCGAGCTGTCTCCCGACGACTCGGGCGCCGCCCTCTGGTCCACCGGTGGGGGTGGTGGGGGCGGCACGCCTCCCGGCTCCCCCGCCCCGACGGCCACCCCGACGGCCCCCCCTTCGGCGAGCGCTTCGGCCGGCGGGGCGGCGAGCGGCCCGACCATCCTCACGCCGTCGGCCACCGTGACGCAGGCCGGAACCGTCTACACCACCGCCGGCCGCCGTTACGAACCCGACGGAACCGCGCTGACCACCGACCGAGTGGTCAACCCCGTGGTGGACGACTTCGTCCAGCGCACCTTCGCCGATCCGGTGACCGGCGAGAGCCTGCCCTACAACCTCTTCGTCCCGCGCGACTACAACCCGCACAAGAAGTACCCGCTGGTGCTGTTCATGCACGACGCCAGCGTCGTCGGAGCTCCCGTGCTCGGACCACTGGTCCAGGGCCTGGGCGCGGTCTGCTGGGCGACGCCCGAGGACCAGGCCAGGCACGAGTGCTTCGTCCTGGCCCCGCAGTACCCGTCCGTGGTCGTCGAGGACGACTACAACCCGACGGCCCTGTTCGACACCACCATCAACCTGGTCGAGCACCTGACCGATGCCTACAGCATCGACCCCAAGCGCCGCTACACCACCGGCCAGTCGATGGGCGCGATGATGTCGCTGGGCTTCGGCATCCGCTACACCGACGTGTTCGCGGCCCTGTACATCGTGGCCGGCCAGTGGCCCGCGGCACAGGCCACGCCTCTGGCCTCGAAGAAGATGTGGGTCCACGTCTCGCAGGGTGACGCCAAGGCCTTTCCCGGCGAGAACGCCATCATGCAGGTCGTCGAGGCGGAAGGTACCGAGATCGCCACCGCGGCCGGCTGGGACGCCCAGTTCACCCAGGCCGAGTACGCCGCCGCCGTCCGAGCGATCGAGGCCCAGAAGGCACCGGTGCAGTACACCACCTACCTCGCGGGAACCGTCAGCGGAGCGGGTGCCGACGCCGGCGCCGAACACACGGGGACCTGGCGCTATGCGTACACCATTCCCGGAATTCGGGACTGGGTCTTCCGGCAGTCGCTGTAGGAGGCGCCGTCGCCGCAAAGGATGCCCGCGGTCCGTGCCCCTCGATGTCGCCCGGGGCACGGACCGCCCGTTCCGTCCGGAGCGGGATTTCCCGCAATCGGCGGCCCACCGTCGCATGATGGCGATTCCAGCCCGTCGTCTGTTTCGCCACCGTGTACACGACCCCGTCCCCAATGACGCAGTCCGGCGTATTTCCAGAGCGACATCGGCGAATTCGCGCCATGATTGGCGTTCCGGAGCACACCGTCCAAAGGACGTTCCGCAAACAGCCTTCTGGTTGATTCGGCCGCGGCGTGCCCGGTCATGGCCACCACCATGTGAACCGGCGCCGGACCGCGCCGGCGGGGATCGGCCGAGAACTACCCCCGAGGCACCGCGGCAACGCGCCCGTCGAGGTACATGAGGGCCAGCTTCGCGGCATCCGCGCCGGAGGTGACCGCGCCGTCCGCCCAGCCGATCCAGCGTCGTGACAGGTCTCCGCCGGCGAACGGCAGCAGGGGCTCATGGGACGACAGCTCCTGTCTCGCGGCGGCGCTGGACTTCCCTGAACTGCTTTGCTGAGGCCCGCGCGACGGGTTCCACATCCAGGCGGACGGCCGTAGCGCCTCCACACCCTCCGGGCGTGTGCCGCGCCCCCGCCCGGCGCACCCTGCTCACGGCAGCCGGTTCGCCCACGGCTGCCGTGAGCGAATCCCGCCCGCGCACGGCCCGTCACAGCGGCTTCAGGCGACAGTGACCGTCTCGGCCGCGGCCGAGGCGGCCCGCAGGGCGGCCGCGAGCTGTTCGAGGTACTCGCGCATCAGCCCGACGAGGTCGAGCGAGCCGCCGCTGAGCACCCACTGCAACTGCAGTCCGTCGCTCATCGCGATGTAGCGCCGCGCAACCGCCACGTAGTCGACGTCGTCGCGGAGGAACCCCTTGTCGGCAGAGATCCGGAACTCCTCGGCGACCGCCTGAACCACCTTGTCGTACTGGGTGGCGTACAGAGCGTGGGCGGGACCGGCGGGGTCGCACGGTCGGCTCGGCGACGCCCGCGGACGTCGCGAAGGCCACGGAGCGCGCGGCCCAGGCCCAGCGGGAGTGGGCCGCCAGGCCGTACACCGACCGTGCCGCGGTGCTGCGCCGTGCCGCGGCGCTGTTCGAGCGGCATCAGCAGGAGATCGAGACCTGGCTCGTGCGCGAATCCGGCGCCATCCGCCCGTTCGCCACGTTCCAGACCCTCGGCGGCGGCGCCGACGAGTGCCACGAGGCCGCCGCCCTGGCCGCCGCGCCCTACGGCGAAGTGCTGCGGACGGCACAGCGACGGCTGTCCTTCGCCCGCCGCGTGCCTGTCGGCGTCGTCGGCGTCATCGCCCCTTTCAACGCACCGCTCATTCTGGCGGTACGTGCCGTGGCCCCGGCGCTCGGGCTCGGCAACGCGGTGATACTGAAGCCGGATCCGCGGACCCCGGTCTCCGGCGGTGTCGTGTTCGCCCGCGTCTTCGAAGAGGCCGGGCTGCCCGACGGGTTGCTGCACGTCCTGCCCGGGGGTGCGGAGACCGGGGCGGCGCTGGTGGAGGACCCGCAGGTACCGGTCATCGCGTTCACCGGCTCCACCCGGGCCGGACGGGCGATCGCCGCGGCGGCGGCCGACCGGCTCAAGCGGGTGCATCTCGAACTCGGCGGGAACTCCGCGCTGGTCGTGTGCGCGGACGTGCTGGTGGAGATCCTCACCGCGCTGCCGCGGGACATCGTGATCGGCCGCGAAGTACCCATGCTCTCCGCGGCCGAGGCCGGAGAACCCACCCTGGTTCGGGTCCGTCGGCGCGTACGCGCGGTCCGCGACGTGCCGGCCGCCGCGGGCGTCGGACGACTCCCTCCCGGGAATGCGTAGCCGACCCGGTTTCGCCGCCCTCTCAACCGACTTCGAGGAGACGACGTGGCACCACCTTTCATGGACGTGTACGGGCCGTGGGCCGTCGTCGCCGGCGGATCCGACGGCGTCGGTTCCGCCTTCGCGCACAAGATCGCTGCCCGGGGCCCGGACGTCGTGCTCGTGGCCCGCCGCGTCCCCGTGCTGGAGGCGTCGGCCGCCGAGATCCGCGAGAAGTACGGTGTCCGGGTGCACACGGTCGCACTCGATCTCAGCGTCCCGGACGCCGCCGCGGACCTCGTCAAAGCCACCTCCGATCTTGAGATCGGACTCTTCGTCTTCAACGCGGGTGCCGACGACGCCGGCGTCCCGTTCCTGCACAAGAACGTCGAGACCCACGCCTTCCTGATCCGGCGCAACTGCAGCGCGGTGATGGAGACGGCCCACCACTTCGGCGCCCCCATGACGGCGCGGGGACACGGCGGACTGATCCTGGTGACGTCGGGCGCGGCCTGGGCGGGCGGCGCGACACTGTCCGTCTACGGAGCGACGAAGGCGTTCGACCTCCTCCTGGCCGAGGGCCTGTGGGCGGAGTGGCACGAAGCGGGCCTGCACGTCCTCGGCCTGGTGCTCGGCCGCACCGACACCCCTTCCCTGCGACGGACGCTGAAAGGCAAGGGTGAGGGCGTCCCCCAGCGAGCTCGCCGACCCGAACGACGTGGCGGAAGCGGCACTGGAGCACCTGGCCGACGGTCCGGTCTGGATCTACGGCAGCGCCGACCCAACCGGCGCCTCACCACTGGGCATGTTGAGCCGCCGTGACGCCGTACTGCTGATGAGTCGGTCCTGGTCGGCCAAGTCCAGCTGAGAGACCACCCGACTCCCGCAGCTGACGGCCTGGAAAATAGGGTGCGGTCGGCTGAACTGGGGTGGTAGGCACGAGATGTGACAGAGAGTCTTGAGTATTCCTCCCTGCTGCAACTGATCGACGAGCGGTCGGCCGCGTTCCGGAGTGCGGTTGCCGCCGCGCCCAGCGTGGACGCGCCGGTCCCGTCCTGCCCCGAGTGGACGTTGTTCGATCTGGTGCAGCACCTGGGTACGGGCCAGCGCTGGTGGGCCGCGATCGTCGCCGCGGGCCCGGCCGAGGCTCCGCCGGCCAAGGATGCCGCAGAGGTGCCGCGCGAGCTCGAGGCGCTGCTGGCCTGGTACGCCGAGTCGAACGAGCTGCTGCTGAGTGCGCTGCGCGAGGCCGGCCCGGAGCGCGCGTGCTGGGCGTGGTGGGGCGCCGGCGTGTCGCCGGCGAATGCCTGGGGCGTTGCCCGGCGCCGGGTGCACGAGGTGCTGGTGCACACCTACGACGCCCAGCTCGCCGCAGGCGCCGTGCAGCCGATGCCGGCGGACGTCGCGATCGACGGCGTGGCCGAGTTTCTCGACACCTGCAACTCCACCCCGGCGGCCTGGCCGCACGAGGCCGCCACCATCCACTACCACGCCACCGAGGGCCGCTCCTGGCTCCTCGCGCTGGACGGCACCGGCGCCTGGCCCGCACCCCTCACGGACGACGTCGCGCCCGCCTCCGCTTCGGCCACGGGCACGGCCGAGCAACTGCTCCTCTTCGTCTGGGGCCGCCTCACGCTGAGGGACCTGAAGATCGAGGGCGACCAGCAGGTGTTCGAGCAGCTGATCGCCTGGGAGCCCGAGGAGTAGCCAGCCAACACCGCCGGCGGACGACCTCGACCCACGCGCGCCGGCCCTGCCTCACTGGGAAACCCTCGTCGTACTGGCCGACGCGCTCGTGGCCGCTTCCCACGACCAGTACCGCGGGTGGGGAGACGTGCGGCGGCAGACCACCCCCGCGCCCGGCGGGCTGACCGACAAGGGCACCAAGGGCGAACGGGCCCGCAGGGTTCCAGTCCACGTGCACGTCCTGCGCAGGATCGCCGGCCACTGGTCACTGACCACCACCCAGCGCTACCTGCAGCCGGACGTACACAAGACGACCGCCGCCGGACCAGCACTCTCCGCGCACTTCAGCGTGCTTCGGGCGCCCCGTTCCCTGCCAGGCCTGATCGTCATGGCCCACTGACCCCGGTCAAGGGCGCTGGTCCCCAACTGGTCCCCGAGAATGATCAAAGGCCGGTTTCGGATCGCTCCGAAACCGGCCATGACCTGTGACTGTCTCCAGTCGGGACGACAGGATGTGAACCTGCGACCCCTTGACCCCCAGTTGGGTGGTCAGTGAGCGGCGTGCGACGGGTCGTTCTTCGAGGTCAGTGTTCAGCGTACTCGGCCGAGTAAAGGAGTCTGTGTTATCAGATATGCAGGTATACCGAAACAGTTGTCGGTCCGGCTGCCGACGGCCTGGCCGCGCCCCGCATCGGCACCCGTCAGCGTGGCGGACGTGGTCGACGGAGTCGTGACAGCCGTGACCGGGCGGCCGGTTGGCGTCTTTCGAGTCTTCGCAGGCACTTCGCCGGGGCTGTGCGGCGCGAGGGTGATGAGTCAGCCGCAGTGAGCCGCGCGAACGGTGGCGCAGCCGGCCCCGACGACTGGCCGGGCATGGTGCCCGACGACCCCCATGTTCCCAGCGGCACCCCCGCAGTCGGCCTGCGCACTGTGACGGGCCAGGGCGGGTGAAGGACGCGGAGCGCCCCCGTGCCGTGAGTCCGCGCGAACGGTACCCGGCTTCCGGAGCGGCATACATTCCAGATCTCACGAAGTACCGGGGAAATTGAGCGAATCGGTTCGACGTAAGCGCTTCGACGGGAGGTCACGACCGGTGATGCGTGGGGCCGATGGCATGCCGCGCGGCGAGTGCGGCGCCGACGTGACGGTCGACGTCCGACCGCTTCGGCCGGTGTCCCGCTAACCGGCGCTCGGTGGCCCGTCTGTTGGGCTGCATCCCCTGCTCAACCGCCTGATGGTGGGTCGGCCGAGCGATCCGGGCTAGGGCGCCGGGCACATCCGCGACTGCCTCATCGTTCGAGCGACAGGCGGCCACACCGTCGTACCGCTGCTGCCACACCGCAACTTTTCGAGCACGCAGAGAGCTTGCGCACCGCGGGAATCAGCAGTCGAATCGATTCCGCAACAGGGTTCGCAGCAGGGGGCTCCACACCCGTGACAGCCCCGCGAAACCGGGAGCACCGTCTCCCCCCGAAACCTCTCCGCAATCCCACTGCACCACGGCACGCTCAAGCGCTTCGGCATGTGTCAGCGCCGCCACCACGACCCGAGCGGGTTGCGCCGGCACGGTAGGGAGATCAGATGGGAACCACACGTACAACACGCCACCTGTCGTCCGGGCGTGGTGGCGTCGCGCGGTTACTCGCGACGGTACGACACCGTGGCGGGCCCGGGAACGCGCCGTCCCAGGCGCACGTTCCTTCGCCGGCCCGCTCCCGGTGGAAGTCGTTCGCCCGGGCGGGGGCCGCGGCCGCGCTCGTCGCGGGAGCTCTGGCCGGCGCCACCGCCACGGCCGGCACGGCCCGAGCCGCCACGTCCGGACCCTGCGACATCTATGCGACAGGCGGGACGCCCTGCGTGGCGGCGCACAGCACCACGCGAGCCCTGTACGCCTCGTACAACGGGCCGCTCTACCAGGTCCGCCGTGCCTCGGACAACACCACCCGCAACATCGGCGTCCTGAGCGCGGGCGGGTACGCCGACGCCGCCGCCCAGGACTCGTTCTGCTCGGGGACGACCTGCCTGATCACGATCATCTACGACCAGTCGGGCCGTGGGAACAACCTCACCCAGGCACCCGCCGGCGGCGCGGCGGGCGGCCCCGACAACCTCGCGAACGCGACCGCCGCACCCACCACGGTGGGCGGCCACAAGGCGTACGGCGTCTTCGTGGCACCCGGCACGGGCTACCGCAACAACCACACCACCGGCATCGCCACCGGGGACAACGCCGAGGGCATGTACGCGATCCTCGACGGCACGCACTACAACGGCGGCTGCTGCTTCGACTACGGCAACGCCGAGACGGACAGCAACGACGACGGCAACGGCACCATGGAGGCCATCTACTTCGGCAACATCAAGGTCTGGGGCTACGGCAGCGGCAACGGTCCATGGATCATGGCCGACCTGGAGAACGGCCTCTTCTCCGGGGTCAATCAGCGCTACAACGCGGGCGATCCGACCATCAACCACCGCTACACGACCGCCATCATCAAGGGCGGGGCGAACCACTGGGCGATCCGCGGCGGCAACGCGCAGTCCGGTGGCCTGTCCACCTTCTACGACGGTCCGCGTCCGAACGTCGCCGGCTACAACCCGATGCGCAAGCAGGGGGCCATCATCCTGGGCACCGGCGGCGACAACAGCAAGGGCGCCCAAGGCACCTTCTACGAAGGCGTGATGACCTCCGGATACCCGTCGGACGCCACCGAGAACGCCGTCCAGGCCAACATCACCGCGGCCGGATACAGCAACTCGTCCGGCGGGACGGGCACCGGCGCGCTGCACGCGGTCGGCGCCGGCAAGTGCCTGGACGTGCCCAACTCGTCGACCACGGCCGGCACGCAGCTGCAGATCTGGGACTGCAGCGGCGGGGCCAACCAGACCTGGACCCGCACGTCCTCGGGGCCACTCACGGTGTACAGCGGCAGCAGCCAGATGTGCCTGGACGCGTACAACAACCAGACGGCCGCCGGTACCAAGGTGGTGACCTGGCCGTGCAACGGCGGCGCCAACCAGCAATGGCAGGTGAACGCCGACGGCACCGTCACCGGCACCCAGTCCGGGCTCTGCCTCGACGTCACCGGCGCATCCACGGCCAACGGCGCCCTGGCGGAACTCTGGCCGTGCAACGGCGGGTCCAACCAGCAATGGAGCCTCAACTGACCTGATCTGACCGGCTCCGGCCCGTGGCCGGGCACACCGCCGACCACGGGCCACCCGCCACCAGACGCGCCGCCACCGGAGGATGACCATGCTCAGAGCCGGAGCGCTCCGCGGCCTGTGGGCCGCTCCCACAGCTCTGCTCGCCCTGCTCGCCGGCAGTCCGGCCACCGCCGGGGTCGCGTACGCGGTTCCGGTGGAACGCCAGGCCGCGTCCGCCGACCTGTACGTGGCGCCGAATGCGGCTCCCGGCGGAAACGGCACCGCCGAGCAGCCGTTCGCCACCATCGATCAGGCAGAGCAGCCCGCGCACCGGCTCTCGGCCGACTCGGACGTCGTCGTCCACCTGGCCGGTGGCACCTACCGGCTGACCAAGCCACTTGCCTTCGGCTCCGGCGACGGCGGCCAGAACGGCCACACCATCACCTACCAGGCCATGTCCGGGCAGCAGCCGGTCGTGACCGGCGCCCAGCAGATACCGGATTGGCAGGTACATGATCAGACGAAGAACATCTGGTCGGCCCACGTAGGCCCCGGCGTGAACACGCGCCAGCTGTACGTGAACGGCAGGGAAGCACCGCGAGCGGCGATCCAGGTGCCCCGCTCCGCCTTCACCTTCACCCAGACCGGCCTGACCGTCACCGACTCCTCCCTCGACTACCTGGCCGGCCTCTCGGACCAGCACCACATGGAAGTCGAGAGCCTCAACTCCTTCACCGACCGCTATGCGCCGGTCCAGTCGATCAGCGGCAGGACCGTCACCATGCAGCAGCCCGCGTGGAACAACAACTCCTGGGGCTACGACACCATCAACGCGCCGTTCGCCGGCGGGACGATGTACCTGGAGAACAACTACGCGTTCCTGCAGCAGTCCGGACAGTGGTACCTCGACTCGTCCACCGGTGACCTGTACTACCGGGCCCAGCCGAGGCAGAACCCGAACAGCCTCGACGTCGAACTGCCCCGGCTGCAGAACCTGCTCGGCATCAGCGGCAGCTACGGCTCACCGGCCGCCGGTCTGGGCTTCAGTGGCATCCGGTTCACGGGAACCTCCTGGCTCGGACCCAGCGGACCCGACGGCTACGCGGACCAGCAGAGCGGCGCACACATCACCGGCGCCTACGCGATGCCCGCCAACTGGCTGAGCACCTGCACGTCGGGATGCACACAGTTCGAGGCCACCCGCAACCACTGGGCGCAGATGCCCGCGGCCGTCCAGGTTTCCGCCGCCACCGGCATCACGTTCTTGGGCGACACGTTCTCCGAACTGGGACAGGCCGGACTGGGCGTGGGCAACGACGCCGTCGCCACGGCCTCCGGCACCGGACTCGGCGCGAACGGCGTCACCATCACCGGCAACACGTTCACCGACACCGCCGGCAGCGGCATCCAGGTCGGCGGGATCCAGCCGGACGCGCACCACCCCGGCAACCCGCAGATGACCAACCAGAACATCACCATCAGCAACAACAAGGTCAGCGGGGTCGGCACCGACTACAAGGAGACCGCTGCCATCCTGTCCACCTACGTCACCAACGCCACCATCACCCACAACCAGTGCGACCACCTGCCCTACGACGGCATCGACATCGGCTGGGGCTGGGGCGCCAACGACCCGGGCGGCAGCCAGGACTACGTCAACCGGGGCACGTACAACTACCAGCCCGTGTACGGCACCCCCACGACGCTGAAGAACAACACCGTCACCCACAACCTGATCTTCGACACCAAGAACGCGATGTTCGACGGCGGCAGCATCTACAACCTGTCCGCGAACCCCGGCTCGGTGATCTCCGACAACTACATGTACGACAACCACCGCACCACCGCGCTGTACCTCGACGAGGGCTCCCGGTATCTGAGGGTGTCGAACAACGTGGTGCAGGACGCTGGCAACTGGGCGCTCACCAACGCCAACGCGAACAACCACACCGACGACAGCACGTTCTCCGGCAACTGGTACAACGGCGGCAACACGTACGTGGCCACCGGGCCGCCGCACAACAACGTCCTGACCGGCAACGTCCGGGTCAGCGGCACCAGTTGGCCGCAGGGCGCGCAGCAGGTCATCCAACAGGCGGGCGTCCAGTCCTCGGGCGGCGGTGGCGGCTTCCCCACCGGCTCCCACCAGCTGGTGATCGGCAGCGACAGCCTGTGCCTGGACGTGTACGGCAACTCCGGCAGCGCGGGCGCCGCGATCGACCAGTGGACGTGCAACGGGCAGGGCAACCTGCAGTTCCGGTTCGTGCCGGCCTCCGGAGGTCACGGGCAGCTGCAGGCGCAGAACTCGGACCTGGTGGTGGGGGTTTCGGGCAGCCTCACGGCCGCCGGGACGCCGGAGATCGTGCAGCAGGCGTCGAGCGGGGCGACCGGCGCCCTGTGGCTGTCGGTACGGCAGTCCGACGGCTCGTACTCCTTCCAGAACCAGAGCAGCGGCCTGTGCCTGGACGTCTACGGCGGCGGCAGCAGCCTCGGCCAACAGCTTGACCAATGGCCCTGCAAGAACACGGCCGGCAGCAACCAGGACTTCACGCCGCGCTGACCCGACTCGATTCTCGGCACCGACTCGTGGTCGGTGTCTCAACTCCCCCCACCCACAAGGAGATTGATTCATCATGTCCTGGCTCAACGAAGGGCCCCGTCTGCGCACGGTCCTGGTCCTGGCCGCCGGACTGACGACCGGCACGGCTCTGGCCCTGGCCGGCCCGGCGAGCCCCGCCGCCCACGCGGCCTCCGGCACGCTGGGCGCGGCAGCGGCCGACAGCGGCCGCTACTTCGGCACGGCCGTGCCCGCCGCCAAGCTCGGCGACTCGACGTACTCCACGATTCTCGACCGGGAATTCAACATGATCACCCCGGAGAACGAGATGAAGTGGGACACCACCGAACCGTCCCGCGGCAACTTCAACTTCGGGCCCGGCGACCAGATCGTCAACCACGCCGCCGCGCACGGACAGAGGATGCGCGGGCACACCCTCGTCTGGCACTCCCAACTCCCGTCCTGGGTCAGCTCCATCAGGGACGCGAACACCCTGCGCGGCGTGATGGACAACCACATCACCACCGAGATGAACCACTTCAAGGGCAAGATCTACGCCTGGGACGTGGTCAACGAGGCGTTCGCCGACAACGGCAGCGGCCAGCACCGCAGTTCGGTGTTCCAGGACGTGCTGGGCAACGGCTTCATCGAGGAGGCGTTCCGCACCGCGCGGACGGCCGACCCGGCGGCCAAGCTCTGCTACAACGACTACAACATCGAGAACTGGAGCGACGCCAAGACCCAGGGCGTCTACAACATGGTGCGCGACTTCAAGTCGCGCGGCGTGCCCATCGACTGCGTCGGCTTCCAGTCCCACTTCGGCACCGGCGGTCCGCCCGCGAGCTTCCAGACCACGCTGTCGAACTTCGCCGCGCTCGGCGTCGACGTACAGATCACCGAGCTGGACATCGCCCAGGCGTCACCGACGGCATACTCCAACACCGTCAAGGCATGCATGAACGTCGCGCGTTGCACCGGCATCACCGTGTGGGGCATCCGGGACAGCGACTCCTGGCGCAGCGGCGAGAACCCGCTGCTGTTCGACAACAACGGCAACAAGAAGCCCGCCTACGACGCGGTCCTGTCCGCGCTGGGCGGCGGCGGTTCGGGGAACCCGGGCGGCGGCATCGTCTCGGGCCAGGCGTACCAGGTGAGCGTGGCCTCCGCGGGGCGGGTGCTGGACGTGCCCAGCGGGCAGACCGGGAACGGCACGCCGGTGCAGGTCTGGGACGCCAACGGGAGCGCCGCGAACCAGCAGTGGCGGGCGAACCAGAACAGCGACGGCTCGTACACGTTGACCAACATCGCCAGTGGGCGGGTGCTGGACGAGCCCGGTGGCCAGACCGGCAACGGCACGCGGATGACGATCTGGGACAACAACGGCGGCGCGAACCAGCACTGGCGGGCGAGCCGGAACGGCGACGGTTCCTACACCCTGACCAATGCCGCTTCCGGCCGGGCGCTGGAGGTCCCCGCGGGGCAGAACGCCAACGGGAGCCCCGTCCAGATCTGGGACTCCAACGGCGGTGCCGACCAGCACTGGAACTTCAGGTGAGGCGACCGGCACCCAACGCTCGCACCTGATCCCCCGACGAACGCCGCGTCCGGCACTCCGGTCATCGCCGGACGCGGCTTTCGGCTGCCCTCAGACTGACCTGACCAGGCAAAACATGGGATGGATCACGCCCGAAAGAGCTCGGAAACTTCTATTGACAGGGCCATGTCCCTGTGGGATCACTATGCGACATGGGATGTCTGAGGGCTCCCTGTGCGTGCACGGCACTCTCCGTCCCCTCCCTCCCCCGCATATCCGAGGACACAGAATGCAGCCTCCATCCGCTCCGCACCGCAGCCCCGCGGCTCGCGCCTCGCGCTTACCGGCTGCGGCCGCCGTATCCGTGATGGCGCTGCTGGCCATGCTCCTGGCGACCGCACCGACCTGGTCGGCGCCGACGTCCGCGGCAGCCCTGGTGAGTTCGGCGTCGGGGCGGTGCCTGGACGTCAAGGGCAACGTCGACACGCCGGGCACGGGTCTGGAGATCTGGGACTGCAACGGCCAGACCAACCAGGCGTTCGAGTTCACGGCGGCGGGCGAGCTGAGGACGATGAACGGCACCCGGTGCGTGGACGCCTACGACACCCGGACGGCTCCCGGAGCCCCGGTGGTCATCCGGGGGTGCGACGGGCGGGCGACCCAGGTCTGGCGACAGAACTCCGACGGGTCCGTCACCGGAGTCGCCTCCGGATTCTGCCTGGACGTGAGCGGGGCGGGAACGGCCGACGGCACCGCGGTCATCCTGTGGACCTGCAACGGTCAGAGCAACCAGAAGTGGACCACGTCGACGCCTCCGCCTCCGACCGGTGGGACGGGCCCGTGCGACATCTACGCCGCGGGCGGTACGCCGTGCGTGGCCGCGCACAGCACCGTGCGGGCGCTCTACGGTTCGTACCACGGTTCCCTCTACCAGGTCAGGCGCGCCTCGGACAACGCCACCAGGGACATCGGCGTCCTGGCGGCGGGCGGCTTCGCCGACGCGGCGGCGCAGGACGCGTTCTGCGCGGGCACCTCGTGCGTGATCACGGTCGTCCGCGACCAGTCCGGGCACGGCAACGACCTGTGGTACCAGGGATCGGCCCAGGTCCCGGGCTCGAGTCAGAGCAGTCCCGCGAAGGCGACGTCCGAATCGCTGACGGCCGGCGGCACCAAGGCGTACTCGCTGTACATCAACCCCGGCAACAGCTACTGGCGGGACGGCCATCTGACGGGCGTGCCGACCGGTGCCGCACCCGAAGGGGCGTACATGGTGACCAGCGGCACCCACGTCAACAACGGCTGCTGCTTCGACTACGGCAACAGTGAGACGACCAGGAAGGCCGACGCCGCCGGGGCGATGGACGCGATCAACTTCGGCACCCAGTGCTGGTTCGGCGGCTGTTCGGGCAGCGGCCCCTGGGTGCAGGCCGATCTCGAATGGGGCCTGTACCCCGGCGGCAGCCAGTCCTGGAACCCCGACCAGCGGGCGTTTTCGAGCAAGTTCGTCACCGCGATGCTGAAGAACAACGGCACGTCGTGGTTCGCCCTCAAGGGCGGCAACGCCCAGTCCGGCGCCCTGACCACCCTGTGGGACGGCGGGTTGCCCGGCGGATACAGCCCCATGAAAAAACAAGGGGCCATCGTGCTGGGCAGCGGCGGCGACTGCTGCAAGCCCGGCGGCGGCGCCAACCTGAGCGCCGGCACCTTCTACGAGGGAGCCATGGTCGCCGGCTACCCCTCCGACGCGACCGACAACGCGGTACAGGCCAACATCACCGCCGCCGGCTACCGCTGACCCGCACCCAGCTCCCCAACTCGCCCCAGGAGTCGATGACTTATGCCCATGACAGCTGCGAGAGCCAGGCGTCCCCGATCGCTGCCCCCGCTGCGCTCCCTGCGCAGAACCCTCGCGCTGGCCTTCTCGGCCGTGCTGCTCACCGCGACCGCACCCCTCCTCTCCCTCGGCACGGCAGGGCCCGCCGCCGCACTCGGCAACGGGCTCGCACCGACCCCGCAGATGGGCTTCAACGACTGGAACGCCTACGGCTGCAACGTCTCCGAGTCGCTGATCAAGTCCACCGCGCAGGCGATGCACACCAACGGCATGCAGGCGGCCGGCTACACGTACGTCAACATCGACGACTGCTGGATGACCCAGAGCCGGGACTCCGGCGGCCACCTGGTGCCGGACCCGGCGAAGTTCCCCGACGGCATCAAGGGCACCGCGGACTACGTGCACTCGCTGGGGCTGAAGCTGGGGATCTACGAGGACGCGGGCACCGCGACCTGTGCGGGATACCCGGGCAGCCTGGGCCACGAGACCACGGACGCGCAGTCGTTCGCGGCGTGGGGCGTGGACTACCTGAAGTACGACAACTGCAACAACACCGGTGTGCCGGCGCGGACCCGGTACACCGCGATGCGGGACGCCCTGGCGGCCACCGGACGGCCGATCCTGTACAGCCTGTGCAACTGGGGCCAGGAGAACGTGTGGACCTGGGGCGCGGACGTGGGCAACAGCTGGCGCACCACCGGGGACATCAGCCCGAGCTTCTCCAGCATGCTGTCGATCTTCCACAGCAACGTGGGACTGGCCTCCTACGCGGGCCCCGGCCACTGGAACGACCCGGACATGCTGGAGGTCGGCAACGGCTCGATGACGGCCACCGAGAGCCGCAGTGAGTTCAGTCTGTGGGCGGAGATGGCCGCACCGCTGATCGCGGGCACCAACATCCCCTCGGCCGGCGCCGACACCCTGTCCGTCCTGACCAACTCCCGGGTGATCGCGGTCGACCAGGACTCCCTCGGCAAGCAGGGGACCATGGTGTCCTCCTCGGGCGGCCTGGACGTGCTGGCCAAGCCGCTGGCCAACGGGGACGTGTCGGTGGCCCTGTTCAACGAGACGGGCTCCACGGCGACCATCACCACCACCGCTTCGGCGATCGGGAAGACCGGAGCGTCCGCCTACACCCTCACCGACCTCTGGTCGGGCGCGTCCTCGACCACCTCCGGCACCATCAGTGCCTCGGTACCGGCGCACGGCACGGTCATGTACCGGGTCGCGGGCGGCACCAGCGGTGGCGGCGGCACCGGCGTGACCGGCCCGCTGCACGCGGTCGGCTCGGGCAAGTGCCTGGACGTGCCGAACTCCACCACGACCGCGGGCACCCAGGTGGAGATCTGGAGCTGCAACGGCGGCGCCAACCAGACGTGGACGCACACCACCTCCAACCAGCTCACCGTCTACTCCGGCAGCGGTCAGATGTGCCTGGACGCCTACAACAACCAGACCACACCGGGGACGAAGGTGGAGATCTGGCAGTGCAACGGCCAGAGCAACCAGCAGTGGACGCTGAACTCCGACGGCACGATCACCGGCGCCCAGTCCGGCCTGTGCCTCGACGTCACCGGCGGGGCCACGGCTGACGGAACCCTCGCCCAGCTGTGGACCTGCAACGGCGGCAGCGGCCAGCGGTGGACGCTGGGATGACCCCGTCCTCCCCACGGCCACCGGCAGCTTCGGTGCCGCCGTACGGCGGCACCGCCACCCAGGAGGTCTCCTTGCCCGGCTCAGCAACCGATCGCCGACGAAGGCGTTTCCCGGCCGTGCTCCTGATCGCCCTGGCGATGGCCCTGGCCGCGCTCGGGACACCCTCGTTCGCCACCTCCGCGCGGACCGGGACACCTGCCGGCGTCCACGCGCCCGTGCCCGCGGCGGACGCGTCGCTCCCGTGCGACCTCTACGCGGCGGGCGGTACGCCGTGCGTCACGGCGCACGCCACCACCAGGGCACTCTTCGCGGCGTACAACGGGCCGCTGTACCAGATCCAGCGGTCCTCCGACCACAGCTACCGCGACATCGGGGTGCTCGCTCCGGGCGGGTACGCCGACGGCGCCTCCCAGGTGTCGTTCTGCGCGGGCACGTCGTGCACGATCACGAAGATCTACGACCAGACCGCCAGGCACAACGACATGCCGATCTCCTGGGGCGGCTACTGGAAGGGCCCGGGTCCGAACGGATCCGACGTCGGGGCGGACGCCATGGCCCTGCCGGTGACCGCGGCCGGTCACCAGGTGTTCGGCGTCAAGGTCACCCCGGGCGTCGGTTACCGGCTCGACCACGCGAACGGCGTGCCCACCGGCGCCCAGCCCGAGGGCATCTACATGGTGACCTCGTCGAACTACACGAGCCAGTGGTGCTGCTTCGACTACGGCAGCGGCGAGAACTCCCACACGGACACCGGCAACGCCACCATGAACGCCATCTACTGGGGCACCGCCTGCTGGTTCGGCGGCTGCACGGGCAGCGGCCCGTGGGTCGAGGCCGACCTGGAGAACGGCATGTTCCACACCAACACCGGCTCCAACAAGGACCCGAACAACCCCGGCGTGCACTATCCGTTCGTCAGCGCGTGGCTGAAGAACAACGGCACCAGCAACTTCACCCTCAAATACGGCAACGGCACGAGCGGCGGCCTGACCACCACCTTCTCCGGTCCGCTGCCGAACGGCTACTCGCCGATGAAGGTCGACAGTTCGGTCCTGCTCGGCACCGGGGGCGACAACAGTCCCAATGGCGTGGGCGAGTTCTTCGAAGGCGCGATGACGGCGGGCTACCCCTCCGACGCCACCGAGGACGCCGTACAGGCCGCCATCACCGCCGCCGGCTACGGCACGGGAAGCGGCAGTGGCACGACGGGTGCCGTGCACGCGGTGGGTGCGGCCAGGTGTCTCGACGTGCCGGGCGCCTCCACGACGGCGGGTACGCAGCCGCAGATCTGGGACTGCAACGGCGCGGTGAACCAGACGTGGACCGCGACCGCGTCCCACCAGCTCACCGTGTACTCCGGCAGCAGCCAACTGTGCCTGGACGCCTACAACAAGGGCACCAGTCCGGGCACGAAGGTCATCACCTGGCCCTGCAACGGCCAGACCAACCAGCAGTGGAACCTCAACGCCGACGGCACCGTCACCAGTGCCCAGTCCGGCCTGTGTCTGGACGTGTCCGGCGCCGCCACCGCCAACGGCAGCCTCGTACAGCTGTGGACCTGCAACGGCGGATCCAACCAGAAGTGGTCGCTGAGCTGACCTGAGCGGACCCGATGAATCGCTGTATCGCCGAATCGCTGTATCGCTGAACCGCTGGCTCATAGGAGGTCCGTATGAGGACGCGAGCGAGGGACCGCCGTGTGCTGCTCGCCGTCGGCGTCGTGTTGGCGTTCGTGCTGCAGCTGCTGTCGGCGGCCGGGAGCCGTGCCGCCGCGGGCGAGGCGCTGAGCGTGAACCTGGCGTCGACGCGAGGCCCGTCGACCGGTGTGGGTGAGGGGTTCCTCTACGGCTTCACCCAGGACGGCAGCCAACCCGTGGACCAGTTCATCCAGCCGCTGGGGATCAACGCCTTCCGCGGCGGCGGCTGGTTCTCCGGCGGCTGGATCAAGGACAACTACCAGTACGGTGCGGCCAGTCGGGCCGACGTCGACTCGATCACCGCGCAGGCGAAACGGCTGACCCGGCCGCCGTACCACGCGCAGTACCAGGTGCTCGTCAGTGACATCTACGGCGCGAACGGCGGCCAGCCGTCCAGCACGACGTACCCGTGCGACAACGGCAACTGCGCGAACTGGATCAGCTTCATCGACTCCACCGTGGGAGCGCTCCAGGCGTCGGGACTGAAGTTCTCCTACGACATCTGGAACGAGCCCGACATCTCCTACTTCTGGACCCGGGGTGTCAACAGCGCCCAGTACTTCCAGATGTGGGACACCGCCTACCGGGAGATCCGGCGCATCGCCCCCGACGCGCAGATCGTGGGACCGTCCCTCGCGTTCACCCCGCAGCGCAACCCGGGTGAATGGCAGACCTGGCTCGCGCACGTGAAGGCGGCCGGGACTGTGCCGGACATGATCACCAACCATGACGAGGGCGACGTCGACGACCCCGTCACCGTCTCGCAGTCCCTCAACAGTGCGCTCAGCTCGGCGGGCATCGGGGCGCGGCCGCTGTCCGCCAACGAGTACCAGCCCGCCGACCGGCAGACCGCCGGGGTGACAGCCTGGTACCTGGCGCGGTTCGCGCAGTCCGGCTACGCCAACGCGATGCGCGGCAACTGGGTGTGCTGCGTCACCCCCAACCTGACGGGAGTCCTCACCCAGAGTGGCGGCAGCTGGCAGCCGACCGGCAACTGGTGGGCTCTTCGGGACTACGCCGACATGACAGGCACCCTCGTCGACACCTCCGGCCAGGTCGGCTCGACGGCCATCGCGGCCTCCGAGGACTCCGCCGCCGGGCGCGCGGTGGCTGTCATCGGCGACTCCAACGGCTACACCGGCGCCGCATCGGTGACCTTCAACGGGCTGTCGTCCGTCCCGTGGCTGACGAACTCCGGCAGCGTCCACGTCACCGTGCACCGCATCCCGGACCAGGCGCCGCTCGCCGCCCCACAGACCGTGTACGACCAGAACGTCAGCACCTCCGGCGGCTCGGTCACCGTGCCGTTCACGTTCCAGAGCGCGCACGACGCGTTCGCCGTCTATCTGACCCCGGCATCGTCCGGCGGCGGGAGCTTCCCGGACGGCTACCACCAACTCGTGGTCGCGAGCGACCAGTTGTGCCTTGACGTGTACGGCGACTCCGGCACCGCGGGCGCCGCGATCGACCAGTGGACCTGCAACGGGCAGGGCAACCAGCAGTTCCGGTTCGTGCCGGCCTCGGACGGCTACGGCGAACTGCGCGCCCAGAGTTCCGGCCAGGACGTGGCGGTCGCCGGCGGCTCCACCGCGGCAGGCACCCCGGACATCGTCCAGCAGGCCCCCGGCACGGCGGCGAACGCCCTCTGGCTGCCCGTGCGCCAGTCCGACGGGACCTACGCCTTCCAGAACCGCAACAGCGGTCTGTGCCTGGACGTCTACGGCGCCGGCGGCACCGCGGGACAGCAACTGGACCAGTGGCAGTGCAAGAACGCGCCCGGCACCAACCAGGACTTCGCCGTCCGCTGATACCGCACCCGACGCGGACCCCACCGACCGCGAACCCCACCGACCTGCGAAAGGAACCCCCACCGTGTCAGCATCCAGACGGCTGTTACAGCGCCTGCGCGCCTCGACGGCCGTGCTCGCGGGCCTCGTCCTGGCCGCCGGCGGCCTCGTCGGCACGGCAGCCGCCACGGCCCACGCCGCCACCTCCATCACCGTCAACGGCGCGTCCGGCGGACGGACCTTCGACGGCATCGGCACGATCAGCGGCGGAGGCGGCAACAGCAGACTCCTGATCGACTACCCCGAGCCCGAACGCGGCCAGGTCCTCGACTACCTCTTCAAGCCCGGTTACGGCGCCTCCCTGCAGATCCTCAAGGCCGAGATCGGCGGAGACACCAACTCCACCTCGGGAGCCGAGCCCAGTCACCAGCACACCCGCTCCGACCTGAACTGCGACCGCGGCTACGAATGGTGGCTGATGGAGCAGGCCAAGGCCCGCAACCCGAACATCAAGCTGTACGGCCTCGCCTGGGGCGCCCCCGGCTGGATCGGCGGCGGGAACTTCTGGTCCACCGACATGGTCGGCTACCTGGTCTCATGGCTGGGTTGCGCCAAGCAGCACGGCCTCACCATCGACTACCTCGGCGGCTGGAACGAGCGCGGCTACAACATCTCCTGGTACGAGCAGCTGCGCAGCGCGCTCAACTCCAACGGCTACGGCAGCGTCAAGATCGTAGCGGCCGACTCGGACTGGAACGTGGCGGGCGACGTCGACTCCGACCCGGCGTTCGCCGCCGCGGTGAACGTCATCGGCACGCACTACCCCTGCGGCTACCGCTCCTCCCAGTCCAACTGCTCGGTGCCGTCGGCCGCCACGTCGTCCGGAAAGTCGCTGTGGGCGAGCGAGAACGGCTCCGACGACTACAACGCGGGAGCACCGGCCATGGCCCGCGGGATCAACCGCGGATACATCGACGGCCGCATGACCGCGTACCTCAACTGGCCGGTGGTCGCGGCGATCACGCCCAACCTGCCGTATCCCACCATGGGCCTCGCCCTGGCCGCACAGCCGTGGTCGGGCCACTACGCGATCGGCAAGAACACCTGGGTGATGGCGCACACCAGCCAGTTCACGGCCCCGGGCTGGAAGTACCTCGACGCCTCCAGCGGCTACATCGGCGGCAACCGGAACAACGGCAGCTACGTCTCGCTGAAGTCCCCGAACAACTCCGACTACTCCACGGTCATCGAGACCATGGACGCCGGCAGCGCCCAGACGCTGAACTTCGACGTCACCGGAGGGCTGTCCACCGGAGCCGTCCACGTCTGGTCGACCGACGTCAACTCCGGCAACCAGGCCGATTACTTCGTGCACGCCACGGACATCACCCCGTCCGGCGGCGGCTTCAGCCTGACCGTGCAGCCCCATCACGTCTACACCCTGACCACCACGACCGGCCAGGGCAAGGGCACCGCCACCGGCCCCGCCCAGGGCACCATGAGCATGCCGTACAGCGACTCCTTCGACGGCTACGCCACCGGCACCGAGGCGAAGTACCTCATGGACTGGCAGGGCGCCTTCGAGGTGGCGGCCTGCGGCGGCGGCCGCAGCGGCAAGTGCGTGCGCCAGATGAGCCCGCAGAAGCCGATCACCTGGGACGCGCTGTCCGACCCACACGCCCTGCTCGGTGACACCGGCTGGAGCAACTACACCGTCTCGTCCGACGTGCTGCTGGAACAGCCGGGATACGCCGAGCTGATCGGGCGCGCGGGCGGCCAGGACTACAGCAGCACCGGAGGACTGAACGCCTACCACCTGCGGGTCAGCGACACAGGCGCCTGGTCGATCCTGAACTCCAACACCAACGGCAATGTCTCCACCCTCGCCCACGGCACGACCGCGGCACTGGGCACCAACCGGTGGCACACCCTGGCGCTGACCTTCTCCGGCACCACCCTCACCGCCGCCGTCGACGGTTCCACGGTCGGTTCCGTCAGCGACCGCACCTGGGCCTCCGGACAGGTCGGCTACGCGACCAGCCAGGGCGAGACGGCACAGTTCGACAACCTGTCCCTCACCCCCGGCAGCGGCGGACCCGGCGGCGGCACGACCGCCACGATCGTCGGGACCGCCTCCGGCCGGTGCGTGGACGTGCCGAACCAGTCGCAGACGTCCGGCACCCAGGTGGAGCTGTGGGACTGCAACGGCGGCAGCAACCAGCAGTGGACGAGCACCCCGGCCGGTGAACTGCGGGTCTACGGCAACGCCTGCCTGAACGCCTCGGGCGGCGGCACCGGCCCCGGCACCAAGGTCGACATCTGGACCTGCGACGGCGGCAGCAACCAGCAGTGGACGCTCAACACCGACGGCACGATCACCGGCGCCCAGTCCGGCCTGTGCCTGGACGCCACCGGCGCGGGAACGGCCAACGGCACCCTGCTGGAGCTGTGGACCTGCAGCGGCGGCAGCAACCAGAAGTGGACGCGCAACTGATCCGGTGACCGCTGAGATCCGAGACCACCCACCCCGTCAATGACGCCGAGAGGCCCGCATGACTTCCTCCCCCCTTCCGATCAGCCGGCGCCGGCTGCTGGCGGCGACCGGCGCGGCAACGGCCCTCGGCCTGCTGCGGTTCGCCCCCGAGGCCGCCGCGACCGACGGCCCCACGAGCTACACCGCGAGCTGGTCCTCCGTGGACCAACACCCCCCGGCTCCGGCCTGGTTCAAGGACGCCAAGTTCGGCATCTACTACCACTGGGGCGTCTTCAGCGTCCCCGCGTTCGGCAACGAGTGGTACCCGCGCAACATGTACGTGGGCGGCTCGGCCGAGAACCGGCACCACATCGCCACCTACGGCGACCCCTCGGCGTGGCCGTACAACAACTTCATCGACGGAGCCCGCGACAAGGCGGGCAACTTCGTGCAGTTCGCCCCCAAGCTCGCCTCGCAGGGCGGCCACTGGGACCCGGACGCCTGGGCGCGGCTGTTCAAGGCCGCGGGCGCGCGCTTCGCAGGACCGGTCGCCGAGCACCACGACGGCTTCTCCATGTGGAACAGCCGCGCCAACCCGTGGAACTCCGTCCGGCACGGCCCCGGACTCGACCTGGTGGGGCTGCACGCGCAGGCCATCCGCGGGCAGGGCCTGAAGTTCATGGCGTCCCTGCACCACGCCTACCACTTCAACGGCTACTACGACCACGTGCCGCCGCAGTCGGACCCGGCCCTGCGCATCCTCTTCGGCCAGCAGGGCTCGGCCGCGGAGAACAAGCTCTGGTACGACAAGCTGGTCGAGGTCATCGACACCTACCAGCCGGACCTGCTCTGGCAGGACTTCGACCTGAACCTGGTGCAGGAGTCCTACCGGCTCCAGTTCCTCGCGCACTACTACAACCAGGCCGTCTCCTGGAACAAGGACGTGGCCGCGACCTACAAGGACGGCCTCGACAACAAGGGCGAGGTCTTCGACTTCGAGCGCGGCGGCCCGGCAGGACTGCTCACCCCGTACTGGCTGACCGACGACAGCATCTCCTCCTCCAGCTGGTGCTACACGGTGGGCATCGGCTACTACTCGACGCAGGCACTGCTGCACTCGCTGATCGACCGCGTCAGCAAGGGCGGCACCATGCTGCTGAACATCGCCCCGACGGCCGACGGCACCATCCCCTCCGGACAGCAGTCGATCCTGCTCGCCATGGGGGACTGGCTCGGCCGCTTCGGAGAGGCGATCTACGGCACCCGCTCCTGGACCAGTTACGGCGAGGGCCCCACGCCGATGGGCGGAGGCTCGTTCAGCGGCCCGGTGGCCGGCACTCCGAAGGACATCCGGTTCACCCGCAGCCAGGACGACAAGGTGCTCTACGCCACCACGCTGGGCTGGCAGGGCGGCACCACGACCATCACGACGCTGAACTCCAACCGGTTCAACCTCAGCAGCCTGACCGGCGCCCAGCTGCTCGACGACACAGCCGGCACCTACGTCAACCTGCCCACCCCGACGCAGGACGGCACCGGCCTGCACCTGGCCATGCCCTCGTCGAACCCGCCGTTCAGCGCCCTGGCGTACACGGTCAAGCTCACCTTCTCCGGTGAGATTCCCGTCCTGGGCGCACCGGGCGGCTCGACGACCTGGGTGAAGATCGCCAACGTGACCAGCGGGCTGGTGCTCGACAGCGGGGGCAATGTCGCCTCCGGCTCCAACCTCAAGCAGTGGAACTACGACGGCAGCGCCAATCTGCAGTGGCAGCTGATCGACCTCGGCACCGGCTACTACCGCATCATCAACCGCGCCAACGGCATGGCCGCCGACAGCTGGGGCAACTCCGCCGACGGCGCTCCCGCCCGGCAGGAGACGTGGAACGGCGGCAACAACCAGCAGTGGTCGCTGGTCGGCGTCGGCGGTGACCGCTACCAGATCGTCAACCGCGGCACCGGCACCGCGCTCGACGGCAGCGGCAGCACCACGGTGGGCTCGACCACGGTGCTGTGGACGCCGAACTCCAGCACCAACAACGCATGGACCATCACCGGCGTGTGAACCGCCCCGGCGACCGACGTCCCTGTGCAACCCCCCACCACGGAAGAAGGAGTGCATGAAACGCACACCACACTTGACGTCGATCGCGGCGGCCTTACTTCTCGTCCTGTCAGCTGCGGGCTCCTCGTTCAGCAGCGGCCTCGGGACGCCCGCGTCGACCACGACCACCGGCGCCCTCGGGGCGACCGCCGGCTGCGGCAGGGCTCCGGCCCTGACCAGTGGCACCCACACGATCCAGAGCGGCGGCCAGATACGCAGTTACATCCTGCGCGTCCCCGCCGGGTACGACAACAACCACCCCTACCGGCTGATCTTCGGCTTCCACTGGCGGGGCGGCACGGCAGGCGACGTCGATTCGGGCGGAACGGACGGGTACAACTGGTCCTACTACGGCCTGCGGCGCCTGGCGGACAACGCGAACAACGGCACGATCTTCGTCGCCCCCCAGGGCAACGGCAACGGCTGGGCCAACCCCGGCGGCCAGGACGTGGCCTTCGTCGACGCCATGGTCAGCCAGCTCGAAGCAGGTCTGTGCGTCGACACCACCCAGTTGTTCTCCGCCGGCTTCAGCTACGGCGGTGCGATGTCCTACGCCCTCGCCTGCTCACGGGCGACGGCCTTCCGTGCGGTCGCGGTCTATTCCGGCGCGAACCTCAGCGGGTGCAACGGCGGCAATCAGCCCATCGCCTACATGGGTCTGCACGGCATCAGGGACAACGTGCTGCCCATCTCGTCGGGACGGGAACTGCGCGACACCTTCGTCCGGACGAACGGCTGCACCACGCAGAACCCGCCCGAGCCGGCCTACGGAAGCCTGACGCACATCATCACCACCTACTCCGGATGCCGGTCCGGATACCCCGTCGTCTGGGCCGCGTTCGACGGAGCGGGCCATGACCCCGGTCCCATAGACGGCTCCACCGGTGACGGCTGGCACACCTGGACGTCGGCAGCCGTGTGGCAGTTCTTCACGCAGTTCGGCTCGAACCAGCCGCCGCCACCGCCCTCCGGCAACCAGGAGATCGTCGGGCAGCAGTCGGGGCGCTGCCTCGACATCAACAACTCCACGACGGCCAACGGCACGCAGGCACAACTGTGGGACTGCAACGGCGGCTCCAACCAACGGTGGACCTACAACACCGGAAAGCAGCTGATGGTCTACGGCAACAAGTGCCTGGGCGTCGGCCAGTCCGCGGGCAACGGCACCCCCGCGGCGATCTGGGACTGCACCGGGCAACCGGACCAGCAATGGAACGTCAATCCCGACGGCACGATCACCGCAGCACAGTCGGGACTCTGCCTGGACGCCAACGGCCAGGGGACCGTGAACGGGACGAAAGTCCAGCTGTGGAACTGCACGGGCGGTGCGAACCAGCACTGGCAGCTCGAGAACTGACCCGCCGGGGCCAGGCATGACCCCATGCCGGCCTGGCCCCGTGCCGTGCTGCCGAAAAACGGCACCGGGGTGGGAAGCCTGTCTCGAAGCCCACTACGTTCGTCCGCTACCGCTACCGCTACCGCGACCACGTCCGCGCCGACCTCATCCCGGCCTTCGGGCGCATCGCCCTTCAAGATGTTCGTCCGCGGCACATCACCGCTTGGCAGGAGGCCGAGTTCGCTCGCGAGCGGGGTCGCACCACCGTCTACCGGATCGGCGCCACTCTCAGGCACCCTCGGCTCCGCCGCGCGCGCACGGCTGATCGCGGACAACTCGTGCCGGTACGCGATGGCGCCCAGGCCCACGGCGCAGGAGCGGATGTGCTGGAACCCCGCCCAAGCGGCCGCGTTCCTTCGCCACAACCACACCCGTCACGGCGACCAGCCGGCCGACCTGTTCGAGCTGCTGCTCGGCACCGGTATGCGCCGTGGCGAGGGCCTGCACTGGACGGATGTCCACCTGTCCGAGAAGTCCCTGCTGGTGCGCTGGAACCCAACGGCTGTCAACAACCACCGGCTCTGTCTCGGCCATCCGAAGACCAAGGCGAGCCGGAACTGGGTGAGCCTGTCCCTGCGTGTCGCGGCCGCGCTGGAAGGCCTGGTCTTCTGCCAGCCGGACGGTTGCCCGCTGCGCCCGCAAGGTGTCCTGACCGAGCTGCGCCGACGCTCTGAGGAGATCGGCCTGCCCCGGATCGGCGTCCACGACCTGCGGCACACCGCCGCCACCATCATGATCAGCTCGCGGGCCCCGCTGACCGTGGTCTCCAAGACGCTGCGCCACTCGACGCTGTCCACCACCGTCAACCTCTACGGCCACCTGCTACCCCACGCCGCCCGCGACGCCGTCACCGCCATCGACAAAGCCCTGACCCGCTCCGACCGCGAACACCGCCAGAGCACCTCGGCACCAGAAGACCGGGCAGCTTGAGACCGGCTGCCGAGCGTCTCTCGATTGCCATCACGCCGCCATCACGTGTCACACGAACGCACCCAGCGGGCCTGCCGTTTCCGGCAGACCCGCTGGTGAACACCGTCGGGACGACAGGATTTGAACCTGCGACCCCTTGACCCCCAGTCAAGTGCGCTACCAAGCTGCGCCACGTCCCGATGCGCTCCCTCGCGGTGACCCGCGTGATCGCGTGAAGAGAACCTTACCCCACGTCCGCGGGCGGGCAGAAAGAGGGCGGGGGCAGTGGGGGGACAATCGGTCGTATGGGAGACGCGGAGACAGGGGCACGGGACCGGGATGCCGAGGGGCGGGCGCGCAGCGCCCGGCCGCGGGACGGGCTGGGTCGGCCGCTCCCGTACGGCGCGCCGGGTGTCGAGCGGCAGCCCGAGGGGGTCGTACGGACTCCGCAGGAGACGGTCGCCGAGGCGCAGGCGCTGCTGGACGCCGGGAAGCCGTTCCACGCGCACGAGGTGTTCGAGGACGCCTGGAAGTCGGGGCCCGAGACGGAGCGGACGCTGTGGCGCGGGCTGGCCCAGCTTGCGGTGGGGCTCACGCACGCGGCCCGCGGGAACGTGACCGGCGGGGCGCGACTGCTGCGGCGGGGCGCGGGCGCGGTCGAGGAGTGGGTGGCCGGGGGCGGGGAGCGGTGGCCGTACGGGATCGATGTCGACGGGCTCGCGCTGTGGGCGCGGGAGCTGGCCGGGCGGGTGGAGGGCGGTGCCGGGAGCGTCGAGGCGAAGGGCGAGGCACCCCGGCTGCGCGGCTCCCGGTAGCACCGGGGTGACCCGCTGTCAGTGGCATACGGCAGACTCGGGTGCGTGCGAGAGATTCATGTCATCGGTATCGGCGCGGGCGACCCCGACCAGCTCACCCTCCAGGCGGTCCGGGCGCTGAAGAGCACGGACGTGTTCTTCCTCCTCGACAAGGGCGAGGTCAAGAGCGACCTGACCCGACTGCGCCGGGACATGCTCGACACGCACATACCGGACGGCGGTTACCGGCTGGTCGAGGCGCGGGACCCGGAGCGGGACCGGGCCGCGGGCGGCGGGGCGTACTCGCCGGCCGTCGGTGACTGGCGCAGCGCCCGCGCGGACATCTACGAGCGGCTGATCCGCGAGGAGTTGGGCGAAGGGCAGACCGGCGCCTTCCTGGTGTGGGGCGATCCGTCGTTGTACGACAGCACGCTGGCGATCCTGGAGGAGGTGCTGGCCCGCGGCACGGTGCGGTTCGGGTACGACGTGGTGCCCGGGATCAGCAGTGTCTCGGCACTGGCGGCCCGGCATCGTACGGGGCTGAACCGGGTGGCCGGGCCGGTGCAGATCACCACCGGGCGGCGGCTCGCCGAGGGGCTGCCGGACGGGGTGGACGACGTGGTGGTGATGCTCGACGCGCACCAGGCCTTCCGCCGGTACGCGGACGAGGACATCGACATCTACTGGGGTGCGTACCTCGGCACCCCTGACGAGATCCTGGTCTCCGGTCCGATCGCCGAGGCCGGTCCGCGCATCGAACGGCTGCGGGCCGAGGCACGTGAGCGCAAGGGCTGGATCATGGACACGTATCTGCTGCGCCGCCACCCGGAGGTTCCCAAGGAGGGCTGATGGTCAGGCCGGGTCGAGCCCGAGCCGTTCCAGGACGCCGGCGACGTCCGGCACCGCCGTCACACCGTCCGGCAACGGGGGCCGTCGTACGACGACCACGGGCAGCCCGAGCTCCCGTGCGGCCGTGAGTTTGGCGGCCGTGGCCGCTCCCCCGCTGTCCTTCGTGACCAGGACGTCGATCAGGTTCCCGGTCAGCAGCGCGGTCTCGTCGGCGACGGTGAACGGTCCGCGCGCCAGCAGCACTTCGGTGTGCCTGGGCATGGGCGGCTCGGGGGGTTCCACGGACCGCACGACGAAGTGCCGGTCCGTCAGGTGGGCGAAGGCGGACAGGCCCAGGCGGCCGGTGGTGAGGAAGACACGGGGGCCGAAGCGGGGCAGGGCGGCGGCGGCCGCGGGCAGGGACGGGACGGGGTGCCAGTCGTCGCCGGGGCGCGGCTGCCAGCCGGGGCGGCGCAGGACGACGGCGGGGGTCCCGGTGGCCCGGGCGGCGCCGGCCGCGTTCGCGGTGATCGTCTCGGCGAAGGGGTGGGTGGCGTCCACCAGGGCGTCCACGTGGTGTTCGCGCAGCCAGTCGCCGAGGCCGGCCGCCCCGCCGAAGCCGCCGGTGCGCACCTCGCCGGCGAGCGTGCCCGGCCGTGCGACCCGGCCCGCGAGCGAGGTGGTGACCCGGACCCCGGGGCGCCCCGACAGCTCGGTGGCGAGGCGGCGGGCCTCGGTGGTACCGCCGAGGATCAGGACGTGCGGGGACATGGGACGAGCGTACGGGGCCTTCGCATCGGGTGACGCCGTGGGGCCGGGCGGCCGGCCGACGCCGTGACGCACGAGGGCCGCCCGGACGGATCGCCGGGCGGCCCTCGTGGGACGGGACCTCTGTCAGCCCTGACGGGCCTTGAAGCGGGGGTCCTTCTTGTTGATCACGTAGACCACGCCCCGCCGGCGGACCACCTGGGCGCCGGGCTTGGCCTTCAGTGAGCGCAGGGACTTGCGGACCTTCATGGTGCTGTTCTCCTCGGGTCGGCCGCCGGGCGGGGTCAGCCGCGGGCGGCGGCGGTGCGGCCGTAACGGCGTTCGAAACGCTCCACTCGGCCGGCGCTGTCCAGGACCCGCGCCCTGCCGGTGTAGAAGGGGTGCGACGCGGACGAGATCTCCACGTCGATCAAGGGGTAGGTGTTGCCGTCCTCCCACTCGATCGTCCGGGACGAGTCGGCGGTGGAGCGCGTCAGGAACGCGGTGTCCGCGGCGCGGTCCCGGAAGACCACGAGGCGGGACGCGGGATGAATGCGGGCCTTCATGGGGTTTCCTCTCTTGGTTGCCGGTGCGCTTGCGGTCGGCTTCAGCGCTCTTCGCGGAAGTCGACGTGTGCGCCGGCCACCGGGTCGTACTTGCGCAGGACCAGCCGGTCGGGGTTGTTCCGGCGGTTCTTGCGGGTCACGTAGGTGACGCCGGTTCCGGCCGTCGACTTCAGCCTGACGACCGGACGCGCGGTGCTGCGTGCCATGAGGTTCTCCCTTCGCCCACACCCGGGATCTTTGATCCGAGCATGTCATTCACGACCTCTGCAACAACGCCTCCCGCCGTCGCATTCCCGGGTCGCCGGACCGGCCGGGGGTTCCCGGACCGACCGGTCAGCGCAGGAGGAGCTGGAGGCCCCCGACGATCGTCGCGGCGATGACCAGCTGCTCGAAGAGGCGCTGGTTGATCCGGTGCACGGCCCACTTGCCGATGAAGGCGCCGGGGACGACGAACGCGACGAGCGCGGCGTCCAGGAGCAGCGAGTGGCCGTCGATCAGTCCGAGGCCGGCGCTGAAGGGGACCTTGGAGAGGTTCACGATCAGGAAGAAGAACGCCGAGGTACCCAGGAAGCCGAGTTTGCGGAAGCCGGCCGACAGCAGGTACATCGACATCACCGGGCCGCCCGCGTTGGCGACCATCGTGGTGAAGCCGCCGAGCACGCCGTACGAACCGGCCTTGGCCCGGCCCGCGCGGGTGGTGACCTGGTCCGGGTCGTCGGGGCGGTCGGCCGTGCGGCGCCGCCACAGCGTGACCCCGGCCATCAGCAGCAGGATCGCACCGATCGAGGTCCGTACGACGCCGTCGTCGGCCCAGACCAGGAACAGCGTGCCGATCACCACGCCGACCGCGACCGCCGGGAACAGCCGCCACAGCGTGGGCCAGTGGGCGTGCCTCCGGTAGGTCGCCACGGCCAGCACGTCGCCCGCGATGAGCAGCGGGAGCAGTACGCCGGTGGAGGCGCGGGCCGGGAGGACCGCGGCGAAGATGGCGAGACTGACGGTGTTGGCCCCACTGACGGCGGTCTTGGAGAAGCCGACGAGCAGGGCGGCGAGTGCCAGGGCGGCGAACTCCCAGCCGGATATGTGCCAGAGCGTCATCGTGTCCATGCGGGGACCGATGCTATGTCCGGACAACCGGATGGTGTAAGTACCGTCTCGCTGGTTGGCTCCGGCCCCCTCCCGGGGCGGGTGCCGGCCCTGTCCGGGGTGCGCGGCCGTGCGGGGCCGCTGCGTTTGCGGGCGATCCGCCAGGGCACCCGCGCAGCGATGACGGCACAGCTCAGAAAGGAGACGCACACCATGTCCGTGGTGAGGAACACACTGCCCGACGAGGCGCTCAGGATCACCGGCGGTGCCCTCCAGGAGACCTTGGTGGATCTGCTCGGACTGTCACTGATGGGGAAGCAGGCCCACTGGAACATCGTGGGCCCGCGGTTCCGCTCGATCCATCTCCAGCTCGACGAGGTGGTCGCCGCCGCGCGCGCCCACTCGGACACCGTCGCGGAGCGCGCCGCCGCCCTGGGCGTGCCGCCGGACGGCCGTCCGGAGACCGTCGCCGCGGCCTTCTCGCTGCCCGGCGCCAAGGACGGCTGGCTGCGCGACGACGAGGTCGTCGACCTGATGGTGCGGACCCTGGAGGCGGCGATCGGGCGACTGCGCGAGCGGATCGCCGCGACCGACGAGCCCGACCCGGTCACCCAGGACCTGCTGATCTCGATCACCGCCGACCTGGAGAAGCAGCGCTGGATGTTCGCCGCCGAGAACAACTGAGCCCACAGAAGGCTCACTTGGACCGATCCGGTCGGTCCGATCCATCCGGCCGGTCCAGTCGGTCGGGTCGGTCGGGTCGGTCGGGTCGGTCCAGCCGGTCCGGTACGTCCGCTTCGAGCGCCGCCGCCCGCAGGGCGGCCGCCACCCGGGTGACCGCCTCCGCGGGCGGGTGCGGCAGCCGGGCCAGCAGCTGGCGGCGCTGCTCCTGCGGTCCGCCGCGCACCGGCAGGATCCGGACACCGGCCGGCGCCGCGGAGGCCAGGGCGGCCGGTACGGTGGTCAACCCGCAGCCGGCGGCGACGAGATGGAGCTTGGCCAGCCAGTCGCGCGCGACGTGGGCGATCTCCGGCCGCTCGTCCAGGCCGGGCCACACGCCCATCAACCGGTCCTCTCCCGAGGCGGAGCCGGCGATCCAGCGCTGCCCGCGCAGATCGGCCACGTCGACGAAGTCGCCGCGAGCCAGGGGGTGACCGGCCGGCAGCGCTAGGCACAGGGCGCGCTCGGTGAGGGTCTGGAGCACCAGCGGGGGCGACTCGGCGTCCGGCGCCCGGAACGGCGGCGCCGACGCGAGCAGGGCCAGGTCGATGCTGCCGGCGCGCAGGGCACGCACCAGTGCGGGGGTGGTGCCCTCGCGGCCCACGACCCGGAGGCCGGGGTCCGTCCGGCGGAGCGCGGTCAGGGCGTGCGGGACCAGCACGGCTCCCGCGGTGGGGTACCAGCCCAGACGGACCGTCCCGGCCTCTCCGGGCAGCCCGGACAGTTCCCTCGCCGCCGCCTCGATCTCGTCGAGCACGGTCGTGGCGCGCCGCATGACGACCCGTCCGGCCGCGGTGAGCCGTACTCCGTCACGCCGCCGCTCGAGGAGCTCCGCGCCCGAAGCCCGCTCGATCGCGGCGATCTGCCGGGACACCGCGGACTGGGTGTAGCCCAGCGAGGCCGCGGCGGCGGTGAAGGTTCCCTGATCGGCGACCGCGCGGAAGACCCGCAGCGCGGTCAGTGACACATCGTTGAAGTCCATGACGCTCACGCATACTAGCCGTGCGTAACTTTCGTTGGACTCATGGACGCGCCGTTCCTAGCGTGGGATGCATGAACGCTCCCCGCATCGCCCTCGTCACCGGCGCCAACCAAGGACTCGGCCGCGCCCTCACCGAAGGCCTCGCCGCCCGGCTGGGCCCGGACGACCTGGTTCTGCTCACCGGACGCGACCCGAGGCGGGTGCCGGACGCCGCCGCCGAGGTCGCGCGCCGGCCCTCGACGCGCGCCCGCGTCGAGGGCCGGGTCCTGGACGTCACCGACACCGACGCGATCGACCGGCTCGCCGACGAACTCGGGGCCCGGTACGGCGGGGTGGACATCGTCGTCTCCAACGCGGTCGCCCGGGTCCTGCCCGAGGACTCGCAGTCCGAGCGGGCCGACGAGTTCATCGACGTCTCGAACACCGCCACCCACGCGGTCCTGCGCTCCTTCGGCGCCGTCCTGCGCCCGCGGGGCCGGCTGCTGGTGGTGGCCAGTTCGCTCGGCACCCTCGGCCACCTCGACCCGCGGCTGCACCACCTGTTCGACGGCGCGAGCCTCGACCAGGTCGAGTACGCCGTCGAGTCCTGGCGCAGCGCCGTCCACAACCGCACCGCCGCCGAGGCCGGCTGGCCCGTGTGGCTGAACGTGCCCTCGAAGGTGGCCCAGGTGGCCGCCGTCCGCGCGGTCGCCGCCGAGCGCCGCGAGCAGGACCTGGCGACCGGCACCCTGGTCGCCTCCGTCTGCCCCGGCATGGTCGACACGGCCACGTCCCGCCCCTGGTTCAGCGACTACAGCGGCGCCCAGTCCCCCGCCGAGGCCGCCCGTGCGGTGCTCGACCTCGTCTTCGCGGCGGATGTCGACCCCGGGCTCTACGGCGAGCTGATCCGCTTCGGCAAGCCGCTGCGCTGGCAGGACGGCACCCCTCCGGTGGAGCAGGACCGCCTCGTCAAGCCGTGAGCGCCGGATCCGGCGCCGTCTGTCGGCACACGGACCCGCCGGCGCCGGCCGAGCCCTCAGCCTCTGCCCAACGGGAAGAGTGCCCGTACCGTCCAGCCGCCCACCGCCCCCGGCCCCGCGTCCAGCGTGCCGCCGAGGGCGGTGACGCGTTCCGTGAGGCCGACGAGGCCGAAGCCGCCGCCAGGCCGGTCGACGCACCACCCGCCGAGCCCCTCACCGGCCGCGAGCTGGACGTGGTGCGGCTGGTCGCCGTCGGCCGCACCAACGCCGAGATCGCCGCCGAGCTGTTCGTCTCGCTGTCCACGGTCAAGACGCATCCGTCCGGCGTCCAGCTCAAGCTGTCGGCCCGGAACCGGGTGGAGATCGCCGCGTGGGCCTGGCGCGGCGGCCACGCCTGAGCGGGCTCCGGCACCGCACGCGCCGCCCGGGACTCCGTGGCCGCCGGGACCGACTCCCCGGCGCCGGTAGCGCAGTTCGGCGCGGTCGGCGTGAAACCCTGGCCGGGACGCGTGCATCCGAGCCCGTCGAGGAGGACGTCGTATGCCACCCCTGGTCGACCCCGTACCCGGCGGGAGCCCCGGCGATCTGGCCCGGGCCCATGCCCTCGCCCACGAGCTGTCCGCGCAGGGCGTGCGCGGGATCGTGCTGGCGTATGTGGACACCGCCGGGATCTGCAGGGTGAAGACCGTTCCCTGGCAGGGGCTGCAGCCTGCGGTGGCCTGGGGCGTGGGCATGTCCCCGGTGTTCGACACCTTCCTGGCGAACGACGCGATCGTGCGCACCGACGTGCTCGGCTCGCCCGACGGCGATCTGCGTCTCCATCCGGACCTGGACCGGCTGGTGGTGCTGGCCGGGCAGCCCGGCTGGGCGTGGGCGCCCGTCGACCGGGTCACTCAGGAGGGTGAACGGCATCCGGGGTGCAGCCGCACCTTCCTGCGCCGGGTCGTCGCCGACGCCGAGGAGCGGCACGGTGTCACCTTCCGAGCGGGCGTCGAGCTCGAGTGGGTGCTCGGCCGGGCCGCCGCGCCGGCCGACGAGTTCGCGCCGGCCACGTCGGGTCCCGCGTACAGCGCCGCCCGGCAGATCGAACTGAGCGACTACACCGCCGACCTGCTCGCGGCCCTCGAGAAGCAGGAGGTGCCGGTCGCCCAGCTCCACCCCGAGTACGCGCCCGGCCAGTTCGAGCTCTCCACCGGTGCCCTGGACCCGGTGGCGGCGGCCGACCAGAGCGTGCTGGTCCGGCAGACCGTCCGCGCGGTCTCGCAGAAGTACGGCCTGCGCGCCTCCTTCGCCCCGGCCGTCGTCGAGCGGGGCGTCGGCAACGGCGGCCACCTGCATCTCTCCCTGTGGCGCCACGGGGTCAACCTGCATGCCGGGGGCGATGCCCGGTACGGCATGACGGCCGCCGCGGAGTCGTTCATCGCCGGGCTGCTGACGCACCTGCCCGCGCTGACGGCGGTGACCGCGCCGAGCCCGGCCAGCTATCTGCGGCTCAGGCCCGCCCAGTGGGCGGGGGTGTACACGGCCTGGGGCCGGGAGACCCGCGAGACCGGGATCCGGGTCATCACCGGCACGGCCGGCCACCAGAGCCAGGAGGCCAACCTGGAGGTCAAGCCGGTCGACCTGGCCGCCAACCCGTACCTGGCCCTCGGCTGCGTCATCGCCGCCGGACTCGACGGGCTGGCCTCGGCCGCGCCGCTGCCCGAGGAGGTAACCGACGACCCGGCCCGGCTGATCCCGGACGAGGCGGTGGCCCGGGGCGTGCGCCGACTGCCGGCCTCCCTTCCCCAGGCCGTCGAGGAGTTCCGCGAGGACGAGGTGCTGCGCACCGCGCTCGGCCCGGTCCTCGCGGACGCGGTGATCGCCGTACGCGAAGGCGAGACGGCGGCCGTCGCGGGGCTCGACGACGCCGGGGTGGCGGCGGCCTACCGCTGGAAGTACTGATGCCGGGTCAGGTCCGGGAGGCGCTCGACGCGCTCCCGCTCGTCGACCACCACTGCCACGGCGCGGTCACCGCCGACCTCACCGAGCCCGAGTTCGCGTCGCTGCTGACCGAGGGCGAGGCGTGGCCGGGCGTCTCGCCGTTCGACAGCCCCGCCGGTATCGCCGTACGCCGGCACTGCGCACCCCTGCTCGGCCTGGACCGGCACGCGCCCGTCGCCGACTACCTCGCGCGGCGGGCCGAACTGGGCTGGCAGGAGGTCAACCGCCGGTTCCTGACGGCCGCGCACACGGAGGCGTTCTGCGTGGACACCGGCTACGCCCCGCACCCGGTCACCTCCCCCGCCGAACTCGCGGCGGCGGCCGGCGCGCGTGCGTACGAGGTGGTACGGCTGGAGGGCGTCGCCGAGGCGGTGGCCGCACGGGGCATCGACGCGGCCGAGTACGCGGGCGCCTTCCGGGCGGCGGCCGAGGAGGCGGTACGGCGGCCGGGTGTGGTCGCGGTCAAGTCCGTGGCCGCCTACCGCACCGGCTTCGCCCTGGACCCGGCGCGGCCGACGTACGCCGAGGTGACCCGGGCGGCGGCGCTGTGGTTCTCCGCGGGCGGCAGGCTCACCGACCCGGTCCTGATGCGTCATCTGCTGTGGACCGCCGTCGGGCTCGGGCTGCCGCTCCAGCTCCACGCCGGTTTCGGGGACTCGGACCTTCGGCTGCACCACGCGGACCCGGCCCTGCTCACCGACTGGCTGCGGCTGACCACCGGCACCGTCCCGGTGCTCCTGCTGCACTGCTGGCCCTACCAGCGCCAGGCCGCCTACCTGGCGGCGGTGTTCGAGCACGTGCACCTCGATGTCGGGCTCGCGCTGCACCATGTGGGTCCGGCCCGGGCGGGCGCGGTGCTGGCGGAGGCGATGGAGATCACCCCGTTCCGCAAACTGCTGTACAGCTCGGACGCCTATGGTGTGGCCGAGTTCCACCACCTCGGTGCGCTGTCCTTCCGGCAGGGGCTGGCCGGAATGCTCCAGGCCCGGGTGGACGCCGACGAACTGAGCCCGACCGACGCGGTGCGGATCGCCGCCTGGACGGGACGCGGCAACGCCCGTCGTCTCTACGGGCTTCCCGCATCCGACCCCGGCCGCGACTGACCGCGCGCCCTGTCCGGAAAGTATGATCAAGCAATGTCTGACATGACCGAAACCACGCCGGGTTGGCTGTCCTCCGACGAGCTGGAGATGGCGCGCGCCCGCATGCCGATCCTGTACGTGGAGGCCGTGCCCGTCCGCGTCGACGACAGCGGCGAAGTCACCAGCATCGGCCTGCTGCTCCGCATCGGCCCGGACGGAACGGTCAGCCGGACCCTCGTCTCCGGCCGTGTCCTGCACCACGAGCGGGTCCGTGACGCCCTGCTCCGCCATCTGGAGAAGGACCTCGGCCCGGTGGCGCTGCCCCGGGTGCCGGCCTCCCTGCAGCCGTTCACGGTGGCCGAGTACTTCCCGACGCTGGGCGTCACCCCGTACCACGACCCGCGTCAGCACGCGGTGTCGCTGGCCTACATCGTGCCGGTCACCGGTGACTGCCGGCCCCGGCAGGACGCCCTGGACCTGGTGTGGTTCAGCCCGCAGGAGGCCATGCTGGAGGCCGTGCAGAGCGAGATGCCAGGTGGTCACGGGGTGTTGCTGAAGCAGGCCCTGGCCCATGTGGGGTTCGTGAGCTAGGGAGCCGCCCGCGACCCGGCCGGTGGGCCGCCGACGGGGTTCGACGTCGACGGATCCGGCAGGACATCCCGGCTTCGGCCTGTCACCTGTGGAGTATCGACGTGGCCCGGCCCCGGACTTCGGCCTGCCCGGAGCCGTTCGGGATGTCCTGCTCGGTCCAGATGCACTTGGCGCCGCTGAGGTAGCGGGCGCCCCAGCGCCGGGACAGCGCGGCGACCAGCTGGAGGCCGCGGCCGCCCTCGTCGGTGTAGGTGGCGTGGCGGATGCGCGGGGTGCTCAGGCTGCCGTCGTAGACCTCGCAGGTCAGGATGCGGCTGCGCAGCAGCCGCATCCGCATGGGGCCCCTGGCGTGCCGGATCACGTTGCCGACCAGCTCGCTCACCAGGAGCTCGGTGGTCGCCGACAGGTCGTCCAGGCCCCACCGGGAGAGCTGGCCGCGGACGAGTTCACGGGCCTGGCCGGCCGCCCGGGGGTCGTCGGGCAGGCCGAAGGAGGCGATGTCGTCGGCGGGCATGGCCCGGGTGTGGGCGATGAGCAGGGCCGCGTCGTCGGTGGTCCGCTCCCGGTCCGGGAGCAGCTCCGAGACGACCGTGTCGCACAGTTCCGCCAGGCCCCGGGCGTCCTCCTCCTGGTCGGCGCCGGTGAAGCGGGCGGGCCGGACCGCGGCCCGGCGCAGGACGCGCACCAGCTCGACCAGTCCCTGCTCGGCGTCCTGGGCGTCGGACTCGATGAGCCCGTCGGTGCACAGGACGACCAGGCTGCCGTCCGGGAGCACGAGTTCGTGCACGGCGAACGGCGGGGTGGCGGCTCCGAGCGGCGGATCGGGGCTCACGACGGGGCTGAGCACGGTGCCGTCGGGATGCACGAAGACCGGCGGCGGATGCCCGGCGAGTGCGTAGCAGCAGGTCCGGCCGACCGGGTCGTAGACGGCGTAGAGGCAGGTGGCGTAGAAGTCCTCGCCCAGGTCGCTGACCAGGTCGTTGAGGTGGCCCAGCAGTTCGTCCGGGGCCATGTCGAGGTCGGCCAGGGTGCGTACGGCGGTGCGCAGCCGGCCCATGGTGGCGGCCTCGGCGATGCCGTGGCCCATCACGTCGCCGACCACCAGGGCGACCCGGTCGGCGGAGAGCGGGATCACGTCGAACCAGTCGCCGCCCACCTGCTCGCCCCGGCCCGCCGGCAGGTAGCGCGCGGCCGCGACGGCGCCGGGCAGCCGGGGCAGGGTCCGGGGCAGCAGGGCGCTCTGCAGTTCCTGCGCGCGGGCGTGTTCGAGGTCGTACAGGCGGGCCCGCTCCAGTGCCTGGCCGACCAGAGCACCGAGGCCGGTCAGGCGGGTGCGTTCCTCCGCGTCGAAGGGGCGCGGCTGGTTGTAGGACAGGATGGCCACACCGATGGCCCGCCCGGAGGCGATCAGCGGCAGGAACGCCCACGCCATCTTCGGCGAGGTCCCCATCAGGATCCTGTCCGTGACGGCGGGATAGCGCTCGTACATCTGGGCCGGCGACTCCATGAACTGCGGCCTGTGGGTCCGGAGCACGTCGGTGACGGGCAGGCCGGCGTTGAGCGGGCCCTCGAACCGTTTCAGGTAGTCGGCGGGGTAGCCGACCTCGCCGACCCTGGTCAGCCGGCCGTCCTCGAACACGGAGACGACCAGTCCGTCGGCGCAGAACGGTGACAGGACATGCTGCGCCACGGCCTGTACGACGTCCTGGACGGTCACGGCCTCGGCGAGCGTCGCGGTCAGCTCCTCCGTCCGGACCGTGCGCTCGCGCCCGGGCGCGGGTTCCCCGTGCGGAGGCTTCCCGTCGGCGTGCTCCAGGCGCTCCGCGGTCCAGGCCGCCACCGCGTGCAGGAAGGACAGCTGTACGTCGTCGGGTCCGCCGCTTCCGGACAGCAGCACCGAGAGCGCGCCGACTGGCCCGTGGGCCCCGGTCAGGGGGACCGCCACCGTGCCGGCCGCGCCGGTCCCGAGGCTGTCCCCGGCCACCCGGACGAGGACACCGCGGCGCAGCGCGCGGGCCGGCGGTACGTCCTCTTCCTCGTCCAGCTCCGCCCAGGCCCGCGCCGTCCCGGCGTCGACACCGTCCACCGCCACCAGGGTCAGCCGGCCGGCGCCGGGATCCCACCGGTGCAGCAGGGCGCCTTGTCCGCCGACACCTGCCGTCGCCTGCCGAAGGGCCAACGCCAGTGCCCGCGCCCGCGCACCCGTGGCCGGGGACGGGTCGGATTCGACCCCTTCCGGACGGTTCGGGCACATAACGACAGGTTAACGCGGCAGGCCGGGGCGACCACCGGGGCCTGGCATGGCCGCCTGGCTAACCCTGGTCCAGGGCGGCGCGCAGCGCCTCGTCGATACGGGGCTGCCGGAACGTGAAGCCCGCCTTCAGCAGGCCCTCCGGGACGGCCCGGCAACTGCCCGTGATGCCTTCGGCGAACTCGCCGAGGACGGTGCGCAGCGCGAAGGCGGGGACGGCGGCGAGGGTGGGCCGGTGCAGGATCCGGCCCGTCGCACGGGTGATCTCGCGGTTCGTGAGCGGTTCGGGGGCCGTGAAGTTGAGGGGACCGGCGACGTCCTCGTGGTCGATCGCGTGGCGCAGGGCGGCGATGTGGTCGGGCAGCGAGATGAACGGCCAGAACTGGTCGCCCGAGCCGAGCCGGCCGCCGAGGCCGTACCGGAAGAGCGGGAAGAGCTTGCCCCAGGCGCCGCCGTCGGCGGAGACGACGAGACCGGTACGCGGGTGCACGACGCGGACGCCGGCCCGCTCGGCCGGCGCGGCGGCGGCCTCCCAGCCGACGCAGACGGAGGCCAGGAAGTCGTTTCCGGCCGGATCGGACTCCGTGACGACACGGTCGCCGGTGTCGCCGTAGTAGCCGGTGGCCGAGGCCGAGATCAGCACCCGGGGCCGCTCGGCGGCCTCGGCACAGGCGTCGGCGATGGTCTGCGTCCCCTGGAGGCGGCTGAGCCTGATCTCCTGCTTGTACGCCGCGGTCCAGCGCCGGTCGCCGACCCCGGCACCGGCGAGGTGGACCACGGCGTCGACGCCGTCCAGGACGGCCGGGTCCAGCCGGGCGCCGGGCTCCCACGCCGCGGATTCGCTGCCGTCCGCCGCCCGGGCCACGGTCCGGCCGCGGGTCAGACGCAGCACGCGGTGTCCGTCGGCGAGGAGGGAACGGGTGAGGGCGGAACCGATGAGTCCGGTGGATCCGGTGATCGCGACGCGCATGACGTTCTCCGATGAGCGAATGTTTGAGAGTTCAAACTCCCACTCTCAGACTACTCCCGCCGGATGTCCGCACGGCGTAAGCGACCGGGCCACCGAGGTCGGCCCGGAGGCCCTGTCTCTCCTCCCGACGGCCGCTCGACCGGACAGGCGCGCTGCCCCCTCCACCCCGAGTCGGTCGGTCCGCACCCCGAGGGTGGGCCCTCTGCGCGGGTGAGGTCATCCATGGCCTGGATGCCCGGCTGTACGGGATTCGGATCGCGCGGAGGATGGCGGGCGGTCGGCGGACCGCCCATAGTCGTGCGTACCCCGCACGCCGCTGTCCGGACAGCCGCTGCCGTGCGGCCGTCCCCTGCATGCCGTGCACCTCTCGGCGCCCGCAGGCATGCCCGCTCCGCTCACCGTTCCTGGAGTCGTGATGCCCGGTTCCGTTCCGCCGCCGTCCGCCACCGCGGCCGACGACACCGCCCCGCCGCCCATGGCCGTCTCCGGCCCCGCCCATCTGCTGCGGGTGACCCTGCTGATGGCGGGCAGTTGTCTGCCCATCCTCGGGGCGGTGCTGATCGCCCCCGTCCTGCCGAAGATGCAGGACCACTGCGCAGCCGTGCCGGGTGCCAAGGCGCTGGTGCCGCTCGCGCTGACCGTGCCGGCCCTGGCCCTCGCCGTGCTGGCCCCGTTCGCCGGGGTGATCGTGGACCGGCTCGGCCGCAAGCGGCTGCTGGTCGTGGCGACCCTGCTGTACGCCGTGTTCGGCACGGCCCCGCTCTGGCTGGACCCGCTCGGCGCGATCATCGCGAGCCGAGCCCTGGTCGGGGTGGCCGAGGCCGCGATCATGACGTGCTGCACCACGCTGATCGGTGACTACTACTCGGGGCAGCGGCGGGTGAAGTACCTGGCCCTGCAGACCATGTGCGCGTCCGCCTCGGCCACGGCCTTCTTCGTGCTCGGCGGCGCGGCGAGATCGGCCGGCTGACGCGTGCCGTTCTTCGTGTACGCCGTGAGTCTGCTGCTGGCCCCGCTGATGGCGACGGCGCTGCCGAGCCCGGCCCCCCGCGCGGTGGCGACCGGGACGCCGGCCGACAGGGCCCGACGCCCGTTCCCCTGGACGCAGTTGGGTGGGATCTGCGCCCTGGCCTTCTTCGGCGCGATGGTCTTCTACACGGTCCCGGTCGAGATGTCGTACCTGCTCGACGACCTCGGGGTGCAGAACTCCGGGGTGATCGGACTGGCCACGGCCGTCGCCAGCGCGGCGACGGTGGGCGGCGCGGTCGCCTTCGCCGGTCTGAAGCGCTCGCCGGAGCCGATGCTGCCCGTGGTCCTGGCGGTGTGCGCGGTGGGCTTCGGGCTGATGTTCCTGGCAGGCAACGCGCCGCTGCTGGTCGCCGGGGCGGTCGTCAACTGCGTCGGCACGGGGATGCTGCTGCCCGCCCTGCTGACCAGCGCCATGTCCCGGCTCGCCTTCGAGGACCGCGGCCGCGGCACCGGGCTGTGGATGGCGGCCTTCTTCGGCGGCGAGTTCGTCTGCCCGCTGGTGCTGCTCGCCGGAGAGGCCGCGGTGGGGAGTCTCGCGGGGGCGGTGGGGATCCTGGGCTTGGCAGCAGCCCTGGTGGCGGGCGCCCTGGCAACAACTGGCAGAACGGCAACTCCCTAGGGGCGCGGGGCAGTGTCGATGTGCGGCTCCGCCGCGTGGGCGCGACCAGCCACAACGTAGCCGCACCCGCCCCACAACCTTGCGCGGCACTCACATCAACGCGGCCCCCACCTCCGCCGCCTTCTGCCGCAACCAGATGCGAGCCGCGTCCTGCGTGTGCACCGGGTGCCACCACATGGCCTCCTGCACGGGTACGGCCTCGAAGGGACACGGCAGGACGCGCACCGCCGCCGAGCTCGCCGCCCTCCGTGCCAGCCGTTCCTGGATCATCGCCACCCGCCGCGTTCCCTCGACCATGATGGAGGGGAGCTGTTACACGCTGAGCCATGCTGAGCGGTGCGGTGTTCGCCGGCGTCGAAGGCCGTCCGGCAGTCGGATGCGGGGGCGCGCGCATGGACGATCGCCAGCAGCACTCGTCGCCGGGGTCGCGGACGCCTTCCGCTCGGTGCGGGTGGGGTTGTGGAACCAGCCGCTCGACATGGGCCCCCTGATCAACGCCCGGCAGGAGAAGAGGGCGCTGGACTACCTGGTTGATCAGCCGGGAAGAGGGCGGCGAAGTGGTCGTGGGGGCGGCAAGCTCACCGGCGAGCTGTACGACAGCGGATACTTCGTCGAACCCGCCCTCTTCGACCGGGTCACCCCTGCGATGCGCATCGCCGAGGAGGAGATCTTCGGCCCGGTGCTCTCCGTGCTCGCCTACGAGGACGAGGAGAAAGCGGTCGCGGTCGCCAACGGCACCCGGTACGGACTGACCGCCACCGTGTGGACGCGAGACATGACCGAGCGGGGACATCGGCGCTTCCTTCGGCGGCTACAAGCACAGCGGCTTCGGCCGCTCCATGGGCCCCGACTACCTGGAGGACTGGGCCCAGGTGAAGGCAGTGGTCACCAGCGGCGGCTGCAGGGCCACTCGGGAGGGTATCCGCATCGCCGACGGGACCGACACCCCGGACGAGGTCCGCGCGATGGCCGCCAGGCACCACGACGATGAGCAGCTCATCGCCCTGGTGTCCCTGATCGCGGCCATCGCTCCGTTCAACCGGCCAGCGGGAAGTGGCAGGCCACCTGGCGGCCGGCGGCGCCCGGTGCGAGCCGTGGGCGTTCCGCCGCGCACCGCTCCTGGGCGTAGGGGCAGCGGGTGCGGAACGGGCAACCTGTGGGTTTGTCCACCGGGTTGGGCACCTCCCCGGTCAGGACGATCCGTTCCCGGGGCGGCCCGTCGTCCGCGAGCGTGCCGTCGTCGATGTCCGGGACCGCCGACAGCAGGGCCTGGGTGTACGGGTGCGCGGGGGCCGTGTACAGCGCCTCCGTCTCGGCGAGTTCGACGATCTCGCCGAGGTACATGACGGCGATCCGGTCCGACACGTGCCGTACGACTCCGAGGTCGTGCGCGATGAAGACGTAGGTGAGGGCGAACTCCTCCTGGAGGTCGGCGAACAGGTTCAGCACCTGGGCCTGGATCGACACGTCGAGCGCGGACACCGGTTCGTCGGCGACGATCAGCTTCGGGCTGGTGGCCAGGGCCCGCGCGATGCCGATGCGCTGGCGCTGACCGCCGGAGAACTCGTGCGGATACCGGTCCAGATGGGCCGCCGCCAGTCCTACGACGTCGAAGAGTTCGGCGACCCGCCGGCGCACCGCGCCCGCGTCGCCGTACCGGTGTACGAGCAGCGGCTCGGCGACGATGTCCCCGGCGCGGCGGCGGGGGTTGAGGGAGGCCTGCGGGTCCTGGAAGACCAGTTGCATGCCCGGCCGCACCGGGCGCAGGCGGCGCGTGGAGAGGGTGGAGATGTCCTGCCCGTCGAACTCGACCCGCCCGCCGGTGAGTTCGGTGAGCCGGACCAGACAGCGGGCCAGCGTGGACTTGCCGCAGCCCGACTCGCCGACGACACCGAGGGTCTCGCCGCCGCGCACCTCCAGAGAGACACCGTCGACGGCGCGCAGGACCGGGCGCGCGCCCCGGAGGGGGTAGTGCTTGGTGATGTCCGTGGCGCGCAGCAGTACGTCGTGCGCGGGGACGGTCGTACCGTCCTGTGCTGTCGTCACGACGCCACCTCCGCGTCCTGGTCCCTGCCTTGCTTCCCGTCGGCCGCTCGTGCGGTCAGCCGCAGTCCCGCGCGGTCGTCCGGTGCGAGCCAGCACGCGTCCAGGTGCGAGGCGTCCTCGCCGCCGGGGGTCAGCACGGGCCGCTCCGCGCACCGGTCGTGGCGAAATCGGCAGCGCGGGGCGAACGCACAGCCCTCCGGAAGGGCACCGGGCGAGACCGGCATGCCCGCGATGGTGGGCAGCCGCCGCAGCCGGGGGCCGCCCACGCGGGGCACCGAGTCCAGCAGGCCCCAGGTGTACGGGTGCCGCGGGCCGTGGAACACCGCCCGCCGCGGGCCCTCCTCGGCCACCCGGCCGCCGTACATGACGAGGACCCGGTCGGCGATCTGCGAGACCACGCCCATGTCATGGGTGATGAGCACCATCGCCGAGCCGCGGGCGTTCAACTCCCGCATCAGATCGAGGATCTGCGCCTGGACGGTGACGTCCAGCGCCGTGGTCGGCTCGTCCGCGATCAGCAACGCGGGATCGCAGGAGAGGGCCATCGCGATGACCGCGCGCTGGCGCATGCCGCCGGAGAACTCGTGCGGGTAGGCATGCGCCCGGGAAGCCGCGTCGGGGATGCCCACGTCGGAGAGCAGCCGTACCGCGCGGGCCCCGGCCTCCTTGCGGGAGACTTTCTCGTGTGCCCGGATCTGTTCGGCGATCTGCCAGCCCACGGTGTAGACGGGGGTCAGGGCGGTCATCGGGTCCTGGAAGACCATGGCGATCTCCCGGCCGCGCACCGCCCGCATCTCCTTGTCGGGCAGGGTCATCAAGTCCCTTCCCCGGAAGCGGACTTCGCCCGACACGGTGACGTTCGGGTTGGTGAGCAGCCGCAGCACGGCCAGCATCGACACGCTCTTGCCCGAGCCCGACTCGCCCACCACGCCCAGGACCTCGCCGGGAGCGACGGAGAAGGAGAGTCCGTCGACGGCGGTGACCAGGCCTTGGCGGGTGCGGAACCGTACCCGCAAGTCTCGTACGTCCAGCAGGGGTTCAGGCATGGCGGGCCCTCGGGTCGAGTCGCGCGTACAGGATGTCCACCAGGGCGTTGGCGAGGACTACGAAGAACGCCGCGTACAGCACGGTCCCCATGATCACCGGCAGGTCGAGGTTCTGGAGGGCGTCGTAGGTGAGCTTGCCGATGCCGGGCAGGCCGAAGACCACCTCGGTCAGCAGCGCGGCCCCGCCGACGAGCGCACCGAAGTCCAGGCCGAACAGCGACACGATCGGGATGAGGGAGCAGCGCAGCGCGTGCCGGAGCAGGATCCGCCGTTCCGAGAGGCCCTTGGCGCGGGCGGTGCGGACGTAGTCCTCGCCGAGCGCGGTGACGACCTCGCCCCGCAGCAGCCGGGCGTAGATCCCGGCGTAGAGCAGGGCCAGGGTCAGCCAGGGGAAGAGCATGTGCAGCGCCCACTGGCCGGGGTCCTGGCCCAGGCCGACGTAGCCGGGCGGCGGCACCCAGGAGAAGAGGGAGTCGTGGAACTGCTTCTGGGTGAGGAGGTTGACGACCTCGCCGAGCCAGTAGGCGGGGAGGGAGACGCCGACGACACCGACCAGCATGATCAGCGGGTCGGCGGCCCTGCCGCGCAGGGTCGCCGCCGCCGTGCCCATGAGGATCCCGGCCGTCATCCAGATCAGGGCCGCGCCGATGACCAGGGAGAGGGTGACCGGGGTGGCCTGCACGATCTGCGGGATGACCTTGGAGCCGCGGTTGACGAACGACTCCAGGTCCCGGTCGATCAGCAGGTGCCGCATCATCAGCAGATAGCGGACGGGCAGCGGCCGGTCGAGGCCGAAGGAGTGCCGCACCTGGGCGAGGGTGGCCGCGTCGGCGTTGCGGCCCGCGATCCGGGCCGCCGGGTCGACGCCCGGGGTGGCGAAGAAGATCAGGAACACCAGCACGCTGATCGCGAACATCACCAGCAGGGCCGAGCCGAAGCGTTTGAGGGCGAAGACGAGCATGGTCACACCCCTCCGCGCAGCCGGGCGCCCGGGTCGAGGGCGTCGCGCACCCCGTCGCCGAGGACGTTGAGCGCGGCCGTGGTCAGCGCGATCAGCAGACCGGGGGCGATGGTCACGGTGGGACGGGTGTAGAGCAGTCCCAGACCGTCCTGGATGATCGTGCCCCAGCTGGCGTCGGGCGGCTGGACACCCACCGACAGGAAGGACAGCGCCGACTCGGTCAGCATGGCCAGCGCGGTCATCAGCGGCACGAAGACGATGGCCGTGGGGACGACGTTCGGCAGCACCTCGCGGCGCAGGATGCGCAGGGTGGGGGCGCCGGAGCCGATGGCCGCCTGGATGTACTCCTTGTTCCGCAGGACCAGCACCTGACCGCGCAACGGCCTCGCGATGTACGGCACGTAGATCGCCGCGATGATCGTGATCGGCAGCCAGAGGCTGCCGGCCTCCACGGTGACAGGGCCCAGCTTGAGGCCGTTCGTGAGCAGGACCACCGACAGACAGATCGCCAGCAGGTACACCGGGAACGCCCAGATGACGTCCAGGATCCGGGAGATGACCGAGTCCACGACCCCGCCCGCGTACCCGGCGACCACACCGACGGCCGTCCCGACGGCGCAGGACAGCAGGGCCGCCGTCACCCCGATGAACAGGCTCGTGCGGCCGCCGTACAGCAGGCGGGCCATGACGTCGCGGCCCTGGTTGTCGGCGCCGAGGAAGTAGTGAGCGGGGTCCCAGGTCGGGCCGATGGGCGTGACGCCGAGGCCGAGGCCGGTGCTGCTCGGGGTGAGCACCGGCACGGTCTTGCCGTCGATGACCGTGGTGCCGGAGACATGGGACTGGAACGGGTCGGTGCGGGCGATGTGGTCCGCGTAAAGCGGTGCGCACAGAGTCGCCAGCACGACGAGGAGCAGGACCGCGGCGGCGGCCAGCGCCGACCTGTTGCGGAGCAGGTCGGCGGCGGCCGTCCGCCAGGGGCCCGGCGAGCGCCGGGCCTCGGTCGACGGGGCAGGGTTCACCGCGGGGGCGACTGCGGGGGTCATTTCACCCACAGTTGCCCGAGCAGCATGTAGAACTGCTTGCTGAACTGGTAGTTGCCCACCCGGGTCGAAGTGAAGTCGATCAACTTCGGGTTGATCAGCGGGACCACCGGCGACTCACCCATGATCTCCTGGTCGATGGCGCCCCACTGCTTGTCCGCGGTCGCCTGGTCGGTCTGCGCGGTCTTGATCGCCGTCTGCATCTTGGCGTCGACGCCCTTGTCGCAGAACCCGGAGATGTTGATGCTTGAGTCGCTGCCGGGGTGGTAACTGGCGCAGGACAGCAGGACGTTGAGGAAGTCGGAAGGCGCCGGATAGTCCTGGTACCAGGACGTGAGGGCCAGCTGCACCTTGTTCTTGGTGTTCTGGATGTAGGTGAACTGGATGTTCGCCGACAGCGGCTTGAGCGTCGCCTTGTAGCCGAGTTGGGTGAGCAGGCTCTGGAGGTACTGCCCGATCGATTTGTTGACGTCGTCGTCCTGGACGACGATCCCGACCTCCTGACCGGCCGTACCGGACTTCTTCACCAGCTCCTTGGCCTTGGCGAGGTCCGCGGCCTTCCAGGTGGTGCCGCCGCCCTTGGTGTAGTCGCACGTGTCGACGTGTCCGGGGAAGCCCGGCGGGAGGATCGTGCAGGCGGGGGAGGCGAGGTTCGCGCCGCCGTACAGCCGGACGACGGCGGACCGGTCGACCGCGTAGTTGATCGCCTGGCGGGCCAGTTTGTTGTTGAACGGCGCCATGTTGACGTTGAGAGTGGCGTACCAGAACGCGGTCAGCGGATTCACATGCGCCTGGGAGGCGTACTTGGTCCCGATCTCGTTGAGGCGGTCGGCGGGCGGCGGGTCGTACATCCAGTCCGCCTGGCCGTTCTCCACGGCGGTCACCTCCGACTCGACCGTCTGGCCGAAGGTGTAGTCGATGTCCTCCGGGTAGCCCTGCGGCTGCGCCTCGCGCGACCATTCCTTGAAGTGCGGGTTACGCACCAGCTTCAACGCCCGGTTGGGGTCGTACGACGCCGCCATGTAGGGGCCCGTCGTCGGGAGCGGCTTGGTACCCGCGTCCTTCGCCGGCGAGTCCTTCGGGACGATGCTGGCGTGCGGGACGGCCAGCTTGTACGCGAACTCCGGGTCGGCGGCGGTCAGGTTGATGGTGACCGTGCCCGTCTTCGCGTCGCCGATCACGCCCTTGGGCAGGGTGCAGGAGGCCGGCGTCTTCAGACAGGCGTCGGCGCCGACGATGCCGTTGTAGAAGGTGCCCGCGGTGGGGCTGGAGACCTTGAAGATCCGTTCGAAGGACGCCACCACGTCGTCGGTGGTCAGGGCCTTGCCGTTGGAGAAGGTGACGCCCTTGCGGAGCGTGAAGGTGTAGGTCTTGCCGCCGTTGCTGACCTTCGGCATGGCGGTGGCCAAGTCCGGGACGACGGTGAAGGACTCCTGCCCGTTCACCTTCTTGAAGGCCAGCAGTCCGTCGTACATCGACTGGTACAGCTGCCAGTACTGGAGTGTGTAGTTGACCTGCGGGTCGAAGCTGCCCGCCGCCGCGTGGGCGACCAGCTTCAGGGTGCCGCCCTTGTGCTGTGACTGGAAGGCGGCGGAACTCGAGCCGGAGGCGGAGCTGCTCGGGTCGGAGGAGGATCCGTCGTCGGAGGACGAACAGGCGGCGGCGGTCAGGGCGAGCGCGACGGTGGCGGCGGCGAACGCGCTCCGTCTGGCGCGGTGCGGTAGGGCGCTGCGAGGCATGGCGGTGAACTCTCCCGGTCTCGGTCGGGGATCAGTCGGTGGAGTCGAGGAACTCGCCGACGACCCGGAGGTAGAGCTCCTCTTCCTCGACGTGCGGCATGTGGCTCGAATGCTCGAACATGTGCCAGCGCACATCGGGGATGCGGTCGGCGAAGGGGCGGAGGGTCTCGGGAGTGGCCTCGTCGAACCGTCCCGACACCAGCAGGGTCGGTGCCTCGATCAGGTGCAGCCGGTCGATGACGGACCAGTCCTTGAGAGTGCCGACGACGTGGAACTCGTTCGGGCCGTTCATCGTGTGGTACACGGTCGGGTCGGCCTCGATGTTGTCCCAAGTCGCCTGGACCTCTGGCGGATTGGGGGTGAGGCGGCAGACATGGCGGTTGTTGAAGACCTGTTCGGCCGCCCGGTAATCGGGGTGGTCCGTGGTCCCGGCCTCCTCGTGGGCGAGCAGGGTCCGCTGGACCTCCTCCGGCAGTTCGGCGCGGAGTTCGGCCGCCGCCTTGAGCCACAGCTCCATGGACGCGGGGGAGTTGGCGATGACCAGACCTCGCAGCCCGGGTGGGCGGCGCACCGCGTGCTCGGCGGCGAGCATGCCGCCCCAGGACTGGCCGAGGATGTGGTACGCATCGGCGATGCCCAGTTCCCTGAGCAGGTTGTCGAGTTCGTCGAGGAAGAGCTGGACGGTCCAGAAATCGGCCCCCTCGGCGGGCAGATGGGTGGAGTGTCCGGTGCCGAGCTGGTCGTAGTGGATCACAGAGCGGCCCTGTCGGGAGATGCCCGCGATGCTGAGGGTGTAGTTGTGCCCGGCGCCGGGGCCGCCGTGCAGGACCACCAGGGGTGTCCTGCCCGGTTCGCCGGTGATCCGGTACCAGGTGGAATAGCCGTTGAAGTCGGCGGTTCCGGTGTGGTTCGGTTCAGGGATCGCCACGGGGAAGCCTCCCAGACCGGCCGGAATCAGCCGACCGCTGTCTGAAAACGTTGGGGGTGACGGATGAGTGAGATAGTGATGGGGAAAAAGGTCAGCCCACAAGACCTTTTGGTCGGGCCAGGGCAAGACGTAACGGCGGGTTTACGTGGGTCGCCTGCGTTTACAGAAGCGACGATTTTCGGGAGGACACCTGACATCCGCATCAGAGTCGGCAGAGTCACCTGACTCGCTCGGGCCTTCGGGAAGCGGTGATGAGTACGCGCGCCTGATCGACCGCGTCCTCCTCGGTGGCAGCCTCTCGTCCACGCTTCGCCCGGTGCGGGTGACCTCGGCCGTCGACGAGGTCGCCGACCGGCTCCTCACCGCGATCGCCGTGGGCGACTTCCTGCCCGGCGAACGGCTCCCGGCCGAGCGCGAACTCACCGGGCTGCTGCACGTCAGCCGCCCCACTGTGCGCGAGGCCGTCGGGCGGCTCCAGGCCCTCGGGATCATCGAGATCCGCCGGGGCCGCAACGGCGGGGCGTTCGTGCAGGACAGCTGGAGCGAGTCCTCCGGGGCCGCGGTCCGACGGACCCTGCTGCCCCGCTGGGAGGAGTTCGAGCAGCTCTTCGACCTGCGCGGGCTTGTGGAGGGCATGGTGGCCGCGACGGCCGCCCGGCGCCGGCGGCCCGAGGACCTGGCGCCGATGCGGGAGGCCCTGTCCGCGCATCTCTCCGCGAGCACGCCCCGCGAGGAGCAGGCCGCCGACAGCGCCTTCCACCGCGCCATCTGCGAGGCCACCCATAACCCCCAGATCACCCGGCTCAGTCGCGAACTGCTGACCCGGATCAGCCTCGGCTTCCCGATCGAGCCGTGGGGGAAGGGCGAGCGCAGCCACTTCCACCGGGCGGGCGAAGGGCACGCCGCCCTCTACGAGGCGATCGCGGCGGGAGAGCCGGAGCGGGCGGAGGAGATCGCCCAGGAGCACTTCATGATCAGCGCGGAGATGATCCGGGAGGTACTGGCACGGGTGAGCGGGGAACGGGCTGGGTGAGGGAAGGGCGTGGCGAGGCCGAGCCGAGCGGGCGGAGGGGACGGTCACGTCCCCGAAGACGAGGAGCATCGTTCCCTGTACTCGCCCCCGCGCGCACGACGCCGCACCATTGCTCTCCGACGTACCCGGACTCCCGCGGAACGTACGCGCGTGCCCCGCCCGTCCGACGGCCTGCCCACGGTGACCGCCCATGACACCGCCACCGGCCATTCGGGCTCGCCACAGCCGGGAGCGGACCTCGCTCATCCCTGAGCCGCTAGCCGCCACCCTCACCATCGCCGCCGGCGTCCCCTCACCGAAGTCGCCAAGACACTGCGCCACTCCACCCTGTCCACCACGGCCAACACATACAGCCACCTCACCCAGCAAGCCGCCCGAAAAGCCGTCGGCACCATCGAGCGGACCCTCACACAAGCCGAACAGAGAGCCGACCGGCAGGCCCGGCAGAAGCAGCCGCGATCACCACGCGACCACATCCAACGGCTCCGCGAAGCCCTCCATCGGCTCCGCTCCCCCGCCCCGCCGTCCTTCAGCGCCACCGCAGCCCAGCCCCGAACCCGGCCTGCGACCACACTGCGACCACCAGCCGTCCAGAAACGCGAAAGGCCGCCCTCCCGCAAACGAGAGAACGACCTCCGACCTGCAACAAAGCTGGTCGGGACGACAGGATTTGAACCTGCGACCCCTTGACCCCCAGGAGTAAGGGGCAAGGGTATTTTTCTGGATAGTACGGATCTGATCAGGACGCATGATGTGCGCAGCAGGATCCCTCGTGCGCCATCGCGCACACTGTGTGGTCCCCAACTGGTCCCCACCGACGGTCATAGCTCTGCCGCCAGACGCTCCCTGAAACGTGTCGACGCCATGGCCAGGTCCACCGGCTGGACGCTGCCGCACAGGTGCCGTCTCCCCGAGGGCGACGTCTTCTCTCTGGTGAACTACGCAAGCCTTCGGTCAATGGTCTGCGACGCGCTGCACGAGTCCGGTCTGCATCGCATCGCCTATCGCACAACGGAGGTGCGCGCAGAGCGAGGGGTGAACCGCCGGGTTCGGTAGAGATCTCAGAGGGCCGGCGCTGTCGGCGAAGTACACAACGCCGGTGCCGGTAACGGCGATGCCTCGATCGGGGAGTCGTTGGGCAGTGTCCAGCGTCGCTGTCGGGTGTCCGCGTCGACCGCCACCAGATCGAAGAGATCATCATGGACATGGACGGCGCCGTCGGCTATGGCCGGCGTCCGGTAGGGAATGCCCCCGCCGGGTACCTTCCACAGCGGTCTGTCGCCGACGTCGACACCAGTCATCGCTCCCCCTGCGCAGGCATCGTTGGCCTTCCGCGTTCACCCGGCGCCCTTGTACGCGACCAGACCGCGCAAACCGGCAATGAAACGAACCCCGGCATGTCGCTTTTGGGCGGCGCAACCGTGAATCCGCGTGCTCCTACAGCCCGTTGGCCTCGCCCGGCCTCGCAACTCTCGGGTCCCGTCACGGTCGAAGCCGACGCGAGACGGCTACGACGGATCGATGGGACAACGCGGACCGGCCGGAGAGTTGGACGCCGCACGGGCGGTGAACTCCCGGCCCGGCGCCGCGGGACGGCGTCCTCAGCCGATGCAGCGCGGCGTGCCCGCCCATCCCGTCCGTGGCCGGACGAGCCGCGCGGGGGGCGGTATCCGCGAGGCTCGGGCCACAGGCACCGGCCTGTCGCGCACGTCGCGCGGTTTCTCGGCATCCGTCCCGAGGCTCCGCGCGACGGGGTGAGACGGGTCTCGGCTGAACGCGTTCATCGTCTGGTGAGCGGGAGGCTGAGGACCCCGCGGTCGTGCCCGACGATCAGATCCGGACCCGCGGTGGCCAGACAGGCGAGCACCACATCCAGGGCGATGTGCCCCACCGCGCCGGTCTCCGGTTCCCATACCCTCAGCCGGTGACCGTGACGGGTGCCGGTGACCAGGACCGTGCGGCCGTCGTGCAGGGTGGAGGCGGTGATGACCGGCAGGCCCCCGGTGCCTGTCGAGGCGGGCAGACCGTCGCCGACCGGGGCACCGGTGGCAAGGTCCCACAGCATGACCACGCCCTGGTTGTCTCCGGTGGCCAACATGGTTCGGTCGGGTGTGGGCACAGCCGCCACGGTTACCACCCGGTGGTCGGCATCGGCGAGGGCACTGGCGCTCAACTGCACGGCCGCGCCGTTTTCCCAGGGGTCCTCGACGGCCGGGTCCCACACATGAAGGCGGCCCGCGGTGTCCGCGGCCGCGATCAGTGTGTGGCCGGCGGCGATCGGGACGGCGGCGATCGACTGGATCGGACTGCCATAGGGGTTGAGGCGCCCGACGCACTCACCGGTTTCCGGATCCCACAGCCGGACCGCGCCTTTGGGGGTGGCGGTGACGAGCAGGGTGCGGCCGTCGGGGACGATGGCGACACACATTCCGGTCACCCCGCCGGGCCAGTCCCCGGCCGGTTCGCGGATCGGCTGCCCGGTGACGGGGTTCCACAGGGCGATCGTCCCGGTGTCGCCTCCGCTCGCCAGAAGGACGCGGCCGTCGGGCAGGGGCAGGGCCGTCATCGAGCGGATACGGTCACGATGTCCTGGCAGCGGGGCATGGACGAGCCGGGCGTCGGCCACGTCCCACAGGCACACCACGCCCCTGTCCCCGGCGCCGGCCACGAGCGTCGGCCGACCCGGGCAGGACACCACCGCCAGCGCGTCGACACCCCCGGATGAACCGGGCGCCGAATCGGAGAACACCGACATACGGCCCCAGGGGGTGCCGTCGGCCGCGAGCACCGCGTTCCCGTTCTGCCGGAACCGAGTCGCCGCTTCACCTGTTCGTCCGGGCGCCGTCGACTCCACCGTGGCGGCCGACTCGTCGGAGTCCGCCCGCGCCTCCGTCGGACGGTGCCGGGGGCTCGCACCGGCCGGGTTCTCCGCCAGGCCGTCGGCGATCGTCCACGTCCGCTCGCAGTCCCAGCAGCGGAAGTCTCCGGTGAGCGCCATCAGTTGGCGGGCCAACTCCCTTGCGTCCTGTTGCGGGGTGCCCGCGACCGCCACCATGCCGACGACCAGACACAGGACGGCTTGCCCCGGTGTTTCGGGGGGTAGCCCGGCCATCGCGACCTCACGTGCCACCCGCAGGAAGGGCTCCCACTCCTCTCCCACCGCTTCCTCGCGCAATGCTGCAGCGACCTCGCGCCAGGTATGTCCTCCCTGCCTGACATGGGCGGGATCAGGGAGCCCCGGAGCCTCGGCGGGCGGACGTGCCGGGTCGACGAAGAAGTCGGGGATCTCGGTATCACTCTCGCACTCGGGACATATCAGCAGGAGGTCAGCTTCCCGGGGATCGGGGAACCGCCACAACGCTTCGCCCATGTGGTGGCCGGCGAAGGCCACGCAGGCGAGCACGAGGTGGGCACAGACCTGCGGAGCAGTATCGGCGGCAAGGAGGCTTCGGGTGGCCGCCCGCTCGGCCAGACGCAGTGCGGCGCCGAACCCCGTCTCGAGATCGGCCGGGACGGGGGGCCTGTCCTCCGCGGTCACGATGCATCCCAAGTCCACCCAGAAGTCGGCGGTCTGTCCCGGAGGCAGGGCCGCTGCCGCCTCGACGAGATGCGGCAGAGCGGCATAGGCCCCGTCGAAGACGGTCCCGTCGTCCATCAGACCGCCGGCCAGGTACGTCCAGGTCTGCCTCCATCCATCGCCGCTCCCGGCGGCAGCCGCGGAGGACAACTGCTCCAGGAGTGCTTTCACCTCTTCGACCTTCACACCGTCGAGGTCAAGCCAACGAGGGCTGTGCAAGGGCAGCTTCGGAATCATGGAACGAGTCTCGCAGGCAGCACTGACAGGAGGCTGCCCCGGATCAGCTCATCATCTGATCGGCGACCACTGCCACGGAACGGGGCACGATCCGCTCCAGGACCGGCAGAACGGGATCCCAGTCGCCCGCAACCCTCACGGCCTGCGCGGCGAGCCTGCGGGCGTGGGACGGCTCGGACAACTCCACGAGTGCGGCCAGGGCGCGGGCTCGTGTCGCGCGGTGGGCGATCGAGCGGGTGAGAGCCTCGGCCCGGGTGTGATCGCCGTGCCGGGCCGACTCCCGGACGACCGCGACCAGTGCCTCGCCCTGCGCCCAGCGGTCGTCGATCGAGTGGACGAGAGCCTCGGCCCAGCCTGGATCGCCACCCCGGGCCAGCTCCCGGACCACTTCGATCAGCGCCCTGTCCTGTGCCCTGCGGTCGTTGATCGTGTGGGCGAGAGCCTCGGCACCGCCCGTGTCACCGGACCGGGCCAGTTCTCCGACGATGTCGGCCTGCCGCGCCACGGACAGATCGGGGTCGAGACGGCCGGCGAGGGCCATAGCCCGCTCGACCTGCCCATGCCTGGCCAGCAGGAGTGTCACGGACCTCAGCAGAATGTCGTGATCACGGCCGTAGCCGGTCTCGAGCAGTGTCTCGGCCCGGTCGGCAAGGGCCAGGACCACGTCCTGGTCGGCGCTGTGAACGACCGCGTCCAGCACACAGGCCATGTCCCAGGCGTCGAGCGGGGATCCGGGAGGGAACGGGCGAACGGCGGCCTCGTCCAGGTCTCCTTCCGGGACCACCATGTCCTGTTCGGCGGCTTCGCCGAGCGCCCACCCGCATACCGTGCCCCCGGCGCCGACGGCTGGTCCGGGCGGGGTGCGCAGGAGAGCATCGAGCCGGTCAAGGTCTCCCGTCAGCGCCTCGCGGGCCAATACCACCGCCAGGGGCCGTGGCTCGGACCACCCCGTCGAGTTGCGGGACAGGGCGATGTCCTCCACGCGGTCGGCAAGTGCGGCGGCCCGGTCCTGGTCGCCGCTGGCGACGGCCACCTCCATGAGGAGGGCGAGCACCTGTTCCGTCCCGTCGGCGGCGTAAGAACTCACCACGTCGTCGGCGCGAGCGGCGAACCTGAGCGCCTCGTCGATGTCGCCGCTGTCCGCCACTGCCTTCGCCAACAGGGCCCAGGCCCACCCCCAGTTGTGCGGGTAACGGATCCTCTCCGCCAGAGCGACGGCCCGGTCACGCTCACCGGCACGGGCCCACGCCGGCACGAGGGCGACCAGTGCCCGGTCCCGCACCTGCCGTAGGGGAATCGACTCGGCCAGCGCCTGAGCGCCGCCCAGGTCTCCCGCGCCCGCCGCGGCCCGCACCAGCTCCAGTAGTTCCGTACCCTGCTGGAGCTCGTCACTGATCGTGTACGCCAGCTCGGCCGCGCGGACGAGGTGGCCGGTGCGGGCAAGCGCCCTTGGGAACCACCCACTGGTGAGACCGGTGCTCGAGTGCCTGCCCACCGACAGCCGCAGAAGGGTCAGCAGGCAGGGCTCGAACCCCCCTTGCGCGATGTCCCTTCCCACGTCGTTCTCGGGTGCCAGGCCGCGACGCAGCTCCCGTTCCCGCGTCATGAAAAGCTCTGGCCCCCACTGGGCCAACCCCTCTGACATGCCTGGTGCCCCCCTTGGCGAAGCCCCTCAACTGCGCACCTGCGCAGGCGGCCCAACAGTAACGGGGCCCCGGCCTGACGGAGTCTCGCCAGTGGCCTGGCCGAAACGCTGGTCCCGTTGGTGCGCAGGAGGGCGACAGCGCGCCCGCGCAGCTGAATCGCCGCAGAGATCCACGCACCCGCTGAGCCCGTTATTTCAACAGGGCAGCGGTGAACATCGCGTGGCTCTCAGCTCGGACATCAGCTTCGACGATGCCTCGGCTGCGTGATTTCCCCGATGCGGTGATCCCTAAGAGCATCTACAGTCGTCTCGGTCACATTTCTGGGGGGCGTATGAAATATCGAATGCTGACCGCCGGTGTGGTGAACCTGCTTATGGGAGACGGGGAGACAACTCCGAAGGGCATCGAGACCACCGCCCTGGAAATGGTCCGCACAGGCCGACTGCAGGGTGAGGAGAAGGCCGACGGTACGGTGACCGTACGGATCGTCCCGCAGACCGCCGACTCGGCACCGCTGCGGCCCGTCGAGGAACTGGTGGTCGAACGGATCCGCCGGCGCTGCCGAAGCGGTGTCGACCGCGTACCGATAGGCGCCCTCGGGCCGGGCGACGGCGACGAGTTCTGGGTATGGTGGCGCGGCTTTCAGAACAGCGTCCGCAACGAGGCGACCGTTCTTGGCCTCATACGGCCGGCCCGGAACAAGTACGTGACGCTGCTGTATCGGGGTGCGACCCTCGCGGCCTGGTTCGGCGCCCTGTGGGCCGGCGTTTCGTTCAGTCCCGAGGGGATGCGGATCATTCTCAGAGCGGTCCTCGTGCTCAGCCTGTTGGGGCTGGTGCGACTGTCAGACGTCCCGCTCGCATCCGGGCCCAGGTTGACGGCCGCCGGACGGCAGGCCGCGCGCGAGTGGCGGACCCACGACCGCGCTGGAGAGCATCGGCTGCCCAAACGCCAGGTGGGAGCGGCTGGTCCCGAATCGGCGCTTCCCGTACGCGAGCCGCAGCGGATCTGGTCCGCGTACGGCAGATCGTGGCACGTCGTGGACGCCGGGCCGCTGGACACCCCGCGCTGGGGACACCTGCGGCAGCTCGTGCTGCTGGCCGTGGCCGTGTGCGCCGCCTGTGGCGTCCTGGTCGCGGTGACCCTGACCGCGCACCGCCCGGCGTTGGCCTGGGAATGGGACACCGCTCCGCTGCTCACCGGCGTACTGCTGTGGGGTTTGTGGCTGCCGGCCCGCCGCCGGGTCCTGGCCGTTCCCGACGAGGCGAGCTTTCGCGGTGCCGTCATCTCGCGCTGGGACTACGACACCCACTACGACGACCCGCCCACGGACATCACGCACTACTGCTGCTCCATCGAGGACCCGGCGACGCGGAAAGCCTGGTCCTTCGAGGTCGACCAGTGGAGCCGACCGATGTTCTCACGCGAAGGGAACCCGGAGCTCAAGGACCGGTTCCGGGTAGGGGACGTCGTCGATGTCCACTGCAGCCCGCGGCGGCGCAAGATCCAACAGATCAGTGTGGTCGAGGCCGTGTCGCGGACCGACTGACGATTCCAGCGACGAGGCGTCGTAACCGCTATCGGTTCGAACTACCACGCAGCCGTAGACGCTGGGTCGGCCAGAACCTCCGGGTACGCGTCCAAGATGGAGGCACAGAGGAAGCCCAGCAGCGGACTGGTCGGTACAAAGCGGTACTTCCCACCAGACGGTGGCGACGAGCCTCGCGCCTCGACCGTCCGCCGGTCCCTGCGTCCAGGGCGCGAGCCATACCGCAACGCGGGCATCCTCCAACCGAGTTGTGCCGGACCCCCAAGACGGGCCTCTAGGTGCCGGATGGCCCCTGTCTCACGCCGGCCCAAGCCGCACTCGTCCACGTCGACCCTTGAAGCCACCACTCCCGAGACCTACTTGACAGTCGGCGCCGACGACCTGCTCCACCACTGACCGACGTCGAGGCCACCGGCACGGTGAAGTTCGCAGACCATGCATGCACATGCCGCAGGGAACCTCGTCGCCGCTGGGGGCTCCCTGGACCTTCTTGGGCCGTCCGGCTGCATCAACGGGCGGCATCAGGGTTCAACAGCCGTAATTGGCACGAGTCAGCAGGCCCATCGACATCCGTGCCACACGCTGCCTCAGGGCCAAACCGGCGCGATGCCAGACGTCGATAGCTGCCAGCCTCCGGGAGGTCACGTCCGATGAAGTGGTGTACCGACGGCCACTCCACGAGACGGGCCCCGCCGCCATCATCTGTCCGGGACGCACTAGAAAATCACAGGTCAAACCATGTATCCGCGCCACCGCCCTGCCATCTGTGGCGCACCTTGACTGGGTCAAGGTGCACCACAGCCCCTTCAACGTGAACTGGTCCCCAAGCGGTCCCCAAGAATAATCAAGGGACCGCTTCAGATCTCCTCTGAAACGGCCCCTGACCTGCGACTTCGCAAAGTCGGGACGACAGGATTTGAACCTGCGACCCCTTGACCCCCAGTCAAGTGCGCTACCAAGCTGCGCCACGTCCCGATGCCCGTTTGACCTGGGGTTTCCCTGGTCGAAACGTGCAGGGAAACAATACCGCACTCGGCTCGGTGGTCGTGCACGCATTTCGTCCGGGGCGGGTGATCGCTTGACCTCAAGTTTGGTTGAGGTCGCACGATCCACGGTATGACGACCACCGAGGAACAGACACGCGGGCATGCCGGTCTGCCCGCCCTGATGAGCCTGATGACCGGCGACGAGAAGCACGGACCGGCCGCGACCTCCACGCTCGACGTGCTGTGGGTGCTCTACGACCGGGTGCTCAGGGTGACCCCGGACCGGATCGACGACCCGGCCCGGGACCGGTTCCTGCTGAGCAAGGGGCACGGGCCGATGGCGTACTACGCGGTGCTCGCCGCCAAGGGCTTCGTCCCGGTGGGGTGGCTTTCGGGCTTCGGCTCCTACGACTCCCCCCTCGGTCACCACCCCGACCGCACCCTCGTCCCGGGCGTCGAGATCGGCAGCGGTTCACTGGGGCACGGGCTGCCGATCGGGGTGGGGACGGCTCTCGGCCTGCGCCTCCAGGGGCTGGACGAGCCCCGGGTGTGGGTGCTGACCGGGGACGCCGAGCTGGACGAGGGCAGCAACCACGAGGCGATCGCCTTCGCCGGGCCCGCCGGTCTGGAGCGGCTGCACACCGTCGTCGTCGACAACTCCTCCGCCCGGCACGCCCGGCCCGGCGGGATCACCGCGCGCTTCGAAGCGGCCGGCTGGTCGGCGATGACCGTCGACGGACGCGACCACGAGGCGCTGTACGAGGCGTTCACCGCCCCGCATCCGGGCCGCCCGCACGTGGTGGTGGCCCGTGTCGAGACCAAGTCCCTCTGACCGGCCGTCCGGCACTTCGCACAGGAAGGGCACTGTTTTCCATGGACACCATGCGTGACCGTTTCGTCCCCGTCGTCTCCCGGCTCCTCGACGAGGATCCGCGGGTCGTGGTAGTCCTCGCCGAGATCGGCGCGGCGACCCTGGAGGAGACACGCCGGCGTCATCCCGACCGGGTGATCAACGTCGGCATCCGCGAGCAGTTGCTGGTCGGCGCGGCGGCCGGGCTGGCGCTGACCGGTCTGCGGCCGGTGGTGCACACCTTCGCCAGTTTTCTGGTCGAGCGGCCCTTCGAGCAGGTCAAGCTGGACCTCGGCCACCAGGACGCCGGTGCGGTGCTGGTCAGCGCGGCCGCCTCCTTCGACTGGCCCGCGGGCGGCTACACGCACATGGCGCCCGGTGACGTGGCGCTGCTCGACACCCTCGACGGCTGGACCGTACACGTGCCGGGGCATCCCGACGAGGCGGAGACCCTGCTGCGGCACGCGGTGGCCGCGGGCGACGAGAAGGTGTACGTGCGCCTGTCCGCGCAGGCCAACCGGGAACCGCTTCCGGTCGACGGACAGCGTGTCCGTACCGTCCGTCAGGGCCGCTCCGGCGTGGTCGTCGCCGTCGGCCCGATGCTGGACGCCGTCCTGGACGCCACCGGAGACCTGGACGTCACGGTCCTGTACGCGACGACGGTGCGTCCCTTCGACGCCGCCGCGCTGCGCCGGGCCACGGAGTCGGCGGGCACGGACGTCGTGCTGGTCGAGCCGTACCTGGCGGGGACGTCCACGCCCGCCGTGAGCGAGGCGCTCGCCGAGGTGCCGCACCGGGTGCTCGGGCTGGGCGTGGGACGGCGCGAGCTGCGGCGCTACGGGACGGTCGAGGAGCATGTGGCCGCGCACGGGCTGGACGCGGGGAGCCTGCGGGACCGGATCACCGCGTTCGTCGGGGCACCGGCCCGCGGGTGATCAGCCTTCCTCGCCGAGCAGCCCCAGCTCCGGGTAGGAGTCCAGGAGCCGGGGCGGGGCGGCCTGCCGCCAGGAGTCGGCGAGGATGTCGCGCAGCTCGCCCTCGTCCTCCAGTGCGGCGAGCCGGACCCGGACCCAGGCGAACTGGGCCTCGTGATCGGCGATCCAGAACTTGCCGGGCTCGGCGAGCACCAGTTCGTCGCGCTCCTCCTTGGGGCAGCGCACGGCGATGGAGGTCTCGTCCTCGGGCAGCGTGGCGAACATCTTCCCGGCGACCCGGAACGTGGGCATGCTCCAGGCGATCTTCTCGCTGGTGTCCGGCAGGGACAGGGCGACACGGCGTACGTCTTCGGCTTCCGGCATGCCCCGAACCGTAGCCCGCGCCACTGACAGTCACCTGGCCGGAGCGTCCACGTGCTTGTAGTAGAGGGTCGTCGGGCGCAGTACGCCGGCGGGGTCGAGGGCGTAGTCGGGGATGACCCCGGCGCGGGTCCAGCCGGCCGAGCGGTAGAGGTGTTCCGCGGGGCTGTCCGTCTCGGTGTCCAGATGGAGCAGGGTGATCCCGGCGGCGGCCGCGGCCTCCTCGGCGACGGCCAGCAGCCCGCGTCCGATGCCCTGGCCCCGCGCCTCGCGGTGGACCATCAGCTTCACCAGCTCGGCGCGGTGCGGGCTGTTGGGTTTGCCGGGGTAGGGGAAGGCGAGGCCGACCGTGCCGACGGTCCGGCCGGTGCCGTCCAGCGCGGCCCAGACGGCGAGCTGCCCTGCGGCCACGGCGGCCACCCGCTCCCGCCACCAGGCGACTGCCCGCTCCCGCTCGAAGGGGGCGAGGAAGCCGACGGACGCCCCGCCGTTCACGGTGTCGGCCAGCAGCTCGGCCAACTCCCCCACCCGCTCGGACAGTTGATCCGCCTCCAGACGCAGTGTCCTCATGGCCGCACCACCGCCAGCACGTATCGGGTCTGCGCCGGTCCCGCGCACCGGAACCGGGTCGACCCCCACACCCGCAGCCGCAGGCAGTCCCCGGCGTCCAGGAGATGCTCGGCTCCCTCCGCCGTCACCGCCAGGCTCCCGTCGAGCACCCAGATGTGCTGCTCCAGGCCGGGCAGCGGCGGCCGGTCGTAGGCGATGTCCGCCCCCGCAGCGAGCCTCCCCTCGACGAGTTCGCCGCGCAGCCCGCCGTGCGGCGGCGACACGGACCGGCGTACGAAACCGGAGGCGCGGTCCTCCCACACCTGCTGCTCGGCGGCGCGCAGCACGGGCGCGGGTGCCGCCTCGACCTCGCTGAGCAGCTGGGACATGGTCCGGCCGTAGACGTTGCAGAGGCGATTGAGGAGGGCTGCCGTCGGGCTGGTCTCGGCCCGTTCGGCCCGGGACAGGGTGGACTTGCCGACTCCGCTGCGCTCCGCCAACTCGCCCAGGGACCAGCCGTGTTCGGCCCGCAGTTCGGCGAGGCGGCGGCCGAGCCGGGCGTCGACGGGGTCGGGGGCGACCGTCGCTTCACGTTCCATATCCGGGACGATATCCCTGATATGGAACGCCGGTGTTAAGGAAGGCTCACAGCCCCGCCGCCTCGCTCAGGGCGTCGAGCACCGGGCGGATCAGCGGATGGTCCTCGGCTCCGCGCCGTACGGCCGCAAAGACGCGGCGGGTCGGGGCGACGCCGTCGACGGGGCGTACGACCACGCCGGTCAGGTCCATGCCGCGCAGCGCGCTGCGCGGGACGAGGGCCACCCCCGCGTCGGCCGCGGCGAGGGCCACCACGGCCCGGAAGTCGTCGGAGGAGTGTTCGAGGCGGGGCTGGAAGCCGGCGCTCTCGCAGGCCAGGACGACCACGTCGTGGCAGGGGTTGCCGGGGTACGGGCCGATCCAGGCGTCCTTGGCCAGTTCGGCGAGAGGAACCTCGCAGGCCTCGGCCAGCCGGTGGTGGAGCGGGACGACGGCGTCGAACGGCTCGGCGTACAGCGGCACGTGGGTGAGCCGGGGGTCGTCGGCGGGCGGGGCCCCTCGGTACTCGACGGCGACCGCGACGTCGACCTGCCGGTCCAGGACCATCGGGAGGCTGGCGTCGCCCTCGGCGTCCTGGACCCGGATGCGGATGCCGGGGGCGATGCGGGCGAGGTGGGCCACGGCCGGGGCGACCACCTCGGCGATGCCGGTGGCGAAGGCGGCGACGGTGACCGTGCCGGCCTCGCCGGAGCCGTAGGCGGCCAGCTCGGCCTCGGCCCGCTCCAGCTGCGCGAGGACCGCGTTGGTGTGGGCGAGCAGGATCTCGCCGGCCGCGGTCAGCCGTACGCCCTTGGCGCTGCGCTCGACCAGGCGGTGGCCGGTCTCCTGTTCGAGTGCCGTCAGCTGTTGGGAGACGGCCGAGGGGGTCAGATACAGCGCGGCGGCAGCCGCAGTCACCGTGCGGTGGTCGGCCACCGCACGGAGGATGTGGAGCCGCCGCGCTTCGATCATGAGGTTGATTATCGCAATATGTCCGAGCCACCCGGACCGTCGGTGCCGTTCAGCCCTTCGGTGCCGCTCAGCCCGCCGGTTCCCTTGTTCAGCCCGCCAGCTCAGCGCGGGCCGCGACGAAGGCGTCCACCGCGCGGTTGACGTCGTCCGTCGAGTGGGCGGCGGACAGCTGGACGCGGATCCGGGCCTGCCCCTGCGGGACCACCGGGTAGGAGAAGCCGATCACGTACACGCCCCGCTCCAGCAGCAGCTCGGCCATCCGGCCCGCCTGTGCCGCGTCGCCGATCATCACGGGGGCGATGGCGTGGTCGCCGGGGAGGATGTCGAAGCCCTCCTCGGTCATCCGGCGGCGGAACAGGGCGGTGTTCTCGGCGAGCCGGACCCGCAGGTCGTCCGCCGCCTCCAGCAGGTCGAGGACCTTCAGCGAGGCCGCCGCGATCACCGGCGCAAGGGTGTTGGAGAAGAGGTAGGGGCGGGAGCGCTGGCGGAGCAGGGCGACGATCTCGGCGCGGGCCGCGACGTAGCCGCCGGAGGCGCCTCCGAGGGCCTTGCCGAGGGTGCCGGTGATGATGTCGACGCGGTCCATCACGCCGTGCAGCTCGGGGGTGCCGCGGCCGGACGGGCCGACGAAGCCGACGGCGTGCGAGTCGTCGACCATGACCATCGCGTCGTAGCGGTCGGCGAGGTCACAGATCTCGCGCAGCGGGGCCACGTAGCCGTCCATGGAGAACACGCCGTCGGTGACGACCAGCCGGCGCCGGGCGCCCTGCGCCTCCTTCAGCTGCCGTTCCAGGTCGGCCAGGTCGCGGTTGGCGTAGCGGAAGCGGCGCGCCTTGGAGAGGCGGATGCCGTCGATGATGGAGGCGTGATTGAGGGCGTCGGAGATCACCGCGTCCTCCTCGCCGAGGAGGGTCTCGAAGACACCGCCGTTGGCGTCGAAGCAGGAGGAGTAGAGGATCGTGTCCTCCTGGCCGAGGAACGCCGACAGGCGGGCCTCCAGCTCCTTGTGGACCTCCTGGGTCCCGCAGATGAAGCGGACGGAGGCCATGCCGTAGCCCCAGCGGTCCAGTGCCTGGTGGGCGGCGGCGATCACCTCGGGGTGGTCGGCGAGGCCCAGGTAGTTGTTGGCGCAGAAGTTGAGGACCTCGCCGGGGCGCCCGCCCGCGGTGACGGCGACGGTCGCGGACTGCGGGGTGCCGATCACGCGCTCGGGCTTGTGCAGGCCGGCGGCGCGGATCTCGTCGAGGGTGGCGCGCAGGTCGTCGCGCACGGAGTCGAACATGCCAGAAGCTCCCAGGGAATGACGCGAGGAATTACACGGTCCAGTCGAGGATGACCTTGCCGCCGCGGCCACTCGCCGCGTCGGCGAAGGCCGCCTCGAAGTCGCGGTGGCCGTAGCGGCCGGTGATCACGGGGGCGAGGTCGAGTCCGCCTTCCAGGAGGACCGACATCGCGTACCAGGTCTCGAACATCTCACGGCCGTAGATGCCCTTGATGGTGATCATCGAGGTGACGATCCGGGCCCAGTCGACGGGGAACTCCTGGGCGGGCAGGCCGAGCACCGCGATACGGCCGCCGTGCGTCATGTTGGCGATCATGTCGCGCATGGCCTCGGGCCGGCCGGACATCTCCAGGCCCACGTCGAAGCCCTCGCGCAGGCCCAGCTCCCGCTGTCCGTCGGCGATATCGGCCTGCGACACGTTCAGGGCGAGGCTCACACCGATCTTGCGGGCGAGGTCGAGGCGCTCCTCGCTGACGTCGGTGATCACGACGTGCCGGGCACCGGCATGCCGGGCCACGGCGGCGGCCATGAGACCGATCGGCCCCGCGCCGGTGATCAGGACGTCCTCGCCGACCAGCGGGAAGGAGAGGGCGGTGTGCACGGCGTTGCCGAACGGGTCGAAGATCGCGGCCACGTCGAGGTCGACGGGGACCCGGTGCACCCAGACGTTGCCGGCGGGCAGCGCGACGTACTCGGCGAACGCGCCGTCCCGGCCGACGCCCAGACCGACCGTGGCCCGGCACAGGTGGCGCCGCCCGGCCTGGCAGTTGCGGCACTTGCCGCAGACGAGGTGGCCCTCGCCGCTGACGCGGTCGCCCGCCTTGATGTCGGTGACGTCCCGGCCGGTCGCCACGACCTCGCCGACGAACTCGTGCCCGACCACGAGCGGGGTGGTGATCGCCTGCCGGGCCCAGCCGTCCCAGGCCCGGATGTGCAGGTCCGTGCCGCAGATGCCGGTCCGCAGGACCTTGATCAGTACGTCACCGGGACCGACCGTGGGCTCCGGCACGTCCGTGAGCCACAGCCCGGGCTCCGCCTTCTCCTTGACCAGCGCCTTCAACGCTACGGCTCCTGTGCGTGAGGTCCCGGCCGCGGGGACGCCGAAGCGGCCCGCGGCCGGGGAGGGGGGTGGAATCTCACAGCAATCTGCCGCACCCCGGCGCATCGGTCCATCGAGGATTTCTTAAGCGCCGCCACAGCTCGGCTTCACACCCCCGGAACACCCGGCAGGAGACGGCTAGTCGAGCCGGGAGACCTGGTAGTGGGCGATGTGCCAGTCCTCGCCCGTCCGGGTGACGAGGACGGAGAGTTTCACGTCCAGCGGGGGCCGGTCCGTGAAGGAGAACTCGACGGCCAGGTAGCCGAGGACGACGCCGTCGGCGGGCCGCCGGGTCTCCAGGACGCGGTACGCCGCCTTCATCCCGAGGGGCTGGGAGTCGTAGTAGGCGGCGACGCCCTGCCGTCCGACGCTGTAGGGGTGCAGGCCCTGGAAGACGGCGTCCTCGGTGAACTGGGCCGCGACGCGCTCGGGTCGGTGTGCGTCGACGGCCGCCTTCCACCGGTCGAGGACCCCGGTCAGGATCGCCGTGTCGTCCGCCGTGCTGGTCATGTCCGCTCCTTTGGGTGTTTCCGGGCGAGGTGCTGGGTGACGTGCCGTGCCGTCAGTGTCCGGCGCTCATACCGCCGTCGACATGCAGGATCTCGCCGGTGACGAACGGCGCGCTCTCCAGGAAGAGCACCGCGTCGACGATGTCGCTCACTTCACCCATCCGGCCGACCGGGTGCAGGGCGGCGAGGAACTCGTGGGTCTCCGCCGGGTGCATGGGAGTCTTGATCGTGCCGGGCGACACCGCGTTGACGCGGATGCCACGGGTGGCGTACTCGATCGCCAGGGACTTGGTCGCGGACTGCAGGCCACCCTTGGTCAGCGAGGCCAGGACGGAGGGGACCCGGGCGTCCGCGCTGTCGACCAGGCTGGTGGTGACGCTGACGACGTGCCCGCCGCCCTGGGCGAGCAGGTGCGGGACCGCCTGCTGGGTGAGGTGGAAGAAGCCGGCGACGTTGATGCCGGTCACGGCGGCGTAGTCCGCGGCGGTGTAGTCGGTGAAGGGCTTCGCGACGAAGATGCCCGCATTGTTGACCACGGTGTCGATCCGGCCGAACCGCTCGACGGCGGCGGCCACGACCCGCGCGGCGGTCGCCGGGTCCGCGATGTCGCCCTGGACGGTCAGGACGTCGGCGTCGTCGGCGGGGGCGATGGTGCGCGAGGTGGCGACGACCGCGTAGCCGAGCTTGCGGTAGCCCTCGACGAGGGCGGCGCCGATACCCTGGGACGCACCGGTGACGATCGCGACCTTCTGCTGCTGCGTGCTCATGATGATGACCTTCTCCGTAGTGGCTGACCGGTCACTAGCCGACCGGTCGACTATTTGGAAGGTAGGCCGGGCCCGTCGCAGGTGCCAGGATCGGTTTCCTCCTGGCTGGGAGGCGCAGCCTCCCAGCGCAGCTCAGCCGTGGAGCGCGTACGGGTCGCCCGCGGGCAGCCAGGCGTCCGGGGCGTGGATCCCGAGGTCGCCGACGCCGTCGCACAGAGCGTCGACGGCGGCCAGGACGCCGGCCCGGTCCTCGCTCGCGCGCCAGACCAGGGACCAGGTCCAGTACACCTTCGGCGCGACGATCTCGCGGCGGACCAGGTCGGGCGGGAGCGGATCGGTCTGGCCCTTGGGCGAGTTGAGGACGGGCCGGGTACAGCGCCGGACGTGGTCGAAGTAGGCGGGGCCGGTGACGGCGCCGTCGGAGATGCGCACCGGACGGGCGCCGACGGCCTGCGTGAGCTCTTCGGCGTACACGTTCCAGGAGGCCCAGGAGGTGACGTCCTCGTCGATCAGGATGTCGGTGTCCCGGGCCGGCAGGTCGCTCGTGTCGGTGCCCTTGGCGACGGCGTACAGCCGGTCCGCGCCGATCAGCCGGGCCCGCAGCCCGAGCCGTTCGAGGTCCTCGGCACGCACCCAGCAGACGGCCAGATCCAGGCTGCCGTCGGCGACCCGGGCGGCCTGGGTGTGGGACGGCGCGACCCAGGCGTCCACATGCACCCGGGCCACCGCGGCCGTCCGCGAACCCAGGTCCGGTGGCAGCCAGTTGACGTAGCCGAGCCGTACCGCCTGGGAGCCCGAGAGGCGGCCCGCCCGGCGTTTGAGGTCGTCGGCCCGCTCCAGCAGGTCCCGGGTGTGCGGGAGCAGCGCGGCGCCGGCGGGGGTGAGGGAGACCGAGCGGCGGTCCCGGTCGAACAGCCGGACGCCCAGGTCCCGTTCGAGCGCCTTGATCTGCTGGGAGAGGGAGGGGCCGGCGATGAGCAGCCGCTCGGCGGCCCGGCCGAAGTTCAGCTCCTCGGCGACCGCGACGAAGTACCGCAGCTGGCGCAGTTCCACGCGCGTCATGCTACGCGCGCTGGGAGGCCGCGCCTCCCAGCAGCGAGTCAGCCGGTCGTGGCGGCGGTGCCGGCGGCGGCGCACGATGGACTCACCAACGACGGAGGGAGCACATCGTGCGAGAGTTCCTGGTCGAGATCACCACGCACATCCCCGAGGGCACGGGCCAGGACGAGGTCGACCGGCGGCGGGCCGCGGAGGCCGTGCGGGCGGGGGAACTGGCCGCGACCGGTCACCTGGCCCGGCTGTGGCGGCCGGTGGGCGAGTCGCGCAGCATCGGCGTCTGGCGGGCCGCCGACGAGGAGGAACTCCACGAGAAGGTGCTTGGCACCCTGCCACTGCGCCCGTGGATGACGGTCACCGTCACTCCGCTGGAGTCCCACCCCAACGACCCGGGCCGGGTCGAGGACGCCCGATGACCCCCGCCGCGGGCATGGGTCAGGACACGGAGATAATAGACCAGTCGGCTGGTAGAAGGGCTGTTCCCGTCGTTACAGCAGCGGCAGACCGTCTGCCTCGCGGCGCTCGATGCGGGCCACCAGGTCGGCCGCCGACGACTTGATGGTCTCCAGACCGGGCCGGCCCCAGGGCCGCGGGTCCACGTCGACCACGCACACGGTGCCGAGCACCGTCCCCGTGCTGTCGATCAGCGGGGCGCCCAGGTAGGAACGGATGCCGAACTCGTCGACGACCGGGTTTCCCGCGAACCGCGGGTAGTCGCAGACGTCCTCCAGGACCAGCGCCCTGCGCCGGACCACCACATGGGGGCAGAAACCATGGTCGCGGGGCAGCGCACGGCCGAGGACCGGGGTGCTGCCGTCGGGCCGTACCACGGGCGGCGCCACGTCCGGCAGGTGCAGGCCCGCGAAGAACTGACGGTTCAGGTCGATGAAGTTGACCATGGCGTACGGCGCCCGGGTGACCTCTGCGAGCCGGTCCGCGTAGGCGTCGAGGGCGGGGTCCGGGTCCGCGCCCAGGCGCAGTTGGCCGAGGCGCCGGGTGCGCTCGGGGGCCTCCTTGTCCTCCGGCGTGAGCAGCAGCCGGCCGGCCGGGCGCGGTGGGTCGTACCTCATGCGCGGGCTCCGTCGCAGTGGACGTGGGTCATATACGGGCTCCGTGAGGGGTGTATGGGGTTCACATGTGGGCGCCGTGGCTCGGCGCGGAGACCGGAGCGTGGGCGATGAGATGGCGGACGAGGGTGAGCAGGGTCTGGACCCCGGAGCTGGAGATACGGGCGTCGCAGCGGACCACCGGGACCTCCGGGTCGAGGTCGATGGCGGCGCGCACCTCCTCGGGGTCGTAGCGGTAGGAGCCGTCGAACTCGTTGATGGCGACGATGAAGCCGAGGCCGCGCTCCTCGAAGAAGTCGACGGCCGCGAAGCAGTCCTCCAGGCGCCGTGTGTCGGCGAGGATGACCGCACCGAGCGCGCCCTCGGACAGCTCGTCCCACATGAACCAGAACCGCTCCTGTCCGGGCGTGCCGAACAGGTAGAGCACGTGCTCCGGGTCCAGGGTGATGCGGCCGAAGTCCATGGCCACGGTCGTCTCGACCTTGTTCTCGATCCCGTCGAGGCTGTCGGTCGCGGCGCTGACCGTGGTGAGGAGTTCCTCCGTGGACAGCGGCGCGATCTCGCTGACCGCGCCCACGAAGGTGGTCTTGCCGACCCCGAACCCACCGGCCACCAGGATTTTCAGCGCGGTGGGGAAGGGATCAGAGCTGTCGTCGTAGTCCATCGAGCACTGCCTCCAGGAGGGACCTGTCAGTGGGGTTGTGGTGGAACACGGGGGGCTTGGCGGTCAGCGCCCCGCAGTCGACCAGGTCGGAGAGCAGCACCTTGGTGACCACGGCGGGCAGTTTGAGGTGCGCGGCGACCTCGGCGACCGAGACGGGGGCCCGGCACAGGTCGAGGGCCTGTGCGTGTTCGAGGCCGAGGTAGCCGAGGGGCGTGGACCCGGTCGCCATCACCTGCGACATGAGGTCGAGGGCGATGCTGGGCTCGGTCCGGCCGTTGCTGACCGTGAACGGGCGCACGAGGCGTCCGGCCGCGTCGTCGAGCCAGGGCCCGTCGCCGGCTGCCGCCACCCTCAAGGCCTCATCGCCGTGGATTCGACGGCGTGCTGCCGGGGCGCGGTGACGAGGTACGGGCGGACGCTCTTGACCAGCATCGCCATCTCGTAGCCGAGGACGGCCGCGTCGGCCTCCCGGCCCGCCAGCACGGCGAGACAGGTGCCGGAGCCGGCGGTGGTGACGAACAGCAGCGTCGAGTCGAGTTCGACGACGACCTGGCGGACGTCCCCGCCGTCGCCGAACCGGACGCCCGCGCTGCGGCCGAGCGAGTACAGGCCGGAGGCGAGCGCCGCCATGTGGTCGGCGCTGTCCGGGTCTAGGCCGTGGACGGACTTCACCAGTCCGTCGCAGGACAGGAGCACCGCACTGGTGGTGTGCGGCACGCGCTGCACCAGGCCGCTCATCAGCCAGTCGAGGTCGGATACCTGGGCGGTCGGCGCATCGCTCGCCATGGTGGATCGACTCCTTGGGGTACGAAGATCAGCGGGAGCGCTGGGGGTGGGGGTGGGGGTGGGAACGGTGCTGGTCATCCGGCCGGTGCGCTCCCGTCGGGCCGGGCGGTGAATTCGGAGGTGTGCACCGGGCGCAGGGCCTGGGAGTACGACTGGGACCGGGACGCGGACTGGGTGTCGGCGGGGTCCCGGTGGGCTCGGCTCATGTGCGTGGGGGCCATGTGGTCTGTGGGGGCCATGTGGTCCGTGGCCGCCGGGTGGCCTGTGGCCATGTGGCCCGAGGTCGTGTGGCTGGAGGCCATGTGCCCCGGAGCCAGGGGGTCCGGGGCCAGGGGGTCCGGCGCCAGGGGGTCCGGCGCCAGGGGGTCCGGCGCCAGGGGTTCTGGGGTCATGCGGTCCCGGGCGGACTGGTCCGGCGCCGTGTGGTCGGAAGCTGTGTGGTCGGAAGCGGTGTGGCCCGGGGTCAGGTACCCGGACTCCACGTGTGCCGCCTCCATATGCGCGGCCTCCATGTGCGTTGCGTCCATGTGCGTGGCATGGGACGTGTTGGGCGGCCGATCGCCGGATCCGTCACCAGCGGCCATGCCGGCGAAGCCCACGGTGGTGAATCCGTTATGGGGGGACGCGCCATGTGCCCCGCCCACAGGCTCGGCGGCGGTCGGCTCCCCCTCGGTGGCCTCCAGGTGTTGCTGGGCCTCGGCGAGGCCGATGCCGCGCTGGAAGGCCGCCATCAGGCCGGGGTCGTGCCCGGCCGGGTTCTCGTTCTCCTGGCGGGGCGCGGGGCCGCCGCGCAGCTGGGGAACGATGTGCTCCTGGGCGCGCCGGCGCGGCAGTTGGGGCTTGCCCATCGTGCCGCGCACGGCGCCGACCCGCGGTACCGGCGGGGCACCGGCGTGCTCGGCGACCGCCGGCCGATCCTCGGGCCGGATGCCGGGCAGCGCCTCGGCGGGGTTCGGGCGGGTCTCCTGGGCACCGCGCACCGGCAGCGGCGCGGGCGCGCTCCCGTGCTGCGCGTGCCGGCGCCGTCCGCCGGCGGCAGCCGTGGCGGGACCCTGCTGCTGCCCGGGCCCTCGGCCGGCCGGCGGCCCGCCCGCGGTAGCCCTGCCTCCGGCTCCCGTGTCCGGCCCGGCGGCGCCGCCCGGGACGCCCGCCGGCGTCCCGGTGCCGTCGGACGGCCGGGCTCTCCCGGCTCCGGGCGCACCGGTCGGCGCCCCCGGCGCACCGCCCCCGTGCGCCGGGTCGCGCGGCTGCGGTACCGAACCGGGAGTCCCGGGTAGGCCCGGTGCCGTACCCAGCAGGCCCTGCGGGACGACGAGTACGGCCTGGACGCCGCCGTAGATGTTGGTCTGGAGACGGACGTTGATGCCGTGGCGGCGGGCGAGCTGGGAGACGACGAAGAGGCCGATGCGGCCGTCGGCCAGCAGGCTGGCGACGTTGACCTGGTCGGGGTCGGCGAGCAGGGCGTTCATCTTGGACTGTTCACCGACCGGCATGCCGAGTCCGCGGTCCTCCACCTCGACCGCGAGGCCGGAGGTGACGAGGTTGGCGCGGAGCAGCACCTGGGTGTGCGGGGCGGAGAACACCGTGGCGTTCTCGACGAGTTCGGCGAGGAGATGGATGACGTCGGCGACGGCGTGCCCGCGCAGTTCGCCGTCGATCGGCGGGACGAGCTTGACCCGGGAGTACTGCTCGACCTCGGCGATGGCGGAGCGCAGCACCTCCGTCATGGAGACGGGGTTGCTCCACTGCCGCCTGGACACGGCGCCGCCGAGGACGGCGAGGTTCTCGGCGTGCCGTCGGATCCGGGTGGCCAGGTGGTCGACGTGGAAGAGGCCCTTGAGGAGGTCCGGGTCCTCGATCTCGTTCTCCAGTTCATCGAGGATCGAGATTTCCCGGTGCACGAGGGACTGAAGCCGCCGCGCCAGGTTGACGAAGACCTCCAGCTTCTGTTCGCTGCCGGCCTGGCTGGAGAGCTGGGCCGCCTGGACGACGGCGGTGACGGCGCCGTCGTGCGCGCGGGACAGGTCGGCGGCGAGCAGCTCGAAGTCGTCCGCGTCCCCGGGCGGTCCTCCGCGCGGCTTGCGCGGGGGCGGGGTCTCGCCGCGGCGCAGTGCCTCGACGAGGGCCAGCAGATCTGCCTCGCCGCGTGCGGCGTTGCGGCGCAGGACGCCCACACGGTCGCTGACCGAGCGGGCGGCACGGCCCGCGGCCACGGCGGCGATCACGATGCCCGCGGCCGTCACCGAGACCGCTCCGGCGAGCACGGCCAGCAGGGTGAGGCTGGGCCGGGCGCCGGTGGAGCGGACGGTGAACAGGACGGCCGCACAGCCGCTGAGCGCCACCGCGACCGGGGGCAGCACCGCCAGTCGCATGAGCTGAGGCCGTATGTGGGTCTCGGGCAGCGCGGGAACGGGTCGGGCGACCGGTCGTCCGTGCCGGCCGCCCTCACGGCGGTCGGCACGGGCGGCCGGTGCGCGGAGGTGAGACATCTGCGTCCTCGTACTGGTCCGTCGGGCCTGGTTTCTCGCGCGGGTCGCGCGAGTCGGGCATGCGCCATCGCGGTGCCGGGCGTGGGGACCGCAAAAGAATTCGGCCCCGCGTCGTCCGACGGACACTCACAGTAGTCGCCGACGCATCATGTGCGGTGGGCAGTTGACAAAGTCCCCCGGAGATGGTCCCGCTCTGGTATGAGCCGTCGTACGAAAGACCGATAACCCCCTCACCGCCCCACCCTCGAACAGTCAACCGACGATCCGACCTGCTCAGAAACGGTCAGACACAGAAGATGCGGGTCGCGGCTTCCGGCGCTCCGCCCCACTCGCCTCCCCTCGGTGCGCGCACCCTCGGCCGGCCCGCCGGGGCGGCCGCAAGGTCGTCCACACCCTCTCCACCACCCCCCAGAGCGTCACCCACGGTGACCGTCTTGGCTCCGGCGGTCCTTCGTCGGGGCGCGGGGCGGGCCGTCGTGGGTGTCGATGCCCGTCACGGCGTCGGTCGCGGCCCGGGCCAGGTCCGGGCGGCTCAGGAGGTCCGCGCTGTCGATGAACTGGTCCACCGCGCCGGCCCTGCGCAGCTCCCGTATGTCCGGGTCCTTGATGCGGGCGGCGAGGGCCCGGGTGAAGCGGTCGGCGCGCAGCACCCGGTAGGGGCGGGAGTGGTAGGGGCGCGTGGCCGGGTCGACCCGGTCGGTGAGTTCCAGTTCGTTGTGCAGGTGGGCGACGATCTCGTACGCCTGCGCCAGGTGACGCTCGCGCAGGTGCCAGTCGGTGGCGGCGAGAACGGCGGTGAGTTCGGAGGTGAGCCGCGGGGCCGCGGGGGTGCGGGCGAAGGCACTGCCGAGCCATTTGCCGTACGGCGGGTAGCGCCGGTCCATCAGCAGGCAGAGCCGCATGAGGTCGCGGACCAGGCGCGCGGCCTCGACGGCGGAGCCCAGCTCGTCGCCGACCTCGCCGCAGCGGCCGACGAAGGCCTCCTCCTGGGAGACGCGCTGCCACTGGCAGGCGAGGACGTGGAGCCAGAGGTCGTGGGGGTACCAGCGCAGGGCGGCGCGGGCCGGGGTGAGCGTGTGGAGGCCGTCGTGGAAGACGGCGCCCGCGGTGACCTCGGCGAGGAGCTGGGTGGGCAGGGCGAGCCAGTCGGTCGGGGTGACCCCGGAAGCGGGGTCGAGGCCGAGGGTGGCCCGGAACCAGGAGGAGACACCGGTCACTTCGACGCGGTGGTGTACGGGACCGTCGGTGACCCGCATGACGCCGATGTCCCGGTCCCCCGTGGCGGCGAAGTGGGTGGGCCAGCCGTGGAAGGTCTTGGGGAGGTGTTCGGCGAGCACATGTCTGATGCGTCCGGCGTGGCGGTTCACATCGTGGGAGTGGAGGAAGAGCTGGAGCCGCGGGCCCCATTCGTGGTCGGCGGAGCGCTCGGTGTCGTAACCGAGCACCTCGGAGCCCGCGCCGATGCGGGCGGCGGAGTGGGGTATGCCGGGAGCGGCCTCCTCCAGGAGAGGGCGGACGACCTCGGTGTAGAAGCGCCGGGAGAGCTCGAGTCCCGGTAAAAAAGCGGGACTTGGCATATGTGCATGGCTCATGACGGTGCCCCTGCCCAGGTTGTGCAGGGGCATGCACGCCACTTTCACGTCACCGCCACAGCGGTGCCGAAATCACCGGTCTTTCGTCACGTTCCTCACCGACAGCCAGTCGTCACAGTTCGCCCGCGAGACCGAGGTCCCCCTGCCCGGGGGCGCCCTCCGGCCGCTTCTCGCGCTGCCAGGGCCGGGCGACCGGCGCCGAGACCGCACGCCACCAGGGGTCCGCGGGCAGCTTGCCGGACGGCTCGAAGGGCTCGCCGGGACGCGGCAGCGCGACCGCCTGGCCCGCCTCGTCGCCGGCGTCCTTGGTCCACTCCCCCGGCTCGGCCCAGGCGTGCGGGGCGAGGTTGAAGGTTCCCCAGTGGATCGGCAGCAGCACGCCGTGCGGCTGGCCGCCCTGGAGGTCGAGGTGGGCGCGCATGCCCTCCTGGGGCGTCATGTGTATGTCGGGCCAGAACTCGCTGTACGCACCGATCTGGATCATCGTCACGTCGAAGGGGCCGTGGTCGGCGCCGATGTCCTTGAAGCCGTCGAAGTAGCCGGTGTCACCGCTGTGGTAGATCCGGTGCTCCTCGCCCGCGACGGCCCAGGACGCCCACAGGGTGTGCTGGGTGTTGCGCAGTCCCCGGCCGCAGAAGTGGCGGGCGGGTGTGGCCGTCAGGGTGAGTCCGCCGATCTTGGTCTCCTCGTGCCAGTCCAGCTCGCGCAGCCGGTCGGCGGGCACTCCCCAGTGTTCGAGGTGGGCGCCGACGCCGAGCGGCACGGCGAACACGGTGTCCGTGCCGGCCAGCGCCTTGATGGTCGGCAGGTCGAGGTGGTCGTAGTGGTCGTGCGAGATGACCACGACGTCGACCGGGCCGAGCGCGGCGAGCGGCAGCGGAACCGGGTGCAGCCGCTTGGGCCCGGCGAACGGGAACGGGGAGCAGCGTTCGCCCCAGACGGGGTCGAACAGGACGCGGTGTCCGTCGATCTCGGCGAGGACGCTGGAGTGGCCCATCCACGTCACCCGCAGGCCGGTGGCGGCGGGCCGGCCGAGGTCGGCGACGGTGGTGGGGTGCACCGGGACCGTGCCCCGGGGGGCTCTGCGGGCGCGCTGCTCCTTCTCGAAGTAGGTCTTGGCGAACTCCAGCATCGACCCCGAGGGCCGCATCCGGGTGGTGCCGCCGGGGTTCTGGAAGACACCGTCCGCGAAGTGCGGGGAGCCCTGGATACGGGCCAGGCGCGCGCCGCCGGGGTCCGCGCCGAAGGCAGCGGGCCGCAGCACGCGGAGCCCGGAGCTCAGGGAACGCAAACCGGTCACGGTACCTCCAGTGGTGTCGCCGAGGTCCCCATTATGGTCGGCCTTTCGGACAGTCGGCGTTGACACCGCACCGTCCGCCTCCCGATACTGACCCACTGTTCAGTAACACCGCTTCTTCACACCGCTCCCGAGGAGCCCCCGTGACCGCTCCCCTGATGTCCCTCGTCTGGACCGACCACGTCACCGGCCGCCAGGGCTTCCTGGTCGTCGACCGGCTGGTCCGGGGCGTGGCCAGCGGCGGTCTGCGGATGCGGCCCGGCTGCACCCTGGAGGAGGTGACCGGGCTCGCGCGCGGCATGACGATGAAGGAGGCCCTGCACTACAACCCCGAGGGCCGCTACATCCCGCTGGGCGGCGCCAAGGGCGGCATCGACTGCGATCCGCAGGACCCTGGGTCGTACGCCCTGCTCGTCCGCTACCTGCGCGCCATGCGGCCGTACGTGGAGGGTTTCTGGACCACCGGCGAGGACCTCGGGCTCACCCAGGACCTGGTGGACCGGGCGGCGGCCGAGGCGGGGCTGGTCTCCTCGATCCAGGCCGTGTATCCGCTGCTGGACGACGAGGCGGCGGCCCGGCGGCGGCTGGCGGACGCCTTCGCCGTCGAGGTGGACGGGATCGGTCTCGACGAGCTGGCCGGCGGCTGCGGGGTCGCCGAGTCGGCGCTGACGGCGCTGGACCGGGCCGGGGTGCCGCACGCGGGGACGCGGGTCGCCGTGCAGGGCCTCGGCACGATGGGCGGGGCCACGGCACGGTTCCTCGCCCGCGCGGGGCTCACGGTCGTCGCGGTCGCCGACGTCAAGGGCACGATCGCCAACCCGGCGGGTCTGGACGTGGAGGCGCTGCTGCGCGCGCGGGACGCCTACGGCACCGTCGACCGCGCGGCGCTGCGCCCCGGGGACGTGGAACTGCCGGGCGACGCCTGGCTGTCCGCCGACGCGGAGGTGCTGGTGCCGGCGGCGGTGTCGTACGTGGTCGACGCCGCCAACGCACACCTGGTCACCGCCCGCTGGATCGTGGAGGCGGCCAACATGCCGGTGCTCCCCGAGGCGGAGGAACGGCTCACCGCGCGCGGGGTGACCGTGCTGCCGGACGTGGTGGTCAACTCGGGCACCAACGCCTGGTGGTGGTGGACCCTGTTCGGCGACGTCGGCCCCGCCGCCGACGAGGCGTTCGCCCACATCCGCCGCTCGATGCGGGCTCTGGTGGAGCTGATGCTGGACCGTGCGGAGTCCGACGGCACGACTCCGCGGGCCGCGGCCCACGCCCTGGTGACCGACCGGCTGCCGGTGATCGCGGAGCGGTTCGGCTGGTACCGGTGACGACCTGCCGTCAGCGGCGTCCGAGAGCGGCGGCGAGGAGCAGCGCGCTCAGGGCCGTGAGGCTGGTGTCCCGCCAGCCGAGCGCGTCGAGCAGGGGCGCGGCGACGGCCGTACCGAGGGCCCCGATCGTGAAGTACACCACGAGGTAGACGCTGCTGAGGCTGCCGGAGCGGGCGGGGTCGAGGGCGATCACGCGGCTCTGGTTGGCCGCCTGGGCGGCGAAGCAGCCGGCGTCGAAGAGGGCGAGGCCGAGGGCGGTGTGCCAGGGGGTGTCCAGGCCCGTGGCCAGCAGGGCGGTACCGGCCGCGGCCGCGAGCACGGCGGCGGTGATCACCGTGCGCGGGCCGTACCGGTCGGTGAGGCGGCCGGTGAGCGGGAGCGCGGCGAAGCCGAGGAGCCCGGCCAGGCTGTAGAGGCCGATGGCGGCCGGTCCGAACGAGTGCGGTGGCTGGGCCAGGGCCAGGGTCAGGGCGATCCAGACGAGGTTGAAGGCGAAGTACCAGAGCGCGCCGGTGGCCACCGCGCGCCGCAGCCCCGGCTGATGCAGCAGCAGCGGCGGGAGGGCTCTCAGGGTGGCGCGGTAACCGCGGGAGGCGTGCGGCCGTTGCCGGGGCAGGAGCGTGGCGGCGGCGAGCGCGCCGAGCAGCGCGACGGCGGCGAAGACGAGGAGCATCCGCCGCCAGCCGAGGGCGTCGGTGAGGGCGCCGCCCGCCAGCCGGCTGAGCAGGATGCCGGCCGACATGCCGGCGGCGACGAGGGCGACGCCGGTCCCGCCGCGGCCCCGCGGGGCGTGCCGGCCGGCGATGTTGCCGGCCTGGGCGGCCACACTGGCGGCGGCGCCGACGAGCAGGTAGGCGGTCAGCAGTACGAACTCGTCGTGCGCGGTGGCGGCGAGCCCGAGGGCGGCGGCCAGGGCCGTGAGCTGTGCGGCGACCAGGCGGTTGGGGGCGAGGTGGTCGGTGAGCGGGAGCAACAGGGCGAAGCCGGTCATGCAGCCGGCGAGCGCGGCGGTCGGCACCAGGCCGATCACGGAGAGCGGCACGTCCAGGTCGGTGGCGACCGCGGTGAGCGCGGGCTGCACGGCGTAGTTGTTCGCGATCGCCGTCCCGGCTGTGGCGGCCAGCAGGAACGTGCCGCCACGGGGCAGCGGCCGGCTCACGGCCGGGTGTCGCGGGTGAGGACGACGGCGTAACGGCACTCGGCGTCGGTGGTGTTGGCGAAGACGCGCTCGACGGGTGCGCCGAGTTCGACGGTGTCGCCGGCGTCGAGTTCGTGGACCGTGTCGCCGTCGTGGAAGGTGAGCTTGCCGTCGAGGACCCAGACGAGCTGCCGTACGAAGGCGAAGGCCGCGGCCGGGTAGGGCACCCGGGCTCCGGCGGGCAGCCGGATCTCGGCGATCTCCGCCGGGAAGCGCGGGCCGGTGATCTGGCGGCGCCGGTAGCCGGTGCCGGGGTCGCGCCACTCGGCGGCGTCGGCGCCGCGCCGCACGCCCGGGGTGTCGGCCAGGGGTTCCTGTGCGCCCTGCATGCCCTCGGCGAGGGCCAGCAGCGAGGCGACGCCGATCTGGAAGGCGGCGGACAGCTTGCCGAGGACGACCGCGGTGGGGCTGCTCTCGCCGCGTTCGATCCGGCTGATCATCGCCGGGGAGACACCGGAGGCGTCCGCGAGCTGCGCCAGCGTCCAGCGGCGGCGCTCCCGTTCGGTGCGGACCCGGGCGGCGATCTGCCGCACCAGCGGGTCCACCGGTGGTTCTACTATGTTGGACATGAATCCAATATACGAGAGATGCGTGGTGGCGGTGCGCCCGGCCCGTCCAGGTGACGAGGAGGCCGTCCGCGCGATCCGCAATCACGCGATCGAGCACTCGACGGCCCTGTGGACCGAGACCCCGCAGTCACCCGCCGAGGGCGCGGCCTGGTTCGCCGCCCACCTCGAACGTGGCTCGGCGCTCGTGGCCGAGGTCGCCGACGCGCCGGGAGAGGTGGCCGGGTTCGCGGTCTACGGCCCGTGGCGCGCCCTGGACGGCTACCGGCACACGGTGGAGAACTCCGTCTACGTCCGCGAGGGCAGCCAGGGGCTCGGCATCGGCTCCGCGCTGCTTGGCCCACTCATCGCCGCGGCGCGCGAGGCCGGCCACCATGTGATGATCGCCGGCATCGAGGCCCGGAACGCCGCGTCGATCCGGCTGCACGACCGGTTCGGGTTCGAGCACGTCGGCACGGTCCGGGAGGTGGGCACCAAGTTCGGCCGCCGGCTGGACCTGACGATCATGCGGCTGCCGCTGGCCTGAGACGGCGACGCGGACGGGGGAACGACCGATTAGGGTGACCGCGTGGCGAGAGTGCGGTTGAGCGTGGCCGAGCGGCGGGAGGAACTGCTGCGGGCCGCCATCGAACAGATCGAGGCGCGGGGCGTGGCGGCGGTGCGGATCGCCGATGTGGCCTCGGCGCTCGGGGTGAGCAACGCGCTGGTGCTGTACCACTTCTCGACGAAGGAGAAGCTGGTCGCCGCCGCCTTCACCTACGCCGCCGAGGACGACCTGGCGCATCTGCGCAAGCTGCTGGGCCGCCGTACGTCGGCGCTGCGCCGGCTGCGGGCCGCGGTGCGCTGGTATGCGCCGACCGGGCAGGCCAAGGGCTGGCGGCTGTGGATCGAGGGCTGGGCGGTGGCGTTGCGCGAGCCCGCGCTACGGGACGTCACCAAGGGCCTGGACCAGCAGTGGAAGGCGGCGATCGCCGAGGTCATCGCCGAGGGGGTGGCCGCGGGCGAGTTCGGCTGCCCTGACCCCCCGGCTGCGGCGCTGCGGCTGACCGCGCTGCTCGACGGGCTCGCCGTCCAGCTGACGTCGTATCCCGGTGCCGTGGCCCGGTCCAGGGCCCAGGAGTGGGCCGACGAGGCGCTGGCGCGCGAACTGGGGCTGTCCGGGCAGCAGTAAGGGGCGGCCCGCAATGCGGCCACCCCTTACCCGCCGGTTCCGCCTCAGGCCACGGAAGCGATCCGCATCTTGATGTCGTCCGGGGAGAGCGCTCCCTTGGCCGTCACGTGGTCGCCGGACGACTCCCCGCGCAGCCGGCGCCCGATCCAGGGGACGAGGTACTCGCGGGCCCAGTGCACGTCGTCGCGGCGGACCTCCAGGGTGCCGCGGGGCGGCAGCGGGGGCCACGGCTGGTCCGGGTCGGCCGGCACCTCGACGCCGAGCACCTGGCCCGCACGCAGCGCCACGCGTGTGTGCCCCTCGGGAGAGAGGTGCAGCCGGTCGTCGTCCCAGGCCCGCCGGTCCTGAATGGTCTTCAGGGACCACAGGTCCAGGACGGGGCAGCCGTACCGGTCGGCGATGGCCCGGACATGTCCGTTGTACGTGGCGATCTTGCCGCGCATGTGCTTGAGGACGGGCACGCCCCGGGTGTCGAAGCCGGTGGTCACCAGCACCGTACCGACGGCCTCGGTCAGCCGGGCCACGGCCCGCTCGAACCGCTCGGCCACCTCGTCGGGGTCGGTGCCGGGGCGGATGATGTCGTTGCCGCCCGCGCAGAAGGAGACCAGGTCCGGGGCGAGTTCCAGGGCCTGCGGCACCTGGTCCGCCACGATCTGGTCGAGCAGTTTCCCGCGCACGGCGAGGTTGGTGTAACCGAAGTCGCCCTCGGGCCGCCGGTCGGACAGCAGTACCGCGAACCGGTCGGCCCAGCCGACGAACGCCCCGTCGGGGCCGGGGTCTCCCACGCCCTCGGTGAAGCTGTCCCCCACCGCCGCGTACGACCCGATCACTGATGCATTGTCATTCTTCGAATCGTCTCCCACGTCGGACCATGATTCACCTTCGGTTGTGACCTACGCGACCGTAATAAGGGGTTGACGCTCGGTGAGATAAGACACTTTTAAATACTTTGCCAACCTTGGAATAAGGCCCTGAACACCGACGTTGAAGCGTCGGTCGTAGGGCCCCTGGTCAGCCGACGGCGACACCCTTGGAGCGGAGATAGGCGACCGGGTCCACGTCCGAGCCGTAGTCGGGGGTGGTGCGGATCTCGAAGTGCAGGTGCGGGCCGGTCACGTTGCCGGTCGCGCCGGAGAGACCGACCTGCTGGCCCGCGGTCACGGTCTGGCCGACCGAGACGGAGAGGGCGGAGAGGTGGCCGTACTGCGCGTAGTAGCCGTCGGCGAGCCGGATGACGACCTGGTTGCCGTAGGCGCCGCCCCAGCCGGCCGTGACGACCGTGCCCGCGCCGACGGCCTTGACCGGGGTGCCGGTCGGGACGACGAAGTCGACGCCCGTGTGGTAGCCGCTGGACCACATGCTGCCGGCCACGTGGTAACCGGTGCCGACGGCGCCGGCGGCGACCGGGAGGTTGAAGCCGGAGGTGGTCGCGACCGAACCGTCGGAGCCGTCCGCGGAGGAGGACGAGGACGAGGAGGACGAGGAGGCCGAGGACGAGGAGGAGGAATACGACTGCGGGTTCGACTGCGTCTGCGGACGGGAGCCGGAGTCCGTCGTCGTGGTGTGCCGGCCACCGAGGGTGAGCTTGAGTCCGGGGTGGATCAGCGAGGGGTTGTCGCCGACCGCCTGCCGGTTGTCGGCGTAGAGCCGGTGCCAGCCGCCGCGGACGTTCTGCTCGCGGGCGATCTTCGAGAGATAGTCACCGGGCACCACCGTGTAGATGCGGTGCGCGAAATGCGCGGCGCCGGAATTCCCCGCGGGCGCCTCCTTCACCGCGGTCTTCCCGATCACGGGAAGCGTCTGGGCGGCCTTTTCGGAAACGGACTGCGTAGTGGCCGCGTGGGCGCCGGTGGCCCCCATGAGCGGCAGAGCCAGCGCGGCGCCACCGGTTCCGGCGACGGCCATCGAGCGGGTGAAACGCTGGGACTTGGGGCGGCGGTGCTTACCCTTCGCGGGCATGGCGCATTCCTCTCCGGCGCCTGCGAGGTGAGCTGTCGGGTTCGGGCTGGAGCTGCCCGGCCACGGCGGAAAGCGTGGCTGTACCCCTAGCCGTCCCGGGAACCGGAACAGGCGGTCTTACCTGGTGGGTCCCCCGCTCCTGCCGGGCACGGGTGAGTGTGTGTGGGGACTCCGGGCGGCGGCAGGATTCGGCGTTCCGTCCGGATGTGTGGCGAACGTAAGCGAGTAGGACGGACGTGGACAAGCGTCCGGTTCCGGCCGTCCGGGTTTCACTTGATCCGTTACCGGAAATCCCGGTCACTCTCCGTGAATTCCGGCCTGTTCGCTTTTCCAATCCGCTTACGGAACACCGGGATTACGTGAGCATGACGCGCGACGGACGGTCACGAATATGACGCTCCTCACGCACGTCATGCCACGTCCCCTTATTACACGCCGAGTTGTAATGAAGGCACCTATTCGGGCATATGTGTCAGATCCGGCGAAGCCGGATGACTGCCGCATCCAGGTCGCCCTTCAGTCCGGTGCGCAGCCCGTGGTGCAACAGGACGGCACCCCGGTGCACTTCGCCCGTTTCGCGGCATTCGTATGACGCTGTCGGATCGAGCCCCTGCAGCCTCAGCGCCGGCGCCGGCTCGCCGTAGCTCTGGGCCTGCAGCCAGGCGAGGACGACGGTCTCGTCGCCGAGCGTGTACTGCACCGCGCTGAGCCCGCCGGCCGGCGGCCGCAGCCGGAACTGATCGCCGCGCTGCACCTGGTGCCGGATCTCCTTGTAGAGCTCCACCCAGCGGCCGGCCTCGGCGAGCTCCTCCTCGGTCCACTGCGAGAGGTCGCCGCCGATGCCGAGCGCACCGGCCATGGAGCTGACGAACCGGAAACGCAGGCTGCTGACCCGGCCGTTGAGCTGGTGGTTCGGGCTGTCGGTGACCCAGGCCGACATCACCCGGGCGGGGTGGATCTGGCTGAAACCGTGCTGGATGGCGAGCCGGTCCAGCGGGTCGGTGTTGTCGGAGGTCCACACCTCGTCGGTACGGCTCATGATCCCGAGGTCGATCCGCCCGCCGCCGCCGGAGCACGACTCGATGGCCACGTTCGGGTGGGCCGCCCGGATCCGGTCGAGCAAGGCGTACAGCCCGCGCACGTGGTCGACCCACAGGCGCTGCGGGTAGGGCTCGCCGGGCCAGCCCGCGTCCGTGAAGCAGCGGTTGAAGTCCCACTTGACGTAGTCGATCGGAGCGCTGGACAGCAGGGCGTCGAGCTGCTCCCACAGGTACTCCTGGACGTCCTCGCGGGCGAGGTTGAGGACGAGCTGGTTGCGGAGTTCCGTCCGCTTCCGTCCCGGCTGGTACTGCACCCAGTCGGGGTGTGCGCGGTACAGGTCGCTGTCCGGGTTGACCATCTCGGGCTCGACCCAGATGCCGAACTGCATGCCGAGGGCGTGCACGTAGTCGGCGAGCGGCTTGAGACCCTTCGGGAAGCGGTCCGGGTTGGGCGTCCAGTCGCCGAGCCCGGCGCGGTCGCTGGTGCGGGCGCCGAACCAGCCGTCGTCCACCACGAACAGCTCGACGCCGATCGCGGCGGCCCGGCGGGCGAGGGTGGCCTGCTGCTCCTCGGAGATGTCGAAGGTGGTGGCCTCCCAGGAGTTGAACAGCACCGGCCGGTCCTGATCGGCGTCCGGGATGATGTACGCCCGCTGGTAGGCGTGCCAGGCGCGGCTCGCCCCGCCGAAACCGCCGTCGGTCCACAGGCCCGCGAAGACGGGGCTGGTGTACGACTCGCCCTCGGCCAGCATCAGCAGGCCCGAGTCGTCGTAGCCGGCGCCGCCGGTGATCTGCACGCGCGCGTCCGGGAGCTGGGCGACCGCGATCCGCCAGGAGCCGGACCAGCCGAGGGCGCAGCCCCAGACCTCGCCGCGCTCCTCGGTGGCGTCGGTGTCGAGGGCGACCCAGGGCAGGTGCTGGTGGCCGGTGTGGCCGCGGCGGCTGCCGATGACCTTCTCGCCGTAGGTGAGCGGGGTGCTGGTGAGCCGGGACTCCGCGGCCCAGCGGCCGTGCAGCTGGGAGAGCCGCCAGCCCTCACGGTCGGGGAGCGTCCAGGTGGCGGGGTCGGCGCGCAGCAGCTCCACGCGCGTGTGCCCCTCGTTGTCGACGGTCACCCAGCGCTCGACGACGTCGCCGCGCATCCGGTAGTGCAGGGTGATGACGATGCCGTCGTCCGTGAAGCGCAGCCGGAGCTCGTCCTCCTCGACCTCGTAGGAGTCGAAGGTCCACTCGGTGCCCCGGCGCTCCTCGGTCCGCACGGACAGGGCGGGGCGGACGAAGCGGGGGCCGCCCTCGACGGGATACTCCTCGCGGCCGTCCAGCGGGGACTCGAAGGGCCAGTAGCCGGGCAGCCCCCGGGTGCCGAGCTCCTCGGCGTCGGCGAGCCGGATCCTCGGCCCCCAGTGCAGGTGGAGCAGTTCGTCGGACTCCGTCAGATGCAGCGCGTAGCTGCTGGCGGGGCCCGACAGGAGCCAGGTACGACCGTTTTCGGCGATGTCCACCATCGAGAAACCTCACACAGGTGCCAACAGATCCGCTCAAGCCCCAACATCATCAAGGGCCGCGGGCTCCGGAAGCAAGGGCCATGGGCCGCCGAGACGACGCCTGTGGACAACTCATTGCCCGTGGAAACCGATGTCGTATGGTCGGTCCAGTGCCCGTCGACGAGCAGCGCCGACGGGGCCGACCGGGAGGAGCCCCCCGTGACGCAGCAGGTCCCGTCGACCGAGCCCGAGCTCGCCGGCGTGCGCAACTTCCGTGACGTGGGTGGCCTGCCGACCGTGGACGGGCGCCGGGTGCGGCCGGGCGTGCTGTTCCGCAGCGGCCATCTGGCGCACGCGACGGAGCAGGACGCGGAGTTCCTCGCCTCGCTCGGCCTGCACACGATCTTCGACTTCCGCAACGCGGCCGACCAGAAGCTGGAGGGCCCGGACGTCGAGCTGCCCGGCGTGCGGAACCTGAACCTGCCGCTGACCGACCCGGCGCACGGCGCGGACTTCTGGAAGATGGTCCGCGAGGGGGAGATCGACCAGCTGCGCGGGCTCCTGGGCGACGGCAGGGCCGCGGCCCGGATGGTCAGCTCGTACCGCACCATCGTCAAGGACCGCACCGACGAGCACTCGCGCGTGCTGCACGCGCTCGCCGAGGACAGCGTCCCGGCGCTGATGCACTGCGCGGCCGGCAAGGACCGGGCGGGCATCTCCATAGCCGTGACGCTGCTGGCGGTGGGTGTGGAGCGGGACGCGATCCTCGCCGACTACCTGGAGTCCAATGCCAAGCACCGCCGCTACAAGGTGCGGCGCAGCGGCGGCGGGGACGGCGCCTACAGCCCCGAGGTGATGGACCTGCTCAGCCCGCTCTTCGACGCCCGCGCGGAGTACCTGACGGCGGCCTTCGAGAGTATCGCGGAGATGTGGGGCGAGGTCGACACGTACCTGGAGCAGGGCCTGAAGCTGGCCCCGGAGACCCGGGAGCGGCTGCGCGAGCGTCTGCTCGACTGAGGCCGGGCGGAGGGCGGCGGCTCAGCCCTTGCCGCCGAGGGCGAACAGCAGGTAGAGGAAGCCGGCCAGGGCGTGCCCGACGGCCAGGTAGATGACCAGCCGGATCCACAGGGACCGGGGGAACTTCTCCTCGATATTGCTCACGGCAGCTCTCCAGTGATCGGTCCCAGGCACAGCGTGGCCGTGGGACTCTGCAGCAGGGTGTGGACGAACAGGAGCTCGACCCCGTCCTGGTCCTCGGCGGCGAGCCGGTGCGGGGTCAGGGAGTCGAAGTGCGCGCTGTCGCCGGGCGCGAGCACATGGGTGGTGTCACCGAGGCGCAGCCGGAGCCGGCCGCGCAGGACGTGCAGCCACTCCTCGCCGGGATGCACCCGCACGATGTCGCCCTGGGAGCCGTACGGCACCCGGACGCGCAGCGCCTGCATGCCCCGGCCGGACGCCCCGGCCTGCCAGTAGGTCCAGCCGCCGGCGCGGGTCGGTTCCATGTCGCCGGCGCGCACGATCGCGTCCCGGTCGGCGACGGTCTCCCCCAGCAGATCCGATACCGTCGTACTGTAGACACGCGCGAGCGCGAGCAGCATCGGCAGCGAGGGCTGCCGCTGTCCGGTCTCCAGGCGGGACAGATGCGCGGGCGACAGCCCGGCGTCGCGGGCGGCGGCCTCCAGGGTGAGACCGGCGCGGCGGCGCAGGGCGCGCAGCTGCGGGGCGACGGCAGGCAGGTCGTCGACCGGCCCGCCCGCCCGCTCGTTGTCGGAGGAGCTCATGCCTCCATTCAGCCGCAGCTTTGCCTAGGAGGCAATTTTTTTGCCTCAGAGGCAAAAGGCTAGCGGTTGGCCACCGCCTGCTTGATCAGCGTCTTGCCGAAGTCCCACATCAGGCCGCCACCGCTGTGGGCGTCGTCCATGACGTCCGTGAAGGCGTCCACGAAGCGGTCCACGTCCGACTCGTCGAGGACCAGCGGCGGGATGAGCTTGATCACCTCCAGGTGGTCGCCGGACACCTGGGTGAGGATCCGGTGCCGCTGCAGCAGCGGTACGACGACCATCTGGGCGAACAGGCCCCTGCGGGCCGCCTGCAGCATGGTCCAGCGGCTGCGCAGCTTCAGCGAGCTGGGCCGGCCGAACTCGATGCCGATCATCAGGCCCCGGCCGCGCACCTCGGCGAGCAGCTCGTACTTGTCGGTCAGCGCGGCGAGCCGGGACTTGAGCTGCTCCCCCACGGCCCGGGCGTTGGCGACGGTCTGTTCGTTCTCCATGACCGACAGGACGGCGAGCCCGGCGGCCATGGCCTGGGCGTTGGCGCCGAAGCTGGCCGAGTGGACCAGGACACGGTCCATGGAGGAGTAGACCTTCTTGAAGATCCAGTCCTTGCCGAGGGTGGCCCCGACCGGGACGTACCCGCCGGACAGCGCCTTCGCCACGCACACCAGGTCCGGCTCGACGCCGTCCTCGTGCTGGTAGGCGTAGAAGTCGCCGGTGCGGCCGAGGCCGGTCTGCACCTCGTCGGCGATCAGCAGCGCCTTGTGCCTGTGCAGCAGCTCCTGCGCGGCGCGCAGATAGCCGGGCGGTGCCTCGTGCACGCCCTTGCCCTGGATCGGCTCGACGATCAGGGCGGCCACGTCGCCCTTCTTCAGCTCGCGGGCGAGCGCGTCGAGATCGCCGAGGGGTACGGCGGTGTCGGGCAGCAGCGGGGCGAAGCCGTCCCGGAAGCCGTCCTCGCCGTTGACCGACAGCGAGCCGGTGGTCAGGCCGTGGAAGGCGTGGTCGCAGTAGAGGACACGGGGTCTGCCGGTGGCGAAGCGGGCGAACTTCAGGGCCGTCTCGACCGACTCGGTGCCGCTGTTGCCGAAGAACACCCGGTCCAGGTGCGGGCTGTGCACGAGGAGCCGCTCGGCGAGCAGCCCGGGCAGCGGCTGGCAGTCGAAGCGGGTGAGGTCGGCCAGCCGGGCGTCCAGGACGTCGTGCAGGGCCTTGCGGACGACGGGGTGGTGGCGGCCCAGCCCCATCACCCCGAACCCGGCGAGCATGTCCAGGTAGTCGTTGCCGTCCGCGTCCCAGAAGTGCGCACCCTCGGCCCGCTCGTAGACCTTGTCGAAGCCGATGGTGTGCAGCATGCGCGGGAGCTGGTGGTTGAGGTACTTCGCATGCAGCTCGTAGCGCTCGGCTCCGCGCTCGGCCAGCAGTGCGCCGAGGTCGAACTCCGTACTCATTGCCTCTCCTTGTCAACACCCTCGGCATCAGCGCCCCTCAGGGGCGCGGGGATCTGCGCGACCAGCCCGGACGGCGCCGCACCCGCCACACGACCCCCCGCGGCACCCCCGTAGGCACCGTCGGCCCCCCGCCCCGCGAGGCTCGCCCCGATCCGCCCCGCGATCTCCACCGGCGTGAGCCCGATGTCGGCCAGCACCTCCGCCCGCTTCGCATGCGCCAGGAACTGCTCCGGAATCCCGAACCGCCGCACCGGCACGTCCACTTCCGCGTCGCCCAGCGCCAGCGCCACCGCCGCGCCCACCCCGGCCGCCCGGCTGTTGTCCTCGACGACGGCCACCAGATCGTGCCGGGCCGCCAGCACCGGCAGCGCGGGATCCACGGGCTTGACCCAACGGGGGTCCACCACCGTGCAGTTGATCCCCCGGGCAGCCAGCAGCTCCGCGGCCTGCAGGCACACCGGCGCCATCACGCCGACCGCGACCAGCAGCACCGCCGCGTCCTCCCCGCAGTGCAGGACGTCGATCCCGCCGACCCGGTCGACCGCCGGGATCTCCGGGCCCACCGACTCCTTCGGGAAGCGGACCAGGGTGGGCGCGTCGTCCACGGCGACCGCCTCGCGCAGCTGGAGCCGCAGCTGTTCGGCGTCGCGCGGGGCGGCGATCCGCAGGCCGGGGACCACCTGGAGGACGGACATGTCCCACATGCCGTTGTGCGACGCCCCGTCGACTCCCGTCACACCCGCGCGGTCCAGGACGAAGGTCACCCCGCACCGGTGCAGCGCCACGTCCATCAGCAACTGGTCGAAGGCACGGTTCAGGAACGTGGCGTAGACGGCGACGACCGGGTGCAGTCCGCCGGTCGCGAGGCCGGCCGCCGAGACCGCCGCGTGCTGCTCGGCGATGCCCACGTCCCACACCCGGTCGGGGAAGCGCTCGGCGAACTTGCCGAGGCCGACCGGGTGCAGCATGGCCGCGGTGATCGCCACGACGTCGTCCCGCTCCTCGCCGATCCGGACGATCTCGTCGCCGAACACCGAGGTCCAGGAAGGGCCGTTGGACGGCGCGAGCGGCTCGCAGGTGAGCGGGTCCATCACGCCGACGGTGTGGAAGTGGTCCTCCTCATGGGCGAGGGCGGGCTCGTAGCCGCGCCCCTTCTCCGTGAGGCAGTGCACGAGCACCGGCCCGTGGAAACGTTTCGCGCGCCGGAGCGCCGACTCCACGGCCTTGATGTCGTGGCCGTCGATCGGGCCGACGTACTTGAGGCCCAGGTCCTCGAACATGCCCTGCGGGGCGAAGGCGTCCTTGAAGCCCTTCTTGGCGCCGTGCAGGGACTCGTAGATGGTGTTGCCCACGAGCGGGGTGCGCAGGAGCACGTCCTTGCCCCAGGCCAGCACCTGCTCGTAGCTGTCCGTCGTGCGCAGCGTGGCGAGGTGGTTGGCGAGACCGCCGATGGTGGGGGCGTACGACCGCTCGTTGTCGTTGACGACGATGATCAGCGGCCGGTCCTTGGCGGCCGCGATGTTGTTGAGCGCCTCCCAGGCCATCCCGCCGGTCAGCGCGCCGTCGCCGATCACCGCGACGACATGGCCCTTCTCCCCCTGCACCTGGCGGGCCTTGGCGAGGCCGTCGGCCCAACCGAGCGCGGTGGAGGCGTGGCTGTTCTCGATGACGTCGTGCTCGGACTCCTCGCGCGAGGGGTATCCGGACAGGCCGCCCTTGCCGCGCAGCTTGGAGAAGTCTTGACGGCCGGTCAGCAGCTTGTGGACGTAGCTCTGGTGGCCGGTGTCCCAGAGGATGCGGTCGGCCGGGGACTCGAAGACCCGGTGCAGCGCGACGGTCAGCTCCACGACGCCCAGGTTGGGCCCGAGGTGGCCGCCGGTCCTGGCGACCGCGTGCACCAGGAACTCGCGTATTTCTTCGGACAGTTCGCCGAGTTCCGCCTCGGACAGCGCCTTCAGGTCGCGTGGTCCCCGGATGGTCTCCAGAATCGTCACGCTCGGCCCCCTCTCGGTCCGTGCTGTTCAGCTCACCGTGACGGCGGGTGCTCCGGACCCGGCGCCGTCCTGCTCCATCTGCTCGGCGATCTTCATCGCTTCCTCGATGAGGGTCTCCACGATCTTCGACTCGGGCACGGTCTTGACGACCTCGCCCTTCACGAAGATCTGGCCCTTGCCGTTGCCGGAGGCGACCCCCAGGTCGGCCTCCCGTGCCTCGCCGGGACCGTTGACCACGCATCCCATGACGGCGACGCGCAGCGGCACCTCCATGCCCTCAAGACCTGCCGTCACCTCGTCCGCCAGCTTGTAGACGTCTACCTGGGCGCGCCCGCAGGACGGGCAGGAGACGATCTCCAGGCGCCGCTGCCTGAGGTTCAGCGACTCCAGGATCTGGATGCCGACCTTGACCTCCTCGGCGGGCGGGGCGGACAGCGAGACGCGGATCGTGTCACCGATGCCCTGCGAGAGCAACGCCCCGAAGGCGACGGCCGACTTGATCGTGCCCTGAAACGCCGGGCCGGCCTCCGTGACGCCGAGGTGCAGCGGGTAGTCGCACTGGGCTGCCAGCTGCCGGTACGCCTCGATCATCACGACAGGGTCGTTGTGCTTGACCGAGATCTTGATGTCCCGGAAGTCGTGCTCCTCGAAGAGCGAGGCCTCCCAGAGAGCGCTCTCGACCAGCGCCTCGGGGGTCGCCCTGCCGTGCTTCTCAAGGAGCCGGCGGTCGAGCGAGCCCGCGTTGACCCCGATGCGGATCGGGGTCCCGTGGTCCTTGGCGGCCCGCGCGATCTCCCGCACCTGGTCGTCGAACTTCTTGATGTTGCCGGGGTTCACGCGGACCGCGGCGCACCCGGCCTCGATGGCCGCGAAGACGTACTTCGGCTGGAAGTGGATGTCCGCGATCACCGGGATCTGGGACTTCCGCGCGATCGTCGCCAGGGCGTCCGCGTCGTCCTGCGTGGGGCAGGCGACGCGGACGATCTGGCAGCCGGACGCGGTGAGTTCGGCGATCTGCTGGAGGGTGGCGCCGATGTCGGAGGTGCGGGTCGTGGTCATCGACTGCACCGACACCGGGGCCCCGCCGCCGACCGCCACGGGCCCGACGTGGATCTGCCGGGACACGCGCCGCTCGGCGACCGGCCGGGCCGGGACCTCCGGGAGGCCCAGGGAAACCGCGGTCATGCCGTCACTCCCGGTTCCCGGAGACCGTCTCGCGCATCGCGCGGAGCGACTCCTTGAGCGACCCCATGGTGGCGAGGACGGCGGTGGGCTCGTAACCGCAGTGCGCCATGCAGTTGGCGCAGCGCGGGTCCTTGCCGCGGCCGTACTTGTCCCAGTCGGTCTTCTCGATGAGTTCGCGGTACGTCGGCACGTACCCGTCACTCATCAGGTAGCAGGGGCGCTGCCAGCCGAAGAGCGAGTAGTTCGGGATCGCCCAGGCCGTGCACGGGAAGTCGACCTTGCCCTCCAGGAAGTCCAGGAAGAGCGGGGAGTGGTTGAGCCGCCACTTCTTGCGGTTGCCGCCCGCGAAGGCCTTCTTGAAGAGCTCGCGGGTCTGTTCCACGCCGAGGAAGTGCTCCTGGTCGGGGGCCTTCTCGTAGGCGTAGGCGGGCGAGATCATCATCTCGTCGACCTTGAGGTCGTCGTTGAGGAAGTTGAGCACCTCGATGATGGTCTGCGGGGTGTCCGTGTTGAAGAAGGTCGAGTTGGTGGTCACCCGGAAGCCGCGCCGCTTGGCCTCCTTGATGGCCGCCACCGCCTCGTCGAACACGCCTTCCTTCGCGACGGACTCGTCGTGCCGCTCGCGCAGCCCGTCGATGTGCACCGCGAAGGCGAAGTAGGGCGAGGGCGTGAACTTGTCCATCTTCTTGCGCAGCAGCATGGCGTTGGTGCACAGGAAGACGTACTTCCGCTTCGCCACCAACTGCCGCACGATCTCGTCGATCTGAGGGTGCATCAGGGGTTCGCCGCCCGCGATGGACACCATCGGCGCACCGGACTCCAGCACCGCCCCGACCGCCTGCGCGACCGGCATGCGCTGCTTCAACACCCCCGCCGGGTGCTGGATCTTGCCGCAGCCCTCACATTTCAGGTTGCACGCGAACAGGGGTTCCAGCTCCACGATCAACGGGAACTTGTCCCGCTTGCGGAGCTTCTGTTCGGCCAAGTAAGTAGCGACCTTGATCGACTGACGCAGCGGCATGGCCATCTGGCTCACCTCCGGGGGAGCAGCAAAGAACGGTGCCATTCGAAGAAAGCTGGAAGAACGGATCGAAGAACGCGGAAAGCAGATATTCCACCGCGCACCGTGCCGATCCGGACGAGTTCATGTTCAGGAGCGTCCACGACCACCCTGACGGCCGCAACCGGGCGCTCGCCCGCGTGCACGGCGCTCAGGAGCGTGGCCGCCGATTCCATGTCGACCGCGATTGCGCCGGTCGCGAGCAGATCCGACCGCTCGTGACCGCGGACGACGTGATCGGAGCCGGTGACGGGTCCGGTGTGGACGGTGCGGCCGGGCAGGGTCCGTACGAGTTCCTTCACGAGGAGTTCGGTGCCCACGCACGGGACGCTGCCGCGGGGGTCCCGGGTCTCCTCGGCGACGACCAGGTCGCCGGGGTGCATGCCGGGGGCCAGTCCCGCGCAGAAGCCCGTCGCCAGCACCGCGGCACCGGCCAGCGCGGGGTCGGCCAGGACCCGGGTGACGGACCGTTCCGCCGCCCTGGGGCCCATGCCGGTGCGCAGCACGGTGACGGGTCCGCCCGCGCCCCCGCGTTCGCCGGCGCGCAGGGCGAGGTGCTCGATGCCGAGGGCGCAGGCGATCAGCAGCGGGGCCGGCGCGGGCGTGGCGCTCATCAGTCCCCCTCTGCCTCGGGGGCGGGTTCACCGTGCACATAGCGGCCGAGCGCGGTGAGCGGGAAGACCTGCCGGTAGAGGTGGTAGTTGATGGAGAAGTCCCAGGGGAAGCCGGTGCCGGTGAAGTAGGGCTCGTCCCAGGAGCCGTCCTCGGCCTGCGTCTCGGCGAGCCACCGGACACCCCGCTCGACGGCCTTGGCGTCCTTCTCCCCCGCCGCGAGCAGCGCCATCAGCGCCCAGGCCGTCTGGGAGGCGGTGGAGGCGCCGCGGCCGCTCCAGTCGCCGGCGTACTTGTAGGAGCGCAGGTCCTCGCCCCAGCCGCCGTCCTCGTTCTGGACCTGCTCCAGCCAGGTCACCGCACGACGGATCGCCGGGTGCGAGGCGGGCAGCCCGGCGGCCGTGAGCGCGGGTACCACGGATCCCGTGCCGTAGACGTAGTTGACGCCCCAGCGCCCGAACCAGGCGCCGTTCGGCTCCTGTTCGGCGAGCAGCCACTCGATGCCGCGCCGGGTGCGCGGGTCGTGGGACATGCCCTCGAAGGCGAGCATCTCCACGACGTGCGCGGTGACGTCGGCCGACGGCGGGTCGATGACCTCGCCGAAGTCGCAGAACGGCAGCCGGTTGGGGAACGGACTGGTGTTGTCGACGTCGAAGGCGCCCCAGGCCCCGTTCTTCGACTGCATGCCGAGGTTCCAGCGCACCCCGCGCCCGATCGCCTTCTCCATCCGCTCCGGGTCGTGGTGCCTGACCCGGCGCAGCGCGAGGACGACCTCGGCGGTGTCGTCGATGTCGGGGTAGTTGTCGTTGTGGAACTCGAACGCCCAGCCGCCCGGCGGGAGCTGGGGCCGTTTGACCGCCCAGTCGCCGGGGCGGACGATCTGCTCGCCGAGCATCCAGTCGGCCGCCTTGACCAGCTGCGGGTGGTCGGCGGGGAGTCCGGCGTCGGCGAGGGCGATGGTGGCCAGACAGGTGTCCCACACCGGGGACTGACAGGCCTCGATCATCCGGGCGCCGTCCTCGCGCCACACGGCGTAACGATCCAGCGACTCCAGCCCCGCGCGCATCACGGGGTGTTCGAGGTCGTACCCGAGCAGGTACAGCGCGATCACCGAGTAGACGGCCGGGGGCTGGATGCCGCCCCAGGCGCCGTCGTTCTCCTGGCGCTCGACGATCCAGCGGGCGGCGGACTTCAGGGCGGAGGAGCGCAGCCGTCCCAGCGCGACCTTGCGGTAGCCGCGGACAACCTTGTCGAGCCGCTGGAAGACGCCCTCCCAGCTCACCACCGGGGCAAGGGGCTGGGGCGGGTTGGGGTCGGCCGGGTCGGTGTGGAGCTCGTCCAGCGGGAAGGGGGCCGGGCGCACCGGGCGCTTGGCCGAGACCACGGTGAGCGGCACGATGGTCTGGCGGGCCCACTGGCCGAAGTTGTAGATGCTGAGCGGGAACCACTTGGGGAAGTACAGGAGTTCCGGCGGGAGTTCGGGCAGGTCCTCCCATTTCCACCAGCCGAACAGGGCCAGCCAGATCCGGGTGAAGACCCTGGCTGCGGCGATCCCGCCGCGCTCGCGGATCCAGGCCGACGCCTTCGCCATGTGGGGCGCGTCGGGCGCGTCCCCGGCCAGCCGCAGGGCGACGTACGCCTCGATGGTGGTGGAGAGTTCGCCGGGGCCGCCGTAGAAGGTGGCCCAGGTGCCGTCCTCGCGCTGCTCGCCGCGGATGAAGAGGGCGGCCGCGGCGGTCGTGGACTCGTCGCGGATCCCCAGGAACTGGCGGAGCAGCAGGTCCTCGGCGTCCATGGTGACGTTGGTCTCCAGGTCGCCCTTCCACCAGCCCTGCGCGTCCTGCTGGGCGAGCAGATGGTCGGTGGCACGCCGTACCGCGCGTTCGGCGGCTTCTTGTACCCCGGCCGCCACGGGGGTGGTGAGTTCGGTGCTGGCCGAGTCGGCCCGGGGCGGCAGGGTGGCCCCGGTGCTTCCGTCGGTCGTCGCTGTCATGGCTTCCCCTTCGTGCAGTCGTGCGAAATCGTTCTGCTGTGGGTCCGCCGTCGGCCGGTGCTGGCTGCGCGTTCGCACCGGCCGGCGACTACGCGAGGACTATTCGACCGATAATGATCATCTCTTCCGTACGACGACGAAGTCCGCGAGCGCCGTGAACTGTGCCCGTACCCGGTCGGGCATGTCGACGGCGTGCAGGGCCTCGATGGCGATGGTGTGCTGACGGCGCGCCTCTTCGGCGGTCCACTCGCGGCCGCCGGCCTCCTCGATGAGGGCGGCACGGGCGGCGAACTCCTCCTCGGAGAAGTTCTCGAAGTCGCTGCTCTTGGCGTCGGCGGCGAGGATCTCGCCGAGCCGCTCGGAGGCGGGGCCGCCCGCGGCGAGCGCGGCGACGACCGGCAGGGACTTCTTGCGCTGGCGCAGGTCGCTCCAGGTCTGCTTGCCGGTGGACTCCGGGTCGCCCCAGATGCCGAGCAGGTCGTCGACGGCCTGGAAGGCGAGGCCGAGGTGGTAGCCGTACTTCTCCAGGGTGTCGGCGGTGCGGTCGTCGGCGCCGCCGAGCACGGCGCCGATGGAGCTGGAGGCGGCGAGCAGGGCGCCGGTCTTGTTGCCCTCCATCTCCAGGCACTCCTCGACGCTGACCCGGTCGCGGTGCTCGTAGGAGATGTCCTGGGCCTGGCCGTCGATCAGGGCGCGGGTGGCGGTGGTGATCCGGCGGGTGGCGCGGCCGGCCTCGACGGTGCCGAGCTCGAGCAGGATCTCGTTGGCGAGGGCGAACAGGGCGTCGCCGACCAGGATGGCCTGGGCGGGGCCGTGCACCTTCCAGACGGTGTCGCGGTGCCGGCGCTGTTCGTCGCCGTCCATCAGGTCGTCGTGCAACAGGGAGAAGTTGTGGACGAGCTCGACGGCGACGGCACCCGGGATGCCGACCTCGGGGGCGGCGCCGGTGACCTCGGCGGAGAGCACGGCGAGCGCGGGGCGCACGGCCTTGCCGCCGTCGCCGTCGGCGGGGTTGCCCTCGGCGTCGATCCAGCCGAAGTGGTAGGCGGCTACGGTGTCCATGGGGGAGGCCAGGCGGTCGACGGCCGCCCGCAGTACCGGTGTGGCAAGGGTCCGGCCGCGCTCCAGAAGCGCGGTCACGTCCACTGCGGTCTCTCGGGCGCCCTTCGAGGCCGGGGGCACAGTGGGCACAGTTTCTCCTCTTGTTGCGGTACCGGGGGTGCGGAGGCCTGCCGCCTGCTGATCGAGCGTCACGCCGCCTCCTCGACATCGAAGAGGTGACGGGGGCGGGGCCGGCCCAGAGTGCTCAACGCGGCATCGGCCGCGCTGACACCGCTGCGGACCGCACTCTCCATGGTCGCGGGCCACCCGGTGGCGGTCCACGCTCCGGCCAGGTAGAGGCCGGGTGCCTTGGTGCGGGCGCCGGGCCGCAGCCGCCCGACGCCGGGGGTGGGGGCGAACGTCGCGGTGCGCTCCCGGGTCACGAAGAAGTCCTGCACCCCGGCGCCACGCGCACCGGGCAACAGCCGTTCCAGCTCGGGCAGATAGCGCTCGCGCAGGTCGGCCACGGGCATGTCGATCTCGTCCTGGGCGGCCGACTGGGACAGCGCGAGGTACTGTCCCGCCCGTCGCCCGCCGCCACCCTTATACGGAGGCCCTTCGGGCCCGCCTTTCAACAGCCCGGAGGCGTGGGTGCGGTCGAACACCCACTGGACGGGGGTGCCGAGAGCCGCGAAGAACGGCTTGGTGAGCACCGTACGGTCGTACACCACGTGGACGTTGAGGATCGGCGCGGTGCCGATCTCCAGCAGGTTCTCCGGGGCGTCCAGGGCACCGGAAGGCAGCAGGTCGTAGGCCTCGCGCTGGGCGACGGCCAGCACGACGGCGTCGGCGGTGAGCGTCTCGCCGGGAACCTGAACGCTCCACGTCCCGTTCTCGTTAGTGGAGACGGAGGTGACGCGTGTACGGACCTCGGTACGCACGCCCGCGGAGTCGAGCGCCTTGCGGGCCAGCCGGTCGTGCAGTTCTCCCAGCGGCACATGGGCCCAGCCGATGTCGGCCGCGCCCGGGTCGGACAGCAGACCGGTCTTGAACACCATCGCGGCGAGCCCCAGCGAGGCGTCGCCCGCGACCGCGTTGAGGGTGGCGACCCCGACCAGGTCCCACAGGGCCTCGACGGCACGCGCCGACTGGCCGTGGGCGGCCAGCCAGCTGCCGAAGTCCTGTGCGTCCAGGCTCGGATCGGCGAGGTCGAGCCCCTTGAGCGCGAGCGCGGCACGCCCCACCGCGGCCCGCTCGGCGAGCGAGAGGTGCGGATAGGCGGCCAGGCTGCGCCCCAGATGCAGGGGCACGGGCAGCGGGTCGCGACGGAGCCTGCCCAGGCGCCGCCCCTCGGGCTTGTCGAGATCGAGCACGGGCACGTCGAGGCGGTCCTGCAGCGGTGCCAGCGCCGTGCCCTCGATGCGGTCGAGGAACCAGCGGTAGGCGGTGCAGCAACGCAGGTACACGTGCTGGCCGTTGTCCACGGTCAGGTCGCCGCGCTGGAAGGAGAAGGCGAGCCCGCCGAGCCTCGGCCTGCCTTCGAGAAGGGTGACGCGTACGCCCGCGTCGGCGAGCGCGAGCGCGGCCGTGACACCCGCGAGGCCGCCGCCGATCACGACGGCGGTGCGCCCGGACGCGGTGTCGTCGTGCGTCCGCTCGGATCGCGTGCCGTCGGTCATCGTGCTTCCTCCCCTGCCCGCCCGCCGTGCCGGTGGAACGGGGCAGGTCGGGCCGTCGCAGTCAGGGACGCCACGCCGTGCCGGAGGGTTGCCTGCCGTTTTTCTCCGGTGGAGTCACCTTGACCCACTCTGTCCATCAGGCGCGCCTCCTGACGGTCAGGCGGGAGGTGTGGCGCCGGGTGTCGAGCCCGGACAGACCACGCACGGCGACGTACGCCTTCTCGCGTCCGGGCAGCGAGACCCGGCCGCGCAGTACCGCCTCCGGCTCGCGCTCGATGCGGTCGAGGAGGCGGCGGTAGATCCCCGCCATGGCGGCGACACAGGCGCCGCTGCGCCGGTCGAGCATGGGCAGCAGCCGGTAGCCCTCGGCGAAAAGGGCACGGGCGCGCCGTACTTCGAAGTGCACGAGCCCCGCGAAGTCCGAGCCCTCCGGCGGCGTCGGCCCGTGGAACCCGGCCGAGCAGCCGAACTTGGCGAGGTCGTCGGAGGGCAGGTAGGTACGGCCGTTGCCGGCGTCCTCGCGGACGTCTCTGAGGATGTTGGTGAGCTGGAGCGCGAGCCCGAGTGTGTCGGCATACTCCGGCGCACGCTCGGCGCCGCGCGCCCCCGGTTCCGTACCGAACACGCCGAGCGAGAGCCGGCCGATGGCGCCGGCCACACACCGGCAGTAGCCCTTGAGGTCGTCCCAGGTCTCGTAGGTCTCGCCGCGGACGTCCATCAGGACGCCGTCGATCAGCTCGTCCAGGCCGCCCAGCGGAATCGGGAAGGCCTGGGCGGCATGGGCGAGGGCGACCGCGACCGGGTCGGTGTCGTCCTCGGCGACCGCACCGTCCTGGACCCGGGCGAGCAGCGCCCGGGTGTCCTCCAGGCGGGCCGCCTTCACGTCGCCCGCCAGCTCGCCGTCGCCGATGTCGTCGACACGCCGGGAGAAGGCGTAGAGCGCCGACATGGCGCGCCGCTTGGGCGTCGGGAGCAGCCGGATGCCGTAGGCGAAGTTCCGTGCCTGCTGTCCGGTGACCGTCTCGCAGTAGCTGTAGGCGGCGAGTACCGGTGCGGACACGTGTGTGGGAGAGTCCACGGTCCGGATCACCCCTCTCCTCGCAGAGTCACGCCCACCTCACGCAGCAACCGGCCCTTGCCGGGCTTGGGCGGGCCGGGAAGTACGTCGTATTCGGCGGCGGCGATCGCGTGGACCGCCGCCCTTCCCCCCGCCACGAACCCCGCAAGCAGCAGCTTCAACCTGCCGTGGACGCTACCCACAAGGGGGGCGCCTTCATTCAGGAGATCGCGGGCGCGTTGTGCTTCGTATGCAACCAGTGCACGCACCGATGCGCCCGCGGTTTTCCTGGCGAGATCCGCCTCCTGGACGTGAAAGCGCTTCATGTCCTCGGCGGGCAGATAGATCCGGTCGCGGCCGAGGTCCTCGGCCACGTCCTGGAGGTGTTCGACGATCTGGAGTGCGGTGCAGATCGAGTCGGAGAGCCGGATCCGCCCGGGGGTCGAGGTACCGGTGACGGCGAGGACCAGGCGGCCGACGGGGTTGGCGGACAGCTCGCAGTAGGCGAGGAGGTCGTCGTAGGTCTCGTACCGCTTGACGAGCTGGTCCTGGCGGTTGGCGGCGATCAGTCCGAGGAACGGCTCGGGGGCCAGTCCGCAGCGACGGACCGTGGGCTGGAGACGGCGCAGCAGGGGGTGGTGCGGGGTGGCGTCGAAGACGCGGCGCAGGTCGGCCTCGAAGGCGTCGAGCAGGACCAGGCGGTCCTCGGCCTGCGCCGGGGAGACCCCGAGGAGGCGGGCGTCGGCGCCGCCGGGGGCCAGGTCGCCGTCGCCGATGTCGTCGACGAGGCGGGCGAAGCCGTACACCGCCATCAGGTCGGCACGCCAGGCTTTCGGCAGGAAGAAGGGGGCCACGGGGAAGTTCTCGTCCGCGGCCTTGTCCAGGGTGCCGCGCTCCGGGTCTCCGGTGCGCGCCGGGCCGGTTGCCGTCACCGTTCGCTGCCCGGGGCGGGGACGGCGCGGCCTGCGTTGAGCTGGGGAGTTTCCGTAGCCATTGCCGTCACATCTCCCGTTCTACACTGCCGACCCAATACACACTATTTCGGACACGCCGCCCAGCAGTCCGCGGGGCGGCCCGGCGAAGGGTGTCGCGCATTATCGCCCCACTTGCCGCTTTCCGGGACCGGTACAGCTTACGTTGTACAACGCATCGAGGTTCGTCGGGGTGTCCCGCAGATCACAACAACACACCGATTGGTGTCAAGATTCCTAAGGCGAGCCCGAGTTGACGTTTCCTTTGCAGACGCGGGCCCCGCCGGAAAGGTTCCGGCGGGGCCTGGGCCGGACGGGGCTACTTGCCCGTGAACTTCTCGTACTCCTTGAGCACCTCTTCGGTCGGGCCGTCCATGCGCAGCTCACCGCGTTCCAGCCACAGGACCCGGTCGCAGGTGTCGCGGATCGACTTGTTGTTGTGACTGACCAGAAACACCGTGCCGGCGTGCTCGCGCAGTTCGCGGATCCGGTCCTCGGAGCGCTTGCGGAAGGCCGCGTCACCGGTGGCCAGCGCCTCGTCGATCATGAGGACGTCGTGGTCCTTGGCGGCGGCGATGGAGAAGCGGAGGCGGGCCGCCATGCCGGAGGAGTAGGTGCGCATCGGCAGGGTGATGAAGTCGCCCTTGTCGTTGATGCCGGAGAACTCGACGATCTCCTGGTAGCGGGCCCTGATGTCCTCGCGGGACATGCCCATCGCCAGGCCGCCCAGGATGACGTTGCGCTCGCCTGTGAGGTCGTTCATCAGGGCCGCGTTGACGCCGAGCAGCGAGGGCTGGCCGTTGGTGTAGACCCTGCCCTTCTCCGCGGGCAGCAGGCCGGCGATGGCGCGCAGCAGGGTGGACTTGCCGGAGCCGTTGGAGCCGATCAGGCCGATGGCCTCGCCGCGGTAGGCGACGAAGGAGACGCCGCGGACCGCGTGCACCTTGCGGACGCCCCGCTCGTCGCCGCGCTTGAAGATGCGGCTGAGGGCGGCTGTCGCGCTGCCCTTGCCGGTCTTGGCGCCATGGACGCGGTAGACGATGTGCACGTCCTCCGCGATGACGGTGGGGATCCGCTCCCCTGTGGTCTGCTCAGCCACGGCCGTACCGCTCCTCCGCCTTCCAGAAATACACGAAACCGCCGGCGAACACGACCACCGCCCAGGACAGCGCGACGGCCCAGACGTGCGGCGGCAGGTTCGAGGCGCCGTAGCCGTCGATGAGGGCGAAGCGCATCAGGTCCATGAAGACGGTGGCGGGGTTCACCTGGAGGAGCGTGCGCGCCCACTCCGGCCGGCCCTCCATCATCTTGGTGATCGAGAACATCACACCCGACATGTACATCCAGGTGCGCAGTATGAACGGCAGCAGCTGGGCGAGGTCCGGCGTCTTGGCGCCCAGCCGGGCCACGATCAGGGCCAGGCCGGTGTTGAAGAGGAACAGCAGGAACAGGATCGGGACGACCAGCACCCAGGACAGGCCCGGCCGGCTGCCGAACCCGACCACCACGGCGACCATGACGATCATCGAGAACAGCAGCTGCTGGAGCTGCTGGAGCGCGAAGGAGATCGGCAGCGAGGCGCGCGGGAAGTGCAGCGCGCGCACCAGACCGAGGTTGCCCGAGATCGCCCGCACGCCCGTCATGATCGAGCTCTGGGTGAACGTGAAGGTGAACACGCCGGTGACCAGGAACGGGATGTAGACGTCCTGCGACATGCCCCGGCTGGCGTGCAGGATGACGCCGAAGATGAAGTAGTACACGGCCGCGTTCAGCAGCGGCGTGGCCACCTGCCAGAGCTGGCCGAGCTTGGCCTGGCTGTACTGGGCCGTGAGCTTCGCCTGCGAGAAGGCCAGGATGAAGTGGCGCCGCCCCCAGAGCTGGCGTACGTACTCGGCCAGCGAGGGGCGTGCGCCGCTCACCGCGAGCCCGTACCTGGCGGCGAGCTGCGCCGCCGTGAGGCCTTCGTCGGGCGACGGCACCGCGCTCACCGCGATCCCGCCGTCATGCGTTGTCTCACTCAAGGGTCGGAGCCTTCGTCCTCAGATTCGTCTTACGTTCGTCTTACGGAATTGTGCTACCGGGCGCGACATGTATCCGCCGTCGGACACAATCCCGGGGGTGTCCGCACGCCGTACGCGCGGACACGCACCTCCGAGCTTGTCAGATCACCGGGGGACGGCCCAGTCGCGTGAGTTTCCACACGGTCCGCCAGCGCATCGGGCGGCGAGGCCCGCACGGGGTGGTCCAGCCCTCCCGGAAGCCGGCGAACCAGGCGTGCAGGGCCGGGCGGGAGGGGCGGCGCACCAGGGTCAGCAGCATCCACACCCCGAGGTAGACCGGGACCAGGAGGGCGGGCAGGTTGCGGCGGGCCAGCCAGACCCGGTTGCGGGCGACCATCCGGTGGTAGACCGCGTGCCGGGAGGGTGCGGTCGTGGGGTGGTTGAGGACCATGTCGGAGCGGTAGTCGATCATCCAGCCGGCGTCCAGGGCCCGCCAGGCCAGGTCGGTCTCCTCATGGGCGTAGAAGAACTCGTCCGGCAGGCCGCCGACCTCGGCGAGGACCTGGGTGCGGACGGCGTTGGCGCCGCCGAGGAAGGTGGTGACCCGGGAGGAGCGCATCGGGTCGGAGGCCCGGAGCCTGGGCACGTGCCGGCGCTGGGTCTGCCCGGTGTCCGGGTCGGCGATGCGGAAGCTGATGATGCCGAGCCGCTGGTCGGCGGCGAAGGCCTGGCGGCACAGCTCGGCGGTGTCGTGCTCGGCGAGCAGCCCGTCGTCGTCGAGGAAGAGCAGTATGTCGACATCGCGGCCGCTGGGGCCGAAGGCCTCTATGCCGACGTTGCGGCCGCCGGGGATCCCGAGGTTCTCGGGCAGTTCCAGGGTGCGGACGCCGTCCGGCACGTCCGGGACCGGCGAGCCGTTGCCGACGACGACCACCTCGACCCGGTCGCCGTCCTGCTTGGCGACGGAGTCGAGGAGGGCGCGCAGTTCGTCGGGGCGGTTGCCCATGGTGATGACGACCGCGCCGACCTTCAGCCCGGCGCTCACCGCAGCCTGCTCGACGCGAGGACCGAGACCAGGTGCAGCAGGGTCTGCAGCAGCGCGATGCCGGCCAGCACGGCGGTGCCGAGCCGGGTCCAGAAGAGGTCGCCGTGGAAGTGGTCGGCGACGGCGAGCAGCAGGATCAGCAGCGAGGCCTCGATGCCGAGGATCAGCCGGTGGAACCGGAACAGGGCGGCGGCCCGGCGGGCCAGTGCCATCCCGGAGGAGCGCATCTCGGCGGCGGCCTCCTTGACCACCGGCAGGCCGGCCTGGTGCCGGGCGACGCCGACCAGGTCGGTCTCGGCCTTGATCAGGATGGCGCCGAGCGCGGCCAGGGTGCCCAGGAAGGCCCACAGCCAGTCGATGCGGCCGCTGCCGAACAGGTCGGCGGCGCGCAGCCCGAGCCCGACCAGGACGGCCGCGTCGGTCAGGTACGCCCCGACCCGGTCGAGGTAGACGCCGCCCAGCGAGTACTGCTGCTTCCAGCGGGCGACCTCGCCGTCGACGCAGTCGAGCAGCAGGTACATCTGGACGCACACCACACCGAGCACGGCGCCCCAGATGCCCGGCACCAGCAGGGCCGGGCACGCGAGCACGCCGAAGACGGTCATCAGGTACGTGAGCTGGTTGGGCGTGACCCTGGTGTTCACCAGGTAGCGGTCGACCCGCAGGGACACCTCACGCATGTAGAGGCGCCCCATCCAGTGCTCACCGCTGCGCCGGTCCTTGACCCCAGCGGGGTGCACGACCGGACGGAGTTCAGCTACCGATGGCCTTGACATAGTCGACGTAGAAGTCCTTGATCTGGTGGGTCTTGAGGTCGAGGTGTTCGAGGATGGTGTAGCGGCCGGGCCGGGTCTCCGGGGCGAACTCGACGACCCGGACGAACTCGTCCACGGTGAAGCCGATCTCCTCCGGCAGCACCGGCAGTCCGTGCCGGCGCAGCACATCGGCCATGTACACGGACTCCTCGTGGGCTCCGCGCAGGTACATCGCGAAGGCCGCGCCGAGCCCGCACTGCTCGCCGTGGCTGGCGGCACGCCTCGGGAAGAGCAGGTCGAAGGCGTGGTTGATCTCGTGGCAGGCGCCGGAGGACGGGCGCGAGTCGCCCGACACCGACATGGCGATCCCGCTGAGCACCAGCGCCTCGGCGAGCACCTGGAGGAAGTCGTTCTCGCCGATGCCGCCGGGGTGGCGCAGCACCGCCTCGCCGGCCTGGCGGGCCATGGCGGCCGCCAGACCGTCGATCTTCTCGCCGGTGACACGGTGGGACAGCTCCCAGTCCGCGATCGCCGAGATGTTGGAGACGGCGTCGCCGATCCCGGAGCGCACGAACCGCGCCGGGGCCTCCCGGACGACGTCGAGGTCGATGACGACCGCGATCGGGTTCGGCACCCCGTAGGAACCGCGGCCCGCGTCGTTGTCGAGGGTGGCGACGGGCGAGCACAGGCCGTCGTGCGCGAGGTTCGTCGGTACGGCGACCAGCGGCAGGCCCACCCGGGCCGCCGCGAACTTGGCGCAGTCGATGATCTTGCCGCCGCCGAGGCCGACGACCGCGTCGTAGTGGCCGGCCTTGATGTCGCCGGCCAGCCGGATCGCGTCGTCGAGCGTGCCGCCGCCGACCTCGTACCAGGTGGCGCCGGGCAGGCTCGGCGTGACGCGCGCGCGCAGCTTCGAACCGGAGCCGCCGCTGACGGCGACGGCGAGCCGGCCGGAGTGCGAGATGCGTTCGTCGGCGAGCACCCCGGCGAGGTCGTCGAGGGCACCCGGGCGGATGTCGACGACGACCGGCGAGGGGATCAGCCGGGTCAGTACTGGCACGCGATCTCCCGTCCCCTGGCGAGGTCGTCGTGGTTGTCGATCTCGACCCACCGGACGTCCCCGATGGGCGCCACGTCGATCCGGAAGCCGCGGTTGACCAGCTCCTGGTAGCCGTGCTCGTAGAACTGCTGCGGGTCGGTCTCCCAGACCGCCTTCAGCGCCTCGGCCAGCTCGGGCGCGGCGTCGCCCTCGATGAGGGTGACGCCGATGTACTCGCCGGTGGCCTCGGCCGGGTCCATCAGCTTGGTGATCTTCGTCATGCCCTTGTCGGCGTCGACGACGACCTTCATCTCCTCGTCCGCGAGGGACTTCACGGTGTCCAGGGCCAGGATGATCCGCCTGCCCTCGCCGCGGGCGGCGAGCAGCGTCTTCTCGACGGAGACCGGGTGCACGGTGTCGCCGTTGGCGAGGATCACGCCGTCCTTGAGGGCGTCACGGCCGCACCACAGGGAGTAGGCGTTGTTCCACTCCTCGGCCTTGTCGTTGTCGATGAGGGTGAGCTTGAGACCGTACTTGGCCTCCAGGGCGGCCTTGCGCTCGTAGACGGCCTCCTTGCGGTAGCCGACGATGATCGCGACCTCGGTCAGGCCGATCTCGGCGAAGTTGCCGAGGGTCAGGTCGAGCACCGTGATCGAGTCCTCTATCCCGGCAGGCCCCACCGGCACCAGCGCCTTGGGCAGGCTGTCGGTGTAGGGGCGCAGACGCCGGCCGGCGCCGGCCGCCAGCACGAGGCCGATCATGCGGGTTCTCCTTCGTCGTGTACGGCGGGCGCCCCTGCGGACACCCAGAAGCGGATGCTCTCGACGAGCACCAGCCCGGCCACGACCACGGCGAGGACCGTGAGCGCGACCTTGAACTGCGCGGCCGTGAGCAGCGCGGCCAGGACGGTGACGAGCAGCGTCCGCCCTTCCTGCCCCCCGATGGCACGTACCAGCCAGGCCGGCGGCGCCCCGGCGTCGCCGCGGATGCGGTACACCGTGTCGTAGTGATGGTAGGCGACGGCGGCCACCAGACCGAAAGCCGCGGGAAGGGCTCCGTTCACCCCGGATTTGCTTGCGAGGACGAGGACGGTGCCGTACTCGGCGGCCCGGAAGAGAGGCGGGACCAGCCAGTCGAGGGCGCCCTTGAGGGGTCGGGCCAGGGCCTGGCCGGAGGCAAGGGCGTAGACGACGGCACCCGCGACCGGGGCCCAGGTCACACCCGAGAAGAGGGACACGGTGAGAACCGCCACGCCGGCGAGGGCCACCAGGAGGGGGGAGCCGAGCGGGGCGCGCAGGGTGCGGGACACGAACCCGGCGAGCGGACCGTTGTCCGCCAGGTCCGCGAGCGCCTTCGCCGCCCGGTCAGTCCGCCTCGCCTTCCGGGTCAGCGACCGCAGCACCCGCCCGGCCGTGGTGTACGTGGCGGCGAAGGTGCAGCCGGCCAGCAGCACGTAGAAGGTGAGGCGCGGGGTGGTGGCGGCCGTGAGGACGGCTATCAGTGCCCATCGTTCGCCGATGGGCAGGACTATCATCCGGCGCACCCAGACCGTCCAGCCGACGCTGTCGAGGCGGCCGGAGAGCGCGGCGGTGGGGCTGGTGTTGGCGGTGGCGTCGTGGTTGGCCTCGTTGAAGGAGAAGTCGACCACGTGCCGGCAGGTCTGCAGGATCATCGCGCCCAGGGCGAGGGCCCACACGTCGTCGCCGCCCCGCGCGGCGCCCAGCGCCAGGCCGGCGTAGTAGGCGTACTCCTTGGCCCGGTCGAAGGTGGCGTCCAGCCAGGCGCCGAGGGTGGAGTACTGGAGGGAGTAGCGGGCGAGCTGGCCGTCGGTGCAGTCCAGGACGAAGGACGCGATGAGCAGGACGCCGGCGGCGACGAACCCCGCGCGCGTGCCGGTCGCCGCGCAGCTCGCGGCGATCAGGGCGGTGAGCAGCGAGGCGGTGGTGACCTGGTTGGGGGTCAGTCCGCGCCGGGCGCACCAGCGGGCGAGGTAGCGGGAGTACGGGCTGACGAAGAAGGTGGTGAAGAAGCCGTCCCGGGACTTCACGGCCGACTTCAGGCGTACGGCCTCGTCGTCCACGGCGGCGACGGCCTGCCGGGCCTCGTTGCGGGCCTGCGGGTCGGCGGGGACGGCGGCGACCAGGCTGCCCAGCTCGGGGCGGTGGACGTCGGCGTCCAGGGCGGTGACCAGGCCGTCGACGGCGAGGTCGGTGGCGCCGCCCGCGGCGGCCTCCCGGGCCAGCGCCCGGGACAGGGCCGGACGGGCGGCCGGCTGGGCGGTGACGGCGCCGGGGATCGCGGCGAGCGGGAAGCGGGGGTCGGTGAGGCCCAGGCGCAGGGCGTGCACATGGCCGACGAAGCGGGCGTCGACGACGGCGACCCGCCGGTCGGCGGGTACGGCCGTGAGCAGGGCCTCGGCCTCGGCGGTGTCCGACGCCGCCCGCACCTCGAAGCCGAGTGCCCGCAGATCGCTCTCCAGTGACGATCCGGGGACCGGCGGACCGGTGACGATGGCGGTCGACAACCGAACTCACTCCCTGGGTGCCGGCGTCCGGGCGCCGGTCTACTGCGTGGTGGGGCGGGGTGTGCCTGGTGGCCCCCGGACGGCATTCGGCAGAGGTTATCGGATGGTGAGGACTGCTTGTTCACCGGCCGTTCATGGCACGGTCGGCCTGCTCTGTCCCTGCCTTTGCCGAGATCATCATCCGCGATCCGGGCCCCGGCCCACAAATGGCGCTCGCAGAACGGGCATTGGGGACACCGGTCCAGGGCGGGACAGCCGGCCACCCGCGGGCCCCGGTACGGCACGGAAAGTTAACTGAGGCTGCCCTGACCTGGGATTCGTTTCCGCAGGTCAGGGCACATGACAACGGTGTTCAGTGCCGCGTTGCCGGATACCCCCCACCCGTAGTTCACTGTGATCCCGGGCGAACACAGGAGGCGTATCTCATGGGGGCAGGGCACGACCACGGCCACGGGCACACCCACGGGCCGCCCACCGGTACGGCCGCGGCGGCGTACCGCGGCCGGCTCCGGGTGGCGCTCGCCATCACCCTCGGGGTGATGGTGGTCGAGATCGCCGGCGGCCTGGTGGCCGACTCGCTCGCACTGATCGCGGACGCGGCCCACATGGCGACCGACGCGCTGGGCCTCGGCATGGCCCTGCTGGCGATCCACTTCGCCAACCGCCCGCCGAGCACCAACCGCACCTTCGGCCTCGCCCGGGCCGAGATCCTCGCCGCCCTGGCGAACTGCCTGCTGCTGCTCGTGGTCGGCGGCTACGTGCTGTACGAGGCGGTCCAGCGGTTCCTCACGCCCGCGGACACGCACGGCGGCCAGATGATCGTGTTCGGTCTGATCGGCCTGGTCGCGAACATGATCTCGCTCACGCTGCTGGTGCGCGGCCAGCAGGAGAGCCTGAACGTGCGCGGCGCATTCCTGGAGGTGGCGGCCGACGCGCTGGGCTCGCTCGCGGTGCTGATCTCGGCCGTGGTGATCCTGACCACCGGCTGGCAGGCGGCCGACCCGATCGCCTCGCTGGTCATCGGCCTGATGATCGTGCCGAGGACGCTGAAGCTGCTGCGGGAGACCCTGGACGTCCTGCTGGAGGCGGCGCCGCGGGGTGTCGACATGGCGGAGGTGCGGTCGCACATCCTGGCCCTTGACGGCGTGGAGGACGTCCACGATCTGCACGCCTGGACGATCACCTCGGGGATGCCGGTGCTGTCGGCGCACGTCGTGGTCCGCTCGGACGTGCTGAGCGCCATCGGCCACGAGAAGATGCTGCACGAGCTGCAGGGCTGCCTGGGCCACCACTTCGACGTGGAGCACTGCACCTTCCAGCTGGAGCCGAGCGGGCACGCGGAGCACGAGGCCCGGCTCTGCCACTGACCCGGTACCGCCCGGGGTCCCGGAACGCAGCGCTCCGCACTCCCCCGGCGTCCTTGTGTTCGAGACCCCCGGACGGTTCCCTCCCGCACCCGTAGGGCACGATCAAGTACCGGGTCCCTCTTCCGGCGTGCCCGCGCCGGGAAGTGCCGGGAGTGTCGGATTCGTACGGCAGACTTGGTGCGAAGACCGAGGCGAAGGATGGGTATGCCGATCACACCTGCCACCGCGACGCACAGCACGTCGGAAGGGACCGCAGACGCGATTTTCCTTGAACTCGTCGACGAGAAGGGTGTGACCATCGGCACCGCGGAGAAGCTGGCCGCGCATCAGCCCCCCGGACAGCTGCACCGGGCGTTCTCCGTCTTCCTCTTCGACGAACACGGCAGGCTGCTGCTCCAGCAGCGGGCCCTGGGCAAGTACCACTCCCCAGGAGTGTGGTCCAACACCTGCTGCGGCCACCCCTACCCCGGCGAGGCGCCCTTCGCGGCGGCGGCCCGGCGGACCTTCGAGGAGTTGGGGGTCTCCCCGTCGCTGCTCGCCGAGGCGGGCACGGTCCGCTACAACCACCCGGACCCGGCCTCCGGCCTGGTCGAGCAGGAGTTCAACCACCTGTTCGTCGGCATGGTGCAGGCGCCGCTCGCGCCGGACCCGGAAGAGGTCGAGGCGACCGTCTTCGTGACGGCCGCCGAGCTGGCCGAGCGGCACGCCCAGGACCCCTTCTCGTCCTGGTTCATGACCGTGCTGGACGCGGCCCGCCCGGCGATCAGGGAGCTGACGGGGCCGTCCGCCGGCTGGTGAGAATCCTCACGAGGCCCTCACGGGGCCTCACGGCAGCGTCGCGGGTTTGAGCGGCAGGGCGGCCCAGATCACCTTGCCGCCACTCGACGTGTGCTCCACGTCCACGACCCCGCCCGCCTCCCGGGCCACCTCCCGCACCAGCAGCAGTCCCCGGCCGCCGGTCTGGCCGTGGTCGGCCTCCAGGGCGGTCGGCCGGTAGGGGTGGTTGTCCTCCACGGACACCCGCACCCACTCGGCGCCGACGGCGACCTCGACGGCGAGCACCGGCGACAGCAGCGCCGCGTGCTTGACCGCGTTGGTGACCAGCTCGGAGACGATCAGCAGCAGCCCGTACACCAGGTCCTCCGAGACCGGGACGCCCTGGCGCTGGAGCAGGTCCCGTACGGCGCGCCGGGCCTGCGGGACCGAGGCGTCCACGGCGGCGGCGGTGAACCGCCAGACTCCTTCGTACGGCAGCGGATCCGGCGGCGGAGCGCCGCCTCCCTCTGGACGCGGGTCGTGCCCGCGCCCGTGGTTCTCCATCGTCCGGTCGCCACCCTCGCGCTCGATTGTCACCACACGTCGAGTGTTGGTAACGCCCCCCTCCGCTCCGTAGGACTGAACACAAGTCAGCAAAAATCGAGCGGATCTGACCGTTGGCGTATGACAAGGTCAGTTGTGGAACGACTCTTGCCCTCCTCGGTGCCGACTTCGCGAACTATTCGGGTTGTACGGGTATGAGAACTTTCCGAGGTGGATGCGTGCGGGCGCGGATAGCATCACGCACCATGGAGCCCCGTCTCGACCACCAGGTCAGCAGCGCCGTTGCCACGGTAGTCATCGGCAACCCCGCCAAACGCAACGCGATGACAGCGGAGATGTGGCGCGCCCTCCCGCCGCTCCTCGACGGTCTCGCGGCCGACCCCGCCGTGCGGGTCCTGGTGCTCACCGGCGAGGGCGGCACCTTCTGCGCCGGCGCCGACATCTCCACCCTCCAGGGCTCCCCCGCCGAGGCGCAGTCCCTCGCTGTCGCCGCCGAAGAGGCCCTGGCCGCCTTCCCCAAGCCGACCCTCGCCGCGGTGCGCGGCCACTGTGTCGGCGGCGGCTCGCAGCTCGCCGCCGCCTGCGACCTGCGGTTCGCCGAGGAGGGCGCGCTGTTCGGGGTGACACCGGCCAAGCTCGGCATCGTCTACCCGGCCGCCTCCACCCGCCGCCTGGTCTCCCTCGTCGGCCCGGCCGCCACCAAGTACCTGCTCTTCTCGGGCGAGTTGATCGACGCGGAGCGCGCGCTGCGCACCGGTCTGGTCGACGAGGTGCTGCCGGAGGGCGAACTGGACAAGCGGGTGGCCGAGTTCACCCGGATCCTGGCCGCCCGCTCGCAGCTGACGCAGGCCGCCGCGAAGGAGTTCGCGAACGGCCGCACGGACCGGGACGGGCACTGGGCGGAGCAGGCCCGCGGCAGCGGCGACACCGCCGAGGGCGTCGCCGCGTTCCTGGAGCGTCGCCGGCCGCGGTTCACGTGGGCAGTTCCGCCCCGAGGATGAACCGGCTCATCGAGCGGAGCAGGCCGACGACCTCGGCGGGCGCCTTCTGCGGGGAGCCCGCGTCGTAGGGCGGCTGCGGGTCGTACTCGATCCCGAGCTGTACGGTCTGGGCGACCGCGTCCCCGGAGATCCGGCCGATCAGGGTGAGGCCCATGTCGATGCCGGCGGAGACGCCGGCCGCGGTGACGTACTTGCCGTCGGTGACCACCCGCTCCCCCGTCGGCTCGGCGCCGAACCCGCGCAGTTCGTCGAGGGCCAGCCAGTGCGAGGTGGCGCGGCGCCCTTCGAGGAGGCCGGCGGCGGCGAGCAGCAGGGAGCCGGTGCACACGGAAGTCGTCCAGGTGCTGGTGGCGTCCGCCGCGCGGATCCAGTCGAGGAGGGCCCGGTCCGTCATCTGCGCCGACTGGCCGGGGCCGCCCGGGACGACCACGACATCGGGGTGCGGCACCTCGGCGAAGGTCTTCCCCGCGGTCAGGGCGAGCTGCCCGTTGTCGGTGCGGACGGGGCCGGCCTCCTCGGCGACGAAGACGACCTCGGAGTCCGGGATCCGGCCCAGGGTCTCGTAGGGCCCCACGGCGTCGAGGGCGGTGAAGCGGTCGTAGAGGGCGATCGCGATCTGCATGGCTCTCCTAACGGGGTGGGCCGACGGTGGCCGGGCTGAACCTGCGCCGGTATTCGGCGGGCGTCGTGCCGAGGGCCCTCAGGAAGGCGCGGCGCATCGCCTCGGGCGTGCCGTAGCCGCTGGCGCGGGAGACCTCCTCGACGCCGTCGCCGGTGTCCTCCAGGAGCCGGCGGGCGTGTTCCAGCCGGACCCGGTCGACGTAGCGGCCGGGCGTGGTCCCCGTCTCGGCCTGGAAGGCGCGGGCGAAGTGGCGGGGCGAGAGCGCGGCGCGGGCGGCCAGGGCCTCGACGCTCAGGTCGTCGTCCGGGTGCTCGGTGATCCACTGCTGGACCTCCCGCAGCGGTGCGCGCTGTGCGGTCTGGGCGGCGAGCTGGGCGCTGAACTGCGCCTGGTTGCCGGGCCTGCGCAGGAACACCACGAGGTGCCGGGCGACGGTGAGCGCCACGTCCCGGCCGAGGTCCTCCTCCACGAGCGCGAGCGCGAGGTCGATGCCGGAGGTGACGCCCGCCGAGGTGGCGATGCGACCGTCCCGGACGTAGATCGGGTCGGGGTCGACGTCGACGGCGGGGTGGTCGCGGGCCAGCTTCTCGCAGTACGCCCAGTGGGTGGTCGCCCGGTGGCCGTCCAGGAGCCCGGCGGCGGCGAGCAGGACGGCGCCGGTGCAGACGGACACCAGCCGCCCGGCGTGCGGCCCGTGCACCCGCAGCCACGCCACCAGCTCCGGGTCGGGCCGCCGGGTTCCCTGACCGCCGGGAACGAGCAGGGTGTACGGGTCGGACGCGTCGGCCAGGGTCTGGTCCGGTACGACGGTCAGCCCGCTGGAGGTGCGCACGGGAGCGCCGTCCAGGGAGGCGGTACGGATCCGGTAGCTGCCCGGGGCGTGCGCCTCGGCGCCCGTGAAGACCTCCACCGGGCCGGTGACGTCGAGGCTCTGGACGCCGTCGAAGAGGACGACGAGAACGGTTCGGTGCGCCATGCCCTCGATTGTCGGCCGGTCCGGCGATGGCCGCAATGACGAGCAGCCCACCTTTCCTGCCATGCCGGATGGAGTGCCGGGCCGGTATCCGGCCGGACACTGGAAGTCCGTACCAACCAGTAAGTAGCGTGCCGCCATGACAACCGCCGTCCTGGAGCCGCGCGCCGGCCGCCGCTGCCACAACCTGCTCAATTCCCTGCACGCGACCCACTTCTTCAGCCCCGAGCTGGCCGAGGAACTGGCCGCGCTCGGGGTCACCCATCCGCGGGCCGTCAACTTCGCGGTGCGGGCGGCCGCGTTGGGGCCGGTCGGGGCCGGCACGGTGACGGCGACGTTCTACAACTACAAGTACGACCTTGTGGCCCGGCACGTGCCGGCCGTCTGGGAGACCGCGTCCCCGAAGGACGTCCTCGCCGCACGCGCGCGTGCGGTCGACGCGTCGATGCGGCGGCTGCTCGGCGCGGACGCGGTGGTCTCCGACCCGATGGCCGAGGCCGCGCGGCTCGCGCTGCGCGCCACCGAGGCCTGCTCGCGCTCCGGCCGCCCGCTGTACGCCGCCCACGCCGACCTGCCGGTGCCGCAGGAGCCCCACCTCGCTTACTGGTACGCGGGCACGCTGCTGCGCGAGCACCGCGGCGACGGGCACCTCGCGGCGCTGCTGGTCGCCGGTCTCGACGGGCTCGAGGCGGTGGTGACGCACACGGCGACCGGCAAGGGCATGGCTCCGAAGTGGGTGTTCGCCACGCGCGGCTGGAGCCAGGACGACTGGGACGCGGCGGTGGAACGGCTGCAGGAGCGCGGCCTGCTCGACGCGGCGGGCGAGCTGACCGAGGCGGGGGTGGCCCTGCGGGTGGAGATCGAGACGGAGACGGACCGCCTGGACCGGGCACCGTACGAGCACCTGGGCGCCGACGGAGTGACCCGGCTGACAGAACTGGCGGCGGGCTTCGCGAGGGCGGCGGTGGCCGCGGGGGCGTTTCCCGCGGATCTCCTCGGCAAGGGGTGACGCAGGGGGCAGCGCCGGCGGCGGGCCATCGAGACGGGGCGATCCCTTCGCCTGATTCATTCAGGTGTGCGACCGGATCCCCGGGTGTGCGAGGGATTCGTGGTGAGTTCGTGTCGCGTAACGGCGCCCTGGCGCCCGGTTGTCGGTGTCACCTGCCACAATTGCGGCGCAACCTCAGTGGAGAAGGCGGTACGGGATCGTGACGACACCCGGGTCCCTGGTTCCAGGGTCCATCGAAGGCAGGATCGCCGAGGAGCTCGGCGTACGGGAGCGGCAGGTCAAGGCTGCCGTGGAGCTGCTCGACGGCGGTTCGACGGTGCCCTTCATCGCCCGCTACCGCAAGGAAGCGACCGAGATGCTCGACGACGCGCAGCTGCGCACGATCGAGGAGCGGCTGCGCTACCTGCGGGAGCTGGAGGAGCGGCGGAGCGCGATCCTGGAGTCGGTGCGGGAGCAGGGCAAGCTCACCGCCGAGCTGGAGGCGCAGATCCGGGGCGCCGAGACCAAGGCCCGGCTCGAGGACGTCTACCTGCCGTACAAGCCGAAGCGGCGGACCAAGGCGCAGATCGCGCGGGAGGCCGGTCTCGAACCGCTGGCCGAGGGGCTGCTCGGGGATCCGGGGGTGGAGCCGCTGGCGGCCGCCGCCGCCTTCGTCGACGCCGACAAGGGTGTCGCCGATCCGCAGGCCGCCCTGGACGGTGCCCGCGCGATCCTCACCGAGCGCTTCTCGGAGGACGCCGACCTGATCGGCGAGCTGCGCGAGCGCATGTGGGTGCGCGGCCGGCTCGCCGCGAAGGTGAAGGACGGCAAGGAGGAGGCCGGCGCGAAGTTCGCCGACTACTTCGAGTTCGCCGAGCCGTTCACCGAACTGCCCTCGCACCGCATCCTGGCGATGCTGCGCGGCGAGAAGGAGGAGGTCCTCGACCTCGTCCTGGAGCCGGAGGAGCCGACCGAGGGCCCGTCCTCGTTCGAGGGGATCGTCGCCCACAGGTTCGGGATCGCCGACCGGGGCCGACCGGCCGACAAGTGGCTGTCGGACACGGTCCGCTGGGCCTGGCGCACCCGGATCCTCGTCCACCTCGGCATCGACCTGCGGCTGCGGCTGCGCACGGCCGCCGAGGACGAGGCGGTCAACGTGTTCGCGGCGAACCTGCGCGACCTGCTGCTCGCCGCCCCGGCCGGCACCCGGGCGACGCTGGGCCTGGACCCCGGTTTCCGGACCGGCGTGAAGGTCGCCGTCGTGGACGCCACGGGCAAGGTGGTCGCCACCGACGTCATCTACCCGCACGTCCCGGCCAACAAGTGGGACGAGGCGATCGCCAAGCTGGCCCGGCTCGCCAAGGAGCACGCGGTCGACCTGGTCGCGATCGGCAACGGCACGGCGTCGCGCGAGACCGACAAGCTCGCCGGTGAGCTCATCACCAGGCACCCGGACCTGAAGCTCACCAAGGTGATGGTGTCCGAAGCCGGCGCGTCCGTGTACTCGGCCTCCGCCTTCGCCTCCCAGGAGCTGCCCGACATGGACGTGTCGCTGCGCGGCGCCGTCTCCATCGCCCGCCGGCTCCAGGACCCCCTCGCGGAGCTGGTGAAGATCGACCCCAAGTCGATCGGCGTCGGCCAGTACCAGCACGACCTGTCCGAGGTGAAGCTGTCGCGGTCGCTGGACGCGGTGGTCGAGGACTGTGTGAACGGCGTGGGCGTGGACGTCAACACGGCGTCGGCCCCGCTCCTCGCCCGGGTCTCCGGCATCACCTCCGGGCTCGCCGAGAACATCGTGGCCCACCGCGACGCCAACGGCCCCTTCACCTCCCGCGGCCAGCTGAAGAACGTGGCCCGGCTCGGCCCCAAGGCGTACGAGCAGTGCGCGGGCTTCCTGCGCATCCGCGGCGGCGACGACCCGCTGGACGCGTCGAGCGTCCACCCCGAGGCGTATCCCGTCGTACGGCGGATGGTGAAGACGTCGGGCCAGGAGGTGGCCGCGCTCATCGGCAACACGGGGGCGCTGCGCTCGCTGCGGCCGTCGGACTTCGTGGACGAGACGTTCGGTCTGCCGACCGTCACCGACATCCTCAAGGAGCTGGAGAAGCCGGGGCGCGACCCGCGTCCGGCCTTCAAGACGGCCACCTTCAAGGAGGGCGTCGAGAAGATCTCCGACCTGTCCTCCGGGATGGTCCTGGAGGGGGTCGTGACGAACGTGGCGGCCTTCGGTGCGTTCGTCGACGTCGGTGTGCACCAGGACGGCCTGGTCCATGTCTCCGCGATGTCCAAGACGTTCGTCAAGGACCCGCGGGACGTGGTGAAGCCCGGTGACATCGTCAAGGTGAAGGTCCTCGACGTGGACATCCCGCGCAAGCGGATCTCGCTGACGCTGAGGCTGGACGACGAGGCCGCGCCGGCCTCCGGCGGTGAGCGCCGACAGCAGCAGCGGAGTGGCAACGGGCGTCCGCCGCAGCAGCGACAGCAGCAGCGGCAGGGGGGCGGCGCCCGTCAGGCGTCGGCGCCTGCGCCCGCGAACAGTGCGATGGCCGATGCTCTGCGCCGGGCCGGCCTGCTGGGCGGGAAGGACGGCAAGCGCTGACGACGCCTTCCGGGGGCGGTGGGGAGCTGCGGGTCGGTTGTGGCTGGTCGCGCAGTTCCTCCCCCTGCCTTCGGCCGGGGGTACCCCCAGCGCCCCTGACGGGGCGCGGTTCGCCCGCCGGTGTGTTCCGGTGCGCCTAATTCGGTGGACGAAGATCCGTCGGTCCGGACACTGGGCCCATGACTGGATCAGACTTCAAAACCGATCTCCAGACCTATCTCCAGGACGCCCGTGACGTGCTGTTGTGGAAGCTGGAGGGGTTGTCCGAGTACGACATCCGGCGGCCGCTGACTCCCACCGGTACGAATCTGCTGGGGCTGGTCAAGCATCTCGCCGGTGCCGAGGCCTGGTACTTCGGGGCGACGTTCGGGCGGCCCTTCGACGGGGCACCGAGGTTGTGGTTCACCGGCGACACGGAACCCAACGGAGATCTGTGGGCGCGGGCCGACGAGACGCGGGCGGAGATGGTCGGCGTGTACCGGCGGATCTGGACCCACTCGGACGAGACGATCACCGCTCTGCCGCTCGACGCGGTCGGGCGACTGCCGGCCGACCCGCCGAAGGACATCACCCTCCACCGCGTCCTCACGCACATGGTCGCCGAGACCCAACGGCACGCCGGTCACGCCGACATCGTGCGTGAGCTCGTCGACGGGGCGACGGGGCAGCGGGCGGACGGCGCCAACATGGCGCCCGGCGACGCGGCGGCCTGGGCCGAGCACCGGGACCGGGTGGAGCGGGCGGCCGAGGAGGCCGGGCGGGGTGGCCGGTGAACGTCAGACGAAAGGGGCATGTCAACTCGGCGTCGTATCTGTGGGCGCCCCGTGATCGTGCATAGCGTTCCGGTCATACGCACACGGGGTGGAGGACAGGTTCTGGTGGCCGGCCTGCTGGGCGCCCCGCCCGCCGTCCTGCTCGCCCCGGGTCACACCACGTCGTTCGTGCTGCACGCGGACGATGCGTGCCCGGGGGTGGGCGCCCGCTACGGCGTGGACATCCGCCTGCCCGGCGGCTCCCGGCCGCTGACCCTGGTGGCCGGTCCGAACCTCTCCCCGTGCGACGAAAAGCTCGGCGTCACCACTTTTGGCTCCGCTGCCTGACCCGGACCGCAGATCATGTCCCCTGCGGAGGCTGGGCGGTGCCGTTCATCCGGGCGCGGTTCTCCGCGAGCACTTCCTGGACGTGCCGCTCGACCTCCACGGGGTCGACGCCGAGGGCCCGGCCCATGTGGATGGACCACACCTCCGAGCGCACGTTGGTCTCGAAGTCCAGGTCGGCGCGGACGTTCTCGCGAGCGGCCTGGCGGTTCTGGCTCACCATCACGAAGGTGGACAGGAAGATCGCCTCCAGGCTGACGATCATGGTGAGCAGGCCGAAGGGGAACGGATCCCAGATCGCGCCCACGCCGAACACGCCCTCGTTGCAGACGATCCAGACCGCGAACCACAGGGCGTGCAGGTAGACGAACGTCATGGTGCCGGCGAAGGCGGTGATCGCGTCCGCGATGCGGTCCTGGGTGCCGCGCAACTGCGCGAGGACGTCCTGTTCGTTCACGATCCGCAAGGCCGGGCGCTTCGGTGTGCCCATGGTCCCTCCCTGCCGTTGTCCGACGATGATCGCAGCGTACGGTGAGGACGCGGGGGCGCCTTCGGTCAGGGCGCTTTCAGCGTTCCGTCACCTTGCCCGCCGCAACCTCCAGGCGGCGGGTGACGCGGACCGCGTCCAGCATGCGGCGGTCGTGGGTGACGAGGAGGAGGGTGCCCTCGTAGGCGTCGAGAGCCGACTCGAGTTGTTCGATGGCGGGCAGGTCGAGGTGGTTGGTCGGCTCGTCCAGGACGAGGAGGTTGACGCCCCGGCCCTGGAGGAGGGCCAGGGCGGCGCGGGTGCGTTCGCCCGGGGAGAGGGTGGCCGCCGACCGGAGTACGTGGTCCTGTTTGAGGCCGAACTTGGCCAGCAGGGTGCGTACTTCGACCGGTTCGGTGTCCGGTACGGCCGCGCAGAAGGCGTCCAGCAGGGACTCGGTGCCGTGGAAGAGCTTGCGGGCCTGGTCGACCTCGCCGACCAGGACGCCCGGGCCGAGGGCCGCGTGCCCGCCGTCCAGCGGCACCCGGCCCAGCAGCGCGGCGAGCAGCGTCGACTTGCCCGCGCCGTTCGCGCCGGTCACCGCGACCCGGTCCGCCCAGTCGATCTGGAGGGACACCGGGCCGAAGGTGAAGTCGCCGCGCCGTACCTCCGCGTCCCGCAGGGTGGCGACGACGGCGCCGGAGCGCGGGGCAGCCGCGATCTCCATGCGCAGTTCCCACTCCTTGCGGGGCTCCTCGACGACCTCCAGGCGCTCGATCATGCGCTGGGTCTGGCGGGCCTTCGCGGCCTGCTTCTCGCTGGCCTCGCTGCGGAACTTGCGGCCGATCTTGTCGTTGTCGTTCGACGCCTTGCGCCGGGCGTTCTTGACGCCCTTGTCCATCCAGGAACGCTGCATCTGGGCCCGGTCCTGGAGGGCGGCCCTCTTGTCGGCGTACTCCTCGTAGCCCTCGCGGGCGTGCCGGCGGGCCACGTCGCGTTCCTCCAGGTAGGCGTCGTAGCCGCCACCGTAGAGGTGGATCTGCTGCTGGGCGAGGTCGAGTTCGAGCACCTTGGTGACCGTGCGGGTGAGGAACTCGCGGTCGTGGCTGACGACGACCGTGCCGGCGCGCAGGCCGGTCACGAACCGTTCGAGGCGTTCCAGGCCGTCCAGGTCGAGGTCGTTGGTGGGCTCGTCGAGGAGGAAGACGTCGTAGCGGGAGAGGAGGAGGGAGGCGAGGCCGGCGCGGGCGGCCTGGCCGCCGGAGAGGGCGGTCATCGGCTGGTCGAGGTCGACGGCCAGGCCGAGGGAGTCGGCGACCTCCTCGGCCCGCTCCTCCAGGTCGGCGCCGCCGAGGTCGAGCCAGCGCTCCAGGGCGGTGGCGTAGGCGTCGTCGGCGCCCGGTGCGCCGTCGACCAGGGCCTGGGTCGCCTCGTCCATCACGCGCTGCGCCTCGGCGACCCCGGTGCGCCGGGCGAGGAAGGCGCGCACGGTCTCGCCCGGCCGCCGCTCCGGCTCCTGGGGCAGGTGGCCGACGGTCGCGGTCGGCGGGGAGAGGCGCAGTTCGCCCTGGTCGGGGGCGGTGAGCCCGGCGAGCAGCCGGAGCAGGGTGGACTTGCCCGCGCCGTTGGCACCGACCAGACCGATCACGTCACCGGGCGCGACGACGAGGTCGAGCCCGGAGAAGAGCGAGCGGTCGCCGTGCCCGGCGGCGAGGTTCTTGGCGACGAGGGTGGCAGTCATCAGAACGCCGATCCTAATGTGCCGGGCTGCCCGTCCTCAGCCCTGTTCTTCCCCGGTCAGCGCTCCAGCGCCGCCACCAGCACGCTCCCGGAGGTGCGGGCCACGACGAAGGAGCCGCCCTTGGCCGCCCTGCCGTCCAGCGGGATGCGGTGGCGGCCGGGTTCCAGGACGCCGTCGAAGACTTCGTGGGTGCGGGGCCGCGCGAGACGGTCGAGGCGGTACGCCGTGAGCCGCACCCGGCAGGGCGAGGTGACCTCGATGCCGGCGGTGCCGTCGGCGGCGGCCAGCCCGGCCAGCCGGCGCTGCGGGAGCGGGCTGCGGTCGAGGGCGTGCTCGATCTGGGCGACGAGGAGCGGGACGATCGGGGCGAGTCCGTCGACGTGGGCCACCGCCACGCCCGCCCGCTCGAACGCCCGGCGTACGGCGGTCCGCTCGGCCTCGCCGACCGCGGGGCCGAAGACGACGGCCGCGTAACCGCGGAGTTCCTCGGCGGGGACACCGTCGGCGTCGCGGGTGATGTCGGCTCCGATGCCGATGGTGCGCAGGGCGGCGGCCAGCTTGGCGAGGAGGGCGACGCGGGCGCCGATCAGCAGCACCCGGCGGCCGGGCGGCGGGCCGGAGTCCGCCAGGAGCGCGCCGAGGGCTTCGCGGTACTCGGGGCCGTGGAAGCGGAACGGGCCGATGCCGTGGTAGCCGTTGAGCTCCAGGTCGGCGTGTTCGGAGGTCTGCCAGGCGAAGTCACGCCAGACGTAGTCGTCGCCGTCGCGCTCGATGACCGCGGTGACCGCGCCGCAGGCCAGGTCCTCGCACTCGGGGCAGCCGTAGACGACGTACCGGCCGTCGGGCAGCGGGGCCTCGGACTCCAGTAAGAGGCTGCGGACCTGGGCGGTGAAGATCGCGGGCGGGACGTCGGAGGCGAGCGGTGAGACGGCGTCCAGGTCGGAGAGCTGGAACAGCAGCGGGTGACCGTCGACGACGAAGTCCACGAAGTCCCGGTGGAGCTGGTAGCCGCCGTCGGCGAGGACACCGCCGGCGCGCATCGCCGGGGCCAGGCCGAAGGTCGCGTATGCGGCAGACATGCTGTGAGTATCCCCAGAGCGGGACGATCTGAGCGCGGCATGACATATTCCGCTAACGTCACGGTGTGCAGCCTGAGCTGAGTGACGAGGTGATCGTGGTCGGCGGCGGGGTCGTCGGACTGACCACGGCGGTGGTGCTGGCCGAGGGCGGGCGCCGGGTGCGGGTGTGGGCCCGGGAGACCGGCGGGCGTACGACCTCGGCGGTCGCCGGCGCGCTGTGGTGGCCGTACCGCATCGAGCCGGAGGCGCTGGTCGGGGAATGGGCGCTCGCCTCCCTCGTCGTGTACGGGGAGTTGGCGACTCGGCCGGAGGAGACGGGCGTACGCCTGGTCGAGGGCGTACACGACGGCCTGCGGCTGGACGGGCTGGGCGCGTGGGCGGCGGAGGTTCCCGGGCTGGCCGAGACGGGTGAAGGTGTGACGGCCCGGCTGCCGTTGATCGACATGCCGGTCCATCTGGCGTGGCTGCGTGGGCGGTTGGAGCGGGCGGGCGGGACGGTCGAGGAGCGGGTGGTGGCGGCGCTGGGCGAGGTGCCCGCGCCGGTCGTGGTCAACTGCACCGGGCTCGGGGCCCGTTCGCTCGTCCCGGATCCGGCGGTGCGTCCGGTGCGTGGGCAGCTGGTCGTGGTGGAGAACCCCGGGATCACCACCTGGTACACGTCCGACGAGGTGGCGGGGGGCGCGTCCGCCTACTTCTTCCCGCAGCCCGGCGGGCTGCTGCTCGGGGGTACGGCGGAGGAGGACGCCTGGTCGCTGGAGCCGGATCCGAAGGTCGCGGCCGGGATCGTGGCGCGCTGCGCGGCGGTGCGGCCGGAGATCGCCGGGGCGCGGGTGCTGGCGCACCGGGTGGGGCTGCGGCCGTACCGGTCGGCGGTCCGCCTGGAGCACGAGCTCCGGCCGGACGGCGGAGTGCTGATCCACAACTACGGGCACGGCGGGGCCGGGGTCACGGTCGCCTGGGGATGTGCGCGGGAGGCGGCCGGGCTGGTGGACACCGGCCCGGCCGCCTGAGCGGTCAGCTCGCGGGGACGCGCTGGACGGTGCGCGGGGCGCGGACGCCGCGCAGGGCGGTCTTCTCGGGGGCGGTCCAGCGGGCGGCGGTCGCGCGGGTGAACGCGGCCGCGCCGCCGACCAGCGGGACCCTGGCCGTCGTACGGGACAGGTCCACGGTGAGCGTCGGGGTGGTGGACGGCGGATCGATGAGGTCCTTGTCCGTGCCGGCGACGATCAGTGCCAGGCGGTGGCCCTTGGGTACGACGTGGTCGGTGGCCGCCAGGTCGAGTGTGATCGTGTAGGCCCTGCCCGGGGTGAGCGGGACGCCCTTGCCGGGGTCGGCGTAGGTGCCGAGGTCGGCCCAGCCGCGGCTGAAGACGGTGTAGTCGACGGCCTTGGTCTTTGCCTCGGTCTTCAGGAAGCAGGCGCTGTCACCGGCGGTGCTCTCGCCCCAGCAGGTGCGGTCGGTGAGGGTGGTGATGCCCTCGGCCGCGTCGGCGTAGTCCCGGACGGTGTCCGGGCCGAGGTCGACCAGGACGGCCGTCAGGTGGGCCGTCGAGGTGGTCGGGGTGGCGGTGACGGTCACCTTCGACGAGCCGGACAGCCGCAGGTCCCGGGTGAGCGGCGCGGTGAGGAAGCCGGCCTTGTCCGAGGTCGGGGTGGCGAGTTGGGCGGCCCAGTCGGTCTCGCTCTGCTGCGGGTCGTCCGTGAAGGTCTCGGTGCCGGATCCCTTGCGCAGGCCCAGGGTGCCGACGCCGGGCCGGGTGCCGGTGGCGGGGCGCAGGGTGGTGGTCCCGGTACCGCGCGGCGGCCAGACGGACGAGGTCACCCACTGGTCGGGGTGGCGCTCGATGTCGGCCGTCGGCTCGCGGTCGATGCCGTTGTCGTAGCCGAGGAGCTCGTGGTCGAACCAGCGGTGCAGGGTGTCCACCCAGGCGCCGCGCCGGTAGTCGAAGGGGTCGACGTGCCCGGTCTGGGAGAGCCAGATCTTGCGCTCGACGCCGTTCTTCGCGAGGGCGTCCCACCACTGGCCGAAGTGCTTGGTGCGGACGTTGAGGTCCTGCATGCCGTGCACCAGGAACACGCTGGCCTTCACCTTGGCGGCGTCCTTGACGTAGTCCCGCTCGGTCCACAGGCCGGTCCAGTCGCCGTTGCGCGGGGCGCCGTCGACGAGCTTCTGCTGGACGGCACCGCACTTGGCGTAGGCCGCGTCGCTCTCCACCGCGCCTGCCAGCCAGTCCGGCCCCGAGTCGTACAGCGGGGCGCCCTGGGCGAAGTAGTAGTCGTACCAGGAGGAGATGGCGCTGATCGGGACGATCGTTTTGAGCCCCTTGACGCCGGTGGCGGCCACGCCGTTGGCGATGGTGCCGTCCCAGCTCTTGCCGATCATGCCGGTCTTCCCGTTGGTCCAGGTCGCCTTGACCGTGGTGGTGCCGGTGCGGCTGCTGTAGGCCTTCGCCCGGCCGTTCAGCCAGTCGATGACGGCCTTCGCGGACTGGATGTCGGAGCGGCCGCCGACGTCCACACAGCCGTCGGAGCGGTTGGTGCCGGCCAGGTCGACGCCGACGAAGGCGTAGCCGCGGGGCACGAAGTAGTTGTCGTAGAAGAGCGGCATCTGGACGACGTTCCCGTTGGCGTCGTACGTCTTCAGCTGGCTCTCGTTGCCGCGTCCGCAGCAGGAGTAGTAGGGGCTGGCGTCCATGATGACCGGCACCTTGCGGCCCTGTGCCGCGGGTTCGGCGGGCCGGACGATGTCGGCGGCGACCCGGTCGGTCTTCCCGTCGCCGTCGGAGTCGAGGCCGGTGTCCACCCAGACGGCCTCGCGGATGGCGTTCGCGTACGAGTAGACCGGCCGGCTCTCGCGCGGGGCGCCGGCGGCCTGGGCCGCGGCCGGGGTGAGGAAGGCGGCGATCAGGGCTGCGACGGCCGCGACGGCGAACGGTCTCCAGATCGTGAAGCGCGTGCGTTTCGGCATGCGGCGGACGCTACCCCGGTCAACTCCTGTGCAGAAGGGGGCATCTGGGGGACCGTCAGGACTGATTGCGGCCGAATGGCGATCGTGTGACAGCAGGTGCCATGGACAGGCCAGGGGACACAGGGACTGAATAGGCTCCGAACAGTTTCGTGCTCCATCGACTTGGCGCGGCCCGCCGCGGTGTGGCGGACGCGCCTCGGCCCCCTACCGACCTGGAGTTCTCGTGCACCGCAGAATCCTCGCGCCGGGCGCCCTCGCGGCGGCCTCCCTGCTGCTGGCGATCCCGGCATCGGCCGCGAGCTACAGCCCCGGCGCGCCGGGCATCGGCGACCCCTACTACCCGTACTACGGCAACGGCGGTTACGACGTCTCCCACTACGACCTCCGGTTGCAGTACCAGCCGGCCACGGACGAGCTGGCCGGTACGGCGACGATCCTGGCGCGCACCACGCAGGACCTGTCCAGCTTCGACCTGGACTTCCTGCTGGACGTGAGCGAGGTGCGCGTCAACGGGGTGAAGGCGGACTTCGCCACGTCCGGTCAGCACGAACTGGTCGTCACCCCCAGGTCGCCGCTGGCGAAGGACACGCCGATCACCGTGGTGGTCCGCTACAGCGGGGTGCCGTCGGCCAAGAGCGCGTACGGCTTCAACACGTGGCACCGCACGCCGGACGGCGCGGTCGCGGCGGACGAGCCCGAGGCCGCCTGGTGGTGGTACCCGAGCAACGACCACCCGCTGGACAAGGCGACCTACGACGTGTCGGTGGCCGTCCCCGACGGTACCCAGGTCATCTCCAACGGCCAGCTCCAGTCGACGAGTTCGAAGCTCGGCTGGACCCGGTACAACTGGCGGCAGAACAAGCCGCAGGCGACCTACCTGACCACCCTGGCGGTCGGGAAGTTCGACATCACGACGAGCACCTCCGAGGGCGGGGTGCCGGTCGTCAACGCCTACAGCAAGGACCTCGGCGACAACGACGGGGCGGCCCGGGCGAGCGTGGAGCGCACCGGGGAGCTCGTCGACTGGCTCTCCGGCTACTTCGGGCCGTACCCCTTCGGCTCGGCCGGCGGGTACGTGCCGAACACCACCACCGGGTACGCGCTGGAGACGCAGACCCGCGTCTACTACAGCCCGAAGCAGTTCGCGAACGGTTCCAACACGTCGGTGGTCGTGCACGAGCTGGCCCACCAGTGGTACGGCGACGACGTCTCCCTCAAGGGCTGGAAGGACATCTGGCTCAACGAGGGCTTCGCCCGGTACGCGCAGTGGCTGTGGTCCGAGCACGAGGGCGAGGGCACGACGCAGGAGCTCGCCGACTACGTGTACGCGTCGCATCCGGCCGACGACGCGTTCTGGACGGTGAAGCCGGGGGATCCCGGTCCCGACGACCAGTTCGACATCGCTGTCTACGACCGGGGGGCGCTGGCGGTCCAGGCGTTGCGGAACGCGGTCGGGGACGACGCGTTCTTCGCGATTCTGAAGGGGTGGCCGAAGGAGCACGCGTACGGGAACGCGTCCGTGGCCGACTTCGAGGCGTATGCGGAGAAGGTGTCGGGGAAGTCGCTGTCCGGGTTGTTCGATGCGTGGCTGTTCCAGCCGGCCAAGCCCACGGCGCCTGCATTCAGGGCCGCGGTGGCTCCGGTCCAGCCGAAGTCGTGGAAGCGGATCGAGGCTACGAACGACGTGCACTGAGCAGGTGCCGGGTGCGGTGAGTGGGGGGCTGCGGGCCGTGTGTGGCTGGTCGCGCAGTTCCTCCCCCAGCCTTCGGCCGGGGGTACCCCAGCGCCCCTAAAGGGGCGCTTCATCACCGTGGTCGTACACGGTGACCGCGACACCCCGCCCCGCCAGCCGCTCCTTTATCAGGGGCTCGATCCGGGACCATTTGCCGCCCGCCAGGCCGCAGCCGATGCGGGGCATGTGCACGGACGCGCCGCGTTCGATCACCTCGTCGGCCAGCTTGCCCAGCGCCGTGTCGATCGCCTCGTAGCGGACCGGCACGCCCTTGCTGCCGGATCTGGTGCCCCGTTGGCCGATCATGTTGGCCACCCAGATGTAGCGCTCGACGCGGACCAGCTGGACCGCGCCCAGGGCGAAGCCGTTGTTCGCGCGGTCGCGGTGCCAGGCGCGGTACGCCTTCTCGGGCTCCGGCCAGCGGCGGGAGAGGGCCAGGACGAAGCCCTTTCCCCAGCCCCCCAGGTCGTTGCAGACGTGGGCGATGACCTTGACGCCCTTGCCCGACGGTGTGGTGGCGTCGCCCCGGATGTATGTGATCTCCCCCATGACGCCACCGTAGGCGATGCCACTGACAACGGCTCTGAGCCGCTACTTCCCGAGCTGTGAGAGCTCCCTGTCGGCCGTCCGGGAGACCCGGCGGCGGACGCCGAACCAGCCGGCCACCAGCAGGGCGGCGATCACCGGGATGAGCAGGAGGGTCTTGCGGCCGACCTCGGGGTCGTTCCCCATCATGCCGAGGCAGACCAGCAGGAAGGCGATCGTGGCGATCTCGGTCGCCGGGCTGAAGCGGAGGCGGAACGCCGGGCGGTCGACCAGGCCCGCCTTCGCGCGGCGGACGAAGATCAGGTGGCAGAGCATGATGATCACCCAGGTGCTGATGATGCCGAGGGAGGCGACGTTCAGCACGATCTCGAAGGCCTGGCTGGGCACCAGGTAGTTCAGGCCGACGCCGAGCACACAGACCGCGCAGGTCAGCAGGATGCCGCCGTAGGGCACCTGGCTGCGGTTCATGCGGGCGGTGAACTTCGGGGCCGAGCCGGCCACCGCCATGGAGCGCAGGATGCGGCCCGTGGAGTAGAGGCCGGAGTTGAGGGAGGACATCGCCGCGGTGAGGACCACCAGGTTCATCACGTCACCGGCGCCCGCGACGCCGATCTTGGAGAGGACGGTGACGAAGGGGCTCTCGTCGGCCGAGTAGACCGAGCCGGGGAGGAGGAGGGCCAGGAGGACGACCGAGCCGACGTAGAAGAGGCCGACACGCCACATGATCGAGTTCACCGCGCGCGGGACGACCTTCTCGGGCTCGGCGGTCTCGCCCGCCGCTACACCGACCAGCTCCAGGGCCGCGTACGCGAAGATCACGCCCTGCATGACCAGGACGACCGGCATCAGGCCGTGCGGCAGGACACCGCCGTGGTCGCTGATGACGCTCACGCCCGGGGTCTGTCCGTCGACCTTGTGCTGGGTGGCGAGCAGGAAGATGCCGATCAGCATGAAGCCGACGAGGGTGGCGACCTTGATGATCGCGAACCAGAACTCCATCTCGCCGAAGATCTTCACCGAGATCAGGTTCACCGCCAGGACCACGGCGAGGGCGATCAGCGCGAGCGTCCACTGGGGGATGCTCGTGAACATGCTCCAGTAGTGGGTGTAGAGCGCGATCGCGGTGATGTCGGCGATGCCGGTGGTCGACCAGTTCAGGAAGTACATCCAGCCGGCGACGTACGCGCCCTTCTCGCCGAGGAACTCGCGCGCGTACGACACGAAGGAACCGGAGGAGGGGCGGTAGAGGACCAGCTCGCCGAGGGCGCGGACCACGAAGAAGGCGAAGACCCCGCAGACCAGGTAGGCGAGGGCGAGGGCCGGGCCCGCGTTGTGGAGGCGGCCACCGGCGCCCAGGAAGAGGCCGGTGCCGATCGCGCCGCCGATGGCGATCATGTTGACGTGGCGGGCCTTGAGGTCCTTGCTGTAGCCGGCGTCGCCCGCGTCCGCGGGCGCCTGGGCCACGTCGGTCCGGGTGGCGGCAGCCTGTGCCGTGTCCACGGCGTCCTTGCTCACAGGTGGTTCCACTCTCTGGTGCGCCCGAGCGGGTCGCGCTCGGGTGTCCGGACGTAGTCGGTCGGCGCGCTCGGTGGTGTGCACAGACCAAGGCGCCACCTTCCCCCGGGCAACAGTGCGCAAGCGATGATGTGGATCACAGAGCGGAACTTCTCACAAGATGATGACCTTGTCGTAAAGATGAACATCTGGCGAACACAACGTATGTGCCGCCAGGTGTCACAGTGCCGGTGTGACAGCGATACTGCTCCACATGACGACCGACACCGACGGCGACTCCGGGGAGCCGGCGCTCACCATCGACGAGCTGGCCGCGCGGGCCGGCACCACGGTCCGCACGGTCCGCTTCTACGGCACCAAGGGGCTGCTCCCGCCGCCGGTGATCGGTCCGCGCCGGGTGGGCCACTACGGGCGGGATCACCTGGCCCGGCTGGCGCTGATCGAGGAGTTGCAGCACCAGGGCATGACGCTGGCGGCGATCGAGCGCTACGTGCGGCAGCTGCCGCCCGGTCTCAGCCACCACGACCTGGCCATCCACCGGGCCGTGGTGGCCTCCTGGGCCCCGGACACCGAGGAGACCGTGACGGCCGGGGAGCTGCGGCGGCGGGCCGGGCGGCCGCTGGACGAGGAGGACGTCGAACGGCTCGTCGCCATGGACGTCGTACGGCCCGACGGGGACGGCTACCGCATCGACCCCGGCCTGCTCCGGCTCGCCGTGCAGCTCCTCGACGTACCGCTGTCCGAGAAGGCGATCCTGGCCGCGCGCACGGTCCTGACCGAGCACGCGCGGGCGGCCGCGCACGAGCTGTCCCTGCTGTTCCGGGCCGAGGTGGCGGAGCGGACCGAGGCGGACGTGAAGTCCCTGTCCGCCCACATGCAGCCGCTGGTGGTCCAGGCGCTGCTGACCGCCTTCCAGCGGTCGCTCAGCGCGGAAGTGCACCAGTGGCTCGACGGCTCCTGAGGAGGATCCGCTCCGCGCACCCGGCTCGGCGTCGGCTCAGCGGCCGTCCGTGAAGGTCTCGCCCTTCTCCGCCTTCGCCACCAGCAGCGCGGGCGGGGCGAACCGCTCTCCGTAGGTCTCGGCGAGCTCACGCGCGCGTGCCACGAAGCCCGGCAGGCCTCCCCCGTATCCGTTGATGTACTGCAGGACGCCGCCGGTCCAGCCGGGGAAGCCGATACCGAAGAGCGAGCCGATGTTGGCGTCGGCGACCGAGGTGAGGACGCCTTCCTCCACGAGGCGGACCGTGTCGAGGGCCTCGGAGAAGAGCATGCGCTCCTGCATGTCCCGGAACGGGATCTCGTGGCCGGGCTTGGTGAAGTGTTCGCGCAGACCGGGCCAGAGCGCGGCCCGGCTGCCGTCCTCGGCGTAGTCGTAGAAGCCCGCTCCCCCGCTGCGGCCGGGGCGGCCGAACTCGTCGACCATGCGGTCGATGACCGCCTCGGCGGGATGTGCGGTCCAGGTGCCGCCGGCCTCCTCGACGGCCAGCTTCGACTCGCGGCGGATCTTCTGGGGGAGGGTCAGGGTCAGCTCGTCCATCAGGGAGAGCACCTTGGCCGGGTAGCCGGCCTGGGCCGCCGCCTGCTCGACGGAGGCGGGCTCGATGCCCTCGCCGACCATGGCGACGCCCTCGTTGATGAAGTGTCCGATGACGCGGGAGGTGAAGAAGCCGCGCGAGTCGTTGACGACGATCGGCGTCTTGTTGATCTGCCGGACCAGGTCGAAGGCGCGGGACAGGGCCTCGTCGCCGGTCCGCTCGCCCTTGATGATCTCGACGAGCGGCATCTTGTCGACGGGCGAGAAGAAGTGCAGGCCGATGAAGTCGGCCTGGCGCTCGACTCCTTCGGCGAGGGCGGTGATGGGGAGCGTGGAGGTGTTGGAGCAGAGCAGGGCGTCGGGGGCGACGACGGACTCGATCTCCTGGAAGACCTTGTGCTTGAGGGCGGTGTCCTCGAAGACGGCCTCGATGACCGCGTCGCAGCCTGCCAGGTCCTGCGGGTCGGCGGTGGGCGTGATCCGGGCGAGCAGCGCGTCCGCCTTCTCCTGGCTGGTGCGGCCCTTGGCGACGGCCTTGGCACAGAGCTTCTCGGAGTAGCCCTTGCCCTTGAGGGCGGCCTCCGCCGACACGTCCTTGAGGACGACGTCGATGCCCGCGCGGGCGCACGAGTAGGCGATGCCGGCGCCCATCATGCCCGCGCCGAGCACGGCGACCTTGGTGACCTTGCGGGGTTCGATGCCCTTGGGACGGTTGGCGCCGGAGTTGACGGCCTGGAGGTCGAAGAAGAACGCCTGGATCATGTTCTTCGAGATCTGCCCGGCGGCCAGCTCCACGAAGTAGCGGGCCTCGATGACCTGGGCGGTCTCGAAGTCGACCTGGCTGCCCTCGACGGCGGCGGCGAGGATGCGGCGCGGCGCCGGGTAGGGGGCGTTGTTGGTCTGCTTGCGCAGGCTGGCCGGGAAGGCCGGCAGGTTGGCGGCGAACTTGGGGTTGGCGGGCGTGCCGCCGGGGATCCGGTAGCCCGGCTTGTCCCAGGGCTGCTGGGACTCGGGGTGCGCGTCGATGAAAGCGCGGGCCTTGGCGAGGAGGTCCTCGGGACTGTCGGCGACCTCGTGGATCAGGCCGTTCTCCTGGGCCCGGCGGGCGTTGTACTGGGTGCCCTGGAGGAGGACCTTCAGCAGGGCGTCGGCGATGCCGAGGAGGCGGACCGTGCGGACGACCCCGCCGCCGCCCGGAAGCAGGCCGAGGGTGACCTCGGGGCAGCCGATCTTGGTGCCGGGGGTGTCGAGGGCGACGCGGTGGTGGCAGGCGAGGGTGAGTTCGAAACCGCCGCCGAGGGCCGCGCCGTTGATGGCGGCGACGACCGGCTTGCCGAGGGTCTCGATGCGGCGCAGGTTGCGCTTGACGGCGAGGCCGCCGTCGAAGAGGTCCTGGGCGGTCTCGGGGGTGACCCGGATGAGGTCGCGCAGGTCGCCGCCGGCGAAGAAGGTCTTCTTGGCTGAGGTGAAGACGACGCCCCGGATCGAGTCCTGCTCGGCCTCCAGTCGGTCGGCGACCGCGGCGAGGGACTCGGCGAAGGCCGCGTTCATGGTGTTGGCGGACTGGTTGGGGTCGTCCAGGACGAGGGTGACGACGCCGGTGTCGTCCTGTTCCCAGCGGATGGTGGTGCTCTCGGTCATGGCTCGTGTCTCCGTGAAGTCTCTTGGTTCCGCGGGGATTTCAGACGCGCTCGACGATGGTGGCGATGCCCATGCCGCCGCCCACGCACAGGGTGGCGAGGCCGTAGCGCTTGTCCTGACGCTCCAGTTCGTCGACGAGGGAGCCGAGGATCATCGCGCCGGTGGCGCCGAGGGGGTGGCCGAGTGCGATGGCGCCGCCGTTGACGTTGACCTTGTCCAGGGACAGGCCCATGTCCTTCACGAAGCGCAGGACGACCGCCGCGAACGCCTCGTTGATCTCGACCAGGTCGATGTCGTCGATGGTGAGGCCGGCCTTGGCGAGGGCCTTGCGGGTGGCGGGCGCGGGGCCGGTGAGCATGATGGTCGGCTCGGAGCCGGAGACGGCGGCCGAGACGATGCGGGCGCGCGGGGTGAGGCCGTAGCGCTCGCCGATCTCCTTCGAGCCGATGGCGACCAGGGAGGCGCCGTCGACGATGCCGGAGGAGTTGCCCGCGTGGTGGACGTGGTCGATCTTCTCGACCCAGTGGTACTTCTGCAGGGCGACCGCGTCGAAACCGCCCAGTTCGCCGATGTCGGCGAAGGAGGGCTTCAGCTTGGCGAGGGAGTCGGCGGTGGTGCCGGGCCGCAGGTGCTCGTCGTGGTCGAGGACGACAAGACCGGCGCGGTCCTTCACGGGGACCACGGAGCGGTCGTAGCGGCCCTCCTTCACAGCCGTCGCCGCCCGCTCCTGGGAGAGCGCCGCGTACTCGTCGACGTCCCGGCGGGAGAAGCCCTCGATGGTGGCGATCAGGTCGGCGCCGATGCCCTGCGGCACGAAGTTGACGGCCAGGTTGGTCATCGGGTCGTTGAACCAGGCGCCGCCGTCCGAGGCCATCGGCACCCGGGACATCGACTCGACGCCGCCCGCGAGGACCAGGTCCTCGAAGCCGGAGCGGACCTTGGCTGCGGCCATGTTGACGGCCTCCAGCCCGGAGGCACAGAAGCGGTTCTCCTGGACGCCGGCGACCGTGTCCGGCAGTCCGGCGGCGATCGCGGCGATCCGCGCGATGTCGGAGCCCTGGTCGCCGACCGGGCCGACGACACCGAGTACGACGTCGTCGATGGCGGCCGGGTCGAGGTCGGGGAAGCGGTCCCGGATCTCGTGGATGAGTCCGACGACCAGGTCGATGGGCTTCGTGCCGTGCAGGGCGCCGTTCGCCTTGCCGCGGCCGCGCGGGGTGCGGATCGCGTCGTACACGTACGCTTCGGTGCTCACTGACAAGCCTTTCAACGAGGGTTTTTGCGCGGTGGAGGTCAGCGGGGGGATCAGAGCCAGTTCTTGACGGTCTCGACCAGGCGGGCCGGGTCCGGGCCGACGGGGGTGATGTCCAGCATGGTCACGCCGGCCTCGCGGTGGGCGGCGATGCGGTCGCGGACGTAGCCCTCCGGGCCGCACAGGGATATGAGCTCGCAGAACTCGTCCGGTACGGCCGCCGCGGCATCCCGGTGCCGGCCGTCGAGGTACAGCTCCTGGATGAGCCGGGCCTCCTTCTCGTAGCCGTAGGCGACGGCGAGGTCGTTGTAGAAGTTCTTGCCGGGCGCTCCCATGCCGCCGACGTACAGGGCGATCCGGGGGCGGACCTGGTCGCGTACGGCGGCCGCGTCCTCGCCGATGGCGAGCAGCCCGCCGGCGACGATCTGGAGGGGGCCGAGGGCCGGGTCACGGCGGGCGGCGCCCTCCGCCAGGGGGGTGCCCCAGACCTGGTGGGCCTTCTCGGGGATGAACAGGGTGGGCAGCCAGCCGTCGGCGATCTCGGCGGTCATCCGGACGTTGGCGGGGCCGAGGGAGGCCACGTAGAGCGGGACGTCGGGGCGGACCGGCTTGGTGAGGATCTTCAGGGGCTTGCCGAAGCCGCCGGGGCGGGGCATGTCGGTGATGCCGTGGTGGTCGATGGTCTCGCGGCGCAGGATCCGCCGGGTCAGCTCGATGGTCTCGCGGGTACGGCCGAGCGGCTTGTCGTAGGCCTTGCCGTGCCAGCCCTCGACCACCTGCGGGCCGGAGGCGCCGAGTCCGATGATCGCGCGGCCGCCGGAGACGGCGTCCAGCCCGGCGGCCGTCTGGGCGATGAGGGCGGGGGTGCGGGAGTAGACGTTGAGGATCGCGGAGCCGATCTTCATCCGTTCGGTGCGGGCGGCCAGGTAGCCCATGATCGTGGGCGAGTCGAAGCCGTAGGCCTCCGCGACCCATACCGCGTCGAGGCCCGCCGACTCCAGCGCGGCCGCCCGGTCGGCCGCCGCGCGCGGGTCGCCCGCGTAGTCGAGGAAGGTCGAGAGCTCCATCAGGTGCCGTCCTTGTCGTGGTCGTCGAGGAGTGCCGGTACGTCCCAGTCGCCGGCCACCGCGGCGGTGTCGGCGCCGGGCCGGGCGGGAGGGGTGCGCACGGCCGTGGGGGTCGCGGAGAAGCGCGGGGCGGGGGCGGGCTGGGTGATGCCGCCGTGGTCGGTGAAGGTGCCGCGGACTGCCAGATGGGGGTGGTGCGGGGCCTCCCGGAGGGAGAGGACGGGGGCCACGCAGGCGTCGGAGCCCTCGAAGACGGCCGTCCACTCGTCACGGGTGCGGGACTTGAAGCGGGCGGCGACCCGCTCGCGCAGCTCGCCCCAGCGGGTCCAGTCCTTGCGGGCGTCGGCCAGGTCGTCGAGGCCGCCGAGCAGCCGGAGGAACTCGGCGTAGAACTGGGGCTCCAGGGCGCCGACCGCCATGTACCCGCCGTCGGCGGTCTCGTAGGTGCCGTAGTACGGGCAGCCGCCGTCCAGCAGGTTGGCGCCGCGCCGGTCGTGCCAGCCGCCGGCGGCCACCATGCCGTGGATCATCGCGGCCAGGTGCGCGGTGCCGTCCACGATGGCCGCGTCCACGACCTGGCCGGTGCCGGTCGCGCGCGCGTGGTGCAGGGCCGCCAGGACGCCGACGACGAGGTAGAGGGAGCCGCCCGCGTAGTCGCCGAGCAGGTTGGCGGGGACGGCCGGGGGTTCGTCGGGGCGGCCGATCATGCCGAGGGTGCCGGTGAGGGCGATGTAGGCGATGTCGTGGCCCGCTCGGTGCGCGAGGGGCCCCTCCTGGCCCCAGCCGGTCATCCGGCCGTAGACCAGGCGGGGGTTGCGGGCGTGGCAGTCTCCGGGGCCGACGCCGAGCCGCTCGGCGACGCCGGGGCGGTAGCCCTCGATGAGGATGTCGGCGTGTGCGGCGAGGTCGAGGACGCGGGCGGGGCCGTCCGGGGACTTCAGGTCGACGAGCACCGAGCGCTTGTTGCGGTTGGTGACGTCGTACGCCGGGTCGACCGCGAGCCCGGGGCCGCCGGGCCGGTCGACGCGGACCACGTCGGCGCCCAGGTCGGCCAGGAGCATGGCGGCGAACGGGCCCGGTCCGATGCCGGCCAGCTCGACCACGCGCACGCCGGAGAGCGGGCCGTGTCCTGGCGTCCCTGCCGTGGTCATGCCGCCCCCAGTCATGTGACACAACTGATGTAACACCGACGATGCTAAGAACACGTTCCACTGGGCACAAGAGTGGACGAGCAAGCGCTTAGTCAAGATACCCGGTGGGGGTGCGTCCGCACTCCTCACGCTAGCCTCAGCCACCCACAACGGCACGGGTTGCGCGACCGAGAGGTGTCATGAGCAGGATGAAGACGACGGACCGTCCCTACGACCTCGTGCTCTTCGGAGCCACCGGCTTCGTGGGCGAGCTCACCGCCGAGTACCTCGCCGCGCACGCGCCCGAGGGCCTGCGCTGGGCGCTCGCGGCCCGGGACGAGCGCAGGCTGCAGGCCTTGCGCGAGCGGCTGCCGGGCGGCACGGCGGTCGGGGTGCTGCGCGCCGACGTCACGGAGCCCGCCACGGTCCGCGCCCTCGCCGAGCACGCGCGCGTGGTGGCCACGACGGTCGGTCCCTACGGCCGTTACGGCGAGGACCTGGTCGCGGCGTGCGCGGACACCGGCGCCGACTACCTGGACCTGTGCGGCGAGCCGGAGTTCGTGGACCTGATGTACGTCCGGCACGACGCACGCGCGCGTGAGACGGGTGCCCGCCTGGTGCACGCGTGCGGCTTCGACTCGGTCCCGCACGACCTGGGCGCGTACTTCACGGTCCGGCAGCTGCCGGAGGGCGTGCCGCTGACCGTGGACGGGTTCGTGACCGCGGACGCGACCTTCTCCGGCGGCACCTTCGCCTCCGCCCTGGACCAGTTCGCGCGCCCCCGGCAGCTGCTCGCCGCCGCGCGGGACCGCGCCCGGCACGAGCCCCGGCTGATGAACCGCCGGACGAGCGCGCCGACGGGTGCCCCTCGGTTCGCGTCCGAGGTCGGCGCCTGGGCGCTGCCGCTGCCCACCATCGACGCCCAGATCGTGCGCCGCTCGGCGAAGGCCCTGGACCGCTACGGCCCCGACTTCCGCTACCGGCACTACGCGGCCGTCAGGCACCTGCCGATGGCGCTCGGCGGGGTGGCGGCCGTCGGCGCGGTCGCCGCGGCGGCCCAGCTGCCGCCCGCCCGGCGCTGGCTGTCGGACCGGCTCAGGCCCGGGGAGGGGCCGGACGCCCAGAAGCGGGCCCGCAGCTGGTTCACGGTCCGGTTCGTCGGCGAAGGCGGCGGACGGCGGGTGTTCACGGAGGTCTCGGGAGGGGATCCCGGCTACGGCGAGACGGCGAAGATGTTCGCCGAGGCCGCCCTCTCCCTCGCCTTCGACGAGCTGCCGCCGACGGCCGGCCAGGTCACCACCGCGCAGGCGATGGGCGACGCGCTGACCGAGCGGTTGCGCGCGGCCGGGATCGGCTTCCGGGTGGCGGCGACCCGCTGACCCCCTAGGACTGCCACTGGATCACGGTGTAGACCATCCCGGCCATCCACCCGAACCCCACCACCACGGCGAGGACCAGGGCGGCCGTCACCGTGCGCTCGACGGGCTGGGCGGAGGCGGCGACGGACTGGGGGACACGGTGTGTGGTCATGCGGCCAGCCTGCCGCCGGACTGTAACGGCGGCATCCGTACTCGTACTCAGAATCGCTACTCAGGCCTGAGCTTCACGCAGCGCGCTGCGGCACAGCGCGTCCGCGCGGCGGGTGGTCTCCGGCAGGCGGTACTTCGGGGTGAGCGCGAGCGTGTGGGCGCAGGCGTTGTCGAGACTCACCCGGTGGCCGACGGAGACAAACACCGGCTTGACGGCGTCCCGGGTGCGCAGGGCGCGGCCGACCTCCTCGGCGCCCGCGAGCAGCGGCGCATCGCTGCCGCGCGGGGTGTCCGGGTCGTCGTACGCGAAGGTGAACGGGTTCTTGGCGACGCCGATGGTGGGCAGGCCGGTGAGGACGCCCAGGTGGCTGGCGAGGCCGAAGCGGCGCGGGTGGGCGAGGCCGTAGCCGTCGCAGACGACCAGGCCCGGCGGGCAGGACAGGGCGTCCAGGGCGGCCCGGACGGTCGGGATCTCGCGGAAGGCGAGCAGTCCGGGCACGTACGGGAAGGACACCCGGCCGACGGCGGTCGCCTCCGCGACCACCTCCAGGGTCGCCGCGTCCAGGACGACGGCCGCCGCGGCGACCAGGTCGCGCTCGTCGTCGTAGGCCACGTCGACGCCGGTGACCTGCCCGGTGCCGGGCGCCGGGCCCGGCTCGTCGAGGACCACCCTCCCGCGCAGCTCGTCCTGCACGGCCAGGGCCTGTTCCTCGGTCGCGGGCCAGCCCGCGGGTACGCGTACGGTCGTCGTCATGGTGGGCACGAGCGTACGGCGTGCCACGCGCGCGTGCGGTGACGGGCGTGACGGAACCCGGCCTACGGCCCTCCTGTCGGCCGGGTCAGCCCTTCTTGGCGTTCAGAGCGCGTTGCAGCTGCGCCTTGTTCATGTCCGAACGGCCCTCGATGCCGCGCTGCTTGGCCTCCTCGTAGAGCTGGTCGTAGGTCGGGCCGCCGGAGCCGCTGTGGGACCGCTTCCCGCCGCGCCGGCCGGACGACATGTCCTGGGTGGAGGTACGGCTGGCGGTCTCGGACTCGCCGGAGCGGGCGCGCTCCTTGTTGACGGTCCGGGCGGCGATCTCCTCGGCGCGCCCCTTGCTCTCGCCCCGGTCGAGCGCGCTCTCCTTGATGTGCTCGTACTGGCGTTCCCGCTTCGGGCTGGATCCACGTGGCATGACCACCGCTCCCTTCGTGGGTGTGCCGTCAACGGGTACCCCCGGGTCAGTTCTCCAGGCGTGCCGCCCGCCCCTGCTCGCCGGCCGCCCAGCAGCTCAGGTCCGGTGTGCAGGCCACGGTGTCGTACGAGCCGGTGTCGACGGTGCGCCAGGTGCGGCCGCCGTCGGTGGTCAGGTCGGTGCCGGTGGGGCCGACCGCGAGGGCCGTGGTGCGGCTGTGCGGGAGCCACGCGACGCCGGAGCGGTAGGCGGGCGGCGGGGTGGCGGCGGACCGCCAGCTGCGGCCGCCGTCCGGGGTGACCGCGGCCGCCTGCGGCGAGGCCTGGTCGGCGCGGTAGTCGCCGCCGACCGCGAGGCCGTGGCCGCGGTCCCGGAAGGCGACGGCGAAGACGCCCTTGGCCGGATCGCCCGCCGGGATCGTGGTGTCGGCGGCGGTCCAGGTCAGGCCGCGGTCGGCGGAGTGCAGCACGCGCGCGTGGGCACCGCCGCCGGTGGCCAGCCAGGCGTCCTTCGGCCCGGAGGTGACCAGGCACTGGCCGCTCGCCGCGAAGCCCGCCTCGCCCGCCAGCGCGGCCGGCATGCCGTCGTCCGGCAGTACGCGCCAGGAACGGCCGCCGTCACCCGTCGACAGGATGCGGAACTTCCCGTCGACCGGGTCGCTCATGGCGAGGCCGTGGCGGCGGTCGAAGAAGGCCATGCAGTCGTAGAAGGCGGCGGGGTCGGTGTTGCGGAAGGACTCCGTCCAGGTCCGGCCGCCGTCGTCGGTGCGGTAGACCCGGGACGCCTCGCCCTCGCCGATGGCCAGCACCACCGCGCGGCGCGCGTCGAACGCCTCGACGTCCCGGAACTGGAGGTCGCCCGCGCCCGGCGGGGAGACGTTCCGCCAGCTCGTCCCGCCGTCCGTGGTGCGCAGCACGGTGCCGCCGGTACCGGCCAGCCAGGCGGTGTGCCGGTCGACGGCGGCCAGGCCGCGGAACCGCACTTCCGGGGCGCCGGTGTCCTTGAGCGCCCAGTGCGGTGCCCGTGCGGTGGCCTGCGCGGGACCGGCGGTCAGCGCGGCCAGCGCCGCCGTGCACGCCACCCCCACCGCGACCGCTCGGCCGGTACGTCGGGCTCGTCCTGTGCGTCGCGTGCTCCCCAAGCGCCTCATGGCGCGCGAAGCTAGCCGACCGCCGCGCCGCCGTCCAGAGGGCCCCGCAGCCCCAGGCGACAGGTAAGCCCCAGGTGTGAATAAGGCCGGTGACAGAGGTCACTCGCCCTTCGCGTGCACGGATCGGCCACTTCCTTCGTCTCTTCCAGTGCCAGGTCTCACACGCCCCGAAATTCGTACCACCGTCACGAGGGAGCAAGGCGTTGTCCATCGTCATCGAGCAGCCCGTAGAGGCTCGACTGGTCGCCGCGTCACCGCGCATGCCGAGCATTCCCGCCACCCTGCGCTACGACCGCGAGGACCCCTTCGCCGTGCGCATGACCTTCCCGGCCCCGGCCACCCTGGAGGGGGTCGACGTCTGCTGGACGTTCTCCCGCGAGCTGCTCGCCGCCGGACTCCACGCGCCGGAGGGCAACGGGGACGTCCGGGTGCGGCCGTACGGCTACGACCGGACCGTGCTGGAGTTCCACGCCCCCGAGGGCACCGCCGTCATCCATGTGCGCACCGGCGAGATACGCCGCTTCCTGGAGGCGACCGGCGACCTGGTCCCCACCGGTCTCGAACACCTCCAGCTGGACCTCGACCACGACCTGGCCGAGCTGATGCGGGACGCCTGCTGACCTGGTGCTCCCGCCGCGGTTAATTGCGTTGACACCCCATGTGACCCCTTCTAGCGTGTACGACGGTTCTGTTGCCGTCGATTGGAGAAGGACGTTGCTCGTCTGAGGTCCTGAGACACCGCGTCACACCCGTGAGGTGTGTCTGTGGCGTTCGACCTCGGCGTGTGAGCCGTCCTCCCGGCGCAGGATCTCCTCCTGGCCCTTTCGGCTTCTGCCTCGCGGTGTCTCGACACGCGTCCCCCGACACCGCAAGCAACCGCGAGGCGCCCATGTCTGCATCCGTCACCGTCACCTCCCTGTCCTTCGCCTGGCCCGACGGCTCCCCCGTCTTCGACGGCCTGGACATCTCCTTCGGTCCCGGCCGCACCGGCCTGGTCGGTGTCAACGGATCGGGGAAGTCGACCTTGTTGAAGCTCGTCGCCGGCGAGCTCACCCCGGCCGACGGCTCCGTGAAGGCGGCCGGTGAGGTCGGCCACCTCCCGCAGAACGTCACGCTCGACACCGCGCTCTGCGTCGAGGAGGTGCTCGGCATCGCTTCCCGGCGGGCCGCGCTGCACGCCATCGAGGCGGGTGACGTGTCCGAGCGGCACTTCGAGGCGCTCGGCGACGACTGGGACGTCGAGGAGCGCGCCCTGGTCACCCTCGGCGAGCTCGGGCTGGGCCACATCGGCCTGGACCGGACCGTCGGCGAGGTGTCCGGCGGCGAGTCGGTGCTGCTGCGGCTGGCCGCGCTGCTCCTGCGGCGGCCGGACGTGCTGCTGCTCGACGAACCCACCAACAACCTCGACCTGTACGCCCGCAAGCGGCTGTACGGGGCCGTCGCCTCCTGGCCGGGCGTGCTGATCGTGGTCAGCCACGACCGCGAACTCCTCGACCTGGTCGACCAGATCGCCGACCTGCGCGCCGGTGAGGTCACCTGGTACGGCGGCAACTTCTCGGCGTACGAGGAGGCGCTCGCCGTCGAACAGGAGGCGGCCGAGCGCATGGTGCGGGTCGCCGAGGCCGATGTCCGCAAGCAGAAGCGCGAACTGTCCGACGCCCAGGTCAAACTGGCCCGCCGCAAGCGGTACGGGCAGAAGATGTTCGAGCAGAAGCGCGAGCCGAAGATCGTCATGGGGGCGCGCAGGCGGGCGGCGCAGGAGTCCGCGGGCAAGCACCGCATCATGCACGAGGAACGGCTCGCCGAGGCGAAGGAGCGGCTGGACGAGGCGGTGGAGGCGGTACGGGACGACGACGAGATCCGCGTCGAGCTGCCGTACACCACTGTTCCGCCGGGCCGGAGGGTGATGACGCTGGAGAACCTGGAACTCGCGCACGGCTCGCGGGTGAAGGGGATCCTCGACCTGCGCGGGCCCGAGCGGATCGCGCTGGTCGGACGCAACGGCGCGGGCAAGACGACGCTGCTGCGGACGGTCGCCGGGGAGCTGGCGCCGGTCGCGGGCGAGGCGCACACGCACGTGCCGATGCGCTTCCTGCCCCAGCGGCTGGACGTTCTCGACGACGAGCTGACCGTCGCCGAGAACGTGGCCCGGTTCGCACCGGACGCCGGCAACAACCGCATCCGGGCGCGACTGGCCCGCTTCCTGTTCCGGGGCGCCCGCGCCGACCAGAAGGCGGGGACGCTCTCCGGCGGCGAGCGCTTCCGGGCGGCGCTGGCCGCGCTGCTGCTGGCGGAGCCCGCGCCCCAGCTGCTGATGCTGGACGAGCCGACGAACAACCTCGACATGGCGAGCGTCCGGCAGCTCACCACGGCCCTGGAGTCGTACGCGGGCGCCCTGGTCGTCGCCAGTCACGACCTGCCGTTCCTGGAGTCGATCGGGATCACGCGGTGGCTGCTGATGGCGGACGGGGAGCTGACCGGCACAACTCCGGACGAGGTGGCGCGTCTCGGTGAGGGCACAGCCTGACAACAGGGGTTTTGTCGACACCGATCCGCCCTGCATGATGGCGGTCCGGCGCCCCCACCAATGGGCGCCGGACCGAATCACCGACCCCGGAGACCCGTCGTGCCCAGCAAGAAGGCCCTCATCCGCCGCCCCAGCCCGCGCCTCGCCGAAGGCCTGGTGACGCACATCGAGCGGGAGAAGGTCGACGTCGAGCTCGCCCAGGAGCAGTGGGAGGCGTACGCCGAGACGCTGCGCGCGCACGGCTGGGAGACCGTCGAGGTGGACCCGGAGGACGACTGCCCGGACTCGGTGTTCGTCGAGGACACGGTCGTCATGTACAAGAACGTGGCTCTGATCACCCGGCCCGGCGCCGAGTCCCGGCGCGAGGAGACGGCCGGCGTCGAGGAGGCGGTGGCCCGCCTCGGCTGCTCGGTGAACTGGGTCTGGGAGCCGGGCACCCTGGACGGCGGTGACGTCCTCAAGGTCGGCGACACCGTCTACGTCGGCCGCGGCGGGCGGACCAACGCGGCCGGGGTGCAGCAGTTGCGGGCCGCGTTCGAGCCGCTGGGCGCGCGGGTGGTCGCCGTACCCGTCAGCAAGGTGCTGCATCTGAAGTCGGCGGTGACCGCGCTGCCCGACGGAACGATTCTGGGACACATCCCGAACGTGGACCGGCCGTCGCTGTTCCCGGGCTTCCTGGCGGTGCCCGAGGACGCGGGCGCCCATGTGGTGCTGCTCGGCGGCGGCAAGCTGCTGATGTCGCAGAGCGCCCCGAAGACCGCGGAGTTGCTCGCCGACCTCGGCCACGAGGTGGTCACGGTCGACATCTCCGAGTTCGAGAAACTTGAGGGATGTGTGACGTGCCTCTCGGTGCGGCTGCGGGAGCTGTACGCCTGACGGGTGATCGTTTCACCTCTTCAGCCCCGGGACCTGCGGGTCCCGGGGCCGCTTGGCATGTCACGATTCGCCGTGTGCACCGGGCCTGATCAGCAGTCTTTACAGCACACTTAACCTACGGCTTCGTAACCTACGGCTTCGTAGCCTACGATCACGTAGGTTTCCGGCCCCGCTCGCCGGTCTTCTCCCGTTCATCCGCTCTTGTTCGGCGTCCCCCTGGAGTTCTCGTGACGATCACTTCTCCCCACCTCGGCAGCCCGTCCGTGTGGACCGACGCGCGGCTGCTGTACGCCCTGGAGGAAGTGGTCGAGAAGGAGCTGAACCGCCATCTGAAGGTCGCCAAGGACTGGATGCCGCACGAGTACGTGCCCTGGAGCGACGCCCGTAACTTCCCCGGTTTCTTCGAGGACGGCGAGGCCTGGGGCAAGGAGCAGTCCAAGGTCACCGAGATCGGCCGGATCGCCCTGGTGGTGAACCTCCTCACCGAGGACAACCTGCCCAGCTACCACCACGAGATCGCCTCACTGTTCGGCCGCGACGGCGCCTGGGGCACCTGGGTGCACCGCTGGACCGCCGAGGAGGGCCGGCACGGCATCGTGATGCGCGACTACCTGCTCGCCTCCCGCGCGGTCGACCCGGACAAGCTGGAGCAGTTCCGGATGTCGCACATGAGCGAGGGCTTCGAGTCCGACAACCGGCACTCGATGCTGCACTCGGTCGCCTACGTCGCGTTCCAGGAGCTCGCGACCCGGATCTCGCACCGCAACACCGGTCACCAGTCCGGCGACCCGGTCTGCGACCGCATGCTGTCCCGCATCGCGACCGACGAGAACCTGCACATGGTCTTCTACCGCAACCTTCTGAAGGCCGCGTTCGAACTGGCCCCCGACCTGACCATGCAGGCGGTGCGGGACGTCGTGGTCAACTTCCGCATGCCCGGCCACGGGATCCCCGGCTTCGAGCGGGCCGCCGCGCAGATGGCGATCGGCGAGGTCTACAACCTGCGCATCCACCACGACGACGTCCTCCAGCCGGTGCTGCGCCACCTGAAGGTCCTGGAGATCGACGGTCTCGGCTCGGAGGGCCTGCAGGCGCAGGAGGAACTCGGCCTGTTCATGGGCGGGCTGAACGCTGAGGCGTCGAAGTTCGACGAGAAGCTGGCCGCGCGCAGGGCCCGGATGGCGGCGCGCGCCGGCGCGTGACACCACGCCGGACGGGCGCCCGGACCTCCCGGTGCGCCCTCTGCGCTACGTCCGGCCGCGTCCCCGGAGGGTAGCCGGGCCGGGGTCTGGGGTCGTACCGCCTTTTCCGGCGGGTGCGGGTTCAGCGGGAGGCACGGCGCAGTTCCAGGCGTTCCTTCTCGGACAGGCCGCCCCAGACGCCGAAGCGTTCGTCGTTGTCGAGCGCGTACTCCAGGCAGGCCGAGCGCATCTCGCACATACCGCAGATGCGCTTGGCCTCGCGTACCGAGCTGCCGGGCTCGGGAAAGAAGAAGTCCGCCCCGGTCTGCGCGCACAACGCCTGCGCCTGCCAGGCCGGGACGGGCGTGCGGGGCGGGGTGATGGTGTCGAAGTGCATGGCCAGGATCGTGCCGGGCGACGAAAAACGTTCGCTCAACGCCCGCTCAACGTCCCGGCGACAGAGCGCTTCAGCCTCGATCCTGCTCCTGCGCGCCACGCCCGCGCACGGCGGCGCGCGGAACGGATCCGAAACTCGGCGATTGCGTCGGGTGACCCACGGTAACCGGGCTGCGGTGGGCGTGGTCGGGCAGCGATTGTCAGTGGGCGGTGGAAGACTCGGCGCAGCAGAGGACAGGACCCTTCCGAGGAGGGCGATGATGCTCACCACCCGTTTCGTCAACGGCGCTCCCAACTGGATCGACCTCGGCACGCCCGAGATCGAGGGCGCCGTCTCCTTCTACAACGGTCTCTTCGGCTGGCAGTTCCGGTCGGCGGGTCCCGACGCCGGCGGTTACGGTTTCTTCCAGCTGGACGGCAAGACCGTCGCCGGCGGTATGCAGACCACCCCGGAGCAGGGTCCGCCCTCCTGGACGGTGTACTTCCAGAGCGAGGACGCGCAGGCCACCGCGAAGGCGGCCGAGCAGGCGCACGGCAGCGTCCTCGCCCAGCCGATGGACGTGATGGGCCGGGGCCACCTGGCGATCCTCGCCGACCAGGCAGGCGTTCCCTACGGCATCTGGCAGCCGGCGCTCACCAAGGGCGTCGACGTGGCGGGCGATCCGGGCTCGCTGTGCTGGGTCGAGCTGTACACCCCGGACATCGCGGCCGCCGCGGCCTACTACCACAAGGTTCTCGGCCTGGAGACCTCCGGCGTGCCCTTCCCCGGCGGCACCTACACCTGTGTCAACCCGGCGGGCGGTGACGACGCGTCGATGTTCGGCGGGATGGTGCCGCTGGCCGAGGACCCGGCCGAGGCGCAGGCCGGCGCGTACTGGCTGCCGTACTTCGAGGTCGAGGACCCGGACGCGGTGGTGGAGAAGGCCCAGCAGACGGGCGGCAGGGTGCGGATGCCGGCGACCACGCTGGAGGGAGTGGGCCGGATGGCCAAGCTGGCCGACCCGTACGGCGCCCGCTTCGCGGTGATCAAGGGCGAACCGCAGGAGAGCTGAGGCGGGAGCCGGGACCCGTCAGGCGGTCGCGCGCCGTATCAGCGTCGTGGGCAGGACGACGCTGGACGGCGCGCCGCTCGCCGACTCGTCGCCGGTCAGCGTGGCCAGCAGCAGGCGGGCCATCAACCGGCCCATCTCCTCGATGTCCTGACGGACCGTCGTCAGCGGCGGCTCGGTCTGTTCGGCGACGGGCAGCACGTCGTCGAAGCCGATCACGGCGACGTCCTCGGGCACCCTGCGGCCACGCTCACGCAGGACGCGCAGGGCACCGAGGGCGGTGAGGTCGTTGGCGGCGAACACGGCGTCCACGTCGGGGCAGTGGTCGAGGAGTCGGCTCATGGCCCGCTCGCCGCCGGAGGGGGTGAAGTCGCTGGCGACGACCAGCCGTGGATCGGTCTCCCCCATGACGTCCCGGTATCCCTGGAGACGGTCGGCCGCCGACGTCTGGTCCAGCGGTCCGGTGATGTGCGCGATCCGGCTCCGGCCGAGGCCGACGAGATGGCGTACCGCGTCCTCGGCGCCGCCCCGGTTGTCGCAGTCGACGTACACGGCGGTGTTCGTGCCGTCGCTCCAGCCGGGCCGGCCGCCGAACACGGTGGGGACGCCGGCGCCCTCGATCAGACCGGGCAGCGGGTCGTCGAGGTGGAGGGAGAAGACCAGTGCGCCGTCGACATGGCCGCCGGCCAGATAGCGGGCCACCCGGGCGTGGTCGTCCCGACCCTCGGTGAGCAGCAGGACGAGCTGGTTGTCGTGGGCGGTCAGTTCCTTGCTGATGCCGCGCAGCTGGAGGGCGAAGAAGGGGTCGGTGAAGATCCGGGTCTCCGGTTCGGCGATGACGACGGCGACGGCGTCGTGCCGTTTGGTGACGAGGCTGCGGGCCGCCTGGTTGGGGACGTAGCCGAGTTCCTCGACCGCCCGCCGCACCCGTTCGACGAGGGGCTCGCGCACGCCGTCCCCGCCGTTGACGACCCGTGACACGGTGGCCCGGGACACTCCGGCCCGCGCGGCCACGGCCTCCAGCGTGGGGCGCGACACTGCCTCGGACACCTCGGCCCTCCTCCTCGGCGGCTGGCGATCAGCATAGTCCCGACCGCAGACCGCAGACCGACCGCCGGCCACCGACCGGCGGTCACCGGCGAGGGCGTCCCGACTCCCGCCGTCAGGAGTGCTGTTCGGGCCGTGCCCGGCTCGGCTGGACGCGCTTGGGCTCGCCCGGCATCTTCGGGTACTCCGGCGGATAGGGCAGGTCGCCGAGGCCGTGCTCGTCCTCGTCGCGGCGGGCGAGTTCCAGGAGGGCGTCGAGGGAGTAGGCGTGGTCGTCCATGTCGGCGTGCACGTCGCCGACTTCGGCGAACCGGACCGGCATCGTGACCAGGTCGAAGTCCGCGGGCTGCACCTGGTCGACCTCCTCCCAGCGCAGCGGCGCGGAGACGGGGGCGTTCGGGCGGGGCCGCAGGGAGTAGGCGGAGGCGATGGTGCGGTCGCGGGCCGTCTGGTTGTAGTCGACGAAAATACGCTCGCCGCGCTCCTCCTTCCACCACTTGATGGTCACCCGGTCCGGCATCCGGCGTTCCAGCTCGCGGCCCACGGCGATCGCCGCGCGCCGGACCTGGGTGAAGGTCCAGCGGGGTTCGATGGGCACGAAGACGTGCAGCCCGCGGCCGCCGGAGGTCTTGGGCCAGCCCCGCAGTCCGCCGAACTCGTCCAGGACGGCGCGCAGTTCGTGAGCCGCGCGGACCGCGTCGGCGAAGTCGGTGCCGGGCTGCGGGTCGAGGTCGATACGGAGTTCGTCGGGACGGTCGACGTCACCGCGCCGCACCGGCCAGGGGTGGAAGGTGAGCGTGCCGTACTGCGCGGCCCACACCACGGCGGCCTCCTCCGTGGGGCACATCTCGTCGGCGGTGCGGCCGCTGGGGAAGGTGATGTGGGCGGTGGGGATCCAGTCGGGCATGCCCTTGGGAGCGCGCTTCTGGTAGAACCACTCGCCGGTCACACCGTCGGGATAGCGCTGGAGGGTGGTGGGGCGGTCGCGCAGGGCGCGCAGGATGCCGGGGGCGACGGCCGCGTAGTAGCGGGCGACGTCGAGCTTGGTGAAACCGCGCTCCGGGAAGAACACCTTGTCCGGGCTGGACAGCCGTACGGTCCGGCCGGCCACCTCCAGTTGCACCGCATCGCCCATGCGGCCACGGTAGGCGCACCACCCCCACCCCGCATATCGGCTCGACACGGTCGCCGGGTCCGTACCGAAGCGTGCCGTGTGACGAGCGGACGCCGGGGAGCGCTCGTAGAGTCGTGGCATGGATCTGCCGGTGATGCCACCCGTGAAGCCGATGCTCGCCAAGTCGGTGGCGACGATCCCGCCGGACATGCAGTACGAGGCGAAGTGGGACGGCTTCCGCGCGATCGTGTTCCGGGACGGTGCCGAGGTGGAGTTGGGCAGTCGTACCGGGAAGCCGTTGACCAGGTACTTCCCCGAGCTGGTGGCGGCGCTGAAGGAGCGGGTGCCCGAGCGGTGCGTGCTGGACGGGGAGATCGTGATCGCGCGGGAGGGCCGGCTGGACTTCGACGCGCTGACCGAGCGGATCCATCCGGCGGACTCAAGGGTGCGCACGCTGGCGGAGCGGACGCCCGCCTCCTTCGTCGCCTTCGACCTGCTGGCGCTGGACGACGAGTCCCTCCTCGACGTCCCGCTCACCGACCGCCGCGCCCTGCTCACCGGAGCCCTGGCCGACGTGACGCCTCCGGTGCATCTGGCGCCTGCCACGACCGATGTCGAGGTGGCCCGGCAGTGGTTCGAGCAGTACGAGGGGGCCGGCCTCGACGGGGTCGTCGCCAAGCCGCTCACCCTGCGCTACCGGCAGGACGAGCGTGCCATGTTCAAGGTCAAGCACGAGCGGACGGCCGACGTCGTGGTGGCCGGTTACCGCTTCCACAAGAGCGGCCCCGTGGTGGGTTCGCTGCTGCTGGGCCTGTACGACGACCGGGGCGCCCTCCAGCACGTGGGCGTGTCGGCCGCGTTCCCGATGAAACGGCGGGCCGAGCTGGTCGAGGAGCTGGAGCCGCTGCGCATGGAGGACGTCTCCGGGCACCCGTGGGCGGCCTGGGCGGAGGAGGCCGCCCACGAGTCGGCCCGGCTGCCCGGCGCGCCGAGCCGCTGGTCGGGCAAGAAGGACCTGTCCTGGGTGCCGGTGCGGCCGGAGCGGGTGGCCGAGGTGGCGTACGACCACATGGAGAACGGGGCCCGCTTCCGGCACACGGCCCGGTTCCGCCGCTGGCGCCCGGACCGCACGCCGGAGAGCTGCACCTACGCGCAGCTGGAGGAGCCGGTGCGCTACGACCTCACGGAGATCCTGGGGTCCTGACCGGTCCCGATCTGGTTCGACCGGGTATGGCCACCGATGACCTGTTGAGCACACAATCAAGCGAGAGCGTGAACGGGGTGGGACGAACGCGGGGGGGGCCGCGGTGGACATGCGACACGAGGCACCGACACGCCGGACCGTACTGACGGCAGCACTGGCGGCGGTCGCGACGGCGGCTTCCCTCACGGCGGGCTGCACCCGGCACGGCCCGGCGGACAACGGCCGCGCACCACAGGCCACCGCGACGCCGGGCGTGGGCACCCCCGCACCGAGCGGACAGCAGGCCACCGGATCCGTCCTGGCCGTGAAGATCGACAACGTGGCCGCGGCCCGCCCGCAGACCGGGCTGGACTCGGCGGACGTGGTGTACGCCGAGCAGGTGGAGGGCGGGCTCAGCCGGCTCATGGCGGTGTACGCCACCGAGCTCCCCGCGGTCGTCGGCCCGGTCCGCAGCGCCCGCGAGTCCGACCTGGAACTGCTGCGCCAGTTCGACCGGCCGACGCTCGCCTTCTCCGGCGCCCAGAAGAAGCTGCTCCCCCTGATCGGCCGGGCACCCCTGCGGCCGGAGTCGCCCGCGGAGGCGTCCGGCGCCTACTTCCGGGGCAGCGGCAGACCGGCCCCGCACAACCTGTACCTCCGTCCGGCCGAGGTGATGCCGGACGGGGCGCCCGGCAGGGCGGCGCTCACCACCGGCTTCCGCTACGGGCCGGCCCCGGCCGGCGGCACGGTCACCGCCGCACGCACCGTGCGGTACCCGGCGGCCCGCTTCACCTTCACCTGGTCCGGCGACCGGAACCGCTGGCTGGTGTCGATGGACGGCACACCGGCCCGGACGACGGCGAGGAAGCGGCTGGCGGCCCCGACGGTCGTGGTGCAGTACGTCAAGGTGACCACGTCCCGGTATCACGATGTGCTCGGCAACTACACGCCGTACACGGAGACGGTCGGGTCGGGAAAGGCCGACGTGCTGCGGGACGGACGATCGTTCAAGGCCACCTGGTCCCGGCCTGCGGCCACGGACGGCACGACGTTCACGGGGGCCGACGGCGCTCCGGTGAACTTCGCCGACGGACCGGTGTGGGTGGTGCTGGTGAAGGCCTAGGGCCTGGAGACGAGCGGCTCCGTGGGATTGCGCAGGCTCTCCGCCGCGTCCGAGACCCGGCGGATCAGATCGAAGAACTGCGTCTGTTCCTCGGCCGAGAGCGGGGCCAGGAAGACCTGGTTCATCCGGGCGGTGCGCACGCTGAGCTTGCGGTGGGTGCGCCGGCCGTCGTCGGTGAGGCGCAGCAGGAAGCGGCGGCCGTCCTGCGCGTCGCGCACCTTGTCGAGGAGCCCGCGCCGGCCCAGCCGGCTGATGACCTCGGCGATGGTCGACCGGTCCAGGCCCACCCGCTCCCCCACGGTCCGCTGGTCCAGTCCCGGCTCGGCGACGAGCGCGTTCAGTACGGCGAACTGCGGCGAGGTGATCTCTTCCGAGACCATCGTGTTCCACAGCAGGTAGTGGGCCTGTTGAAGTCGCCGGGCCAGGTGCCCGGGGTGGGTGGTGAGGTCCACCGCGGCCATATGCGCTCCCGTGGTCCGAATTGGTTGGTGCACTGAACGATACCCGCGGTCATCCGTCCTGTCTGTACACCCGACTGCCATCAGCCGAGGTCTTGACTGGTGCGGACGCCAGTGGCAGCGTGGCAGACATCTCGCTGAAATACTCAGTGCCCTGATTAATTCGCCTGAGAGATGAGGCTGCACGGATGGACAAGGTGGTCGCCACCGCCGCGGAGGCGGTGGCCGATGTGCCGGAGGGCGCGTCGCTGGCGGTGGGCGGGTTCGGGCTGAGCGGTGTCCCGAGCGTGTTGATCGAGGCGTTGTACCAGCGGGGGGTGGGTGGCCTGGCGGTGGTCTCGAACAACTGCGGGGCGATGGAGACGGGTCTTGCCGTCCTGCTCGCCGCCGGGCGGATCACCCGGGTGACCGGTTCCTACATCGGGGGGAACAAGGAGTTCGCGCGCCAGTATCTGGCGGGTGAGCTGGAGCTGGAGCTGATCCCGCAGGGCACCCTGGCCGAGCGGCTGCGGGCGGGCGGTGCCGGGATCCCGGCGTTCTACACCCCGGCGGGGGTGGGCACGCAGGTGGCGGACGGCGGGCTGCCGTGGCGTTACGACGGCTCCGGTGGGGTCGCCCTGGCGTCGCCCGCGAAGGAGGTGCGCGAGTTCGACGGCACCGAGTACGTCCTGGAGCGGGGCATCCGTACCGACTTCGCCCTGGTCCGGGCGGCGAAGGGCGACCGGCACGGGAACCTGGTCTTCAACAAGTCCACCCGCAACTTCAACCCGCTCGCGGCGATGGCCGGCAAGGTCACGATCGCCGAGGTGGAGGAGCTGGTGGAACCCGGCGAGATCGACCCGGACGCGGTGCATCTGCCGGGCATCTTCGTGCAGCGGGTGGTGGCCCTCACCCCCGAGCAGGCGGCGGACAAGAAGATCGAGCAGCGGACGGTGAGCAGCTGATGGCCTGGACGCGCCAGGAGATGGCCGCGCGGGCGGCCCGTGAACTGGAAGACGGGCAGTACGTGAACCTGGGGATCGGGCTGCCGACGCTGATCCCGAACTACCTGCCCCCGGGGGTGGAGGTGGTCCTGGAGTCGGAGAACGGCATCCTCGGGACCGGCCCCTACCCGGCCGAGGACGCCGTCGACCCGGACCTGATCAACGCCGGGAAGGAGACCGTCACGGTCCTGCCCGGTGCCTCGTTCTTCGACTCGGCGCTGTCCTTCTCGATGATCCGCGGCGGCCACATCGACGTCGCCGTGCTGGGTGCGATGCAGGTCTCCGCGGGCGGGGACCTGGCCAACTGGGCGATCCCGGGGAAGCTCGTCACCGGGATCGGCGGGGCGATGGACCTGGTCCACGGTGCCCGCCGGGTGATCGTGGTGATGACGCACACCGCGAAGGACGGCTCGGCGAAGATCCTCACCGAGTGCGCGCTGCCCCTGACCGGCAAGGCGTGCGTGGACCGGATCATCACCGACCTGGGCGTCCTGGACGTCACCGGTGACGGACTCGTCCTCGTCGAGACCGCTCCCGGGGTCGGCGTCGAGGAGATCATCGCCAAGACCGACGCGAAGCTCACCGTCCCGGAGGGTCTGCTGTGAACACGGTGTACATCGTCGATGCCGTCCGCACGCCGATCGGCCGCTACAACGGCGGCCTGGCGGGCGTGCGTCCGGACGACCTGGCCGCCCACGCCGTCCGCGAGCTCCTCGCCCGCACCCCCGCCCTGGACCCGGCCCGGATCGAGGACGTCTACTTCGGCAACGCCAACGGCGCAGGCGAGGAGAACCGCAACGTCGGCCGGATGGCCGCCCTCCTCGCCGGCCTGCCCACGTCCGTGCCGGGCGTCACCGTCAACCGGCTGTGCGCCTCCGGCCTGGAAGCCGTCATCCAGGCCGCCCGCGCGATCGCGGTGGGCGACGCCTCCATCGCCGTGGCCGGTGGCGTCGAGTCCATGACCCGGGCACCGTACGTCCTGCCCAAGAACGACCGGCCCTTCCCCGCCGGACACGCCGAGCTGTACTCGACCACGCTCGGCTGGCGGATGGTCAACCCCAGGATGGACCCGCAGTGGACCATCCCGCTGGGCGAGTCGGCCGAACGCATCGCCGACAAGCACAAGATCAGCCGGGAGCAGCAGGACGAGTTCGCCCTCGCCTCCCACCAGAAGGCGGCCGCCGCGCAGGAACAGGGCTTGTTCGACGGCGAGCTGGCGCCGGTCGCCGTCCCGCAGCGCAAGGGCGAGCCGGTGGTCTACGGCGCGGACGAGTGCGTACGGCCGGACGCCTCCCTGGCCGCGATGGCCAAGCTCAAGCCGTCCTTCCGTACGGAGGGCGGCACCGTGACCGCGGGCAACGCGTCGCCGCTGAACGACGGTGCGGCGGCGTTGCTGCTGACCGACGAGGAGGGGCTGCGTTCGCTCGGGCGGGAGCCGTTGGCGCGGGTCAGCGCGACCGGGGTGTCCGGGATCGACCCGGACTACTTCGGTCTCGCTCCCGTCGAGGCGGTGACGCGTGCGCTGGGCAAGGCCGGCAAGGGGTTCGACGACCTGTCGGTTCTCGAGCTGAACGAGGCCTTCGCGGCGCAGGTGCTGGGGTGTGTCGCCGAGTGGCCCGAGTTCGATCCGGCGATCCTCAATCCGCAGGGCGGGGCGATCGCGTTGGGGCATCCGCTCGGTGCCTCGGGGGCGCGGCTCGCAGGAACCGTGGCGCATCAGCTGGCGCGGCGTGGCAGCGGTACCGGTGTCGCCAGCCTTTGCATCGGCGTCGGGCAAGGGCTCGCGCTCGTTCTTGAGCGGTAGACGGACCGTGCGCACCTGCGGGTTGCGTTGTGGCCGGTCGCGCAGTTCCTCCCCCAGCGCCCCTGAAGGGGCGCTCACCACCTAGGACTTCTCATGACACTCACCCAGGCCGACATCGACCTCGAAATCGCCGCCGAGCACGCCGCCTACGAGAAGGGCGTCGCCGGAGGAGCCCCCGTCGAGCATCACCCCCGCCGGGACTACGCCCCCTACCGGTCGTCCGTTCTGCGGCATCCGAAGCAACCCCTGGTCGCCATCGACACGGCCAAGGACCCGGAGCTGGTGGAGCTGCACTCCCCCGCGTTCGGGGAGCGGGACATCACCGGGATAGACAATGACCTGACCCGGCAGCACAGCGGTGAGCCCGTCGGTGAGCGGATCACCGTCTGCGGGCGGCTCCTGGACCGGGACGGCCGCCCCGTCCGGGGCCAGCTGATCGAGATCTGGCAGGCCAACTCGGCGGGCCGTTACGCCCACCAGCGCGAGCAGCACGACGCCCCGCTGGACCCGAACTTCACGGGCGTCGGCCGTACGATCACCGACGCCGACGGCGGCTACCACTTCACCACCATCCAGCCGGGCCCCTACCCCTGGCGCAACCACCTCAACGCGTGGCGCCCGGCCCACATCCACTTCTCGATGTTCGGTACGGCGTTCACGCAGCGGCTGGTGACGCAGATGTACTTCCCGAGCGACCCGCTGTTCCCGTACGACCCGATCATCCAGTCGGTGACGGACGACGCGGCCCGCCAGCGCCTGGTCGCGAGCTACGACCACAGCCTGTCCGTGCCGGAGTTCTCGATGGGCTACCACTGGGACATCGTGCTGGACGGCCCGAACGCCACCTGGATCGAAGAAGGACGCTGACCTGCCATGACGAAGATCGACACGAGCAGCCCGGAGAACGTGCTGCCCACCCCGTCGCACACGGTCGGCCCGTTCTACGGTTACGCGCTGCCGTTCCGCGGCGGTGAGGACATCGCGCCCCTCGGGCACCCGGACACGATCACGGTCCACGGGTACGTCTTCGACGGTGCGGGCAACCCGCTGCCCGACGCGCTCCTGGAGGTGTGGGGCGCCGACCCGGACGGGAACGTGTCCACGACCGACGGTTCGATCCGCCGCGACCCGGCGACCGGCGACTACCTCGGCCGCAACGGCGTGGAGTTCACCGGCTGGGGCCGGATCCAGACGGACACCAACGGCCACTGGTACGCACGGACGCTGCGGCCCGGCGCCCGCGGCGGCAGCGCGCCCTATCTCAGCGTGTGCGTGTTCGCGCGCGGGCTGCTGGTGCACCTGTACACCCGCATCTACCTGCCCGACGACGACGCGGCGCTCGCCGCCGACCCGCTGCTCACCCGGGTGGGCGAGCGACGCGACACGCTGCTCGCCGCTGACGAGCGCCGGGGGACCTACCGTTTCGACATCCGCCTTCAGGGCGAGGGCGAGACGGTCTTCCTGGAGTTCCAGTGAATTCAGCGGAGTACGGCGGCGGTGACGCCGGGCTGCTCGGTCCCGGGTGGTCCGGTTCGGCCGCCGCGGTCGCGACGGGCGACGGCGCCTTCCTGCGGGCGCTGCTCGACACGGAGGCGGCCCTCACCCGCGCCCAGGCCGCCCTGGGGCAGGTCCCGGCCGAGGCCGCGACGGCCGTGACCGAGGCGGCCGGCCCCGGGCGCTACGACGTCGGCGCCCTCGCGGAACGCGCCCGCCGCGGGGGCAACCCGGTCATCCCGCTCGTCGCCGACCTGACGAAGGCGGTGGGCGCGGAGTACGGGCCGTACGTGCACCGGGGTGCGACCAGCCAGGACATCATGGACACGGCGACGATGCTGGTCGCCGCCCGCACTCTGGACCTCGTGCTCGCCGACCTCGACCGCACCACGCAGGCCTTGGCCCGGTCGGCCGCCGAGCACCGCGACACGCCGATGCCGGGCCGCACGCTCACCCAGCACGCCGTACCGACGACGTTCGGGCTGAAGGCGGCCGGCTGGCGCTCGCTGGTCCTCGACGCCCGGGACCGCGTGACCCTGGTCCGGGAGTCGCTGCCCGCCCAACTGGGCGGCGCGGCAGGCACGCTGGCCGCCTTCGGGGCGTACGGCGCGGAGCACGCCGAGAAGCTGCCGGCGGCGTACGCCCGTGAACTCGCCCTCTCCACACCCCTGTTGCCCTGGCACACCCTGCGCACGCCCATCGCCGACCTGGCCGGGTGCCTCGCGTTCACGGCCGGGGCGCTGGGGAAGGTCGCCGCGGACGTGCTGACCCTGTCCCGTACCGAGATCGGTGAGGTCTCCGAGGGCAGCGGGGGCGGTTCCTCGGCGATGCCGCACAAGGCCAATCCGGTGCGCGCCACGCTGATCGCGGCGGCCTCCCGGCGGGCCCCGCAGCTCGCGGCCGTCCTGTACGGCTCGATGGCCGCGGAGGACGAGCGGCCGGCCGGCGCCTGGCACGCCGAGTGGGAACCGTTGCGGGATCTGCTGCGGACCGTCGGGGGCGCGGCCCGGGACGCGGCGGAGCTGGCGGAGGGGCTGCGGGTGCACCCGGAGGCGATGCGCCGGAACCTCGGCCTCACCAACGGGCTGATCGTCTCGGAGCGGCTCTCCGCCGGGCTGGCCCCCGTGCTCGGCCGGGCCCGTGCCAAGGAGCTGCTTACCGAGCTGGCCCGGCGCACCCACACCGAGCACCGGACGCTGCGCGAACTCCTCGCCGAGGAGCCCGACTTGAAGGATGTCGACCTCGACGACCTGACCGATCCCGCCCGCTACACCGGGTCCGCCGGTGTGCTCACCGACCGTGCTCTGGAGCGACGTTGACCGAGAACCTCCTCAACCACCGCGTCGAGGGCCCCGCTTCGGCTCCCCCGCTGCTCCTCGGGCCCTCGCTCGGCACCTCGTACGCCCTGTGGGACGCCGTGGCGCCCGAACTGTCCACCGCCCACCGGGTGGTGCGCTGGAACCTGCCGGGCCACGGCGGTTCGGCGCCCGACCTGATCAAGGCGGGGGCGACCGTGGGTGACCTCGCCGGCCTGGTGCTCACGCTCGCCGACTCGCTCGGCATCGGGCGGTTCGCGTACGCGGGGGTGTCGCTGGGCGGTGCCGTCGGGCTGCATCTGGCGGTCCACCACCCGGACCGGCTGGAGAACCTTGCGGTGATCTGCTCCTCGGCCCACTTCGGCGGATCCGGGCCGTGGGAGGAGCGGGCCGGGCGGGTGCGCCGGGAAGGTGTGGAGTGGCTCGCGGAGAACGCCCCCAGCCGCTGGTTCACGCCCGGTTTCACCGTGCCGCGGCTGGTCGAGGACCAGCGGACGGCCGACCCGGAGGCGTACGCCGCCTGCTGCGACGCACTCGCCGCCTTCGACCTGCGGGACCGGCTCGGCGAGATCGCCGTCCGCACCCTGCTGATCGCCGGCCGGCAGGATCCAGCGACCCCGCCGCCGCACCTGCGGGAGATCGCGGACGCGGTGCCGTCGGCCACGCTGGTCGAGCTTCCGGGTGCCGCGCACCTGGCGCCCGCACAGTGCCCCGAGGCCGTCCTGACCGCGCTCCGTGCCCACCTCGACGGGGGCGCCCGGCGCGGGATGGCGGTCCGCCGTGAGGTGCTCGGCGACGCGCACGTGGACCGTGCCCAGGCCCGGCAGACTCCGTTCACGGCCCGCTTCCAGGACTTCATCTCGCGCTACGCGTGGGGCGAGATCTGGACCGACCCCACGCTCTCCCGCCGCGAACGCAGCATGATCACCCTCACCGCGCTGGTCGCCCACGGCCACTACGACGAGCTGGCCATGCATGTGCGGGCGGCCCGGCGCAACGGGCTCACGCCGGAGGAGATCGGCGCGGTGCTGCTGCAGACGGCCGTGTACTGCGGGGTTCCGGCGGCGAACTCGGCGTTCGCGACGGCCCAGCGGGTGCTGGCGGAGGAAGAAGGGTGACCCTGCCGGGGACAGGCACAGGAGGGGGTGCTGTGCCTACGGTGGGGGCATGTCGACCATCCTGATCACGGGTGCCACCTCCGGGCTCGGCCGCTACGTCGCCTTCGAACTGGTCCGCTCGGGACATGTCGTCCTCGCGCACGGCCGCGACCCCGGCCGTACCGAGCGGCTGGTGGAGGAGCTGCGCACCGAGGGCGACGCCGAGGCGTTCGTCGCGGACCTGGCCTCGCTGGCGCAGGTCCGCGAGCTGGGCGCACGGGTCGCCGAGGCGCATCCCGACCTGGACGTACTGATCAACAACGCGGGCGTCGGCGCCGGTGCCCCCGGCTCGGGCCGCGAACTGAGCACGGACGGCCACGAGCTGCGCCTGGCCGTCAACTTCCTGGCCCCGGTGGCCCTCACCCGAGCCCTTGTCCCCGTACTGCGCGCGAACACCCCGGCCCGGATCGTGAACGTCGGCTCGGCCGGCCAGGAGCCCCTGGACTTCGACGACCCCGAATTCACCCGCGGCTACCAGGGCTTCGCGGCGTACTGCAGGGCCAAGTTCGCCCTGGCGGCCCACACCTTCGCTTTGGCGGAGGAGTTGGCGGGCTCGGGCGTCGCGGTGAACGTCCTGCACCCGGCGACCTTCATGGACACGGCGATGGTGCGGGAGGGCGGAGTGGCGCCATGGAGCACGGTGGCGGACGGCGCGCCAGGGGTACTGGCCCTGGCGACACAGGACCTGGGCACGGGCGGTTACTTCGACGGCACGCGTCCGGCCAGGGCCCACGACGCGACCTACGACCGAGAAGTGCAGAAACGCCTGTCAGCGGTGACTGATCAACTTCTAGCGCTGTAGCGCCCCTTCTTTTCAGGGGCGCTGGGGGTACCCCCGGCCGAAGGCTGGGCGAGGAACTGCGCGACAAGCCCCCACGCACCCGCACCCCGCAACGCACCCGTCAGCGCAACCCCCGACCCGTATCCAGCACCTCCCGAGCCTGAGCAACCAACCCGTCCGCCCCACAGGACCGAGCCAACGCCAGCCCCCTGTTCAACTCGGCCACCGACCGCGCGGCGATCCCGTACTCCACCCGAGCCGCCGCGTGCTCGTACTGGCAGGGCGAGGCCTCCAGATACGCCACCGCCTGCGAGGCCAGCCGCACCTGCCGCTGCCCGGTCTCCAGCGCGGCAGCGCACCGCAACGCCTCGCCGATCGCCGTGTCCGTGCCGAACCGCTCGGCCTGCCGCCGCGCATCGGCCGCCAGCTGGGCCGCCCGCGCCGGGTCCTCGCCCGCGAGGGCCCGGGCGAGGTCGAGCGCCCAGGGCACGACCACGGGGTTGAAGTGGCCGCGCGCGGCGGCCGCCTTCTCCGCCGCCTCCAGTTCGTTCACGGCCTCGTCCGTGCGCCCGACGGCGAGCAGCAGCCGGCCGCGTACCGAGCGCGGGTCGGGCATGACGATCGTGGAGGGGTACGGCGGTGCGAAGCCGTACTGTTCGGCGGTCTCCCAGGCCTGCTGGACATGGCCGCGGGCGAGCAGCGTGTCGATGAGGTTGCAGGTGGCGGTCCAGTACAGGGGCAGTCGGCGGCCGACCCGCTCGGCGATCCGCAGGGACTCCCGCAGCGAGGTCTCCGCGTCCCGGAGCCGGCCGCGTCGCCGGTGGCCGAGGCCGACGTAGGCATGGGCGAGGGCGAGGTGGCCGCCGCTCCAGCCGGACGACTCGTAGGCGCGCAGTGCCTCGTTGTACAGGCTCTCCGCGCGGTCGAGGCGGTCGGTGTAGACGTAGGAGTTGGCGAGCATCAGCAGGAGTTCGATGCCCCACTCGGTGTCGGTCCAGCCGAGGCCGGGCGCGAGCCGGCCGTTGACGAGGGCGCGGTCGCACAGCTCGACGACCTCCTCGGCGCTCTCGCCCTGGATCAGCAGGTCGAAGCCGCGCAGCATCAGCAGGGCGCGCTCGGAGTTGTCGCGGCCGGTGCAGGTGGCGGCGAGGCCGGCGAGCCGTTCGGAGCGCCGTGGGGAGACGGCCTCGCCGGCGATGCCCTCCCACATGAACTGGACGGCCTGGAGCCGGAGTTTCGCGGGTCCTTCCTCGTGCCGGGCGGCCTCCGCCTCGACCGTGCGGACGGCCTCCTCCAGCTGGTCGTTGTGGAGGAGGGCCTGGGAGAGCCGGAAGACGGCGTCGACGCGTTCGGGACCGGAGAGACCGGGCATGCCGAGAGCGCTCTGCAGATGGCCGATGGTGACGGCGGGCTTGGTGAGCAGGGTCGCGCAGCCCAGTTCGTAGAGCACGCGCGCGTGGACGTCGGGGAGGGGCGGTTCGCGCAGGGCGCGTTCGAGGCAGCGGCGGGCCGCGTCCGGGGCGCCGACGGCGAGGTGCTCCTTGGCCGCGTCCCGCAGCTGTTCGACGAGTTCCTCGTCGTCGTCCGGGTGCACCTTCAGCAGATGGCGGGACGCCTCGGCGATGCCCCGGCCGTCGTCCAGGACGATCTGGGCGGCGATGCCGTGCATGGCGGTGCACATCGCGGCCGGGATGGAGTTGTAGACGGCGGTGGCGATCAGCGGGTGGACGAACTCCAGGTCGCCGGTGTGGGGCCGGGAGCCGGCCGGGTCGGGCGCGGTGAGGATACGGGCGGTGCGCAGGAGTTCGGCGCAGCGCTCGGCGTCGTCCACGGCCATGCTGGCGAGCTGGGCGACGAGACCGACGGAGATGCCGGTGCCGAGGATGGCGGCGGCCCAGGCGAACCGGGTGGCGTCGACGCCGAGGCCTTCGAGGCGGGTGACGAGGCCGCCGCCCCTGGCCGACCGGTTGAGGGCGCGCAGTTCGCCGGCCCGGGCCTCGACGGGTTCGACCTCGCTGTCCTGGACCTTGGCGAGGAGTTCGACGGTCTCGTAGGGGTTGCCGCCGGTGACGGCCCAGACCTCGCGGCAGAACGGGGAGTCGGCGTGCTCGCCGAGGGTGGCGCGGGTGAGGCCGGCGGTGGCGTCCGGGGTGAGGGCGCTGATGGTGCGGACGGGCCGGCCGGCCGCGGCGGCCACGGCGTCGAGGTAGCGGGCGCTGTCGCCGTTGACCTCGCCGGGGCGGCGGGCCACCAGGACCAGGACGGACAGGTCGTCGAGGCGCTCGACGAAGGCGGCGAGCCAGGCCAGCGTCTCCTGGTCGGCCCAGTGCGCGTCGTCGATCAGCAGGACCAGCGGCCAGTCGCGTTTGGCGAGCCGGCGGACGGCGGCGACCAGGCCGTCGCAGACGCCCTGCGGGTCGGCCCGGCGGTCTCCGGGGTCGGTGATGCCGAGGGCGGGGCCGGCGATCTCGTACCAGTCGCCGAGGTACTCCCGGGCCTCCTCGGGCAGCAGGGAGACCAGGGCGGGCTGTAACAGCTGCCGTACCACGTGGAAGGGGACGCTGCGCAGGGTCTCCACGCCGCGGGTGGACCAGACGGTGCAGCCCCGGCGTTCGGCGATGCGGCGGGTCTCGGCCAGCAGCGCGGTCTTGCCGAGCCCGGCCTCGCCGCGGATCACCAGCAGGTTCCCGGAGGTGGAACGGTCGGCGCACAGGACGTCGAGCGCCTCGTCGACGGCGGCGATCTCCTCCTCGCGCTCCCAGAGGGAAGCCGAGGCGCCTCCCGGGGGCTGCTCCTCCGTCATCCTGCTACCTCCCCAAGTCGCCCGAACGACGTGCAGACCACGAGCGTAGCCGTCCTGTTGGCTGTCCGGAGGCGGGTCCGGGCAGCAGTTGCCGTGACGGGTGAGAGCGGGTGCGGCAGGGCGACGCGGAAGCCTCGCGACCAGCGTTCCTGGACGTCGGAACCATCAACAGCACATGAACGTGACCGAGCCCGCCAACAGGTTCCTGCCGATCGATACGGATCGTGGTTGCAGGGCTCTGCTGGCGGGCTCGGTCGGCAATTTCATCGATTGGCCTCCTCCCCCCGCTGACACGGGAGGATTCCAACCCGGTTGGGTTGAGGTTCACGGACGCTCGACCACTGATGCTGTGTCGTCCCTCAGGCAGGCCCTGCCACGACGCCCCTAACAGGGCGCCACCAATCTAGCACGGAGTGTCAGGGACCGATGCCTGTCCTGGCGACCGCGCTGATGACGGGGGCGACGGCGCTGATCGGCGTGCTGCCGACGTATGCGCAGGCCGGTGCGGTCGCGCCGTGGTTGCCGACGTTCCTGAGGGTGGTTCAGGGGCTGTCGGCGGGCGGGGAGTTCGGGGGCGCGGTGGCGATGCTGACCGAGTTCGCGCCACCGGGGCGGCGTGGGCTGTACGGGGCGTGGCAGTCGTTCACCGTGGCCTTGGGGCTGCTGGGCGGAGCGGGGGCGGCGGTGGGGCTGTCCGTGCTGCTGACGGCCGATCAGTTCGGTTCCTGGGGGTGGCGGTTGCCGTTCCTGCTGGCGTTGCCGCTGGGTGCGCTCGCGTTGTGGCTGCGGATCGGTCTTGACGAGACACCGGAGTTCCGGGAGCCGGCCCCGGACGCCGGGCACGCCGTGCGGGTGCCGGTGCGAGCGATCGTACTGGCCGTCGCCCGGGTGATGGGCTGGTCGGCGGCCGGGTACACCTTCCTGGTGGTGCTGCCGTCGTACCTCCAGGCCGCGCTGCACCCTGGCTTCCGGCAGGCGCTGCTGGCGACCGTGGTGGCGAACCTGGGGTTCGCGGCGGCGATCCTGCCGGCGGGGCTGCTCAGCGACCGGGTGGGGCGGCGGCCGGTGATGCTGGCGGGCGCCGGGCTCGTGGTGCTGCTGGCGCTGCCGCTGCTGCACCTCCTCCGGGACCCGGGAACCCCGGCCGCCGTGAAGGGCGCGGCCCTGTGCGGTGCGGGCGCGGTGGTGGGGGCTGATGGCCGGGCCGGGGCCCGCGCTGCTGGCCGAGATGTTCCCGGCGCGGGCCCGCTGCACGGGCCTCGGACTCGCCTACGCCCTGTCCAATGCCGTGTTCTCGGGCTGTGCGGGCCTCATCATCACGGAGGCGGTGCGGCGCACCGGGGATCTCGACGTTCCCGGCTACTACGCGGCGGCGACGTGCGCGGTCAGCGTCCTCGCGTTGGTCGGGTCGCCGAAGCCGAAGACGAAGGCGGGTTGAGACATTGCTGGTGATCGGTCTGATGTCCGGGACGTCGTACGACGCGGTGGACGCGGCGGCGGCCGAGCTGCGGCTGGTGGACGGGACGCTGCTGCTGAAGCCGCTGGGGATGGTGAGCACTCCGTACGACGAGGAGCTGCGGGAGGCGCTCGCGGGGGCGCTGCCGCCGGCCGCCGTGCCGCTGGCGCGGGTGTGCCTGCTGGACACCCGGATCGGGCAGGCGTTCGCGGCGGCCGCGGTCCGGGCCGACCGTGAACTGTGCGGCGGGCGTGCCGAGTTGGTGGCCTCGCACGGGCAGACGGTCTACCACTGGGTGGACGGCGGCCGGGTGCACGGCACGCTCCAGCTCGGGCAGCCGGCGTGGATCGCGGAGGCGACGGGGCTGCCGGTCGTCTCGGACCTGCGGTCGCGGGACGTGGCGGCCGGGGGCCAGGGCGCTCCGCTGGTGAGCCTGGTCGACCTGCTGTGGCTGCGCGGGCGGCCCGGGACGCCGGTGGCGCTGAACCTCGGCGGGATCGCCAACCTCACCGCGCCCGACGGCACGGCCTTCGACACCGGGCCGGGGTGCGCGCTGCTGGACGCGGCGGTCCGGGAGTTCACCGGCGGCCGGCTGACGTACGACGTGGACGGGGCGCTGGCGGCGCGCGGCCGCCCGCACGGATCGCTGCTCGAGGAGCTGCTGACGGAGCCGTACTACGCGCTGCCCGCGCCGAAGACGACCGGCAAGGAGCTGTTCCACGCCGGGTACTGGCGGGCGCCCGCCGGGATCTCCGCCGAGGACGCGCTGGCCACCCTCACCCGGCTGACCGCCCGGACGGTGGCGGACGCGGTGCGGGGCGTGGCGGCGACGGAGGTGGTCGCCTCGGGCGGCGGCACCCGCAATCCGGTGCTGATGCGGATGCTGCGCGGCCTGCTCCCGGAGATCCCGGTGCGCGTCTCCGACGAACTCGGGCTGCCCGCGGCGGCGAAGGAGGCGTACGCCTTCGCGGTCCTCGGCTTCCTGACCGCACACGGCCTCGCGGGCACGTTCCCGACCGCCACCGGTGCCCGTCACCCGAGCATCCTGGGCTCGCTGACCCCGGGACGGAACGGACTGCGCCTGCCGCCGCCGGCACCGGGGCCGCCGGTACGGCTGCGGATCGAATGAGCCGCGCGGACTCGCCCCGTCCGAATGACGCCGGGCTCACCCCGTCCGGCCGTCCGAATGACGCCGGGCTCACCCCGTCCGGCCGTCCGCATCACGCCGACTCACCCCGTCCGGCCACCCCGATGACGCCGGATCACCTCGTTCGAACCATGCCGGATCAGGCATCCCACGCGCGCCGGATCGTCCGGTGCGAACATCGCCGGATCCTCTCATCCGACTTTCACCGATGCCTCATACGGTAGGAGCATGACGCAGGTGACTCCCCCCGGGTGGTATCCCGATCCCGGGCAGACAAGTGACGGTCCGGCCACCGAACGCTGGTGGGACGGCAAGGCCTGGACGGAGCAGACCCGGCCCGCCGGGTCGGCCGCGGACTGGGGTCCCCCGCCGCAGCCGCCGGCCGACGGGCCCGAGCCGGCCGCCGGGGCCCACCCGGCGTACCCGGCGTACCCGGCCGACGGTGCCTACCCCGCCTACCCGGGTTATCCGGGGTACCCGGCGCAGCCGCCGGCCCCCGCCAGGCGCGGGCTGCGTACCGGCATCGCCGTCGGCGTCGCCGTGGCGGTCCTCGCCGCGATCGGGGTGAGCGTGTGGGCGCTCACCGACAACGGCAGCGGCGGCCAGCAGGCCTCCCAGCAGGGCTCGGGCGGCCAGGGCGGTTTCGGCCAGGGCGGCCCCGAGGGGCAGAACGGCGGCCAGGGCTTCCCGTTCGGCGGGTCGGGCGGTGGCTCGGGTTCCGGTGGCACCGACGGGGGCGCGCCGCCGTCGCCGGGCCAGACCGAGGCGCCGAAGGTCAAGGGCGGCGGCATCGTGTCGGACTCGATCAACGCCATCAGCATCCCGGTGCCGGACGGCTGGACCGGGCAGGCGATCAGCTACGGCGCCAACGTCAGCTCCGACGACTCCTACAAGTGCCCGGGCGACACCTCGCAGACCTGCACCGCCGGCGGCGCCTACTCGGCGCCCGCGGTGGTGCTGGGCACCAAGGGGGACACGGCCGAGGAGGTCGCCAAGGCGGACATCTCGGCCAACGCCACGAAGTCGTACGGCGGCAAGACCTACGGCTCGATCACCTCGCACGAGGTGCTGGCCTCCAAGGCGGTCACCGTGGCCGGGCAGAAGGGGTACATGGTCCGCTGGAAGGCGATCACCAGCAAGGGCGCCGACGGTTACGTCGAGTCGCTGGCCTTCCCGTCGCCCGCGAACGCCCAGCAGATCGTGGTGGTCCGGTTCGGCGTCGACGTCGGCCAGCAGGAGTCGGTCATCGACACGATCACCAGCGGTATCAAGGTGTCCTCGGGCAGCGGCAGCGGTTCGAACGTCTGACCCGCACACCACACACCGGTCCCGGAACAGCAGTCGGCCGGGTGGAGCGCCCCTCCGCTCAAAGGGGCACCCCACCCGGCCGGGGGGTGCGCGCCGCCCCCGTCCCCACGGTGCGGCGCGAGCAGGTCACCGTCCAGTCATCCCGTGGACGGCGGCCTGGGTCTCAGGTCAGTCCGAGTGCGGGCAGCGCGACGGCCTCCACGAAGCGGACGAGATAGTCGGCGTCGGCGTACTCGCCGGTGAGCACGGGCCGTACCCGCAGGACGCCGAACATCATGGCGGGCACGTAGTCCAGCGCGGGATGGCCCTCGGGCACCTCGCCGCGCACGACACCGCGGTGCAGGATCTGCTGGAGCGCGGCGATCTCGGGTTCGACGAGTGCCTCGCGCAACGCCTGCGCCAGTGCCTCGTCCGAGTGGACCGCGTGGCCGAGCGCCGAGAGCAGCTTGGTGTCCTTGCGGGACCAGTCGCCCGCGACCCGCGCCACCTCACGCAGGTCCCCGGCGAGTGAGCCGGTGTCGACGCCGGCGAAGCGCACCTCGCGGTTGGCCCGCAGCGCGGCCGCGACGAACTGCGGCTTCGTCTTCCACTGCCGGTAGAGGGTGGACTTGCTGCACCGGGTGCTGGCGGCGATCCCCTCCATGGAGACGGAGTCATAGCCGCACTCGCGGATCTGTTCGAGCACGGCGTCGAAGAACTCCCGCTCACGCTCCGGCGTGATCTTGGAGCGGCGCGAGGCTGCGACCGTCTCCGGTCCGTCCGCGGCCTGCGACGTCATGTGCTCTTCTCCTCACTCGCGCATCACTTGCGGATCACTTCCGCCCCGCCCGCCGTTCGGCCGACGCGGAAACCTACAACCAGTGTGGCCTACGTCTATCGATACGCCACTGTACCGGTACTCCACCGTATCGGTACAGTGGCGTATCGGTACGCTTCCGTATCGAAGAGTTCGGGCCACCGTCCGGGACTCGCACAGCACCACCGTCAGTGAGGGGGCCTGGGATGAGATCCCAGTCCGAGCCGGCAGCAGCGGAGCCGGGCGCGATAGCCCGGCCGCCGCTCGTCCGTGAGCTCCTGCTCGTCGCAGGGCTCTTCCTCGTCTACAAATTCGGGCGCCAACTGGCCACCGGCCATACCGCCGAGGCCCTGCACAACGCCCACCGGATCTGGGACCTGGAACGGACGCTGCACCTGCCCTCGGAGGTCGACGTGCAGTCCGCACTGCTGCACGGCGACACCCTCGTCCACCTGGCCAACACCTACTACGCCACGGTTCATTTCCCGGCCACGCTGGCCTTTCTGATCTGGCTCTACCTGCGGCGCCCCGCGCACTACGTCTGGGCCCGCCGGGTCCTCGCCCTGGTGACCGCGGCCGCCCTGGTGCTGCCGTTCACCTTCCCGCTGGCCCCGCCCCGCATGCTGGCCGCGACCGGCCTGATCGACACCGCCCGGATCTACGGCCCCTCCGTCTACGGCCCGCCGAGCAGCGACCACCTTTCCAACCAGTTCGCGGCGATGCCCTCGCTGCACTTCGGCTGGGCCCTGATGGTCGCGATCGGCCTGATCGTCGCCACCCGCTCCCGCCTGCGCTGGCTGTGGCTGCTGCACCCGGCGATCACCCTCCTCGTGATCGTGGGCACCGCGAACCACTACTGGCTGGACGCGATCGTCGCCACCGCGATGCTCGGCGCCGCCCTCGCCCTGATCCGCCCCCAGACTTCGTCCGGGGGGACCCCCATCTCGCTTCGCTCGCCGCACCGCACGGCCGGGCGCGGCACCCGGCACCTCGTCTCCGAGGAGCCCGCACTGGTGGGGGCGGGCCGATGAGCGCCGCGGCCCTGATCGCCGTCGTCCTCTCCCTGGTGTCGGCCGTCGCCTACGCGGCCGCCGCCGTCGCTCAGGAGCGCCTCGCCTCGAAGACCGCCGGTGCGGGCCTGCTGCGGCTGCTCGGCTCCGGTGCCTGGTGGGCGGCGGTGGGCCTGAACGCCGGTGCCGCCCTGCTGCACGTCGTCGCCCTGAAGTACGGCCCGCTGACCCTCGTACAGCCGCTGGGCGCGCTGACCCTGGTCGCCGCCGTACCGATGGGCGCCCGGGTGGCAGGCCGCCGGGTCACCGCCGGCGAGTGGCGGGGCACCGCCCTGACCCTGCTCGGCCTCGGCGCCCTCCTGGTCACGGCCTCCGGCCCCGCACCCCACCAGGTACTGAGCCTCACCGAAGCCCTCGCGGTGGCCGGTACGACGGCCGCCCTGATCGGTGTCCTGTCCCGCCCCGGCGCGCGCCCGGGCCTGCGTCATGCCACCGCGTCCGGCTTCGCCTCGGGCGTCGCCTCGGCGCTCACCCAGACCGTGACGGTGGCGGCGACCGACCGCTCGGGTCCGGCCCTGAGCGTCGAGGTGATCGTGGTGGCCCTGCTGGTCGCCGCGTTCGCGGTGGGCGGCCTGCTGCTCTCCCAGACGGCCTACCGCGGCGGCCTGGGCGCCCCGCTCGCGGTCGTCACCCTGTCCAACCCGATGGCGGCCGCGGTCATCGGCCTGACCCTGCTGGGCCAGGGCCTCCAGGACGGAGCCTGGGGCATCCTCCTCGCCCTGACGGGAGCGGGCCTGGCCTCCTGGGGCGTGGTCCTGCTCACCCGGGTGACCCCGCCGCCGGCACCCGAACCGGACGAGGAACACCCGGTGGCGGCAGTCCTGGCCCTGGACCCCACCCTGCTCCCCCGCCAGCCGACGGAACCGAAAAAACTGACGGCCCTGTAACGCGCCCCAAAGGGGCGCGGGGAACTGCGCGACCGGCCACGAACCACCCGCAGCCGCCTGACAGCAGTCCCCCACGCCCCTTGGGCGCACTCTCACACCGTGATGATCGCCGGGTCGCTGACCCCGGGCTCCCCGTTCTCCACGTGCCCGGCGAACCGCCGCACAAAGCTCGCGTCGGCCTCGGACGTGACCGTCACGTCGTACCACCGCTCGCTGTGGTTGAGGTGCACGATGTGCGTCACCACGGCCCCCGCACGCACCGTGAACGTGCGGCCCCGGCCGCCGTACCCGTCGGCCACCGCCAGCTTCACCGTGCCGCTGCCCTTGTTGGTGAAGGTCAGCTCGATGTCGTCGCCGTGCTGCCGGGCGGTGACCTCGGGTCCCGCCACCTTGCCGGGACCCTGGAAGGAGCGCAGGAAGCCGTTCGGGCCGTGCACGGTCAGGTCGTACGAGCCGCCCGAGTACACCGAGTTCCAGGTGTCGGAGACGGACTTGCCGGCCTCCGTGGTGTAGCTCCAGGGTCCGTCGGCGCGGTTGTTGGAGGTGACCAGGAAGGCGGCACCGGCCTGCGCGCCCGACGCGAACGTGAGCGTGAACTTCCCTGCCGCCGCGTCCAGCGCACCGTCCACCAGCGGGGCGTACTTGAGCGGCCGGGTGGGCCGCGAGCCGCGCTCCTGCTTCGGCAGCGCCGGGTTGGCCGGCAGGGTGGGCACGTAGTCGGGGTGCCGGTTGCCGTCCGGCGGCCGGTAACCGTCCGTGGACGGCAGCGCGACCGGCTTGGTGTCCTTGCGGGAGAAGTCGAACGCCGAGGTCAGGTCGCCGCTGACGGTACGCCGCCAGGGCGAGATGTTGGGCTCGTGGACGCCGAAGCGGGCCTCCATGAAGCGGATGATCGAGGTGTGGTCGAGCGTCTCGGAGCAGACGAAACCGCCCTTGCTCCACGGGGAGACGACCAGCATCGGGACCCGCTGGCCGAGACCGTAGGCGCCGGCCGGGTGGCTCGCGTTGCCCGCGAAGAGGTCCAGACTCGGGTCGACCGTGGACTTGCCCTGCGCGGCGGAGGACGGCGGGAACGGCGGGATCAGGTGGTCGAAGAAGCCGTCGTTCTCGTCGTACGTGATGAACAGGGCCGTCTTCGCCCACACCGCGGGGTCGGCGGTGAGCGCGTCGAGGACCTGGGAGACGTACCAGGCGCCGTAGTTCGCGGGCCAGTTGGGGTGCTCGGTGAAGGCCTCGGGGGCGACCACCCAGGAGATCTGCGGCAGCTTGCCGGCCTTGACGTCGGCCTTGAGCCGGTCGAAGAAGCCCTCGCCCTTGGTGGCGTCGGTGCCGGTGCGGGCCTTGTCGTACAGCGGGTCGCCGGGCTGGGCGTTCTGGTACTGCTTGAAGTAGAGCAGCGAGTTGTCGCCGTAGTTGCCGCGGTAGGCGTCCTGGATCCAGCCCCAGCCGCCGGCCGCGTCCAGGCCGTCGCCGACGTCCTGGTAGATCTTCCAGGAGACGCCGGCCTTTTCCAGGCGCTCCGGGTACGTCGTCCAGCTGTAGCCGGCCTCGTCGTTGCCGAGGACCGGGCCGCCGCCCTGACCGTCGTTGCCCGTGTAACCCGTCCACATGTAGTAGCGGTTCGGGTCGGTCGAGCCCATGAACGAGCAGTGGTACGCGTCGCAGATGGTGAACGCGTCGGCCAGCGCGTAGTGGAACGGTATGTCGTCCCGGTTCAGGTACGCCATGGTGGTGGTGCCCTTGGCCGGCACCCACTTGTCGTACTTGCCGGCGTCGACCGCGGTGTGCGTGTCGTTCCAGCCGTGCGGGAGGTCCTGGAGGAAGGCGAGGCCCAGGTCGTCGGCGTCCGGGTGGAAGGGCAGGACGTCCTTCGTGCCGTTCGACTGGTGCCACACGGACTTGTTGTTCTGGGTGACCGAGCGGGGGTCACCGAAGCCACGGACGCCGTTGAGGGTGCCGAAGTAGTGGTCGAACGACCGGTTCTCCTGCATCAGGACGACGATGTGCTCGACGTCCTCGATCGACCCGGTGCGGTGGTTCGCGGGCAGTGCGGCGGCGCGCTGGATGCTGCTGGACAGCGCGGTGAACGCCGTGGTGGCGCCCGCCAGTTGGAGGAATCGGCGCCGGTTGACTTCGGGCATGGGTGAGCGACCTCTCATCCTGACGCACGGGCTGGCCGGAACTGGGCGGATTGTGCGCGGGTGCGAGTGTTCCAAGGGCATCGAACGTCAGGGAAGGGTCCGGTGGCGCGGATGTGAAACTCGGCGGTACGGGAGGTAGGTGGTCGGTAAGGAGACGGAGCCGGCCGCGACGGGGGGTGACCGCGGCCGGCCGCCCGGGGTCAGCTGATGAAGGAGCCCGCGGCGCAGGCGCTCTCCGTCACCCACTGGTGGGACATGATGTTGTCGTTCATGGGGTGGCCGTCGGTGAAGTGGTCGCGGGTGAGGTCGTCCACGTAGAGCTCGCCCGGCTTCAGGCAGCCGTAGCCGCCCTCGTAGTTGGCGTAGTAGTAGAAGGCCACGACGTCCTTGCCGCCGACGTAGCCGCTGTTCATCACGGAGGAGGCGACGTTGCCGACGCCCTGGAAGCCGCCGGCGTTGTCGGCCCAGCTGGCGTCGTTGCCCGCGCTGACGCCGAGCAGGCCGCCCGCGCAGTCCCAGTCCCGCCAGGCCCGCACGTTGCCGTCGCGGCCCGGCCACGCCGCGTTGCAGCCGGCGGAGGCGTGGGCGGTCGCCGGCACGGCGAAGCCGACGGCGGCGAGGGCCAGCGTGGTGAGGGCGAGGGTCATTTTGCGCATGATGAATCCCGTTCTGCCTCGTCGGAGGCGGTCGGTGTGGGAAGGGCCGCGGCGGGCGCCGCGGAGTCATGGGGCCGTGGCAGGTGGTGGTGTCAGGTGCGGGCGGGCACGATCCGCTCGGCGCGCTCCAGCGCCCTGAGGCGCGCCTGCCGGTAGGCGTCCAGCCGGTCGCCGTACTCGCCGTCCAGCTGGGCCAGGTAGTGGGCCTCGCGTTCCTGGCCCACGGACTCGAGGGAGACCTCGCGGGCGCAGGTGGCGTCGGCGACCGCGATCCGGGTCTCGGCGGCGAAGCTCCCGGCCTCCTCCGCCCGGGTCTGGACCGCGGGGTGCTCCCGGGTGGCCTGCCGGGCCGCGTCCGGGTCCGGGTAGGGGTGGCCGGCCCGCTCCATGCAGGCGGACCACGCGTGCACGGCCGCGGTGAACCGCCGGTCGTGCAGCAGCTTGCCGACGTACAGCGGGCGCAGGTTGCTCGCCGTCGTGTCGAGTCGGAACCAGGTCTGCGGATCGCCGTACAGCTGCCGCTCCGCCTCGCCGTCGCAGCCGCCGGTCTGCTTGCTGACCGTGCCGCCGCCCGGGACGTCGGTGCGCAGCACTTCGGCGTGCCGGCCGCCGTCGAGAGCGGTGTCGTACGCGGCCTTCCGCGCGGGGGCGAGGCCCTTGCGGTAGGCGCTGTTGGGGTTGCGCAGCCGGGCGCGGTCCTCCTTCGCCGTGATCCGGCTGCCGTATCCGTAGGTGCGGGCCCAGCGCACGTCGTCCTGGACGTAGCCGAGCGGCCTGCTCTCGGCCAGGCTCAGCGGGCGGTCCGTCCAGTAGCGGAACCCGTGGCGGGCCATGCACCGGGCGACCAGACGCTGTTCGGCGTCCGAGACCCGCAGGTCCTCCGCGTAGGTGAGGTCGCGGACCCGGTGGGCGGCGACGGGGGCCGAGCCGTCGCCGGACGCCCGGGAGCAGCCGGTGAGGGCGAGCGCGGCCACGGCGGCGACGGCGCTCAGCCGCACGGTCCTTCGGCGGAAGGCGGTGCGCTTCATCGGGCGGCTCCTTGGGCGTACGGCGAACGGCTCGGTGCTTACGGGCCGTTGACGCCGCCGGCAGGGCGTTCGTATGACATGCCGCCGCGGAGAATCTCCGGCGCCGCGGACATCGCGGCGGATCCGGGTGCGCGGTCATACGCGGGCCGGCCGCCGGCCGTCTCCCGCACAGGGGGCTCTATGGCCACCCACAGAAACCAGCCAACTGCGGCAGGAGGGAGAACGGCTCCCGCGGCGCCGACGGGGCCCGTCCCCGTTCGGCACACCGGGCCTCGCGGCGGTTCCGTCCGGCCGGTGGGACGGAACGGTTCCGGACACGACGGCCCGGTAGTCGGCCTGCCCCGACGGTGGCCGCCGATATCGTTGTCGGCATTCGCGGGGCGGCGATCGGGGACCGATGTTCGAAGTACGTCTGCTCGGCCCGGTGGAGGTCTGGGAGGGCGGCAGGCGGGCCCCGCTCGGTGGCTCCCGGCCGCTGGCCGTCCTCGCCGCGCTCGTCGTCCACCTCGGCGAGGTGATCTCCACCGAGCGTCTGGTGGACTTCGTCTGGGACGAGGAGGCACCGGCCACCGCGGGCGCCCTGGTCGCCACCCATGTCTCCGCCGTACGCCGGGCCCTGGCCCGGGTCGGCACGGCCGAGGTGGTCCGCACCCGGCCCCCGGGCTATGTCGCCGAGCTCGCTCCGGACCGGGTCGACGCCCGCCGCTTCGAGGAACTCCTCGCGGCCGGGCGGTCCCTGGGGCGTACGGAGGAGGCCGCCGACGTGCTCACCGAGGCGCTGGGGCTGTGGCGGGGCCGGGAGGCCCTGGAGGGACTCGGCCAGTCGTTCGCCCGGATCGAGGCGGCCAGGCTCGCGGAACTGCGGCTGGTGGCCGAGGAGGAGTCCTTCGCGCTGGCCCTGGACCTGGACCGCGCCGACGGCGCCATCGCGCCACTGCTCGCCCACGTGGCCGCGCATCCGCTGCGGGAGCGGCCGCGCGGCCAGCTGATGACCGCCCTGTTCCGCACCGGCCGGGTCTCCGACGCCCTGCGCGTCTACCAGGAGGGCCGGTCGGTGCTCCGCGACGAGCTGGGCATCGACCCGGGGCCCGAGCTGCGGGCGGTGCACCAGGCCGTCCTCACCCATGACACCGGTGTGCTGGGGACCGGGCGGGCCGCCCGGCCGCCGGTACCGGCTCCCCGGAGCGGGCGGCCCCGCCCCGCTCCCTCCCATCTCCCGCCCGACATCGCCGACTTCGTGGGCCGGGCCGAGCAGGTCAAGTGGGCGACGGAGCTGGTGCGGGGCGTCGGCGACAGCGGCCGGACCGCACCGCCGATCGGGGTGATCTCCGGGCGCTCGGGCATCGGCAAGACCGCCCTCGCGGTGCATGTCGGCCACCGCACCGCCGACCTCTTCCCGGACGGCCGTCTCTTCGTGGACCTGCGGGCCGCCGACACCACCCCGCTGGAACCCGCCGACGCACTGGCCCGGCTGCTGCGGGCGATGGGCGTCGACCCCGACACGCTGCCCTCCGGCGTCGAGGAGCTGACCGGCCTGTACCGCACCCACATCGGGCACCGGCGGACCCTGATCGTCCTGGACAACGCGGCCGGTGAGGCGCACCTGCGGCCCCTGCTGCCGCCGGGCCCCGGTGCCGCGGTGCTGGTCACCAGCCGCCGCCGGCTGGTGGCGCTGGAGGGCGCCGCCCATCTGGACCTCGCCGTCCCGGACGAGGCCGAGGCCCTCGACCTGCTCCGCCGGGTGGCCGGTGCGGGACGCACCTGGGCGGAGCCCGAGCAGGCCGCCGAGATCGTCACCCTGTGCGGGCGGCTGCCGCTGGCGGTGCGGATCGCCGGTGCCCGCCTCGCCGCCCGCCCGCACTGGGCACCCGGCCGGCTCGTCGTCCGGCTGCGCGACGAGCGCCGCCGCCTCAACGAACTCAGCGCCGGGGACCTGGAGTTGCGCGCCAGCCTGGAGCTGGGCTACTCGGACCTCGCCCCGCAGGAACGCCGGGCCCTGCGCCGCCTCGCCCTGCTGGACCTGCCCGACTTCGCGGCGTGGATCGCCGCTCCGCTGCTCGACATAGCGACGGAGGAGGCCGAGGAGGCCGTCGAGCGGCTGGTGGACTGCCACTTCATCGACGTGGTCGGTGTGGACGGCACCGGCCTCGCCCGCTACCGCATCCACGACCTGGCCCGCGAACACGCCCGCGAGCGCTGCCTCGTCGAGGAGAGCGCCGAGGACCGCACGGCCGCGGTGCTGCGGCTGGCGGCGAGCTGGCTGGACCTCGCCCGCAAGGCCGCCGCCCGGGGCCCCGGCGGCGCCACCCGCCACTTCCCCGAACCGGCCGCCGTCCGCCCGCTCGGCCCGGAGACCGAGGAGGCGGTCCTCGCCCGGCCCGCCGCCTGGTTCGCCGCCGAGCAGGCCGGGCTGCTGGCCGCCGTGACGCACTGCGCCGACCACGGCATGGCCCGCACCGCGCGTGATCTCGCCGGGGCGCTGATCGCGAGTTCCGCCGCGCTGTACAACCAGTTCGACGCCTGGTCCCGAGCGCACACGGCGGCCATGGCGGCGGTGCGGCGCGGCGGTGATGTGGAGGGCGAGGCCTGGCTCCTGGCCGGGCTCGGTCAACTCCGGTACGAACAAGACCGGTTCGAGGACTCCTACGCCTACTTCGCGGACGCCTTGCGGCTGTTCGGGGAGCGGCTGCCGGACGGGGCGGCCGTGGCCCTCGCCGGGATGGGCACCGCCCGCCGCGAACAGGCTCGCTATCCCGAGGCGTTGGAGCTGCTGGAGGCCGCGCTGGAGCGGTACGGCGACACGGGCGACGCCGGTGCCCGGGCGGGCGTGCTGTACGGCATCGGCTACGTGCACCGCGAGCAGGGGCGCGGCCCGCAGGCCCGGGCGGCGCTGTCCGGGGCCCTCGCGCTGTACCGGGCGGCGGCCGACCTGCACGGCGAGGGGCTCACCCTGCGCTCGCTGGCCCTGTGCGACCGGGCCGAGGGCCGGTACGCGGATGCCGAACGGCTCTTCCTCGACGCGCTGCGGATCTTCACCGGCCTGCACGACACCTTCGGCGTGATGTACACCGAACAGGCGCTGGCCAAGGTGGAGTTGCGTACCGGTCGGCCGGCGGAGGCGGGCCGGCGGCTGATGCGCTGCCTGACCGTGGCCCGGGAGCGCCAGGACCGGTTCGGCGAGGCGCTGGTGCTGCGCACGCTCGGGGAGCTGCGCCTGGCGGCCGGTGACACCGACGCGGCCCGGGAGCCGCTGGAGCTGGCGGCGGCCCTCTGGGCGGAGTTGGGGCTGCCGCTGTGGCGGGCCCGCACGGTGTGGGACCTGGCCGGGGTGTGGTCGGCGGACGGCGAGGTGGAACGGGCGCGGGCGGCGCGGGCGGAAGCGCTGGAGGTGTTCCGGTCGGTGGGCGGACGAGAGGCCTGGGAGCGGGCGGGCGACGAGACGCCGTAGCCGCGTCGCGGCCGCGCGGGCGCATGGCCGCGTCCCGGCCGCGCGGGCGCGTAGCGCCGGATCCGCGCTGCAGAAGGGCTGGTGACGCGCTTGCAGGGAAGCTGCAGAGCAATTGCAGGGGCCCCGGGCAGTCTGTTCTGCGTGACGGACATCATCACGCTCTCCGACTCCCGGGTCGCCGAGGTCACCGAGCAGGAGTGCGGTGACCCGCTGGTCGACCTGCGGGAGACACCCGGCCTGCGGATCGACCCGAGGCAGGCCGACGCCGACGGCAGCTACGCGCACCTGCGCCTCGGGGCGCTGCGCCGGCTGCTCCAGGCGCAGTCGCTGCTGCCCGCCGGGATCCGGTTCCTGGTGGTCGAGGGGTACCGGCCGCCCGACCTGCAGCGCCGCTACTTCGAGCAGTACGCGGCGACCCTGCGCGCGGCCCACCCCGAGGCCGGTCCGGACCGGATCCGCGAGCTGGCCAGCGCCTACATCTCGCCGCCCGAGGTGGCCCCGCACGTGAGCGGCGGGGCGGTGGACCTGACCCTGTGCACCGCCGACGGCACCGAGCTGCCGCTGGGCACGGAGGTCAACGCCACCCCGGAGGAGAGCGCGGGCGCCTGCCGCACCGGGGCACCGAACGTCGGCGCCGAGGCGCGCGCCCATCGCGCGTCGATGAGCCGGGCACTGACCACGGCCGGCTTCGTCAACTACCCGACGGAGTGGTGGCACTGGTCCTACGGCGACCGGTACTGGGCCCTGCTGAGCGGGGCACCGGCCGCCCGCTACGGGCCCGCCGCCGCACCCGTCCGGCCCGCCTGACCGACGGACCGGACACCTCTCTCAGACCGAAGACCAACGGGGGACGACCATGGAAAGCCACGGCGGCACGTGTACGCAGGTCCGGCGCGACGAGGTGAACGGCGTCGCCGAGTCCGTGAGCCCGGGAGAGTTCGACGCCTCCTTCACCGCCGACATGCCCAGACTGCGCAGACGGCTGCTCGCCCTGACCGGCAACCCGCACGACGCCGACGACCTCCTCCAGGAGACGTATCTGCGGCTCTCCCGGCGGGCCCGCGCCCGGAACCTGACGCCGCAGCAGCATCCGTACGCCTACACCTGCACGGTCGCGCTGAACCTGCTGCGCGACTCCTGGCTGCACCCCTCCCGCCGGGAGCGCACCACCGACCGGCTGCCGGAGGCCGGCTGGGACGGCGGACTCGGCACGTACGAGGCCTCGGCCACCGCCCTCGCGCTGCTGAGCGTGCTCTCGCCGAAGGAGGCGGCCGCGGTGATCCTCGTCGATCTGGAGGGGCTCACCCACGACACGGCCGGGGAACGGCTCGGCGCCCATCGCGGCACCGTCCAGCGCAACCGGATGCGGGCGCTGGCGAAGATGCGCGCGGCGCTGGCCGGCTGAGCTCCGGGTGCCGCGCCCCGACGGGGGTGGGGCGCGGCATCCGGTGGATCCGCCCGACCCCCGCACCCGGCTCCACGTCGACGAAGGATGTAGACCTTGAACCTCACCACGCCTGCCAGGACGTTCGCGGTGGTCGCTGCTCTGGCCATGGCTCCGCTGCTGCCCGTCACCGCGCAGGCCGCCGCCCAGGACACCTCGTGCGGGGTGCTGGCCTCCGGCGCCTCGGCCACCGCGCAGGCCGCCGTCCAGGCTGCCTGCTCCCAGATCGGCGTCTGGTACAGCTGGGGCGGCGGCCACGGCGCCACTCCCGGTGCCACGTACGGCTACTACGACGGCTCCGACCCGGACAGCCTGCACGACAACGAGCGCATGGGCTTCGACTGTTCGGGCCTGATGCGGTACGCGTACTACCGGGCGACCGGCACGGACCTGCTCAACGGCACCGCCGACGACCAGTTCCACAGCTCCCAGGCCTCGGCCCGCTTCTCGGCGGGCCAGGGCACGGCTCCGCTGGTCCCCGGTGACCTGATGTTCTGGGGCAGCGGGTACATCCACCACGTCGCCATGTACCTGGGCGCGGGGCAGATGGTCGAGGCGTACGAGTCGGGCACCCACATCCGGATGACCCCGGTCCGCACGGGCGGCGACTACGCGGGCGCGATCCGCATCAACCCGTCCGGCACGCCGGTGCCGCCGCCGGCGAACGGCGGTTCGACGTTCCAGACCTGGGGCACGGAGGTGCACACGCACTCCTCGCCGAGCGAGCACGCCTCGGTGGTCGACACCTTCGCCGGTCCCACGCAGGTCTCCGTCCAGTGCCAGGAGCACGCGGAGGAGGTGAGCGCCGAGGGCTACACCAACGACATCTGGGCCAGGCTGGCCGACGGCTCCTGGATGACCAACATCTACATCAAGGGTCCCGCCGAGCTGCCCGGCATCCCGGACTGCGGCGGCGACAACCCGACGCCGCCGAGCGGGGGCAGCACGGCGTTCCAGACCTGGGGCACGGGCGTGCGCACGCACAGCGAGCCCAACGTGAACGCCGGTGTCGTCGACTACTTCGCCCAGCCGACGACGGTCAACGTGGTGTGCCAGACGCACGCCCAGCGGGTCACCGCCGAGGGGTACGTCAACGACGCCTGGTCCAAGCTGACCAACGGCGCGTGGATGACGAACATCTACATCAAGGGCCCGGCCTGGCTGCCGGGGGTCGCCACCTGCTGATCCGAACCCGGCTGCGGGGTGCCCGACGGGACAGGCCCCCCGCAGCCACACCTATTCACTTTGTTGGCCATGTCGAGCCGCCCGCTGCTCCAGCCTCCGCAGGGCCAGGTCCCCCCACTGGAGGTTCTCCCGCTCGAAGGACATCCCGCGCAGCAGGGTGAGATACGGGCCGACGCGGTCCGCCTCGGCGAAGTACGCCTCCTCGGACCGGCCGGCGAGGAGGCGCTGCCGGATCCGCTCGTAGCGGGCGAGTTTGGCAGTGGCCCACTCCATGCGCTCGGCGACGGCCGTACGGACCGCCTCGATGTCACCGGCGTCCGCGCACTGCACCTTGACCAGCAGCTCGTCGCGGACCACCGCGGGCCGACCGGGGGGCTCGGACGTGTAGGCGCGTACCGCCTCGCGGCCGGCGTCCGTCAGCGAGAACAGTCGCTTGTTGGGCCTGCGCTCCTGCTCGACGACGCGGGCGGCGACCAGTCCGTCCGCCTCCATGCGCTCCAGTTCGCGGTAGAGCTGCTGGGGCGTCGCCGTCCAGAAGTTGGCGACCGTCGCGTCGAACCCCTTCGCGAGGTCGTACCCGGAGGCCTCTCCCTCCAGGAGGGCGGCCATCAGCGCATTCCGCAGAGCCATGGGAGCACGCTAGCATCTACCTACTCAATTTTTTGACTAGATGAGGTGGGCTCCATGCATCCCTTCCGCAAGGCCGTCGAGAGCGGTGACATGGACGCCGTGGCCGCCCTGCTGGCCGACGACGTCGTCTTCACCAGCCCGGTCGCCTTCAAGCCGTATCCGGGCAAGGCGATCACGGCCGCGATCCTGCGCGCGGTGTCGCAGGTGTTCGAGGACTTCGCCTACGTACGGGAGATCGCGAACCCGGACGGCCGCGACCACGCCTTCGTGTTCACGGCCAAGGTCGCCGGCAAGCAACTCCAGGGCTGCGACTTCCTGCACTTCGACGAGGCCGGGAAGATCGACGAGTTCACCGTGATGGTGCGCCCGCTGTCGGCCGCGCAGGCGCTGTCCGAGGCGATGGGCGCCCGGTTCGAGCAGATCGCCCAGGAGGCCGCCGCCGCGCAGTGACCCGGGCGGGGCGCGGCGGCCCCGGCTCCGGTGTCGCCCGGTCAGGGGAGGGGGTCCAGGCCGTAGCGGGTGCGGCCGCCGGTCAGTTCCCGTCCGGTGACCAGTTCCGGCTCGATGCGGACGAAGACCTCCCGCGGGGACGGAACCCAGGACCTGGGGCCGTCCCGGACGAGCCGCGCGTGCTCGCCGGAGTCCCTGACCACAGCCGCGCGGCCGGTCACGACGACGCTCCAGCCGGCCTGCGCGACGGCGTCGACCTCGTCGACCTCGAACGCGACGACCGAACCGTCGACGGCCCGCACCAGCTCCGAGGCCTCGGACGTGCGCATGACCACCGCTCCGTCGCGGTCCAGAGCGAAGTTGACCGGCAGCACGGCCGGCAGTGCCCCGCGCGTGTGGACGATACGGCCGACCGGCACCCCGCCGAGCAGCCGCAGGCACTCCCGCCGGTCGAGTTCACGGAATCCGTCGTTGGCATACATCGGCCGTCTCGTCTCTCAGCTCTCCCACGACGGCGTCCACGCGTACGACGACGCCGGCGGGCTCCTTGATGATCCGCTGCGGGACGGCCGGCAGGCAGGCCCCAGGTGGACGCCGGGAGCTCGCCGGTGTCGCCCCGCCCGTCCACTTTGTCCCGGCCCGGCGGGGTCCGCTTGGGCCGTTCGGCCCCCATCGGCCGCCGGACGGGCCCTCCGGGCCGGCGCCCCGCAAGACGGGCCGTTCGGGCCCGCCGCCGGGACGTCAAGGGGGCCGAACGGCCCTTCCGCGCGACCCGCCGGCTGGTCTTCGCTCTTTCCATGGCCGACAACCACTCGAGGTCCGCGACGTACCGCACGACCCGTACCGACGGGGGCACGACCGTCGTCACCCTGCACGGCGACCTCGACCTCCTGGCGGTTCCGGTTCTCTGCGCGGCCCTCGACCACCTGACGTCCGGTACGGAGCCCGATCTGGTGCTCGACCTGAGCCCCGTCTCGTTCATCGACTGCACCGGCCTCGGTCTCCTGTGCCGGGCCCGCAACCGGGTCCGGTACCGCGTCGGCAGACTGCGCCTGGTGACGCCGGAGGACGACTTCCGCCGGCTGCTGCGCACCACGGGGCTGGGCGACGCCTTCGAGCTGTATCCCGGCCTCCCCGAGGCCCTCGCCGGCACGGGCGCCTCCGGAGCGGTCGCCTGACCAGGACGGGACGGGGAGCAGGGACGTTCAGCCGTTCCAGGTCCAGTCGGCGACCTCGGGCAGGTCGGTGCCGTGCTCGCGGATCCAGGCCTGGTGGCGGGTGCGGGCGTCGGCCATCTGCTGGCGTACGGCCGCGGCGCGGACGGCGAGGCCGGGAACACGGTCGATGACGTCCATGACCAGCCGGTAGCGGTCCAGGTCGTTGCGGACGACCATGTCGAACGGCGTGGTGGTGGTCCCCGACTCCTTGTAGCCGCGCACGTGCAGGTGCGGGTGGCCGGTACGGCGGTAGGCGAGGCGGTGGATCAGCCAGGGGTAGCCGTGGTAGGCGAAGATCACCGGCTTGTCGGTGGTGAACAGCCCGTCGTACTCGAAGTCGGTCATCCCGTGCGGGTGTTCGTCCTTCGGGAGCAGCCTCGTCATGTCGACGACGTTCACCACCCGCACGGCCAGCTGCGGCAGCTGCCGGCGCAGCAGCTGGGCGGCGGCGAGCACCTCCTGGGTGGGCACGTCACCGGCACACGCGAGCACGACGTCGGGCTCGCGGGTGCCGTTCTCGGTGCCGGCCCACTCCCAGATCCCGGCGCCGCGCGCGCAGTGCACGCGGGCCTGGTCCATCGAGAGCCAGTCGAAGCAGGGCTGCTTGCCGGCCACGATGACGTTGACGTAGTCCCGGCTGCGCAGCGCGTGGTCGGCGACGGACAGCAGGGTGTTGGCGTCCGGCGGGAGGTAGACACGGACGACCTCGGGGCTCTTGTTGAGGACGTGGTCGACGAACCCGGGGTCCTGGTGCGAGAAGCCGTTGTGGTCCTGGCGCCAGACGTGGGACGTGAGCAGGTAGTTGAGGGAGGCGACGGGCGCCCGCCACGCCAGCTCCCTGGAGGTCTTCAGCCACTTGATGTGCTGGTTGACCATCGAGTCGACGATGTGCACGAACGCCTCGTAGCAGGAGAACAGTCCGTGCCGGCCGGTGAGGAGATAGCCCTCCAGCCAGCCCTGGCAGGTGTGTTCGGAGAGGATCTCCATCACCCGGCCGTGCCGGTCCAGGTGCTCGTCGACCGGCAGCAGCCCGGCCTGCCAGGCCTTGCCACTGGCGCCGTAGACGGCCTGCAGCCGGTTGGACGCGGTCTCGTCCGGGCCGACCAGCCGGAAGTCCCGGCGCGCCCCGGTGTCCTTCATGACCTGCGCGAGGAGGTCGCCGAGCACCCGCGTGGGTTCGTGCAGGGCCGTCCCCGGCTTGTCGACGGGGACGGCGAACTCGTCGAGGTCGGCCAGGGGCAGGTCGCGGACGAGCAGCCCTCCGTTGGCGTACGGCGACGCGCCCAGCCGCCGTGCTCCCTCCGGGACACAGGCGAGCACGTCGGCGACCGGCCGCCCGTCGGAGGTGAAGAGCTCGTCGGGCCGGTACGACCGCAGCCACGCCTCCAGCTGCCGCAGGTGCTCCGGATTCTCCCGGACGCCGGCCAGTGGCACCTGGTGGGCCCGCCAGGTGCCCTCGACGGGGACGCCGTCCACCTCGGCCGGACCGGTCCACCCCTTCGGCGTACGCAGCACGATGACCGGCCAGTGCACGCGCTCGGCGACCCCCTCCTCGCGTGCCGACCGCTGCATCACCGCGATCCGGTCCAGCGCGTCGTCCATCGCCGCCGCCATGGCCCGGTGGACCTCGTGCGGGTCGTCGCCCGTGACGTGGATCGGCTCGTGGCCGTAGCCGCGCAGCAGTTCGTCGAGTTCGGACTCGGGGAGGCGGGCCAGCACGGTCGGGTTGGCGATCTTGTAGCCGTTGAGGTGCAGGATCGGCAGGACCGCGCCGTCGTGGACCGGGTCGAGGAACTTGTTCGAGTGCCAGGAGGCGGCCAGCGGCCCGGTCTCCGCCTCGCCGTCGCCGATCACACAGGCGACCAGCAGGTCCGGGTTGTCGAGGGCCGCGCCGTAGGCGTGGGAGAGGGAGTAGCCCAGCTCACCGCCCTCGTGGATGGAACCGGGCGTCTCGGGAGCCACGTGGCTGGGCACCCCGCCCGGGAAGGAGAACTGCCGGAACAGCCGGCCCATCCCGGCCGCGTCCCGGGGAACATCGGGGTAGGTCTCGCTGTAGCTGCCCTCCAGCCAGGAGTTGGCCAGCACGGACGGGCCGCCGTGGCCCGGCCCCCACACGCACAGCGCGTCGAGGCCGCGTGCCCTGATCACCCGGTTGAGGTGGGTGTACACGAGGTTCAGGCCCGGCGAGGTACCCCAGTGGCCCAGCAGCCGGGGCTTGATGTGCTCGGGCCGCAGCGGTTCGGTGAGCAGCGGGTTGGACATCAGGTAGATCTGGCCCGCCGCCAGGTAGTTGGCGGCACGCCAGTGCGCGTCCAGGGTGCGCAGTTCCTCGTCGGACAGTACGGTGGCGTCCTGGTGTTCGACCTTGGACATCGGATGGCTCCATGGGTAGGTCATCGGGCGGTGGAGGCGGCATGGCCGGCAAACAGGCGGCGGAGCTGCCGCGCAAGGTGTACGAGGCGGAACTGCTGCGGTTGCAGACCGAGTTGGTGAAGCTGCAGGAGTGGGTGCGGGCCACGGGTGCACGTCTTGTAGTGATCTTCGAGGGACGGGACGCGGCCGGCAAAGGCGGGACGATCAAACGGGTGACCGAGCACCTCAATCCGCGGATCGCCCGGATCGCGGCGCTGCCGAAGCCCACCGAGCGCGAGCGCACCCAGTGGTACTTCCAGCGGTACGCGGAGCATCTCCCGGCGGCCGGGGAGATCGTGCTGTTCGACCGGTCCTGGTACAACCGGGCCGGCGTCGAGCACGTGATGGGTTTCTGTACGCGGGAGGAGTACCAGCTCTTCCTGAGGCACTGTCCGATCTTCGAACGGATGCTGGTCGAGTCCGGGATCCTGCTGCGCAAGTACTGGTTCTCGGTGAGCGACACCGAGCAGCAGGACCGGTTCCGCAAGCGTCTGGACGATCCGCTGCGGCGCTGGAAGCTCTCGCCGATGGACCTGGAGTCGATCACCCACTGGGAGGCCTACTCCCGGGCGAAGGACGAGATGCTCGTCCACACGGACGTCACCGACGCGCCCTGGTACGTCGTGGAGAGCGACGACAAGCGCCGGGCCCGGCTGAACATGATGGCCCACCTGCTGTCGACCGTGCCCTACCACGACGTGCCGCCGCCGGTGCTGGAACTCCCGAAGCGGCCGCCGTCGACCGGCTACGAACGCCCGCCGAGGGATCTGCAGACCTACGTGCCCGACCACGCGGCGAGCCTCTGAGAGAGTAGGCCGCCGGCCGGTACCGGCGGGCGGGACTCGGCCCGCCGGCCGGGTCCTGCGGTGGCGGTGCGAAGCACGATCTTCTCCTCCTGGGCCGTGGGCCCCGCGAGACTCCTTCGGCGGAACCGGCTCCAGCATCGCGTCCGGGGGGTGCGCAGAGCAGGGGCCACTGGTCCCGGACCGGGGCCGCTCGGCCCATGCCCGGGGCCGGGCGGCACGGCCGACGGCATCGGGCCGGCCCCCGGGCGCCGGACCCCGAAGGCCGGTACCGACGGATTCCGGGACACCGGACGCACATTCCGGGACACCGGACGGAAGGCGGCGCATGACCCACGGCAGGGGCGGACACCCGGGGTGGCACCGGCTCGTGCCCGGACTCGTCTCGCTGCTCGGCTACCGGCGCGCCTGGCTGAAGGGCGACCTGCTGGCCGGGGTGACCGTCGCCGCGTACCTGGTGCCGCAGGTCATGGCCTACGCCGGGGTGGCCGGGCTGCCCCCCGTCGCCGGCCTGTGGGCGATCCTGCCCGCCCTGGCCCTGTACACGGTGTTCGGCTCCTCGCGGCTGCTGTCGGTCGGCCCGGAGTCGACGACCGCCCTGATGACGGCCACCGTGGTCGCCCCGCTCGCCGCCGGCGATCCCGGCCGGTACGCCGTGCTGGCGGCCGGCCTGGCCGCCACCGTCGGACTGCTCTGCCTGGTCGCGCGGGCGGTCCGCCTGGGATTCCTGGCGGACCTGCTCTCCCGCCCCGTCCTGATCGGCTACCTGGCCGGGGTCGCCCTGAACATGGTCGTGGACCAGCTGCCCAAACTCACCGGAGTACCGGGGACGGGAACCGAGTTCTTCCCCCAACTCTGGTCGTTCTTCACCCACCTGGGCGAAGCACATGCGGCGACCGTGGTCTTCTCGGCGACGACGCTCGTCTTCCTCCTCGTCGTCACGCGGTACTTCCCGGTGCTGCCCGGCCCGCTGCTGACCGTGGTCCTGGGCACGGCGGCGGTGGTGGCGTTCGGCCTCGACGGCCGTTACGGCATCAGGGTCATCGGCACCGTCCCGGCGGGCCTGCCCGGCCTCGCCGTGCCCGACCCGACCGAGCTGCCGCGCCTGGTCCTTCCCGCGCTCGGGGTCCTCCTGGTGGCGTACACGGACTTCATCCTCACCGCCCGCGCGTTCGCCGGCCGCGGCCCCGACGAGGGTCCCGGGCTCGACGCCGACCAGGAGTTCCTGGCCCTCGGCGCGGCCAACCTCGGCGCGAGCGCCCTGCACGGCTTCCCGGTGAGCAGCAGCGCCAGCCGCACCGCCCTGGCCACCTCGGCGGGGGCCCGCAGCCAGGCGTACTCGCTGGTCGCCGGCGCCCTCGTCCTCGCGGTCCTGCTCTTCCTCAGCCCCCTCCTCACCCGGACGCCCGCCGCGGTGCTCGGCGCCCTGGTCGTCTACGCGGCGACCCGCATGACCGGCCTGGCCGGTTTCCGCCGCCTGGCCGCCTTCCGCCGCCGCGAACTGCTCCTCGCGCTCGGCTGCCTGGCCGGGGTCCTCGCCCTGGACATCCTGTACGGCGTGCTGGTCGCCGTCGGCCTGTCGGTGGCCGAACTGCTGACCCGGGTGGCCCGCCCGCACGACGCTGTCGAGGGCCTGGTACCCGGCGTGGCCGGTATGCACGACATCGACGACTACCCCACCGCCCGCACGATCCCCGGTCTCCTGGTCTACCGCTACGACTCGCCCCTGTTCTTCGCCAACGCCGAGAACTTCCACCGCCGCGCCCTGGCCGCCGTCGACGAACAGACGACGCCCGTCCGCTGGTTCGTCCTCAACATGGAGGCAAACGTGGAGGTCGACATCACCGCCCTCGACGCGGTGGACGCCCTGCGCCGCGAACTGACCGCGCGCGACGTCGTGTTCGCCCTCGCCCGGGTGAAGCAGGACCTGCTGGACAGCCTGGAGGCGTACGGCCTCGCGGACACGGTCGGCCACGACCGCATCTTCCCGACCCTGCCGACGACGGTGACGGCGTACCGCGCGTGGCTGGCGACACGGCCGGGCCGGTAGGACGGGGACCGGGCACGGCTGCGCGGGGCGGGGAGCGGGCCGTCCGGTCCGGGGCCGTACCGAAGGTCCCGGGCCGAGGGACCGCCCGGCCCATGGCGGGCCCGGCCCCGGCACCGCATGCTGGCCGTGGTGGCCCGTACCCACGTCCCCGTCCCGGGAGGCATGCCATGAACACCCCGTCGACCCCCGGCACGCTGCGCGTCCTGCCCGCCGACCGGCAGCGGCAGCTGATGCGGCACGCCCGGGAGGTGGCCTTCCCGCAGGGCACGCGGCTCTTCGAGGAAGGCGGTCACGCCGACCGGTTCTGGATCATCCGCACCGGCCGCGTCGAACTCGACATGCACGTCCCGGGCCGCCGTGCGGCCGTCATAGAGAGCCTCGGGCACAACGAGCTCATCGGCTGGTCGTGGCTGTTCGCACCCCCCGTCTGGCACCTGGGCGCCGAGGCCACCACGCCGGTACGCGCCTACGAGTTCGACGCCGCGACCGTCCTGGCCCTGTGCCAGGAGGATCCGGAGCTGGGCAACGCGATGAGCCAGTGGGTGGGCCAGGTGCTCGCGCACCGCCTGCGCGCGGCCCGCAAACGGCTGCTGGACCTGTACGCCCCGTACGGCGCCGGCGCGAACGTCTGACGCCGGCCGCCGGGCCTGGCGGTGGGGTCCCCATCTCGAGACCTCAGGTCTGTGTGTTCGGCTCGTTCCCTGCTACTGCTCTGAGGACTCGTCATGTGGAGCGGCTCGGCCGCGGAGCGTCACGAGGCTCAGCAGCGCTGAGAACAGTGCGGCCGAGCCACAGACGACGAAGCCGATCGAGTAGCCGTGGCCGAGCGCGTCCAGGGCGAGAGGGTGCAGGTCGGCCAGTTTCGGTGACGCCGCCGAGGCACCGTTCACCGCGAGTGGGCCGCCCTCTTCCAGCACGGCCGTGCCGGCGCCCTTGAGTGCCTGCGGCAGCGCGGAGTCGTGCAGGGAGTCGGAGAAGCTGCTCGCCGCGCGGCTCAGGGCCACGGCGCCGATGACGGCCGGGCCGAGGGTGAAGCCGAAGTCCCGCAGCAGGTTGGTGGTGGCGCTCGCCATGCCGGCCAGGTGCAGGGGAACGGTGTTGACGGCCGTCGCCGTGATCGACGAGACGGTGATCGCGAAGCCCAGGCCGACCAGACCGAGCGGCAGGATCAGCGAGGTGAAGGCGCTGTCGGTGATCGGCAGCGTGGCCGCCCAGTAGTCGCCCGCCGCGATCAGCAGCAGCCCCGCACCGAGCAGGAGCCCCGGTGCCACCGTTCTCAGCAGCCGTTCCGTCAGCGGCAGCATCGCCAAGGTGATGCCGTTGAGCAGGACGAAGGCCAGGGCCGTCCGCATCGGGGCCTGGTCCTGCACCGGGCCGAGCCGGATGCTCACGGAGTAGGCGGTGCCCAGAAAGGCGAACATCCCCACCACGGCCACGACGGAGGCCACCGCGAAGGCGCGGTTGCGGAACAGGTCCAGGCGAAGGAGCGGGGACTTCGCACGCCTCTCGGCCAGGACGAAGGCGGCGAGGAAGACGGCCGCCAGGACGAAGGCGGCGATGATCGAGGGCGAGGCCCATCCGTCCGTGGGGCCCTGGATGATGGCGTAGAGCAGGGAGAACAAGCCGAGACCGATGGTCAGTTGGCCCGCCACGTCCAGCGAGCGTCCCTCAGGCGCGCTGGAGTTGACGACGAACAGGGCGCTGACGGCGGCACTCACCGCGGCGATGGCGGTGACCACGACGAAGGACCACCGCCACGAGCCGTAGGTGGCGGTGATGCCCCCGAGCAGGGGCGCGAGGAACCCGCCGGTGGAGAGCAGGGCCGCCCACATCGCGATGACCCGGGCCCGCTGCGCGGGCGAGGTGGTGCCGGCGGCCAGGATGGCCAGCGAGGTCGGGAACAGCGCGGCGGCACCCAGGCCCGACAGGGCCTGTCCGGCCCAGAGCTGGTGGACGCCGGAGGCGGTGGCGCTGACCAGCTCGCCCACGGCGAGCAGCGAAGCGCCGCCTATCAGCAGCCGCTTGCGGCCGAAGAGATCGCCGAGCAGGCCGAAAGTCAGCTCCAGTACGGCGACCGGCAGCAGGAAGGCGTCGGAGATCCAGGTGAGCTGCGAGCCGACCGGATGCAGGTCGGACTGGAACAGCCCGTTGAGCGTGGCCGGAATGGCCAGGCCGATCTGGGCGAGGCAGACGGCGAGGAGACCGGCGACCAGGGTGCCGGTGGTCAGACCGCGGCCGACCTCGGTTCTGGCGGATGGTTCGGTCGTCATTGACACGGGGGCTCCTGAGGTGAGCGGGTTCGGGACGGGGAGAGGACGCTTGGGGATCAGCGGGTACCGGTCAGACGATTCGGCCGGTAGTCGGTGAAGGCGGCGCCGCCGAGGTCCAGTTCGTCGGCGCTCTGCTGGAGTTCGGCGGGGGTGGCGGAGTTGTCCCAGTGCCCGGTGTCCAGGCGGTGCTCCACGGCGTGCAGCCCGGCGACCACTTCGGCGGTGGTGAAGTTGCAGTGGCTCTGGCGTGCCACATAGGCCTGCCGCAGCAGCGCGGAGTCGCCGGCCCTGCGCACCCGCCCGGCGAAGGCCGTCTCCTGCTCGACGGGCACCAGTTGGTCGGCGGTGGTGTGGATGTCGAGCAGCGGCACGGCCAGTCCCTGTCCGGCCGTGGAGGTCCGCTTCAGACGGGCCACCGCGGCCGGGTCGGCCGATATGTCCGCACCGCGGGTGAGCCGGTTCAGGTCCGTCCGCAGGTCGAGCCCGGCGTCGCGGTAGAGCGCCTTGATCTGCTGGGCATGGCTGGACTTGTGCAGCAGGCCGGCGTAGTCGACGCCCTTGTTCCAGGATGTGTTGCCGCCGGCGGACTGCTCCACCGACCAGCGCGCCGGGACGATGAACCCGAGCAGGCCCTGGGCCAGCCATGCGTACTGCTGCTCCTCCTGGCCCGCGAAGTCGTCACGCGCGGGCGGCTGTTGCCCCGGAGCCCAGTCGGCCAGGTTGAGGAAGGCGGCGGCCAGGGCGATACGGGCACGCCCCGTGGAGGACTGCTGTGCCGTTTCCACAGCCTTGGTGAGCCGGTCGGCGAGGGCTGCGCCGTCGGCCTGGCTGTCCAGGTTCACGAGCTTGTCGGCGTCGGCGGGGTCGAAGAAGGTGGCCAGTGTGTACTCGGCGTCCAGCTGGTAGTTGTCCAGATCCACGCCGCCCGCGACCAGGCCGCACAGGCCGAGCGAGCCGTCGACACGTCCCGCGCCGTCGCGGGCGATCTGGGCGTTGATGAGGCCGCCCATGGACTGACCTACGGAGATGGTCCGGGTGGGCGTGCCGACCTGTCGGCGGAAGGCGGTGAGCGCCGCGAACTGATCCCGCTCTGCCGAGTCGAGTGCCCACATCGAGCCGTTCGGGTCGTAGGAGGAGCCGACGAGGGCGTAGCCGGCGTCGAGCAGGGCCTGGCGCGCCGCGGCCGACGGGGCGTCGGCAGCGGTGGTCGGTCCGAAGCCGTGGCTGAACAGCAGCAGGCTGCCGTTCCACTGCGCGGGTTTGTCCGCGATCCAGGTGGCGCCGTCGGACAGGGTGCCGGAGTAGTGATCGGCGGTGGTGGCCTGGGCGCCGGTCGCCGGCCCGATCAGGGAGGCCGCGAAGGCGGTCGCACAGGCGGCGGCGAGGGTCGAGAAACGGGGTCGGGGCATGGCGGCGGCTCCGCGAGTCGGGGGGGAGGACCGAGTGAGGGCGCGAGCTGGAAGAGCGCTGCGAATGTAGGGCTCTTTTTTCATTGCCGTCAATGGCATGCCCAATATTGAGGCAGGTGACCCCGCGTCCGGATGCGCGAGGCCTGGGTGCGGATCAGCCCAGCGGCAGGATGTCGAGCAGTCGGGCGGCCACACGCGCGGCCGGGCGCTCCCAGCGGCCGGCCAGACCACGGAAGACGGTCTCCGCCTCGGCGGCGGGCCAGTCCCCCGGAAGGTGCTCGGCGGGCAGATGCGGGTCGCGTCGCACCAGGTCCAGCCAGTCGGTGTGGAGCAGGAGCTGGCCTGCGAGTTCGTCACCGGAGACCGCCGCGGGAAGCGGGTCGGTACGGTCCCAGCGCTCCAGGAACGCCCGGTACCGGGCACCGATGGCCGGCACGTCGAAGGCCTGCTCCAGCACCTCGCGGACATCGGTCGGCGACTCCACCTCCGCCCGGAACACCCGCAGGTACGGTTCCAGGCCGAGATCCGCCACCATCTCGCGCACGTCGACACGCGCCGGTGCCACCCACAGGCCGCTCTGCAGGGGGCCGAAGCCCGCCCAGATCAGCCGGGAGCGCAGGTCGTGCCGTTCACGACTCCACGCCTCGGGCAGCGAGAAGCCCACCATCGTCCACCGGCCGTCCCAGTCCCGGTTCACCGCACCGGTGCGCCAGATGCGGTCCCTGCCGTCCGCCAGCACCTGGACGGCATGCGGAGTCAGCCCGAAGTAGGCCTTCCGGCCCTGACGATGACGCTCCAGCAGGCCGCGTTTGACCATCCGGTTCAAGGTGGTCCGCACCGCCTCCTCCGTACTGCCCGACCTTCCGAGAGCAGCGATCACGCTGCCCGACGACACGGCGATGGGCCGCCCCAGTACATGGGCACCGAAGAACGTCAGCATCAGGGACTGGGTACGCGGCTCGGGACCGCTCTCCGCGACGGCATCGGCACTGGTCATCGGCACAGCCTAGGCCCGGAGCGGGTGCACACCGTTTCCCGCGTGGCAAAAAATGTCATTTTTGTGACCGCGGTCGAAAGATTGCCGTGTGATGGCGATCGGTGGACGCAGACGGAAGGCGCGGGGAGAGCTGTTCGGCGGGCGTCAGGTGTCCGGCCGGTTGCCGGCGCCCCCGAGGAGCCCGTCTCCGTCAACGTCTTCACGCTGATCATGGGACGCCGGTCGATCGCCGGTCCGCCATCGGCGGCATCGCCGAGACCCAGGCGGTGCTCGACTTCTGCACCGCGCACGGCTTCGGCGCCGAGATCGAGGTGATCGGCGCCGACCAGATCAACGATTCACCCCCGGTCCCGAACCCCGACAGCCTCAGATATCGACTTCCTCGGCACACGTCGGCAGGCCCATGAAAGGCGTTCTCGGCTTTCCGCCGTGGAATCACATCAAGTTCCGCGAGTTCCCGCAGAGTCAGGGCCACATGCGGAAAATCCGTTCACGCTTCTGTTCTCCATCGTGTCCATTGTGCGAGAAGCACACCGATGGAGGGCAGGGCGATGCCGACCATGGAGACGTCGAGGCCGTCGAGGAACAGCACCAGCCAGAGCACGGCGAGGACGGCCCACAGGCGGGCGGTCCAGCGCGGCTCGGAGGCGGCCGAGGACGGCGTCCCGGGGCGGGACCGGGTCAGGGACATGGGGGGTGGATCTCTTTCCCGGCACATGAGCAGACAGGTCGGACGCCTCGGCGCTGAGGAACCGGTCGGAAGAGGGCCGGACCGGGGGCGGGGACGTGCGGCGCGGTCGGCCTGGTGACGAGCGTGCCAGGAGTTGCCGTACCCGAAGAAGGGAGAGCCTCGTCCCAGGCACGGGGTGCGTAGGAGAAAAGGCTCCCCCTTTGAGGGGAATAGCTTGTGAGGGGAACAGCCGGCGGGCGTCAGGCGGAGCTGCTCCTGGCCGTGTGGCTCGGGTCCGCGGCCCAGGAGGCCAGCAGGCGCAGGCTGTCGTGGGTGGGTGTGCCGGATTCGGCGGTCCAGACGATGATCTGCGGGTCGGGGTCGGCGGCCCAGGTGACGGCGTTCCAGTCGAGATGCAGGTCCCCGACGACGGGGTGGCGCAGGTGCTTGCTGCCGGTGTCCCGGACGGCGACGTGGTGGGCGCCCCACCATTGCCGGAACTGGTCGTCCCGGACCGAGAGTTCACCCACCAGAGCGGCGAGCTGCGCGTCCCCGGGGTTGTTCGTGTTGTGCATCCGCATCTGGGCGATGGCGAGCCGGGTGACGCCCTCCCAGTCCGCGTACAGCTCGCGCATCGTGGGATCGGTGATGAGCAGCCTGATGTAGTAGCGCTGCTTCTCGGGGATCTTTCCGAAGTCGGTGACCAGGGCGGCGCCCATGGCGTTCCAGGCGACGATCTCGGTGCGCGGTCCGATGACGAAGGCGGGGGTGTGCGCCATGTCGTCGAGCATGCGCTGCAACTGCGGCTGGGCCTTGGGGCGCGGCCGGCGGCGGGGCGGACGGAACTCCTCCTTGGCCGCGAGTTCGTACAGATAGGCACGCTGGTCGTCGTCCAGGCGCAGGACTCGGGACAGGGATTCCAGTACGGACGGCGAGGGCTGGATGCGGCCCTGTTCGAGGCGGGCGTAGTAGTCGGTGCTGATGGCCGCCAGTACGGCGATCTCCTCACGGCGCAGACCCGCGACGCGCCGCGGGCCGCCGTCGGGCAGTCCGACGGCGGCCGGGTCGAGCTCGGCACGGCGCGCCTTGAGGAATTCCCCCAGATCATGGCGGTGAGGATCGTGGCTCATGCCCTCACCTTGGCACCGGAGTGCGGCACTGTCAGGGGGAGGGATCTCTCCCTGGTTCAGCGGACGCGGCTCCACTGGCCGTGCAGCTGGACGAACTGGCCGCCGATGACGGAGCTGGCCATGCAGGTGCCCTCGGTGTAGTCCTCGATGTGCGTGACGTGGTCACCGGCGTCGGGCTCGGTCCAGCGCACGACGAAGAGGCCGTCGCGGAGCTGGGTGGTGGTGTACTCCATCGTCTGCTTCCGGCCCTTGGAGGAATTCCCCCAGATCATGGCGGTGAGGATCGTGGCTCATGCCCTCACCTTGGCACCGGAGTGCGGCACTGTCAGGGGGAGGGATCTCTCCCTG
>NZ_JBVHTI010000002.1:679498-1047814 GCF_055565975.1 Streptomyces sp. NPDC028289 | reverse complement strand
ACGTGGTCACCGGCGTCGGGCTCGGTCCAGCGCACGACGAAGAGGCCGTCGCGGAGCTGGGTGGTGGTGTACTCCATCGTCTGCTTCCGGCCCTTGATGGCGCCGCCGGTCACCTCGAAGCTGACCTGCGTCGCCGAGTCGAAGGTGATCTCCACCGTGAAGTGGCCGAGCGGGGTGTCCGGACCGAGGTCCGCCAGCCAGGTCTGCCCGACGCTGGGGAGAGTCGTGTTGCTGTCCATCGTCATTGCCTCTTTCTGTGGTGCTGTGAGCGGTGGTACCGGGCGTCAGCTCAGTGCCTTGACGACTTCCTGGGCGAGCGGGACGGCCGAGGCGGGGTTCTGGCCGGTGAGAAGGGTGCGGTCCGCTTCGAGGTGGGGGGCGAAGTTCTCCTCGCCCTTGCGGTAGTCCGCGCCCACGTCCGAGACGAGGCGGTCCTGGAGGAGCCACTTCGCCCGGTCGGCGAGGCCGTTCTGGATCTCCTCGGAGTTGGACAGTCCGGTCAGGCGGTAGCCGGCGAAGGGGGACTTGCCGTCGGCGTCCACGGTGGACAGCAGGGCGGCCGGGCCGTGGCACACCAGCGACACGATCTTGCCGGAGGCGAGCCAGGCGTTGAGCAGCCTGCCGGTGGCGGCGTCGTCGGACAGGTCCTCCATAGGGCCCCAGCCGCCGGGGACGAACACGGCGTCGTAGTCGTCGATGTTCACGTCCTCGATGCGGATCGGGTTGGCCAGCTCGGTGGCCTCCCGCAGCGCGGTCCGCATCTTCTCCGCGCCCTCCTCGCCACCGTTGAAGTCGGGGGTCAGGCTGAGCGCGTCGGCGGTCGGCGGGACGCCGCCCGGGGTGGCTGCCGCGATCTCGTAGCCGGCTTCCTTGAAGACGCCGTACGGGCCGATGGCCTCCTCGGCCCAGAAGCCGGCCGGCTGCTCGAACCCGTCGGCCAGGGTCCAGTGGTCGGCGGCGGTGACGAGGAAGAGGATCTTCGTCATGGTTTTCTCCCTGCGGGGTGGGTCGAGGGTGGTCAGTCGTCGTTCGCGGCCAGCTGGACGACGTGGCTGTCGGCGGCCTGGATCAGGTGGGTGAGCTTGCCGCCGCTCACCGTCCACAGGTGGATGAAGCGGGCGTCCGACTCGGCGCCGGACGTGGACACCGCGTGGTAGTGGCCGCGGACGAAGACCTGTTCACCGGCGTCGTAGAACTCCTCGGCCACCGCGCCGAAGGACGTGAAGCGGGGCGCGAGCCGGCCGAAGAAGTCGGCCCCTGCGCTCGCCCAGGTCTTGTAGACGCCGCCGTAGGGGAATCCGGGAGTGATGTCCCAGACGATGTCGGGGTCGATGACCTCGGCGACCACGTCCGGGGTCATGCCGGAGTCGTAGAGCCGGCGGACGAGGGCGGCGTTCGGGGAATCGGACATGGGGGTGCTCCTCAAAGTTCTGCGGTGGGTGTCTCAGGCGGCCAGCGCGGCGCGGCCCGCCAGGAAGAACGCGGTCTGCTGAGCGACGCGGGCGCCGAGGCCCTCGGCGGTGGCGATGTCCGACTTGTGGACGGCCTCCGGACCGGCGTCGACCGGGGTCTGGGCGCCGGCGCCGACGAAATAGCCGAGGCGGTTGACGTCGTCCTCGCTGCCCTCGGTGGTGGCCCAGCCCGGCTGCACGCCGAGGCTGATCCAGTGCATGCGGTGCTGGGCGGCCATCGTGAAGAAGTAGCCGAGGGTGGAGGACTTGTCGCCGTTCTTGGCACCGGAGTTGGTGAAACCGGCGGCGATCTTGTCGGCCCAGGTCTGGGTGTACCAGCGCTTGCTGCTGGTCTCGGCGAAGCTGTGGAAGGCGGCGGACGCCGTGCCCATGTAGGTCGGGGCGCCAAAGACGATCGCGTCGGCGGCGTCCAGCTGCGCCCACTGCTCTTCGGTGATGGAGTCCACGGGGATGGAGATCACCTCGGCACCGGCTTCGGCGGCGCCGCGAGCCACGGCCTCGGCCAGGACGGCGGTGTGCCCGTAGCCGGAATGGAAGGCGACGGCGACCGTGGGACGGGAGATGGAGGACATGGAGGTATTACTCCTGGAAAAGGATTGCGTGAATCGTTCTCCGGAAGCATGGCACGGAATTCGACAGCGAAGGTAGGAAGGATTTGTCCCTGCCTCGGAGGAAAGCCCAGGAGGGCATGCCGAAAATCGGAGGGCCCATTTCTTCCGGGCTCTCCTTCATTTCTCCGTACGGCTATGGGCGGAGGTCGCACCCGTCAGGCGGCGGTGTCGGACGCCGGGCCGTCCTGCCGAGTCGCCGCCCAGGAGGAGAGGAAGCGCAGCCCCTCGTAGGCACGCGAGTCGGGTTCGGCGGCCCAGACGATGAGTTGCTGGCCGGGGTCGGCCACGCAGGTGAGTGCGTCCCAGCCGAGGGTGAGTTCACCGGCGACCGGGTGGTTGAACGCCTTGGTACCACCGGCGCGGGGTGCCACATGGCGGCCTCCCCACCACGCACGGAACTGGTCGTCACTCACGGACAGGTCGCCCACGAGGGCGGTCAGCCGCCGGTCGTCGGGGCAGGCCGCGGCCTGCTGCCGCAGCACGGCCACGGTGTTGCGAGCGGATTCCTCCCAGTCGGCGTACAGCGTTCGCATGGCCGGGTCGGTGAAGAGCCGTCGGACGTAGTTGCGCTGCGGCCTGGGGATCTTCGCGAAGTCGGTGCTGAACAGGGCGGCGGCCATCGGGTTCCACGCAAGGATGTCCAGGTGCCGCCCCAGGATCATGCCGGGGGCCACGCTGAGCTCGTTCAGCACGGCACGCAGCCGGGGGTGCGCCTTCTGCGCGGTGCGCCGCCGTGACCCGCCGGCATCCTTTCCGGCCAGCTCGAAGAGATGGTCCCGTTGGGCGTCGCTCAGATGCAGGACGCGGACGAGCTCGGACAGCACGGCTGCGGAGGGGGTGATGCGCCCCTGTTCCAGACGGGTGTAGTAGGTGGTGCTGATGGAGGCCAGTGCGGCCACTTCGTCCCGGCGCAGGCCGGTCACGCGCCTGTGCCGGTCGGTTTCGGGCAGACCGACCGTGCGGGGGCTGAGCTCGGCCCGACGGGCCTTCAGGAATTGGCCCAGCTCCTTACGGTGCGCACTGCTGTTCATACCGACCAGTGTGGGCTGTCCGCCACTTGGCCGGGTAGGACGGTTCTATCCCTGGATACGTCGCCCCTTGGGTGGAATTCTTCTCCGTACCGGCCCTGCGGGCGGTGACAGAGTCGGAGATCGGCAATCATTTGCACTGGCCGTCGACGCTGCTTCCGTATACCCCATTGGCCATCGTCAAGGAATTCGGCAAGTCCGGGTGACATGACCGCCCCCGGCAGCACAGGAATGCACGACGAGAATCACGTGGGAACTCCTGAAGCGGCCGCGGAACGGCAAGGGCCACCCCTCAGTGCGAAGTGCCCACCCGGGCCCGAGCCCCACCCGAGAAACGCATCAGGAGAAAAGTCATGCGCGCGACCGTGATCCACGCCCCCGGCGACATCCGGGTGGAGGACGTCCCCGAGCCCAAGATCGTCAACCCCACGGACGCGATCATCCGTACGGTCGCCACCTGTGTGTGCGGTTCGGACCTGTGGCCGTATCGCGGTCTGGAGCCCGTCGGTGACCCGCACCCGATGGGGCACGAGTACGTCGGCATCGTCGAGGAGACCGGCAGCGAGGTCAGCCACGTCAAGCCGGGCCAGTTCGTGGTCGGCTCCTTCGCCACCTCGGACAACACCTGTGCCAACTGCCAGAGGGGCTGGCAGTCCTCCTGTCTGAACCGCGAGTTCATGAGTACCTGCCAGGCCGAGTACGTGCGCATCCCCAACGCCCACGGCACTCTGGTCGCCACCGACGAGCAGCCGGACGCCGACCACGTGGCCGGTCTGCTGGCCGTCTCCGACGTGATGGGCACCGGCTGGTGGGCCGCCCTCGCCGCCGAGGTCAAGCCCGGCTCGACGGCCGTGGTGGTCGGTGACGGCGCGGTCGGACTGTGCGGTGTGATCGCCGCGAAGGAACTCGGCGCGGAGCGGATCATCGCCATGTCCCGGCACGAGTCCCGGCAGAAGCTCGCCCTGGAGTTCGGCGCCACCGACATCGTCACCGAGCGCGGCGAGGACGGCGTCGCCCGGATCAAGGACCTCACGAACGGCATCGGCGCCGACTCCGTCCTGGAGTGCGTCGGCACCGCCGAGGCCATGAGCCAGGCCCTGCACTCCGCCCGCCCCGGCGGCAACGTCGGCTTCGTCGGCGTCCCGCACGAGGTCGCCGTCGACGGCCAGGAGCTGTTCTTCTCCCAGGTCGGCCTGCGCGGCGGCCCGGCGCCTGTGCGCCGCTACCTGCCCGACCTGATCGACCGGGTCCTGTCCGGCCGGATCAACCCGGGCAAGGTCTTCGACCTCACCCTGCCCCTGGAGCAGGTCGCCGAGGGCTACAAGGCGATGGACGAACGCCGCGCCATCAAGACCCTCCTCACGCCCTGACCCGATCGCCTCGTGGGCGTGAGCTGCGCCGGGCGCGCTCACGGCCACGAGGGCACACCCCACCGGACGGTCGTAGCCGTACAGGGAGGCAAGCCCATGACGACCTGGACGAACGACGAGCTGACCCGGATCGAGCACGCCGAGGAACTGCAGATGGCCCCCTCACGCCGCGACGGAACGCCGCGCACACCCGTGCCGATCTGGGTCCTCCGCGACGGCGACGACCTCTACGTCCGCTCCTTCCGCGGCGGCGCCGGCGCCTGGTACCGCACCGCGCGGGCCAGCCACCAGGGCCGCATCAGCTCCGGCGGCGTCACCAAGGACGTCGCCCTCGCCGAGGTCACCGACCCCGGCGTCAACGACCGCATCGACGCCGCCTACCGCACCAAGTACGGACGCTACGGCGCGCGTTACATCAACCCCATGGTGGCCTCACGCGACACCACCCTGCGGCTCCCCCGCTGAACCAGCCCTTTCGCCCTCCAGGAGGAGCACCTTGCTCGGTCTCGAACTCGTCGTGGTCCTGGCCGTGGCCGTGCTGGTGGGCAACGTCGTGGGACAGCGGCTCGGCATCGCCCTGCCCGTGGTCCTGCTCGTGACAGGTGTGCTCCTGGGGTTCGTCCCGGCGGTGCGGGAGGCGGTCTCCGGAGCGGCCGGTGCGGTCGGCGGCTGTGCCGTGCAGCCGGCCAAGGCGGACGGGTTCCGGGTCATCTCCGACGCCGCGCAGAGGGACGAACAGCTGGTGAAGGAACCTCGGCGCCGACGTCGTGCTGCCCCGCGGAGCCGGGTTCCCGAGTCTGGTGCGCGAGGAGGTACCGGACGGCGTCGACGGACTCGTCGACACCGCGGGCATCGCCAACCTCGCCGTCCATGCGGTACGGGACGGCGACCGGGTGGCGTCATCGGTCCGCGGCGTCAAGGCCCGCAGCACGTTCGTCCCGCAGTACGCGCGCGAACACGCCGAGCTCGACCGCCTGCGCCGGCTCGCGGAGGAAGGCCGGCCGGCACTCCGCGTCGCACGGACCCGGCCGGCCGATCAGGCCGCCGAAGCACACCGGCTGCTGGAGGCCGGCGGCCTCCGGGGGCGCCTGGTACTCACCCTCTGAGCGGGAGTGCGGCGACGTGTGAAACGCGTGAGCCGAAGCCGGTGGACGACCCGACGACCGGCGGTGGATGGCCGAGCACCCGGTCCCGGGCGGTGCTTGCGCTACTGGACGGGGCGCCGGTCGCGCAGGGGACCCGTCAGTTCGGTGCGTCGGGGCAGCCGGTGTATACGTGGGGCAAGCGCTACCACGCAGGTGAGCTGGACGCACTGCTGGACAAGCCGCGGCGACCGCACGTCTCGCCGCACCCCCCGGGGCGGGGCGGCGAAGGACAGGGGCCCTCGCCACGGCGCACGGTGACCGGGCCGGCGCCCGGATCAGGTCGAGGAACTCGGGGATGGTGCGAGCCTGGTGGACGGGGCTTCCGCAGGTGTGCGAGACGCGAGGAGTCCGCTGCAGGCGCTACCGAAAGGCCAGGCGCCGCGCCACTCCTCCATGACGTCGAGGAGGTCCTCCACCTGGGCCGCGCTGGTGAAGCCGAGCGCCTCGTCTTCTCCATGCCCTCTCGAAGTGTCATGTCCGCTGACGAGACCGTTGCACGAGGGCATTGCCTGAACGGCGTACGATCTCCTGCCGATGGATCAGAAAACATGACAGAACCACCTGTCTCATGGCGGATCCTGCGACAATTGATCAGCTGAAACCGATCGAATGGCTCGCGACTGTCCGGCACTGACCCCGTCGATGACCGGGCGCGGTCGGCTCAAAGGCTGCCCGGGCGGACCAGACCGGTCCTCTTGACTCCGGTCAGGATGGGGGTGACTTCGAGGATCGTGACGTGTTCGAGGGCGCCGATGGTCTCGCTGAGAAACACGTAGAGCGCGTTGAGGTCGGCTGCCGCCACGGCCACGAGGAGGTTGGCCGAGCCGGTGGTCGCGGAGGCGAAGCGGACCTGCGGGTGGCGGCTGAGCTGTCGGCCCGTCTCCTCCAGGCCGCCCGGCGCGACGGTGATCCACAGGAGGGCTTCGGCGCGGATGCCCAGCCGGGCCAGGTCGACCTCGGTCGCGAGTCTGAGGACCTGCCCGTTGACCAGTGCGTCCAGCCGGCGGCGGGCGGTGAGGGGGGTGGTGTCGGCGCGGACGGCGAGGTCGGTGCAGGAGGCCCGGCCGTCCTCGACCAGCGCGGCGATCAACTGGTGGTCGAGGGGCAGAAGGGCGGAACGCGTGGGTACGGCGGAGGTGTCCGGCCGGAGTGCGGTCAGCTCGGCTTCCGAGAGCAGGCCGCCGCTCCAGTCGAAGGCGGCGGGGAAGACCCGTAGCAGGACGTGCGAGGTCCAGGACTGGACCGCGGGGGTCGCGGGCAGGTCGCGCAGCAGCAGGTTGTTCCTGGCGTCCGGTCCGTCCAGGAACAGGATGGTGCAGATCTCGTCGCCGCCGCCGAGAACGTCCACCCAGACGGTGTCGGGGCGGCGGGCCAGGGTCGCGGCGATGGCGCTGATCCGGTTGGGCTTGCACCGGATGCGCAGGGCGAGCGGAATCAGATCGGGGAAGTGCACGGGGTTGCGCACGGCCGTGGCCCGCAGTGTCCCGTCGTGGAACAACGGCGCAGCCCGGCGTACGACGGTGCGCTCCGAGACACCCAGGACTCGGCCGACCGTACGCCACGAGGCACGCGGTGCGGCCAGCATCGCGGCGGCGATCCGGCTGTCCGTTTCATTCAATCGATGGCGCACTTTCTCCATGAAATGCGATTCTATGGCGTTCTTACTCGCTCATGGCCGTCGTTTCTGTCTCAGATGCTCACGCCGTCCTAGAAAGGTCTCAGAGCACGCGAGACGAGAGAAAGCAGGTGAGCACGATGACCGGCATCGAGCACAGGGTCGTGGACACCGACCGGGGCAAGGTCAGGGGAATCACGGAGGGCGAGGTGGTTTCCTTCCGGGGTGTCCCGTACGCGGCGTCGCCGGTCGGCGAGCTGCGGTTCGCCGCGCCGCAGCCGCACCCGGGCTGGACGGATGTGCGGGATGCGGCGCAGGCCGGCCCGTCCGTGCCGCAGGCGGCCTCGCGGCTGGAGCGGGTGCAGGGGCAGCGCGTGCCGGACTGGAACGAGGACGGCAGTCTGACCGTGAACGTGTTCACTCCGCGCCGGGCGCTGCAGGACGGCGCCTCCCGTCCCGTCCTGGTCTGGTGGCACGGCGGCGGCTTCACCAGCGGCTCCGGCGGCTGGGACTGGTACGACGGCGGCCGCCTCGCCGCACTCGGCGACATCGTCGTCGTCACCGCCAACTACCGGGTAGGACCGCTGGGTTACCTCTACCTGCCCGCGATCGGCGCGGCCAATCTCGGTGCCCAGGACCAGGCCGCCGTGCTGTCCTGGGTGCAGAACAACATCGCCTCCTTCGGCGGCGACCCGCGCACGGTCACCGTCGGCGGGCAGTCCGCCGGAGCGTACTCGGCCCTGTTCCTCGCGCTCGACCCGGCGACGAACGGGTCCGTCACCCGGGTGCTGCTGCAGAGCGGCCCCTTCGGCCTCGACCCACAGGATCCGCACCAGGCCGACGAGAACGCCGATGCCTACCTGCGCCTGCTGGGCGTCCCGGCCGGCACGGACACCGCGAAGGCCCTGCGCGCGCTGCCGGCGGAGCAGCTGCTGGACGCCTACGGCAGGCTCTCCGTCCAGCTCGCGGCTCCGGGCAACGCGGCTCCGCCGATGTACCCCGTCCTCGGCGCCCCCGGCATGCCCCGCACCCGGCAACAGGCGCTCGCCGAAGGCGCTTTGGAAGGCAAGCCGCTACTGATCGGCACCACCCGCGACGAGGCGACGGCGTTCTTCGCCTTCGACCCCCGTATCCAGAACCTCACCGACGACACCGCCCTGGACGTGCTCACCGCCCAGGTCGGCCGGCAGGCCGCCCTGGACGCCTACCAGCAGCACGCCGACCGCCTCCCGCAGGCGACACCGGCACAGATCTTCACAGCGGTGCAGACCGACGGCCTCTTCCGCGACGGCTCGCTTCAGATCGCCGACCACCACGCGGCCGGCGGCAACAGCACCTACGTCTACCAGTTCGACTACGTCCCCGCCGAGGACCCGTACGCCCTGGGCGCCACCCACTGCGCCGAACTGCCCTTCCTCTTCAACACCTTCGATGCCTACCCCGGCAGCCCGGTCCTCGCCGGCGCAGGCGACGCTCAGCGCGCCCTGGGCCGCGAATTCGCGGCCGCCGTGGCCGAGTTCGTCACCGCCGGAACGACCAGCGGCTGGCTGCCCTACGCCCCCGCGACCGCGGCCCGCATCCGCCACTTCGGCACTCACTGATCATCGCCGACCGGTTCGCGAACCGGAACCAGTGGGTGCGCCCCGCTCCCCTTCACCCTGGGACAGGCGAGCTGCTCGTGCTCGATGCGCGGGAGCTCGCCGTCCAGGCGGTGGTGGAACTGCCGTACCCCGTCCCGGCCGGTTTCCACGGCAGTTGGCTGCCGGAGCCGTCCGGACCGGGGCACGATGCTGCACAGGCACGCCCAGCATCCTCGGCCGGTAGCGGCTCGGGCCCGCGGACGCGAACCACGTCACCACGGAGGCGTACGCCACCATGACAGACTTCGACGCGCCAACGGACGAGGAACTCACCCGCAGAGCACAGGCCGGTGAGTCCGCGGCGCTCGGGCTGCTGCTGGCCCGTCACCAGGCACCGATGCGGGCGGTGGCACTGAGCCTGCACCGAGGACAGCCGCCAGGAGGCCGAGGCGACGCTGGACGGCGCCCGGCGCGGCTGCCGGCCCGGGGAGATCCTCGAACTGTGGCCGCCGGAGACCGAACTGCTCGGCGTCCTGAGCAAGCCGGGCGAACGCTGCCGCCCCTTCCCGGCCATGCGAAGGAACCGGGACAAGGCGTCACCAAGCATCTGCGCCATGTCGCGGCCAGCCGTTCCGTCACCATCTGGGAAATGGACGTCACCAACCCCGCCGGCATCGCCGATCCCTGCCCGCCGACCCTGGCCCGGCTCATGATCCGCCGCAACAGGCGCGTTCAGACCCTCCGCGTGGTCTTCCCCCAGCCACAGCGATGAGGGGACGGCTGCGGTCCCACGTTCTGCCACCCGCTGATCACCACGGCTGTTGAACCTCGCCTCACCCTGCGAACGGCCGCGCACGAGGCGCTGGCCGCCGCCTACCGGCTGCCGACCCGAGCCCTCGACGACGTCACCGGCGGCGCCCGGACCGAGAACTGGGACCGCCTCGGGATCCTCTACACCCTGCTGCTGGTCAGCCGCCGCACCCTGCGGGCCGAACCGTGCAAGCTGCTCGACACCGCGATGGCCCGGCTCCCGCCGGAGACGGTCAGCACGTTCCGGCTGTGCTACGACGCGTAGCGGGCCACGGCCGAGCTTCGCGCCACCGGCGTTTCCGTCGCCCGGCCCGACGTGGCACGGGAGCCGCTGACCGCCCAGGAACGACAGATCGCCGAGTTCGCGGCGACCGGCCTGAGCAACAAGCAGATCGGCGAACGGCTGTTCCTGTCTCACCGCACGGTCGGCTCCCATCTGTACCGCCTGTACCCCAAGCTGGGCATCACGTCCCGGAAGCGCGCTGCCTGACCGTGCCGACGACCGGGCCCGTAGCCGGTGAACCGTGGACGGGTCCGGTCCGTCGAGTCGTCGGCGGCGTCTGACGCCGATTGCCCGCGTGCCGGGTTCGCTCATGTGCGGGCGACTGCGGCTACGGTTACGGCAGGTCGCGCTCACGCGGTGCTAGCCGCATGTCCGATGCGCCCCGGGCCCGTGACATGGCGTCGTTCCCGCCGTCCCCGGAGAGGAAGCCCTCGCGCAGCTGCAGCGGTGCCATGCCGTGCCAGCGGCGGACCGCCCGGCGCAGGGCGCGTTCGTCGGAGAAGCCTGCTTGGCGGGCGACCTCGCGGAGAGTGAGGTGGGGACGGTGCAGGAGCTGTTCGACGCGTTCACGGCGGACGCCCTCGACGATCGCCTCGTAGGAGGTGCCGCAGTCGGCCAGGCGACGGCGCAGGGTGCGTTCGCTCGACGCGTGTCTGCGGGCCTGTTCGGAGAAGGAGGGGACGGCCGGGAGGCTCTGTGCGACGGAGATCTCCAGTACCTCCAGGAGATCCTGCTGCCGGCGACGTGAGGCCATCTGCGCTTCGAGCAGTTCGAGCGTCGAGGCGTACGTGACCGGATCGCGGCCCGGCATCGGCCGGTTGATCCATGCCTGCGGCACCACCATCCGGTTGCGGGGGGCGCCGAAGTGCAGCGGGCAGCGGAAGAGGTCGCGGAAGGGCTGGACGTCGCGTGGGGCGGGGAAGGTGAAGTGGACCTCTTGGGGTGCGAGGCCCGCGCCGGCGGCGAGCCGCCCCAGCGTGACGACGCTGGAGAACGCCTCCTCGACGAGGAAGACGGCGACGTTCGGGTCGACCATCGGATCCGGGAGGTCGGCCCGGACCACGTAGTCGGAATCCTCCTGCGCCGCCGACCAGACCGTCATGGCCCCGGACACGTTCTGGAAGCGCACTCCTGCCTCGATGGCGACCTTGAGGGTGTCGCTGGCGAGCATGGCGAAGCCCAGCAGGCCCCAGGCGGTGAGGTGCTGTGCGGCTCCGACCCGCAGGCCCAGGTTCTCGTCTCCGGTGAGTTCGACGGCGCGTCGGATGACGGCACTGCCCTGGCGGTAGGAGACGCGCAGGGCCGCCGATCGCATCAGCGTCTCGGTGAGACCGACGTGCGTCAGCTCCGGTCCGAGGTCGACGCCGTACTCCCCGGTGATCTGGCCCAGGTAGCGCAGGATGTTCGGGGAGATCGTCGCGGACGTGCTGCGGGTGGTGCCGTTCTCCGGACGGGGCGCCTCGCGCATGGCTTCTCTCCAGGGCCGTACTCGTGACCACTTTAGGCATTCGCATCCGGTTCCGGCCTTGCTAGCGAGTGCGGATCCAGACTGTCTTCTCCCTGGTCCACTGGGCGAAGGCGTCGGTGGATCGCTCCGCCCCGCCGAATCCGGACTGTTTCCAGCCTCCGAAGGGGGCGGTGATCTCGCCCTCGCTGTACGCGTTGACGGAGACCACTCCGACCTGGATGCCGCGGGCGAGGCGCAAGGCGGTGTCGAGGTCGTGGGTCCAGAGGGAGGCGGCGAGGCCGTAGGGGGTGGCGTTCGCCGTACGGATCGCCTCCTGCTCCGAGGTGAAGGTCTGGACGGTGACGACGGGGCCGAAGAGTTCCTCGGTGAGGACCCGGCTGCCGTCGGGGGCGCCGACGACGACGGTCGGCGGGTAGTAGGCGCCGTGCGGGTGCAGGCCGGCCGGCAGACCGGCGGTGTGGGCCACGGCTCCGGCGGCGACCGTTTCGTCCACGGCGCGGGCGACCCGGTCTCGCGCCGCCGTACTGATCAGCGGACCGATCCGGGTCTCCGGCTTGGCGGGGTCACCGATGACCAGGGCCCCGGCGGCGACCGTGAACCGTGCCACGACCTGGGCGGCGATGTCCTCGTGGACCAGGATCCGGGAGCCGGCCGTGCAGTTCTGCCCCGTCGTCAGGAACGCGGCCTCGATCATGTCCTCGATGAGTTCGGCGCCGAAGTCGAGCGCGTCCGGCATCAGGACCTGGGGGCTCTTGCCGCCCATCTCCAGGGAGACCCGTTTGAAGTTGGTCTCCGCGGCATCGGCAAGGATCCGTCGGCCGGTCGCCGTCGAACCCGTGAACGACAGGGCGCCGATGCCGGGATGGCGGGCGAGTGCCCGGCCGGCTTCCCTGCCGTAGCCGGGCAGGACGGTGAGCGCGCCGTCCGGCAGCCCCGCCTCCGTCGCCAGCCGAGACACGTGCAGGACCGAGCGCGGGGTCGCCTCGGCGGGCTTGAGCAGCAGGCTGTTGCCGGCGGCGAGGGCGGGGCCGATCTTCCAGGCGGCCATGGCGAGCGGGTAGTTCCAGGGGAGGATGGCGGCGGCCACGCCGACGGGCTCGCGGCTCATCAGACCGAGGTGCTCATGTCCGGTGGGTGCGATGCGGCCGTAGACCTTGTCGGCCGCCTCCGCGAACCAGCGGATCGACTCGATCGCGCCGGGCACGTCGCCGGTACGGCACTCCGTGATGGGCTTGCCCGCGTCCTCGCAGTCCAGCCGGGCCAGGATCTCGGCGTCGCGTTCCATCAGCTCGGCGAGGCGCAGCAGCACCGCGGCCCGCTCCCGGGGCGGCCGACCCGCCCACACCCCGCTGTCGAAGGCACGGTGGGCCTGGGCCACGGCCGTGTCCACCTCGTCCGCGGTCGCGGCGGGCAGGGTGTCGAGCGTCTCCCCGGTGGCCGGGTTGACGACCCGGAGCAGACGGTCGTCCGGGGGGGTGTCCGTGGTCACGGTCATGCCTCCTTCACCAGTTCCCAGCGGCCGTCGACCTGCCGGGCCAGTCCTCTGCGGCGCAGGTCCTCCAGGTACCGGGCCAGGCCGCGCTCGCCGCGCCTGCGGAAGAGCGGGAGAAGCCTGGGGAGGAGGTTCGGTACGAGCATGGAGAAGCGGACCAGGAGCGATTCGCCGGCGCGTGGATACGCTTCGAGACGCGGCCGGTCGAGCATGCCGACCACGGCGGCGACGACGTCGGACGGCTGTTGCGGCGGGTCCTGGAACTGCAGGGAGTTGCCGCCGTCGACGGCCTCCTGGCGCAGCATCGCGGTGTCGGTCGCCGACGGCAGGACCGAGCCGACGCGGATGCCCTTGCCCTCCAGGTCGAGGGCGATGGACAGCATCGCACCGCGCAACCCGAACTTCGACGCCGCGTAGATGGGGGTCTCGCCCTGCGGGAAGATGCCGGCGAGCGACACGGTGGTGATGATGCGGGGGTCGGCGGAGGCACTCAGCAGGGGGATGGCGAGCCGGGTGGCCACCAGCGGGGAGACCATGTTGAGGTCGATCTCCCGCTCGATGGTCTCCACCGCGCGCACGTCGAACCGCTCGGTGCTGGTCATGCCGACGTTGTTGACCAGGACGTCGAGGCGGCCGAAGGCCAAGGCGACGTGTTCGAAGAGCTCCGCCACTCCGGCCCGGTCCAGCAGGTCGCAGCCGAACCCCAGGTGGCCGGTGCCGGGCAGGCTGTCCGCGACCTGATGCGCCCGGCCGCCGTCGATGTCCACGACGACGCAGATGGCGCCGCCGATCGCGAACCGCCGGCACAGCGCGCTGCCGATGCCGCCCGCGCCGCCGGTCACCAGCATCACCTTGCCGGTGTAGTCGTAGCCGCTCATGCCACCGTCTCCTTGCTGCGGACGGCCGGCACGGCAGGAGGGCGTCCCTCGGTGGGCCAGCCCATGCCCGCGGCGACCTTGGTGAGGTACTTGGTGTACGCGGCGCTGTCGACGTAGCCGGTGTGGCGCGGGGAGTCCACGAACCTGAGCCCGCCGGACAGGTCGGGGCGGTCGCCGCGGATCATGCGGGCGAACCGCTCGGCGTTCGGCAGGCCCCGCCGGGTGTCCTGCACGAAGCCGGCGATCAGCTGTGCCTGTGCGTCGAAGATTTTGTAGGCACCGGAGTTGGTCTCGATGAAGCCGACGCCGAACAGACCCTCGTGCTCGCGGGAGAACGACGACAGGTACAGGTCGGGGTGCTGTTCGTCGCCGAAGTAGCGCTGCGCGACGGGCACCTTGTGGACGTAGCCGGTGGCCAGCAGGATCAGGTCGAAGTCGTTGCTGCTGCCGTCGGTGAAGTGGACGGTGCTGCCCTCGGCGCGGAGGATTCCCGGCCGCGCGGTGATGTCACCGTGCTGCAGGTGGTGGAGCAGCATCGAGTTGACCGTGGGGTGGGTCTCGAAGAGCTTGTGGTCCGGCTTCTGCAGGCCGAGGCGGCGCGGATCGCCGTTGACGATCCGCAGGAGGGTGCCGAACAGCTTCTGCTCCAGCCACTTCGGCATCCGCGGACCGACGCCTTCGAGGGTGTCCACGGGCCTGCCGAACAGGTGCTTGGGGATGAACCAGTAGCCGCGGCGCATGCTGATCTCCGCGTGGTCGGCGGCCCGGGCCGCGTCGCAGGCGATGTCGCAACCGGAGTTGCCCGCGCCCACCACGAGGACTCGCCTGCCGCGCAGTTCGTCGCTGCTGCGGTAGCCCACCGTGTGCCGGATCTCGCCGCTGAAATCACCTGGGATCTCAGGGATGTCGGGGTGCCACTGCGCGCCGGTACAGACCACGACCTGCGCGTGCCGGCTGGTGCGTCCGTCGGCACGGGTGACCGTCCAGGTGCCGTCCGGATTCTTCGCCACGTCCCGGGCCCCGGTGCCGAACTCGATCCGCTCCGTCAGCCCGTACGCGTCGGCGAAGGACGTCAGATACGACAGGATCTGGCGCCGCGAGGGGTAGTCGGCGAAGTGGTCGGGCATCGGCCAGCCGCCGAACCCCGAGAGGGTCTTGCTGGAGATGAAATGCGCCGACTCGTACATCGGGCTGCCCGGGTTGTCGATGTCCCACAGACCACCCGGCCCCGTGTGCCGCTCCACGTGCGTGTACGGAAGCCGTCGCTCACCGAGCGCCCGCGCCACCGCCAGCCCCGCGGGACCGGCCCCGATCACACACGTGTCGAATTCGGACTCCTTCACGAGTCCACCTCCTCTCGTCGCCACGTTCGGCGTGGGAGGAACTTAGGCAGCGTGCGGGCGCTCACGGACTGGCCTGTGCGGCCACAAAGGGGGCCGCAGCGGCCAGCCCCCTGACCGGCCTGGAGCGGCGCGGGCCGGTGCCCCTGCCGCCCGGCCGACGGTGAGCCGGTCCCCTGAGGCACCGCTCGGGCCACCCGGCCCGTCCGCTCGTGGCCGCCAGGGTCCTCCGTGTGGCCGCCGGTGCCCTCCGCTGCGCCGGTCCGCATTCCTACGGTTGCTCCCATTCGCGCACACCGGCCCGTCCGCGGTCCGTGACAGGAAGAGGGTCCCCATGACCGCATCCGTCGGAGCGGCGGCTCCGCCTCGGTCCGCGGGCAGCGGCCCGCTCGCGGGAGCCCGCCGGGTCGCGGCCACCGTGTTCGCCGCCCAGGGCGCGGCGGTGGCCGCCGTGTCCACCACCGTGCCCGCCGTGGAGAGCCATCTGGGGCTGTCGTCCCTGGCGATGACCGCGCTCACGATCGCCCTGACCCTGGCCGCGGGCGCCGGCAGCTTCGCGGGGCTGGCCGCCGTACGCCGCTCGGGCCCCGTCGCCGTCATGCGCACAGCGGTACTGACCGCGGCCGCGGCCCTGCTGTCCGTGGCCTGGGCACCCGGCCGGGTCGCCGCCTCGGCGGCCTATGTCCTCTTCGGGCTGGCGCTGGGCGCCATCGACGTGTCCGTCAACACCCGCGCGGCCACCGTCGAACGCCACTACGGGCGCAGCATCCTCTCCTCCTTCTACGCCGCGTGGAGCGCCGCGGGGGTTGCGGTCGCCCTGCTGACGGCAGGCCTCTCCCGGCTCAGCTGGCCGGTCGAGTACGTCCTGACCGCGCACGCCGCGCTCGTGGCCCTCCTGGCGCTGACCGTCCGGCCGCATGCCCTGCCGCCCGCGCTCTCCCCGTCCGGTGCCGGACCGGCACCGACTGAGGAGGTCCTGGGCGGACGGGTCTGGGCGCGGCTCGTCCCCTTCGGGGTCGTTCTCCTGGTCGCCTACGTCGTCGACTCCACGGTCTCGGCATGGTCGACCGCCTACCTGCATCAGACCCTCGCCGCGTCTCTGGCGGCCGCCCCGCTCGCGTACGCGGCCTACCAGGCGGGCACGGTGACCGGCCGGGCGGGCGCCGACCTCATGGTCCGCCGGGTCGGGCCGGTGGCGATGGTCCGAGCCGCCGCTCTGCTCGCGGCCGTCGCCCTGGCCGGTCTGGCAGCGGCCCCGAGCTGGCCGTACGCGGTGGTCTCGGCATGCTGCGCGGGCCTCGGAGTCGCGGCCCTCACCCCTCTGTGCGTCGCCGCGGCCGGCCGGCTGCGACCCGGTGCCCCCGAGACGGTGCTGGCCCGGCTCAACGTCTTCAACTACGTCGGCGTTCTCGTCGGAGCCGGAGCGAGCGGGGGGCTCGGGGCGACAGGCCACTTCCGCATCGCCTACGCGGTTCCCGCCGCACTCGCCCTGATCCCGGTGGCCTCGGCACGCTTCTTCCGGCCCGGTGACCTCCCTCCCCGCAGCCCCTGATTCGGTCAGGCGACGCCGAATGTCGCAGGTCCGCGACGGTCGTGGCCGGCGCGGTCTGCCAGTGCTCTGACCGGGAAGGTTCCGCTATCGCCGGGCGATGATGCTGCTGGCGTCCGTCGGCGGAAACCGCGTCCCGGTGACCGCCCAGCTGGTCCAGGCCGACGAGGACACGGTGCGGGAGCTGATCCACCGGTTCAACGAGATCGGCCTGGCCTGTCCGGACCCTCGATGGGCGGGAGGCCGTCCCCACCCGCTCAAGCCTGACGACGAGGACTTCGTCGTCCAGACGGCCACCACCCGCCCCACCAAGCCCGGCCGGCCACTTACCCGCTGGTCGATGCGCAAACTCGCCGCCTGCCTGCGCCGCGTGCATGGACGCGTCATCCGCATCGGCCGGGAAGCCTTACGGTGCCTGCTCCGGCGCCGTGGCATCACCTTCCAGCGCACGAAGGCGTGGAAGGAGTCTCCCGACCCGAGCGCGACGCCAAGCTCAACCGTATCGAGCAGGTGCTGGAACGCTTCCCGGACCGGGTCTTCGCCTTCGACGAGTTCGGGCCGCTCGGGACCCGACCTACCGGCGGTTCCTGCTGGGCCGAACAGGGCAAGCCCAACCGCCTGCCGGCCACCTGCCACCGCACCTACGGCGTCACCTGCTTCCACGGCCGCTACTCCGTCGGCGACGACCGGCTGTGGGGCGTCAACCACCGCCGCAAAGGCACCGCCAACAGCCTCGCCGCCTTGGAGTCGATCCGTGCCGCCCGACCCGACGGCGCCCCGATCTACATCATTCTGGACAATCTCTCCGCCCACACCGGCGCGGACATCCGCCGCTGAGCGAAGAAGAACAAGGTCGAACTGTGCTTCACCCCGACCTGCGCCTCCTGGGCCGACCCGATCGAGGCGCACTTCGGCCCGCTGCGGCAATTCACCCCGGCCAACTCAAACCACCGCAGCCATCCCGGGTGGACCCAGGCCCTGATCCGCTACCTGCGCCGGCGAAACGTCAACGCCCGTCACCCCGACGTGCTCGCCGCCCAGCGCAGGGAACGCGCCCGCAGCCGCAGCGAGGCCGCCGAAGTCATCGACCTGATGGCCGGCGGCACGATGATGGAGAAACTGGAGCGCAAGCAGGCATGAGCGCCACGCAGTACGCGCCTGCGGCGAAGGCTTCCGGATACACCGCGCCCCGGTTCGCGGGCCTCCGGGAAGCTTTCGAGAGCAACCTGCGCAACGGGGACGACCTCGGCGCCTCGGTCGCCGTCCACCACCACGGCCGGCTGGTCGTGGACCTGTGGGGCGGCGCCCGGGACACCGGCGCGACGCCGTACCCCGAGGACGCCCTGCACGTCGGGTACTCCACGACCAAGGGCGTCATGGGCCTGGTGCTCGCGAGCCTGGTCGACACGGGCGAGGTCGATCTCGACGCGCCCGTGTCGGCCTACTGGCCGGACTTCGGCGCGGTCGGCAAGGACGGTGTCCTGGTGCGTGAACTGGCCTCGCACCAAGCCGGATTGCCGGCCTTCGAGGAGCCGGTGACCGAGGCCGACCTGGCCGACTGGGACGGCTGCGTGCGGCGGCTGGCCCGCCAGGCGCCGGCGTGGCGTCCGGGTACCCGGCACGGCTACCACGCCCTGACCCTCGGCTACCTGGTCGGCGAGGTCGTACGACGCGCCAGCGGCAAGAGCGTCGGCCACCTGCTGCGCGAACGCTTCGCCCCTGACGGGGACCTCCAGGCATGGATCGGTCTGCCCACCGAGCACGACGGCCGCGTCGTCCGGTACCAGGACGCCTCCCCCACACCGGGAATCGGCGCTTTCGCGGCCACGGCCGCCGAAGCCCCGGACACGCTGACCCACGCCACCTTCCACAACCCCGTCGTCACGGCCGATCTCTTCAACGACCCCGCGCTGTGGCGGCCGGAGATCCCCGCCGCCAACGGCGTCTTCGACGCCAGGTCACTGGCCCGGCTCTACTCCACCGTGGTCGACGGTCCGCTGCGCGTCGTCTCCGCCATCTCCGTCGACCGGGTCCGCCGACCGCAGGTCCACGGGCCCGACGAGGTCCTGGTGGACCAGCCGACCCGCTTCGGAACCGTCTTCGGGCTCTCGTCCCCACGACAGCCCATGCTCGGCAACGGCTCGTTCGGCCACGACGGCCTCGGCGGACATCTGGCCTTCGCCTACCCGGAATCCGGTGTCGCGTTCGCCTTCCTCACCAACCGGGCCATCCCCGACCCCACGCCCCACACCCGGCTGTGGCGCCTGCTGTCGGCGGTGACCGCGGCGCTGTGACGAGTGTGCTGTACCGCGAGTCAGGTCGCCGATGCCGGACCGGGCGGAAGGTGCACCGTCATGATCAGGTGGCAGGTCTCGGTACCGGCGCCGCGGTAGGTGTGCGGGGTGTCGCCGTCGAACGTGGCGGTCTGGCCGGCTTCGACGGTGTGCTCGCTGCCGTCGACGACCAGGGTCATCCGGCCGACGGTGACGCTGACGGTCTCCACGACCCCGGCCTGGTGGGGGTGGCTGGGGTATTCCTCGCCCGGTTCCAGTCGCCAACGCCAGACCTCGACCGGAGCCGGCCCCGACGTCGTCAGCACGAGCCGGGCCTCGCCACCCCGCTCGCCAGTCCACAGGGGCGCCACGGCATCGGCCGCGACGACGCGTACACGCCCTTCGGGCGAGCCCTGCATCAGGGCGGACACCGAGATGCCCAGGGTGTCGGCCAGCCGGACCAGGGTGGCCAGGTTGGGGTTGCCCTGGGCCTTCTCCAGTCCCACGAGGGCGCCCTTGCTGACCTGGGCACGACGGCTGAGTTCGTCCAGGGACAGGCCCGCGCGCACGCGTGCCGCCCGGACGTTGTGCGCGACCGTTCGCAGCGCTGCGGCTGTCTCCGTCACCTGGTCACCTTCCTTACCGTCGGACATTCCACTGCACCGCACGGTCGATCGGTTGTGACCTTCGGTCGATTCAATGTACGGTGTGGTCGTTCCACTGAATGGTAAGGGATTGTGCTGTGATCGCTCTGCTGCTGGCCCTGGGCAGCTCACTCGCGTACGGATGCGCCGACTTCCTCGGCGGTCTCGGCGCCCGGAAAGCCCATGTGCTGCGTACCGTGATGGTCGCCGCCCCGGCCAGCCTCGCGGTCGAGCTGCTGCTGTGGCCACTGCTCGGCGCCTCCTTCGACCCCGGAGCCCTGGGCTGGGGCGCCGCCTCGGGCGTCGCCTCGGCCGCCGCGTTCGCCCTGCTGTACCGCACCCTGGCGATCGGCCCGATGAACGTGCTGTCACCCGTGACCGCGCTGGTGTCCGCCGCGCTGCCCGTCGGCGTCGGCCTGCTGCAGGGCGAGCACCTGGCAGCCACCGGGCTGCTGGGTCTGCCGCTCGCGCTGGTCGCGGTGGTGCTGGTCAGCGCCGGACACGGCGCGGGCTCGACGCGCCCCTCCCGTACGGCGCTGCTGCTGGCCTTCGGCGCGGGCGCCGCCATCGCCCTGCAGCTGGTCTTCCTGCACCAGGCGCCGTCCGACAGCGGGGTGGCCCCGCTGATCGTGGGCCGGGCCGTCTCCTCGGCCGTCACCCTGGCCGCGGCCGGGCTGATGCACCGCAGGCTGGGCCCCGAGCGCCCCGCGTACGCACTCTCGGCGACCGCCGGCGTGCTGGACTCCGTCGCGAACCTGCTGTTCCTGCTCGCCGCCCGCAGCGGAGACCTCACCGTCGTCGCCGTCATCACCGCCCTCTACCCGGCCGGCACCGTCCTGCTCGCCCGTGGCGTGCTCGCCGAACGCATACACCGCGCCCAGTTCGCCGGCCTCGGCACCGCCGCCGTCGCCGTCAGCCTCCTCGCCCTGACCTGAGCGGGCCCGCACAACCAAGGAGAAGAGAATGCTGGTCCACCCCTGGGACGCCGGCCTGGACGAGGCCGAGTGGCAGACCTGGATCGCCGACGGCCACGACTTCGGGCAGCTCAGCGTCAACGGCCTGCCGGGCCACCCGCCCATGGTCGTCCCCACCCACTTCACCTGCGACGGAACCCGTCTCCTGATCCACCTCGCCAAGCCCAACCCGGTCTGGCAGGCGATCGAGCAGGACCCGAACATCGTCTTCACCGTCATCGGCGACTACGCCTTCGTCCCCGGCCCCTGGCGCGCCAAGCCCGGCATCCCGCCCACCGACGGCGTCCCCACCAGCTACTATGCGGCCGTCCAGTTCACCTGCCGCGCCGGGATCGTCGACGACCCCGAGGCCAAGGCCGAGCTGCTGCGCCGCCAGCTCGCGCACTTCCAGCCCGACGGCGACCACGCACCCGTCGCCGTCGACCAGCCGCCCTACGGCCGGATGCTGCCCGGCATCCGCGGCCTGCGCCTCGAAGTCACCGACGTACGGGCCAAGTTCAAGTACGACGACCACAGGCCCGTCGAACACCGCAGCACGGTCGCCGAGCGCCTCACCGAGCGGGGCCAGGGCCTGGACGTGCCCACCGCACGCCAGCAGCTGCGCCGCCTCGACCGCATCGGTCCCTGGAAGTCCTGACCGCGCTACTCACCGCCCGCCCGCAGGAAACGGAAACGCCGCCCATGCCCGCCTTCCGCATCGCCCCCGCCGTCGCCGAAGCCTTCCCCGACACCCTGATCGCCCTGGTCACCGCCACCGGCCTGCGCGGCCGTGAGTCCTGGCCGCACACCTCCGCCGCCGTGGAGGAACTGGAGCAAGAGCTCGCCGACGGCACCTGGCACCCCGCCGACGAGACCGACCCCCGCATCGAGGCCTGGCACACCGCGTACCGCTCCTTCGGCACGAACCCCCGCCGGATCCGCCCCAGCGTCGACGCGCTCGGCCGCCGCCTCGCGAAGAAGGGGAGCCTGCCGCGCATCAACCCGGCCGTCGACTCCTACAACGCCGTCTCCGTCCGGCACGGCCTGCCCGCCGGTGCCTTCGACCTCGACCACGTCACCGGCGACGTCGACATCCGCCACGCGGACGGCACCGAGTCCTTCACTCCACTCGGCGAACCCGACACCGTCGAACACCCCAAGCCCGGCGAGATCATCTACACCGACACCACCGGTGTCCTGACCCGCCACTGGAACCACCGCGACGCCCACCGCACCCGCGTCACCGAGGACTCCACCCACGTCGCCTTCGTCCTCGAAACCCTCCACGCCGACCGCGACGGCGAGCTTCTCAAGGTCGCGGCCGACGAACTGCAGGGTCTGCTCGCCCCGCACGCCGAACAGACCGCCGTGCACTTCATCAGCCCGGCACAGCCCCAGGTCACCACCTGAGACCCGAGAGGCCTCAACCACCAGGAACGCAAACCGACCGCAGCGATTCAAGGGATCTCCATGCCGAATCCGAGCACTCGGCCCTCCGGACCCGACAAGCATGATCCGGCCACACTCGCGTTCCAGACCCAGGCGGTGCACTGCGGGAACCAGGCGGACGTCGGCACGGGCGCGATCCGTACACCGATCATCATGGCGAACTCCTATGCCCTGCCCGAGGATCCGTTCACGCTCGATCCGGACAACCCTGACCTGCTCGTCTACACACGGGAGTCCGGCGCGAACCAGCTCGGACTCCAGACCAGGCTCGCCGTCCTGGAGGGCGGCGAGGACGCGGTCGTACTGGGCAGCGGCGTCGCGGCTCTGCACGCCGTGTTCTTCACTCACCTGCGCGCCGGGGACCACGTCGTCGTCTCCGATGTCACGTACGGCGCCGTATGGCGGCTGTTCGCCGAGCTGCTGCCGGTCAAGTCGGGCATCGAGGCGACGTTCGTCGACATCACCGATCTCGACGCCGTGCGCGCCGCGCTGCGCCCCACCACGCGGATCATCCACACCGAGGTCATCGCCAACCCGACCGTCAAGACAGCCGACATCGCTGCCCTGGCCGACGTCGCCCATGCGGCAGGCGCGCTGCTGACCGTGGACTCCACCTGTACGCCGCCGCCCCTGTTCCGCCCGCTGGAGCACGGCGCCGACCTGGTGGTGCACTCCCTGACCAAGTACATCAACGGGCACGGCGACGCGATGGGCGGCGCCGTCATCGGGCCACGGGAGCTGATCCTCCCCATCAAGTCCGAGGCCATGATCAATGTGGGCGCCGCCATCTCCCCCTTCAACGCGTGGCTGATCTCACGCGGTTCGATCACGCTGCCGCTCCGTCTGCGTCAGCATCTCGCGGGTGCCCAGCGCGTGGCGGAGTTTCTGGACAGTGACCCCCGCGTGCTGCACGTCGCCGCGCGAGTACGGCCGTGGGGGGGGCGGGCTGGTGGAGCAGTCGGATCACCGCGTCCCGCGCCTGCTCGGGGGTGGCCAGATCGCCGACCACCAGCAGCGGGTCCTCCTCGATCCCGGCCTGGGCGAGTGCGTTGCGACAGCCGTTGAGCCGCTGGGCGCTGCGGAGGGAGCCGAGGCGGCCGGCGAGCGCGGCGATACGGCGGTGTCCGAGTCGGAGGAGGTGCTCCGTGGCCTGCTGGACGGCTCGGTCGTCGTCCTGTCCCGCACGAAGACGTGGAGGTGGCGGGTCGGGCTCTCCATGACCTGCCGCAGCCGCTGGTCCTTGGTCTGCCAGAAGCTCTCCGCCACCGCGTCGGTGGCGGTCTCGACGGTGAAGTCCACTGGCGGTCCTAACCTTTCAGGGTGTTCTGGCCGGTGAGGTGGTCGGTGAACCAGTCGCCGGTGAGCGCGTCGCGTTCGGCCGCGTGGTTGTAGAGGGTGTGCTCGCCGTCGGGCCAGACGCGGACGGTCGCGGCGGCGGGGTCGGCGGCGCGCAGGAAGGGTTCTTGGTCCTCGTAGCGGGCCAGGGGGTCCTGGCCGCCGTGCAGCAGGAGCAACGGACAGGTGATGGGGTGCTTGTCCGGGTCGAAGCGCAGGGCGTCCATGACCTCGGTCACCCTGTCCGGGGCGTCGGTGCCGACGACGGCGGCCATCTGTTCGCGGGCGGTGCGGTATTCGGGGACCGTGGGCGTGGCCGGGGCGCCGTTGACCACCACCGCGCCGACGCGCGGGTCGGCGGCGGCCAGGTGGGCGGCGAACAGGCCGCCGAAGCTGACGCCCTGCACCCCGATCGCGCCGCCGAGGCGGGGGTCGGCCCCGACGAAGTCGAGGAAGCGGGCGAAGCCCTCGGTGACGCGTTCGTCGACGTACAGTCCGTGACGCAGCCGCGACTCGCCCTGACCGGGACCTTCCGCGAGCAGGCAGGCCAGGCCGCGCGAGGTGTAGGCGTCGGCGACCGGCAGGTACGCGGCGCCCCAGCCGCTGAGCCCGCCCCAGAGGATGACGGTGGCCTGGGCCTCGCCGGTCGGCGGCAAGCACAGCCAGCCGCCGAGCAGCCCGTCGCGATACGGGATCTCCACGCGTTCCACGGCGGGTGCGAGAGCGGCGGTCGCGGCGGTGTGCCGGGCGTACAGATCCCGTTTTTCCGCGGTGTCCGTCTGGTGCGCCATCTGCGCGAACATCCACGCCGCGGAGGCGAACCGGTACGCCTGCCGGGCGGTCGTGCGGTGCCCTGATTCCTCAGCCAGGCGGGCCCGTTCCAGCTGCGCCTGTGCGACGGCCGCGGCTGCGTCCTGCCACGGTGTCCCGGCCGCGGTGTCGGCGAGGAGGCGGCGGGCGTCGGCCGGGTCCATGCCGCAGTCGGTGAGCCGCGTGAAGGGCATGGCCCGGTGCTGGGCCGCCACCAGCGGCGGCAGAGGTGCCGTCCCGGGGACCGCGGCCGTCACGCGATCGCCTTGGCCGTGCCGGACAGCGCGTCGTCCAGGTCGTCCACGAGCGCGCCGAGGTCCGTGCCGTCGGCCGCCGCGCCGAACAGCACGAAGTCGGGGCGTGCCAGGTAGGCGACCGCGCCGAGCCGCTGGAGGTACTCGCGGTGCCGTCCGTCGAGGTCGTCGACGGTGTCGAGGGCGACCACGGTGCAGCCCAGGCGCGTCAGCCTGGCGAGCCGGTCGGGGCCGAGGGCGGCGGTGGGATCTTCGGTGGTGACCAGGGTGAAGCCGTACCCGGTGAGGTCGTCGAAGCGTCCCGTGCGGCCGTCGGCGAGGCGGACGCGGCCCTGGGGGGTGAGGGTGCCGACGGGCGCGTCCCCGTCCGGCCTGAGAACTCCGCCCGCGAGGGGCGGGAACGGGGGCGGCGGGGGTACCTTGCCCGCGAAGAAGGCCGCGTCCCGGGCCGCCGCTGCCTCGACGTCGTGGGTGTTGGCGACCTTGCCGAGGCCGATCGCCATGTGGGTGAGGGCGGTGACGTGCGGGCGGCGCTCGCTCTCGTAGGTGTCCAGCAGATCCTCGGGGGCCAGGCCACCGAGGACGAGATGGAGTTTCCAGGCGAGGTTGGTGGCGTCGCGCAGACCGCTGCACGCGCCCTGGCCGAGGTAGGGGGGCATGGTGTGGGCGGCGTCGCCGGCCAGGAAGACCCTCCCGATGCGCCAGCGGGTGGCGATGCGGGCCTCGAAGCCGTAGACGAGCTGACGGGTGATCCGTACGTCGTCCGGTCCCAGGTCGTGGTAGTCGCGCAGCAGCCGCCAGGCCGTCTCCGGCGCGGTCATCTCCTCACGGGACTCGTCCGGCAGCAGGGCGAACTCGAAGCGCTGGCGGGTGGTGCCGATGTTGATGGTCATGTGGCCGCGCGCGGGATCGCAGTACTGGGTGCCGTAGGCGAACTCCGGGGGCTGGGGTCGCAGCCACTCGGTGTCGATGTTGACCCACTGCTCGTTGAACCCGAGATCCTCGCGCTCCACTCCGAGCAGTTCCCGTACCCCGCTGCGGCTGCCGTCGGCGGCGATCACATAGCGGGCCCGGACCTCGTCGCGCGGGCCATCCGCACAGCCGGTCTCGGCGTTCCAGCCGCACAGGCGGAGGGTGACGCCGTCGTCGTCCTGGTCGAGGCCGGTGACCGCCCAGCCCTGGCGGACGTCGACCGTGCCGTAACCGCGAAGCCGCTTGTCGATCGCGTGCTCCACGTCCGGCTGGTACATGGAGATGTGGTCCGGATATCCCATCGGGCCGTCGGAGTTGGCCGGGATGCGCACGAGCGTCTCGCCCTTGCCGTTGACCCACAGGTACTGGCACGGGGACGAGTCCCGCAGCGCGTCGTCGGCATCACCCGCCGCCTGGACGGTACGTGCGGTCTCGTCGTCGATGTGGGTGAGCCGGGGCAGCCCGTACAGGGCCGGCCAGCGTTCGCAGACCACCACCCGGTGGCCGAGCCGGCCGAGCAGGGACGCCGCGGCGAGTCCGGTCGGACCGTAGCCGACGACGGCGATGTCATAGTGCGGAGCCATCGGACACCTCCAGAGACAGCCCCGCGCCGTTGCGAGGGGTCGTGGTGGGATGGGAGAGGGGTGCGGCTCGACCGTGCGGTGCGTGCCGCAGCTCCGTGTGAATCTAGATTCACAGTCGGAGTGAAGCGAGATTCACACAACGGCAACATGGACGTCAAGAGCCCGGTCGATAAACTGCGCAGATGACCGAGTCCCCCACCCGCAGGCCTGCCGCCCTCCGTGAAGGCAGTCGCCGTTCGCAACAGGACCTCATGCAGGCCGGGTACGCGCTGCTCGAAGAGGGTGGAGTGGACGCGCTGACCGTGGCTGCGGTCGCCGAACGGGCCGGCATGGCGGTCGGCAGCATCTACCGCCGGTTCGGCGACAAGGAAGGACTCCTGCTGGCCATCCAGCACGCCTTCACCGAGAACCTCCAGGCCGAGATCACGGAACGGATGTCCGTCGAGCGGCTGCGCCTCCTGCGCGATCCGGCCGTGGCGATCGCCGAAGCGGTCGGCGCGATCACCGACGCCTTCCGGGCGCACGAGGCCCTGTTGCGCGTCTTCCTGCTGCTCGGCACCCGGCACGAAGCGGTCCGGGTCGAGGGCTCGCGCGTCAGCGTCGAGGGCAACCGCAACTTCGCCGAGGCTCTGCGCCACATCCCCGTCGCACACCCGGATCCCGCGGCCGCGCTGGACTTCGCCTTCCGTCTGGCCTACGCCACGATCGCGCACCGCGTCACCCAGGGCGAGTTCCTGGAGTCCGACCGCCCGCTGCCCTGGAACGAGCTGCGCAGCCACCTCCAGACCGCGGTCATCTCCTACCTCCTCGGCACCCCAGAAGGCCGCTGACCGCCCGGCTCGCCGTCGCACACAAGTGCGTGCACGGGGCTCGACGCGACGGGATCGGTTGTGAGCTCATGCTCACCACAAGTATGAGCGTTGACTCACACAGGTTCGCTCTCTTCGTTTCCCACACCCTCGTACCGACGGCTCAGACCCTCTCCCCTCCCCGGAACTCCGTCGTGGCCCGAGCAACTCGAAGGAGAGGAGAGTTGTCGATGCGTGCCCACGGTCCTTCCGCGCTACGAGCACGTGCGCGCGGCTCTGGCCGACCACGAGCGCTTCTCGTCCGCGCACGGCGTCGGCTACGAGGACCAGTTCAACGCCCAGATGAAGGGCACCGTGCTGGCCAGTGACCCGCCGGACCACACCCCGCTGCGGGCCCTGCTGTCCGACAAGTTGGCCCCCAAGGCCCTGGCGGGGCTCCGCGCCCGGATCACCGCTCTCGCGGACTCGCGGCCGAACTCGTCGCCGACGCCGTGGCCAAGGGCGGCTTCGACGCCGTGACGGATCTCGCCGCGGTGTTCCCCGTGACCCTGATCGCTGACCTGATCGGGCTCACCGAGGAAGCGCGGGGTCCATGGCTGTCGTTCGCGGACGCGGCGTTCAACACCTTCGGCCCGTCAACGCCCGCGCCCAGGCATCCATCCCCTTCGTCAGCCAGATGTTCGGGTACCTCAACACGGTGACGGTGCCGGAGAATCTCCGCCCGGACGGCTGGGCCGCCGCCATATACCAGGCCGCGGACCGGGGGACACCGAGGCCACCTCCGGGCGGGGCCCCTGCCGCTCAGTGTATTCCACACATGTTCCAGGAAGAGGAGATCAGGCCATGTGCGGTGATCGGCAGGTTCCCACGTTTGCCTGCCGCATCGGCTGCCGCCTCCGTGGCGCCTGACTTCGACTCTGGAGCGGTGGGTGTGTATCGAGATGCGAGCGCGCTAGTACGCGGTCGGGACCAACTGGGACAACTCGCTCAGCTGATGCCAGGTCCGGTTGTGGTAAACCAGCGGACCCGAAGCGTCACTTCGGGCGTCGGCGCCCGCCGGCGCATGGTGCGCGTGGGTGGCGTGGACGACGACGAGCGTCGAGGCCCCGGCTGTGCAGGTGGCCGCGATCCTGCCTCGGATGCTTACCGGAGCCGCGACGAAGTGCGGCTCGCCGGTCGGCAGCCGGGTCCAGGCGGCGGTGTCCGCGAAGCGGTCGGCTCCGCTCGTCGCACAAAGACGTGCGAGGTCGACCTGCCCGGCCCCCAGTAGGTGTACGACCACGGACGACGACTCCAGGATCGTCGGCGTCGAAGAAGACAGGGTCGAGGCGGAGAACACGAGAAGAGGGGGCGTAGCGCTCACTGATATCACCGATGTCGCGGTCAGGGCGACCGGACCTCGGCCGGCGTCAGCGGTCACTACCGCGACGCCGCCCGCATGGTTGCGGAACGCCTCGCGGAAAGCGTCAGGCGACAGCCCCGGCTCCAGAGAAAGTTCGTCGATCAGCGCGACGTGCTCTCGCTCCTGCTTGTAATCAGTGAGTTCAGACATCGGTGGCGTCTCCAGTCAACATCGACGAAACGATGTATTCATGGAACCCGAAGGGTGGACCTGCCCTCTTGCCCGATCTCACCAAATTGTCCTTTGCCGATTGCGCCGACGAACCAACGTCTCGTCGAGCGACTGGTTGTGTGGTCGGCGCGGGAGAGCTCGTCTCTGGGCCGATGACGGCCGCGAGGCGCAACGCGGCGCCCAGTTCGAGTTGCCGGGTCCTGATCTCTGGCCGAGCGGTTCCTCCGTGCGCTTGACGCGATAGATGACGGTGTCTCGCGCAGCACGCGCGGCGTCTCTCCGCTTCCGCTCAGCTTGTTCCACGGTGCTCGGTGTCGCCGGGCTCGGCCGGTTCCTCATTGAAGACGCGGTTTTCGTGCCGGTCGCCGCGGCATCTCCACCTCGAGCTCATCGGCCAGGGGCTGGCGGGCCATGGCTTTGTTCGTGGTTGTCGGCTTCGAACGTGATCCGGCTGCGCCGCTGGGGCGGGCGTGTTCTCAGGCGGTCGGGGGCCCTCCGGCCCAGGCGGCACGCAGGAGGTGGCCGAGGCCTTCCGCGGTCACCATGCGAGGGTTGGCATAGGGGTTGGCCGGCGCGACCTGGACGATCCGGTCGATGTCGCCCTCGGCCATGCCGAGTTCACGCAGGGACCGCGGCGCACCGAGCCGACCGGCGAGATCCCACAGGTACGAGGCCGGGTCGGCGGAGGTGCCCAGAGCGCGGCCGAGCGCGGCCACCGCCTTGGGTGCCGCGACCTGGTTGTAGGCGAGGGCATGCGCGAGGACCACGGCGTGGGTGGGGGCGTGGGGCAGGTCGAGGGTGCCGCCGAGGGCGTGGCAGAGCTTGTGGTGCAGGGACATGGTGGTGGCCCCGAGGCAGGCACCGCACAGCCAGGCGCCGTACTGGGCACGGGCGCGGGTGTCGAGGTCGGCGCCGTCGGCGACGACGCCCGGGAGCGCGGCGGCCAGCGCCCGTACACCTTCCTCAGCCATCAGGCGATGACCGGGGAGGCGTCCGGCGCGTACAGGGCCTCGACCGCGTGCGCGATCGCATTGATGCCGCTGGCCACGGAGACGGCGGCGGGCAGGTTCACGGCGCGCGGGGTCGTGGAGCACCGAGACCGGCAGGCCGGACCGCAGGGCGACGATCTTTCCGAGGCCGATGGCCGAGCCGCCACCGACGGTGACGCAGCCGTCCGCGTTCACCTCTTTCGCACGTCGTTGGGCCTCGGCCGCCGACTCGGCGGGCACGTGCATCCGGGCGTGAGGGGGAAGGGCCGCCGCTCGCGCGCCGTGACATCCGACCCCGACCTGACCAACGCCGGCAAGGTCCCGGTGACCGAGCTGCCCGGGGCGGCGTACTTCCACCACGCCGACTCCTCCGCGACGATGTGCGGCGGGCACCTCGACGTCTGCGTCCTCAATGCCTACCAGGTCGCCGTACGGATCCCGCAGACGTACGGCGTCAGCACCCACGAACTCGCGGAACGACTCGGCATCACGCCGTCTTGGGTTGAGCGTCGAGTCGTTCTACAGCGGGCTACGGCGGGGGAACCACCGGCTCCCGCCCCGCCCGGCCGGTCAGGCGCCGTCGTTCTTCGGGATGAGCACCTGCAGCTCCGTGATCAGCCCGCCCGCGTCGACGGTCACGTGCTCGATGCCGCTCTGGGATCCGAGTCGGCCGTCGGCGGCGCGCCACGCCGCTATGAAGCGGACCTCGATCGTTCCTTCGTCGAGCACCGTGGTGGTCCACACGTGCTTGCTGTCGGCCATGTCCGAGTAGAGGTTTCGGTAGAACTCCGTGATGTCGGCCAGGCCGGTCACCGGAGGGAGTTCGCCGAACTGCACAGTGGCCTTCGGCGCGAACACCGCCTCAAACTGCTTCAGTGCTTCGGGCTCGTGCACCGCGCGGTCGACGGTCGTCATGTAGCGATCGACCACTGTCTCGATCGTCCGAGTCATTCGCTTTCCTCTTTCTGGTGAGGTGTCAGCCCATCAGGGCTTTGCCGAGCTTGGCGCCGACCGGGGTGGAGGCGGCGCGGATCAAGGTGCTGCGGGCGATGCGGCCGAAGCGGTCGGCGGGCATGGAGAAGTGCCGCATAGGCAGGGCCTCCTTCTGGTGACGGGTGCCGAACAGTGGCGCACCCGAGACGCAAGGAAGCGCTGCCACAGCGCCCGGTCACACGCGACTGTTCGTGCCCGCCAACGGGAGCCGATCTCGCGGCAGCGTCCCTGCAGCTACCGGGTGAGCACACGCGGGGCAGAGTCGGACACGTCGAGGTTGGAATGGCTCGTCGGCCCTAGATGGTGTTCAGGTCCAGCCCGAAGTGGGCCCTCGCCGTCGTCACGGTGATGACGGGCACGTGCTCCGCGATCTGCGCCTTCGACATCTGCGTCACCAGGAAGTAGTCCTGCAGCGGCAGGCCCTTCCGCGCCACCGAGGATCCCACCGAGCGGAACAGCAGTTCCGTGGCCTCGTGCGACAGCCGACACGACGCGTACAGCACGTTGCCGAGAGCGACCCAGTCCTCGAATGACGGGAGGTCGCCGCTCACCCAACGCTCACCCAGGCGCTCGTAGTCGCGGGCCGCGGTGAGAAGGACCGCCTGCGCGGCGTCGATCGTCGCCCGCGCCTGGCCCCAGATCCTCTGGCCCTCTTCGTGCTTGTACCGCTCGACCAGCGGCGGGTACAGGCGCTTCTTGGTCAGGATGGTCTCTTCATAGGCATCGAGCGCCGCCCACGCCGCACCGACCTGGACAGCCGCGAGCGAGGCCGGATACAGCGGCTGGATCTGGCCCAGATACAAGGGGTTACCGGTGGAACGGGTGCCGTGCGTGCCTTCAGGGAAGTTCGAGTATCCCCACTCGAACAAGGGAGACACGTTCTCGGCCGGGATGAAGACGTCCTCCACGACGACCGTGTTCGACCCGCTCGCGCCGAGGGCCATCGTGGCGTGTGCTCCCCAGTCGTCCCGTACGGTGTAGTCGCCGCGCGGGAGGAGAGCCACGGCCGGGACGGGGTCACTGCCCTCGGCCAGGATGATCGTGCTCACCATCGCGTGGGTCGAGTACGGGACACCGGACGAGTACGGCCAGGCTCCCGTGAGGCGGAATCCGCCTTCCGTGGGGACGAGCGCGCCTCGGGGGGTGGCGGAGTGCGGCGCGATGAAGACGCCGTCCTCGCCGAAGGCCTTGCGCACGACCGCCTCGGGAAAGTGCGCGACCAGGGGGATCGTGTGACCGGTCCCCAGGGTCAGGCACCAGCCGATGCCGGGGTCTCCGCGCGAGATCTCGATCATCGTCCGGTAGTACGTCTCCAGGCCGAACTCGTACCCGCCGTACTTCCGCGGCTGCACGAGGCGGTAGAAGCCCGCGTCCTCGAACGCCTTGTGGATCTCGGCGGAGTACTTGCCCTCCTCCGCTGCTTTCACGCGATTCTCGCGGAGAGTCGGGCGCATCGCCGCGGCACGGGCGATGACCTGCTGCGGGGTGAGGTCCGGCTCCGGTACCCGGAGATCGCCGATCACAGCGGTTGTGTCGTTCGACGACATCGTCGTTCCCTTCGTCCGCTCCTTCTCACCCGGCCTCGTTGCCGTGGGATGAGGAGTGGATCGAGTCAAGCCCCCCACACCCGCGCGTCGCTTGCCCCGATACGCCAAATCCGGCGCAGCGGATTGCCCCAGGGAGGCAAGCGAAATCGGCGCGCGCCGAACGAGCATGAGAGACGGCTGCTCGACGAACGCGCAGTCCTACGACGAAACGACGGAAGAGTTGGTGGCGATGGTCGACGAGGACTTTTCGTACCCACTGGCGGATCGGGCTGCGAGCCTGCGCGAGCTGGTCGAAGAAGGGCGCTTCTGATGGCGAGTGTCCAGCACCTGGCCGTACGCGTCTCGGACATCGAGCGCTCCACGAGGTTCTACGTCGAGACATTCGGCGGTAAGGAAGTCCTCCACCCGTATCACACCGGCAAGCAGATGACCGAGATCATCTTCGGTCTGAAGGACACCGACTACCGGATCGGATTCATCGAGCTGCCCGACGGCTTCGGCCTCGAGCTGTTCCAGTTCCTCCCCGATCGCAACCCCACGATCGGCGTGCCGCAGCCGGAGGCGTCGTTCATGCACTTCGCCATCGCCGTCGACGACGTCGAGGCCACGTTGGCGCGTGCAGTGGCGAACGGCGGGGAGGGTTTCGGCGATCCGGCCGGGTGGGCTCCGAGCGATCCCGCGAAATACGCCTACGTCAAGGACCCGGACGGCAACATCCTCGAAGTGAACGACACCACGTGGGAGCGCATCCTGCACTCCGCGATCGAGCTGTACCCCGAGGCCAGGCAGTAACATGGGCTGAATCGAAGGGAGGGTCGGAGCACCGTCCCCGCCCCTCCCGCCAGCGCCGCCCCTCCAGCGGGATGCGCGCAGAGAGTGTGCTGCCGGCAGGCCCGACCGCCTCGGGCGCTCGCGACGATGCGAGAGGGGATGCGGATGCCCGCCACCGGGTCCTGGGTGTGTCGGCTGCGCCCTACCGCTCCCCCTGATGCGCTCGAGCCGACCTGTCTCCCGGAGACCTGGAACCGGACCGTTGCCGGCATCGGAATCGGGGCGGCTTCGTGGGCCGTCGAGTTCTGTCACGAGCTCGCGGCGCTCGCAGTCGACCCCGACGTCCTTGCCCTCCGCCGCGCAGAGGCCACGGAAGAGCTGCGCCCCACCGCCGAGGCGGTCGTCATGGAGGCCCTGGTGGCTCTTTGCCTCGGCCGGCCGGTCCCCACGACGGTCCCCACGGAGACCACCCGACAGATCGCCCGAGCGGTGAGACAACGGATTCCGCTCGAGCGCATACTCGCGTTCCAGCGAGCTTCCCATGCCCGCTTCAGCGACGCCCTTGTCTCTGAGTTCCGCCGCCTTGTGCCGGCCGATCAGCAGTCGGAGGGACTCTCCGACCTGTCGCGGTTTCTGGTCGACCTCGTGAGTTCGTTCTCGCTCGCATGCAGCGCCGCATACGCGGCCGAGGAGCAAGCATGGCTCACCAGCATCGACGGCTCGCGTGGGGAGCTGCTCAGGGCTCTGCTGCGTGGCGACCACACGGACCTGGACCCCGCCACGGCGCTGCGGTACGAGCTCGCGAACCGGACCCATGTCGGCCTGATACTGCGACGCGACGCGTGCGACGAGGACGCGGAGTCGGAGGGACTCGATCGGGTGGCCGCCAAGCTCCTGACGCGCATCGGCGCGACCGCACACCTGGTGATCCCGTCGGACGATCGCGAGGTATGGGCATGGGGAGGGTTCACCGACCCGCGGAGTGCGACGGTCCGCTCGATCCCCGTGGTGCCGGGTGCCCTGGTCGCGGCCGGTCGCCCGTCGCGCGGCCTCGATGGCTTCCGAACCACGCACGAAGAGGCGAAGGCAGCGGCCCGCGTCACGCTGTACTCGGCCGCCCGCTCACGCGGCCGCACGGTCTTCTTCGAGGACGTCCGGCTCGCGGCGTTGCTCACCTCGGACCCGGAGCGGGCGCAGAGCTTCGTCCGGGACGAGCTCGGGGCCCTGGGACATCCGCGCGAGGCGCTGCTCCGGGAGACCGTGCGCGTCTACCTCGAATGCAACTGCAGCCCCGCGACAGCGGCGGCGCGGCTCGACGTGGTGAAGAACACCGTCGTGTACCGCATCCGGCGTGCTGAAGAGATGCTGGGACGGAGCGTCAAAGAACAGCAGGGCATTCTGTGGGCGGCGCTCCATCTCGTCGACGTCGTCGACCCCGTGGAGTCGCAATATTCGGCCTGACGACGGAGCGCGCGGGCAGTGCGCCGTAGCGCCCGCTGATCGATCAGACGGTTCGAGCAGCAGCCCGCCGGCACGGGGACGCCCGAGGGCCGCGTCATCGACGGCATGTGGAGCCGGATGCGCTTCGACCTCGTCCGGTGGCTTTCGGTGGCGCCGACGAGGCCGGTTGGATCACTCCGGGGCGGGGTCGTCCCGGGGCGCCAGGTGGCTCGGCGGACGTCGACGACGAGCTGTGGGCGGTGATCGTCCTGCCACTGCTGTCCCGCCGACCCAAGACCGTTGCCGCGGCGCTGAGCACAACGGACACCGCAAGTAGTTGGCCTGTCCAACAAGGCCACCGGTAAGGTCGTCCATGTGACAGGGGAAGAGGCGACATCAGGAAAGTCGGGAGCGGCGTCCGGCAGGCAGCAGCGCCGGAGGCACCCCGGTGATCCCGGTCGTCAGCGCGACCCGGTGGGCACCCGGCGGGCCATTCTGGCCGCCGCCGGCGCGGAGTTCGCCGCCCACGGTTTCGACGAGGCCCGGGTCGTGCGGATCGCGGAGTCGGCCGGCGTCAGCCATCAGCTGATCACTTACTACTTCGGGGGCAAGCGCGGGCTGTACGAGGCGCTGAGCGATCAATGGCTCGAGGAGTCCATGCGCGTCAGCCAGGCCCGTACCTTCGCGGATGCCGCGCGGCGCTACGTCCACTGGGCGCATGAGGATCCCGCGTGGGTGCACACGCTGACACGCGAAGAGCCCGGCACGCGCCCGCCCGCCGAGGACGAGCGGGCCGCCGAGTTGTTCAAGCATGTCGAGGAACTCCGCGAGCGGCAGGCGCGCGGTGAATTCCGGAGCGACCTCGACGTGGGGGCCGTGGCCCTCGTCTTCTTCGCCGCCTCGATCGCTCCGGTGGCCATCCCGTGGATCGCCCGTGAACTCGGCCAACAGGACCCAGAATCACCGGAGTTCATCGACCACTACGCGGAGCAGGTGGGCCGGATCGTCACCGCGCTCGCCGAAGCGACAACAGCGACACAGGCGACACAGGACGAGGGCTCGCCGGTGGACGGCGAGCCCCAGGACTGACGACCACCGGATCCCTGGGTTCCGGGAGTCCGTGCGCCGCTCAGCCAGGCGGCAGCCGCCGAGCCATCTGGAGGTGCGCCAGCTGCCAGCCGCCCGCCTCGGCCGCCACCCAGACCCGGGTGACGGCGGCCTGGATGACGAACGGGGTCAGCTCGGGCACGAAGGCGACCCGCATCTCCTGCAGACAGCTGACCACGGCCGTGGTGCCGAAGCGCTGGACGGTCACGTCGTAGGTGTCCACCTGGCTGGTGCGGCCCAGGCGTGCCGCGTACCGCAGCCAGTCCTCCACCCCGTGGATGTGGCCCACCGCAGAGTGCACGATCACGCAGCCGGGGTGCAGCAGGGCACGGATGGCCTGCTCCGGTCCGGGGAGCGTCTGCGCGGCGAGCCAGGCGGCCTCGGCCTCCTCGACCGTGGCGGGGACGGGGGCAGCGGCGGCGAGGTCTTTTGCCGCGGTCGATGAGGTGGTCACAGCTCCAGCTCCAGGATCGGGGACTTCGACCGGGACGAGCATGGGGTGAACAGACCCTCCCCGCGCTCCTCGTCGGTCAGGACGTCGTCCCGGTGGTCGGGCTCACCGGCGCGCACCCGCACGATGCATTCGCCGCAGATGCCCTGTCCACACGAGTTGGGCGCCTCGACGCCGTTCGCCAGCAGGACGTCCAGGACGCTCTGGTCCTCGGGAACGAGGTACTCCGCTCCCGTGGAGGACAGACGCACGGTGAATCCGCCCTCCCCTCCCCCGCCGGGCTCGGCCGCGACCGGGGGCGAGGCGCTGAAGCGCTCCTTGTGCAGGGCGGACGCGGGCCATCCGAGCTCGGCCGCCCGCCCCAGCGCGTAGTCCATGAACCCGCCGGGGCCGCAGACGTAGATCGCGGTCCCGGGAGCGGGGTCCCCCAAGTCGCTTCCCAGATCCAGGCGTTGCTCCGGGGGCTCGTCGTCGAAGTGAAGGGTGACCCGCGGGTGGTTCTCCAGGTCGGCGAGGAAGGCGGCCTCGCTCCGGCTGCGGGCGCAGTAGTGCAGGTGGTAGTCGCCCCCGGTGGCGTCGAGGCTCTGGGCCATCGACAGCAGCGGGGTGATGCCGATGCCGCCCGCGAGAAGCAGGTGCCGGCGCGCGGACGTCAGGCCGAAGCGGTTGCGCGGCGCGGCGATGCGCAGCGTGTCGCCCTCGGCGAGGGCGTGCATGGCGCGTGAACCGCCGCGCGAGGCGGGTTCGTCGAGGACCGCGAGCCGGTACTGCTTGCGGATGCCCGGTGGTCCGCACAGGGAGTACTGCCGGATCAGTCCCGCCGTACCGACCTGTACGTCGATGTGGGCGCCCGGCTCGTACTCCCACAGCTCGTCGCCGTCGGCCCGGGCGAGGTCGAAGACCGCGATTCTCGGCGTGGCGTCGTACCGGGCCACGACGACCACGTCCGTCCAGGTGGTGCTCACGCTTCGGTCACGCCCCTGCCGCCGTGGGCGCTGCCGCCCGGTCCGTCCCCGTGGGCGCCTCCGGTCGGGTGACGAGGCCGGCCTCCACACGGCGGACCGGCTCGCCGGGGGTGGCGACGCCGAGCGGGGTGCGTCCGGCCTCGACGTCGTCCAGCATCGTGCGCAGCATGCGCCGGAGCATGACGACGCCCTTGTCGGACGGCGCCAGGGTCTCTTCGGAGTGCTGGGTGATGGGGCCCTGTGACCACTGGGCCTCGTAGTCGCCGGGGAAGCGCTGTTTCTCCTCCTCACTCAGCTGCCAGCCGTCCTTGCCGTTCTGCTTGATGCCGAACATGAAGGATGTGGCCCGCCCGGGGTCGGCGGAGCGGATGGAGAAGACCAGCCGGTGGTGGGTGTCGTCGGCGGGGACGACCCAGATCAGCATGTCGTTGCGGACGTCGGGGGTCGAGCGGATGAAGTCGGGCAGGGCGATGATGTTGGGCAGCATGCACTCCACCGACCACTCCAGGTCGACGGGTGCGCCATCGTCGCCCTTGGTGTCCTGGTAGCGCCAGACGTACTTCACGCCGTTGCCGGTGCGGTGGTAGGTGGTGCGCTCGGCGGCGGTGCGGTGGTCGTAGTAGTGCTCGGGGAAGCCGGTCGTGCCGGTGCCCTGGAACTGGAACCCGCTGTGGTTGGAGTGCAGCCACGCGGCGTGCACGGGGTCGACGGCGTTCTCGAACAGCTGGAGCCAGTTGTAGTCCTGCTCCAGGCCGATGACCTCGGCGCCGGGCACCATCCAGCTGGTGTGGTAGCTCTCGCCCTCACCCAGGGGTTCGAGGCTGTCGTAGCGCGGCAGCGGGGGCTTGAGCTCGGGCGGGCCCATGTAGACGAAGACCAGGCCGTAGGCCTCCTCCACCGGATACCACGGCTGACGTGCGAGATTGCGGCGCTTGCCGCCGTCGAGTTCGCAGGCCTGGTCCAGGCAGTGGCCCTGCACGTCGAACTTCCAGCCGTGGTAGCAGCAGCGGATGCCGTCCTCCTCGACACGGCCGTAGAAGAGGCTGCTGCCGCGGTGCGCGCACCGCTCGAAGACGACGCCGGGGCGGCCCTGGCCGTCCCGGAAGACGATCAGGTTCTCGCCCAGCAGACGCACTCGGTGCGGAACGTCGCTGGTCAGGGCAGTGGAGCTGGCGACCGGCTGCCAGTGGCGACGCAGCGCCTCACCCATCGGGGTGCCGGGGCCGACCTCGGTCAGGCGGGCGTCGTGGGAGGAGGGCTTACGGCCGTAGCCGGTTCCCGAGTCGGGCACGGTCGTGTCGGTCATGTGGACCATCTCCTCGGCGTTGAGGCAGTGGGGACGCGGGTACGAGGGCTGTTCGAGGGGGTCGGACAGCCCGCGGTCGAGGCTGCTTCGCGCTGTCGCGAGGCGTTACGGCGCGAGCGTGCGGCGGCTCTCCGGCACGCTCGGACAGGGGCGGACAGGCACGGCGAGCGGTGTGCGCCCCTGAGGCGGTTCATGCCGTTGTACGGCTCTGATGAAAAACTGTCAATGGCTCCGACCTGGTTTGATGAATTACTTGCAGACCCCTGTCGGATCGCCGGACGCCCTTGTTACGGTGACCCGGCACCGAGGTGACGCCCCGCTCGCGGACCTGGCCGCACCTCGCGACAACACCTGAGAACGTGCCGAGCCGGCGACCGCCTCCCTGCGATTTTCCGCAGCTCCTCCAGCGCGCGTTCGCTCCAGAGCCGAAGGAGACGAGATGTCCGGACCCAGCGCAGGACCCTCCGTATGAGCGCCGGACACGGCGCCGAGTACGACTACGTCGTCGTCGGCGCGGGTACGGCCGGCTGCGTCCTCGCCGCGCGCCTGTCCGCGGACACCGGGACACGGGTGCTGCTGATCGAGGCCGGTCCGCCCGCGGACCGCGGTCTGCTCGTTCAACTCCCCCTCGGGGTCGGGCTGCTGTCGGGACGCAAGGACATCGGCTGGGGTTACGAGTCGGAGCCCGAGCCGGGCCTGAACGGCAGGCGTATCCCGGTCCCGCGTGGCCGGCTGGTCGGCGGCACCGGATCGATCAACGGCTCGACCCATGTCCGCGCACACCGCCTCGACTACGACGACTGGGTCAAGTCCGGCGCGAAGGGCTGGGGTTGGGACGACCTGCTGCCGTACTTCCGCCGCTCAGAGAGCAGTTGGCGCGGGGACACCGAGCACCACGGCGGGTACGGACCCGTCACGGTGTCGACCACGGTCCGGCGAGGTCCCTTCGGCCGCCGTCTGGACCGCGCCGCCCGATCGCTGGGCATCGAGTTCCCCGACGACACCCAGAGTGGGGACCCCACCGGAGCAGGCCAGGTCGAGAACGCCATCCACCGTGGGCGACGGCACAGCACCGCCGCCGCGTACCTGCGCCCCGCGCTGCGGCGACGCCCCGGCCTGGCCCTGCTCACGGGGGTGCTGGTGGACACGCTCGTGCTCGACCGGGGACGCGTGACGGGCGTCCGTGTCGTGAAGGGCGGACAGAGCCGGGTGATCCGGGCGGCCCGCGAGGTCGTGGTCTGCGCGGGTGTCTACAACTCGCCGCAGCTGCTGATGCGTTCGGGCATCGGACCGGCGGATCACCTGCGCGAGCACGGCATCGAACCGGTGGCGGACCTGGCCGGCGTCGGCGCCAACCTCCAGGACCACCCGGCGGCTCCTGTGCTGTTCGACGTCAGGGATCCGGTGACCTTCCACGAGCACCTGCGCGTCGACCGCGCGGCGGTGGGCGCGCTCCGCTGGCTGCTCACGGGCAACGGTCCGCTGGCCGGGATGCCCGAGTTCCTCTCCGCGTACATTCGCACCCGCCCCGGCCTGGACCGTCCCGACGGGTTCCTCGGCATCCTGGCCGGCGGTTTCGACGCCCGGCCGTGGTTCCCCGGCATCCGGCCGCTGAAGGACCGCCACTGCGTGGCCCTCAACGCCGTCGCGACCCCCCGCAGCCGCGGCGAGGTCAGGCTGGGCTCCGCCGACCCGGCCGCCCCGCCGCGGATCACGTTCAACCTGCTCACCGAGCCGGAGGACGTCGCCGCGCTGCGGGAAACCGTGCGCACCACGCTGGCCCTCCTGCGCAGCCCGGAGGTCTCCCCGATGATCCGGGCGGAGCTCGCACCGGGCCCCGACGTGCACACCGACGCCGACTTCGAGCGCTATCTGCGCGAGACCGGTTACTCCGCCAACCACGCGTGCGGCACGTGCGCCATCGGAACCTCCGAGACCGCGGTCGTCGACCCCGAGCTGCGGGTGCGCGGCATCGACGGACTGCGTGTCGTCGACGCGTCGGTACTGCCGACCGTGCCCGGCGCGAACATCAACGCCACCGTCATCGCCGTGGCGGAGAAGGCCTCGGACCTGATCCGCGGGATCCCGGCAGCCTCCGGTGCCCCACTCGATGAGAGGACCGCGGGATGAGGGAACCCCTGTCGTACGCCATCGCGCACAAGGCGGCCGAGGCCGCGCTGGACGCGGCCCGGGCGGAGGGGGCGCGGATCTGCGTGGCGGTCGTCAACCGCAGCGGCATCACCAAGGTGCTGCTCAGCGACGACGGAGTCGGCCCCATCGGGATCGAGACCGCGCGCCGCAAGGCCTACACCGCTGCCGTCACCGGTGTGCCGACCTCGAAGTTCGCCGCTTTCGCCGCGTCACCCGCGATGGCGGTCGCGCCCGTGCACCACGTGGACGCCGACCTCCTCGCCGTGCCGGGCGGGGTGCCCATCACCGTGGACGACGGCGAGGTCATCGGTGCCGTCGGCGTCGGCGGAGCCGACGCCGAGACCGACGAACGACTCGCCTCCCGCGCCCTGGAAAGCCTGAAGGACCTGATCGCGTGAGCACCTCTGCCACCCGTGACACCAAAGGAGAACAACCGTGATCGAGGACTTCCTCGTCGTCGAGGGCGTGGCCCACAACTACAACTTCCGGCCCGAGAACTGTGTCAACCCGCACATCGGAGCGGCCATCGGCGAGCACCTCTACAGCCTGCACAAGCGGGTCAGCGGCCCCGCATACACCCTCGAACGCTCCACCTACATGCAGGGCGCGGGCGCGGACATCATCGGCCGGGCCCTGCTCGCGGAGAGCCAGACCGACGTGATCGCCTACCACGAGACGCCCATCTACGGCCACTTTCGGGACGGGGGCTCGGCGCTGGGCTTCGGCCTGGAGATGCGCGAGAAGTGGCCGGAGCGCGTGCTGATCTACGGCGCGGTGTCCCCGCTGCGCCCCGGCGCCCTGGACCGGGTGGACGAGCTGGTGGAGAGGCATCGGGTCAACGCCCTCAAGCTCTATCCGATCGACGTCGTCGAGGGCCGGGCGACCGCGCTGGACATGGGTGACCCGGAGATCTGCTTCCCGCTGTTCGAGCGGGCCCGGCAACACGGTCTGAAGGTCGTGGCCATCCACAAGGCCCTCCCGGTCGGGCCCGGGCCGACCTCCGCCCTCGGGATGGGCGACGTGGAAGCCGCCGCGCTGGCCTTCCCCGACCTCACCTTCGAAGTCGTCCACGGCGGCATGGCCTTCGTCGAGGAGACGGCCCTTCAGCTGGAGTCCTTCCGCAACATATGGGTCAACCTGGAGGCCACGTCGTTCATGGCGGTCTACGCACCCCGCCGCTTCGCCCAGGCAATGGGTGCCTTCCTCCAGGCCGGTGCCGCCGAGCGGATCATCTGGGCGACCGGCTGCGACGCCGTCCACCCCCGGCCGGCGATCGAGGCGTTCTGGAACTTCGAGATGCCCCGTGACCTGATCGAGGAGTACGGGCTGCCCGAGCTCACCAGGGAGATCAAGGCCGACATCCTCGGCCGCAACTTCCTGCGGATGCACGGCATCGACGAGAAGGACCTCCGCGAGCGCATCCGCGGCGACGAGTTCGACACCACCGAACTCCAGGAGCCGTGGGGCGGACGCGTCGCCCCGGTCGACGACGCGTTGGCCGGTGCCCGATGACGGTAACGGAAACCCAGGTCCGCGCGACGCTCAACGAGATCCTCGATCCGTGCAGCATCACCGCGGGAGTCCCCGCCGGACTCGACGACATGGGACTCGTCGGTGACATTCGCGTACAGGACGACGGCGCCGGCGGTCAGCGCATCGCGGTCACCGTCGGCGTGACCGAGCCGAGCTGCGTGCTCATCGGCTCGTTCGCGACCGAGGCCCAGGTCCGGCTCACGGCCCTGCCCGGTGTCTCCGCGGTGGACGTGCGGCTGGCGGACGACTTCGACTGGACCCCGGACCGGCTCGCACCGCACTACCGGCAACGGCTCGACGAACACCGTGAACACAAGCGTCGCGCCCTCCCCCTTCTCGCCATGACCAGGACAGGACCAGCCGTTGACCAGTGAGACCTCGCAGCAGCCGCACACCCCCGACCCGACGGCCGTGGCGGCGAACAACGCCGCGGTCATGGGCCGCTTCATGGAAGGGCTCAGCCGGGCACCGCTCCCGCCCGAGAGGGTCGACCCGACGTCCGTCCGAGTGGTGCGCGACATCACCTACGGCGCGGCACCAGGCGCGGACCTGCGGATGGATCTGTACCTGCCGACGTCGTCCGCGACGGCCCCCACCCCCGTGATCGTATGGCTGCCGGGTGGCGGCTGGCGGCATCAACGCCGGGGCTACGGACCCCACTTGCCCCGGCTCTTCGCCGAACGCGGCTACGCCATGGTGGACATCGAGTACCGCTCCTCCGAGGTCGCCGTCTGGCCCGCGCAACTGCACGACGTCCAGGACGCGTTGGGCCGCCTGCACGACCTCGCGGACACCTACGGCCTGGACCCGGCGTCGATCGGCCTGTGGGGCAGCTCGTCAGGCGCGCACCTCGCACTGCTCACGGCCTTCGCCACCGACGCCGACGGTTCCCCCGCGGTGCCCGGCGTACGCGCGGTGGTGGCGGGCTATCCCCCGACCGACCTGCTCCGGCTCAATGAGGACGCGCTGCCCGGCGGAGTGCTGGGCGTGGATCCCTCCGATCCGGCGTGGGGCCTGCTGGGCGGCCCCCCGTCGGACCGGGCCGCCGCCGCGGTCGAGGCCAGCCCGGCCCGGCAGGCCCACCCGCGGGTGCCGCCCGTGCTGCTTCTGCACGGCGACGCCGACCTGCTCATCGGCCCGGCCCAGAGCCGCCGCCTCCACGACACCCTGGTCGCCACGGGCGCCGAGTCCCATCTGCTGCTGGTGCGCGGCGCCGACCACGGCCTCCTCAACACCGGCGCCTGGGAACTGAACCCCATGACGGCCACGGTGCGGTCCTCACGCTTCCCGGACGCCGAGGGCTCCGTGCGGCTGACCCCCCAGCTGATCGAGCGCTTCTTCGACCGCCACCTGCGAACGGACCCCTGGAACACCTGACCCACCACGGCGCTACGACGACATCGGCCGCGCTCCGCCGCCACCTCGGTGACTCACATCCGGCTCACGGCATCCTGCGCCTCATCGTCACTCCAGGCGTCTCGTGCCGACGCGCTGTCCGGTTGCCGCTCGGCGTTGTCCACCTTTCGCGGCACGTGACAAGGGTCAGGGCACGACGACCCCGCCCGACACTCGCGGGCCCCCAGAACAGGACCGCAGTCCAGTACGGCGTAGCCGGGTTTCCGCGTACGGCGACCGAGGTGGGTGGAGCAAGACGGTCAGGACAGTCTCTGTGGTCCCGACGGAGTGGACGACCCCGACCTGGTTGACGCTGTTCAGCGGCCGGGACAGCGGGGCCGGTCGGCCAGCCAGATGGTCGCCTTCCGCCGGAACGCGGCACAGTCCGGGCGGTGCGGCAAGGAAGCGGTCTACGACAGTTGGATGCCGAGTCGTTCCGCGAGTTCGCGGGCGCTGACGCCGTACGTCTCCCGGATGCGTACGCCGTCGGGGCCGACGTCGAAGACGCCGTGGTCGGTGTAGACGCGGCTGACGCAGCCGATGCCGGTGAGCGGGTAGGTGCAGTGCGGCACGAGTTTCGGTTCGCCGGAGCGGGTGAAGAGCGTCATCATCACGTAGACGTCCTTGGCGCCGATGGCGAGGTCCATGGCGCCCCCGACGGCGGGGATGTCCTCGGGCTTGCCGGTGGTCCAGTTGGCGAGGTCGCCGTCGAAGGCGACCTGGTAGGCCCCCAGGACGCAGACATCGAGGTGTCCGCCGCGCATCATGGCGAAGGAGTCGGCGTGGTGGAAGTACGCCGCTCCCGGCAGCTCGGTCACCGGGACCTTCCCGGCGTTGGTCAGGTCGGGGTCGACCGCGTCGCCCTCGGCCTTCGGGCCCATGTTGAGCATGCCGTTCTCGGTGTGCAGCACCACCCCGGAGCCGGCCGCCAAGTGGTCGGCGATCTTCGTGGGCTGCCCGATGCCGAGGTTGACGAAGGCGCCGGCCGGGATGTCACGTGCGATGACACCAGCCAGTTCGTCCATCGAGAGCCGGTGGTCGGCGCGGGCCTGCTCGCTTGGCGTGGTGGTCATCGTGCCCCCTGCACGGTGTAGTGACGGGCCTCGACCTGGACGACCCGGTCGACGTGGATGGACGGGGTGACGACGGCCTCGGGGTCGAGCTTGCCGGGCTCGACGACCCGGTCGACCTGGACGATGGTCGTCGTCGCGGCCGTGGCCATGACCGGTCCGAAGTTGCGGGCGGTCTTGCGGTAGACGAGGTTGCCCAGCGCATCCGCGACGTGCGCGCCGATCAGCGCGTAGTCGCCCTTGATCGGGTACTCCAGCAGGTACTTCCGACCGTCGATCTCCCGCTCCTCCTTCCCCTCGGCAAGCGGCGTGCCGACCGCGGTCGGACAGTAGAACGCGCCGATACCGGCACCGGCCGCGCGCATCCGCTCGGCGAGATTGCCCTGCGGCACCACCTCGAGTTCGATCTTCCCCGCGCGGTAGAGGCCGTCGAAGACCCAGGAGTCGGCCTGACGCGGAAACGAGCACACCACCTTGCGCACCCGGCCCGCGGCCAGCAGCGCGGCCAGCCCGACATCACCGTTGCCGGCGTTGTTGGACACGATCGTGAGGTCCTTCGCACCCTGCCGGATGAGCGCGTCGATCAGATCGAACGGCATCCCGGCCAGGCCGAACCCGCCGACGAGGATCGTTGAGCCGTCCTCGATCCCGGCGACGGCGGCGTCGGTGCTTTCGATGATCTCCGCCCGGCTCATCGGTCCGCCCCCGTGACAGCGCAGTTCTCGAGTACGACGGCCAGCCCCTGACCGACCCCGATGCAGATCGCGGCGACGCCGTAACGTTGCCCGGTCTCGCGCAGCACCTTGGCCAGGGTGGCGAGGATCCGGCCGCCCGAGGCGCCCAGCGGGTGCCCGATCGCGATGGCGCCGCCCTTCTGGTTGACGATGCCTGGGTCGATCTTCCACGCGTCGAGGCAGGCGAGCGACTGCACGGCGAAGGCCTCGTTGAGCTCGACCGCGCCGACCTGGTCCCAGCCGATCCCGGCCCGGGCCAGTGCACGGTTGGCGGCCTCGACCGGGGCGTAGCCGAAGGCCTGCGGCTCCAGCGCCATCACACCGCGGCCCGCGACACGGGCGATCGGGTCGGCCCCGATCACGGCCGCGGCCTTCTCGCTGCCCAGCAGCACCGCTGAGGCGCCGTCGTTGAGCGGGCTGGCATTGCCCGCGGTGATGGTGCCGCCCTGCTCCGGTGTACGGAAGACCGGTCGCAGCCCGGCCAGCACCTCCGGTGTCGATCCGGCCCGGATGCCCTCGTCGCGCGCCAGGTCGACGCCTTCGATCGGGACCACCAGGTCGTCGTAGAAGCCCGACTCCCATGCCCGGTGGGCGAGTTGGTGGGAGCGGGCGGCGAACTCGTCCTGCCGCTCGCGGGAGATCCCAAAGCGCTCCCGCAACTGCTCGTTGGCCTCGCCGAGGCTGACCGTCCACTCCTTCGGCATCCGCGGGTTGACCAGCCGCCAGCCGAGCGTGGTCGAGACCGCGGTGACATCGCCGGCCGGGAACGGCTTCGCCGGCTTGGGCAGCACCCACGGCGCACGCGTCATCGACTCCACGCCGCCGGTCAGCACCACCTCGGCATCGCCGGACTCGATCGTCCGGCTGGCGGTCATGGCCGCGTCGAGGCTGGAGCCGCAGAGCCGGTTGACCGTGGTGCCGGGCACGCTCACCGGAAGACCGGCGAGCAGCGCCGCCATGCGGCCGACGTTGCGGTTCTCCTCGCCGGCGCCGTTGGCGTTGCCCCACACCACGTCGCCGATCGCTGTGGGGTCGAGGTCCGGCACCCGGGCGAGCGTCGAGGTGATCGCGGCGGCGGCGAGGTCGTCGGGGCGCACCCCGGCCAGCGCGCCGTTGAAGCGGCCGAACGGCGTGCGTGACGCGGCGTAGAGGAAAGCGCTCATGGCAGCGACGCTAATCCCGGGCCACGATATTCTGAAGTACGCATATCCGAGCCGATTGATATGGATGACATATGGATCTGCGTCACCTGCGGTACTTCGTGGCGGTGGCCGAGGAGCGCCACTTCGGTCGCGCCGCCGAGCGGCTCCACATGGCCCAGCCGCCGCTCTCCCAGCAGATCCGCCAGCTCGAGACCGAGCTCGGCGTCGAGCTGCTCCACCGCACCACACGCCGGGTCGACCTCACCGAGGCCGGCCGGGCCTACCTCGAGCGGGCGCGCGCGATCCTCGCCGACGTCGACGAGGCCGCCCACCACGCACGGCTCGTCGCCGCCGGCTCGGTGGGCCACCTCGCGATCGGATGCGTGGGCTCGGCAACGTACAGCCTCCTGCCCGCACTCTCGCGGCGGCTCACGGAGGAGCTTCCCGGCGTCGACTTCTCCTTCCGCGGCGAGATGCTCGCGCCCGACCAGGTCGAGGCGCTGCGCACCGGCGCGATCGACGTCGCCCTGCTGCGCCCTGTGGCGGCCGACCTCTCCCTCACCGTGCGCACCCTGCGCCGGGACCGGCTCGTCGTCGCCGTACCGGTCGGCCACCCACTGGCCCACCGGAAACGGCTGCAGGCAGCGGACCTGGCCGGTGCCGACCTGATCGTGCACTCCGCCGACCGCCGGTCGGTGATGTACGACGTGGTGCTGGGCCTTCTGCGCGACGCCGGTGTCGAGCCGCGCATCCGCCACGAGGTCGGCGAGACCTCGACGCTGGTCACGCTCGTGGCCGGCGGCCTCGGCGTCGCGGTCGTGCCCGAGCCCGTGACCGCGTTGGCGCTCGACGGCGTCACCTATCTGCCGCTGGCCGGCGCCGACGCCCGCGTGGAGCTGGCCGTCGCCCACCGCGCGGACCGCTCCGAGCCGCACCTGGCGCGCACCGTGGGGATCATCCAGGCGATGTTCTGAGACGTCCACCGACGCCGGACAAGGCCCCGCACTTGGCGCGACAACCCCGCCTGGCAACGTCGGGTGATTCAGTGGGCCCGGTGGGCGCCGGCCTGCGAAGCTGCCACCCCAACGGCTGTTCCTCCCCCTGGGCTCGGCCTTTACGGAAACTCATCCTCACCAGGAAGTCTCCGTGGCCGGTGCGCGCCGCGGTCTCGTCGGGCAGCGCGAAGAGTCTGGCCCAAATCGACGCCCGCGGGGTCGGCCGGCCCCTGAAGGAGCGGCCGGGTAGAGCTGCACGAGCACCATCTTCGATCGCATCCCGGTCACTTCCGGCTGTTCAGTGTGATCATTCGATTCGGCTGCACCTGGTTGCCGGAATCCGGGGGAGGCGCTGCTGCCGGTCCCGGCGGCGGCAGGTTCAGGAGGCCGGGCCTCAGTTCAGTACGGCGGGGTTGATCGTTCCGCGCTGCACCTTCGCGTCGTGGGGCTCGGCGAAACCGGCGTCGGTGATGTAGAGCCGGTTTCCGCGTACCGCGACGGAGGTGGGTGAAGCGAGGCCGTCCGACGCGGTCAGGGCGGTCTCGGCGGCCCCGTCGGGATGGACGACCGCGACCTGGTTGAGGCCGTTCTGCGCGGCGAACACCACGTCGGTGCGGTCGTTGAGAAAGTTGAAGTCGTCGACGCCGGTGAGGCCGCTGGTCACGGTGTGGATCCGGCCCGGGGCTCCGGTGGCGGTGACCGGGATCCGCAGCAGGGTGCCCTTGGCGAGGTTGGAGACCCAGACGGCGCCTCTGTGGAAGCGGAGACCGTTCGCACCGAGGGGTACGGGTCCGGACGGGTCGGCCGCGAGGGCGGGGTCGGTCAGCCAGGCGGTCGCCTTTCCGCCTGAGGCCGGGACGGCCCAGACGGTGCCTTTGTTGCTGTCGGCCACGTACAGGGTGCGCCCGGCGCGGTCGAGGGCCAGGCCGTTGGGGAGTCCGTCGGTGGGCAGAGCGGCGACGCGGCTAGGGGCGCCGCCCGGGGGCAGCTTCCATACGCCGGCCCGGGAGGCGTCATCGGAGACCACGTTGTAATAGGTGGTGCCGTCGCGGTCACGCGCGATGCCGCTGAATGCGTCGCCCTGCTGCCCGGCCACGATCACCGTGCTGCGCCCGGACGGGTCGATCCGCAACAGTGCCGGGCGCTCGCCCGCCGCGGTGTGCCCGCCCAGAGTGGAGACGGTCAGCGAGTTGTCCGGGTTGACAGTGATGTTCTCCGGGGAGTCGCCGGCGGTGAAGTCCAATGCGGCGAGAGTTCTCACGTCGGCGACGACCGGCTTGGAGGACTCGTGTTGTGTCGCTGCGGATGCGTACGGCGCCGAGGCGAGGACGGCCGCCGCGGCGGTCAACGCCGCAAGTCCGGACCGCTTCTTCAGGAGGGTTGCTGTGGGGACCCCTACGGAGATTTCCATGTGGACTTCGCACTCTTCTCGAGAGGGCGCAGATGTGCCTGCGCGGGAAGTGGGACATGAAGGGGGGCCGGGGCAGTCGCCCCGGCGTGTTGCGTGGTCAGTCCCGGGTGGCGGGGAGGGGCAGGAGTCGCCGGTAGGCAGGGACGGCGATGGCGGCGACGACGACGTGCATGACCATCAAGGCGATGACGGCACCCCAGCTGGTGCCGGGCCGGCTGTCGGAGATGCCGACCATGATGTCCGGGATCAGGCTGACGATCAGGATGGCGGGCACGAGGGTGCGCAGCAGCCGGGCCGGGTGTGCCGAGCGTGCGCGGATGATCGCCCAGGCGGCAGCGGCGGCCAGGACGCCGAAAACAGTGAGGGGGGCGTAGGCGGAGAGTTGGAGGGGCTGGAAGTCGTCCGAGGCGCCGGCAGCGTGGGCTGTCGCGGAGACGATGGCGTTGACGGCGACCGCGACGGCAGCGGTGCCGGTCAGACCGCCGGTGACGACGAGGCCGCCGGGGCGGGCCGGGCGGGTGGCGAGCTGGTGGCTCATGGTGATTCTCCGGATCGGGTGGGGAGGAGACGGGGGAAACGGAGTCGGGTCAGCCGGCGATGACGACAGAGCGACGGCTGGTGGTCGTGTCGGTGAGTGCGGTGAGCATCCAGGCGGCGACGTCGGCGCGGCTGATGGTGTCCCCCATGCGCAAGGTGGCCGACCCGGGCAGCAGCTTGGTGACACCTGTGGCAGGGCCGTTGGTGAGGCGGACGGCGTGGACGAGGGTGTAGTCGAGGTCGCTGGCGCGCAGCGCGTCCTCGGCGGCCGCCTTGTCCTTGACCATGGCGCCCATGGCCGTGCTGGACATGAGCTTGGCAGGCGCGCTCAGGCGCTCGCGCAGCACGGCGAAGGAGGAAAGCTCCACGAACCGGGTGACGCCGGTGGTGGTGGCACCGGATATGACGGCGTGCGTGGCGTCGGTGATGACGGTTCCGCCGGTGGCGCCGAGCGTGCTGATCACCGCGCCGACGCCCGACATGGCCTGCGTGACGTCATCGGCGTCGGTTGCCTGCCCGGCAACCACGTCGAGGCCGGGCCGGGCATCCAGCTTCTGGGGTGAGCGAACGAGCGCGCGCACGGTGTGGCCCGCGGCCAGGGCCTGGTCGACGACGAGGCGCCCGGTGGCACCGGTGGCACCGAGTACTAGCAGCTTCACGGGAGGACTCCTCAAGGGTTCGATGCTGCACGGAAACTCCGGGCACTGACTTCAAACGTTAACTAAAAACTAGCGGCAATGACTTAAAGCTTCAAGTGAGGATGAGGCGGATTCACTTCAAGCGTGAAGCATCGGTACAGTGGAGGGCATGACGAACACCCCGGCCGACGAGGCTCCCCGCTGGCTCGACGAGGAGGAACGCCGGGCCTGGCTCGGCCTGGTCGGCATCATGCGGCGGCTGGAACACGCGCTCGACACGCAACTGCGCGAGGAAGGGCTGACGCACTTCGAGTACGGGGTGATGGCGGCGCTGTCGGAGTCGCCGCAGCGGGAACTGCGCATGAGCGCGCTCGCCGCGTACGCCGAGGGCTCACTTTCCCGTCTCTCCCAGGTCGTGGCCCGCCTTGAGCGCAAGGGGTACGTCCACCGCCGCCCTGATCCGGCCGACGGCCGCTACACCCTGGCCACCCTGACCGACGAGGGATACGAAAAGATCGTCAGCGCCGCTCCTGGCCACGTCGCCGAAGTGCGCCGCCTGGTGTTCGACCCGTTGACCAAAGCGCAGGTCAAACAGCTCTCCACCATCGGCCGGCGCATCCTGCACGCCATCGACCCCGACAACAGCGACGGCGACCGCGGCTGAACCCTTCACACCGGCCGGGCGCCCACCCGTAGGCTCCGGCGTGCCGTCTTCCCGACGCGGCACGCCTCTCGGAGCAAACACACAGACAAGCCGGCTCGCACGGCCGACTGCTGCCGCTTCTCGCCACCGCCGCTTCTCCCGAATATGGAACACCCCCGGCAACGGCGCCGCCCAACGAGATGAACGGCCATGGAAGGCGCGAAGCTGCGGGGCGCCGGCGTCGCATCGGAGTCCGGGCAGACGACCCGCAAGCGGCTCCGACCAGAAGCTACGGAGAAGCGACCCCTCATGCGACAAGCGCGAGTCGTGATCGCCGCCGCGTCCGACCTCGGCATGAGTCCGACACACACGCTCCTGCTGCGAACTCCCGCTCACCCTTCTGCGTGAGCAGCGTCGTCATCGCATCGACCGGGTCGACGTTCCCGGGAACGCCGGGCGTACCACGCGAGGTCACGCGGACCGGCACCCGGAGATCAGCCACACCCAGGGCCGCGACGACGGCAGCAACGCTCAGCCCAGCCACCGCACCGACCGGAGGGCAGGCCCAGGCGACAACCTACGCCACGATCTTCGCGACGGAATCGCGAGCCTGCTGCGCGATGCGGTCGTCAGTGACGTCGTCAGCCCCGCCCACGCCGATCGCACCGATGACCTCCCCGTCGACCGTCACGATCGGCACGCCGCCGGCGACCGGCAGAAGGTTGGCATCGACCAGGTGGGGAGGCGCCACCTGCATCTGCGGGGACGCGGCGAATGCCGCGAACTTGGCCGTGGGGACACCACTCACCGCCGACGTGTAGGCCTTGCGTCGCGCGGTCTCCACGCCGAGGAGGCCGACGCCGTCGTCGCTGAGGAGGACCTTCGTGACGCCACTTCGGTTGACCACGACAGCACACACCTTGTGCCCGTCGGCCCTTCCTGCTTCGAGAGCGGCAAGTGCGGCGCTGTGCGCGATCTCGTAGCTGAGCGGCTCTCGCATGGAGCGGGTCCTTTCCTCGACGACCGAGCGCCCAGTATGGAGCCGCCCGACGCGAATGTGAAGCGATCCTCGCATTCGCATCACGGGCCCGGAGCTACTGCGCCGGTGCGCCGAGGAGGTACAGGCAGGCGACGCCCACGAGCTCGTCGGTGAGCTGATGCCACGTCAGTGGCCGGTCGGACTCGAACAGTTCGCCGTACAGCACGCGGTTCTGGCAGGTTCCATAGATCAACCGGTAGACGACATCCAGGCGCAACTCCGGCTCCGGCGCATCGATCATCGGCACGATCGGCTCCAAGAACTGCCGGAAGACACGGTTGGCGTCCATGGCGGCCTCGGACCCGACCCGAGCCACGGCGGTGTCGGTGGCGCCCGCGGCCAGAAAGACGCGCATCAGGCGCTCGTGCGCTTGATACGTCTCGGTGAGCCCGGTGACCGCCGAGGCGACGAGCGCGGTCGGATCCGTTCGCAGCGGAGCGAAGCGGTGAATGATGTCGGCGCGAAACTGGTCGATCATGTCGTGCTGCAGCGCCGCGAGCAGGCGGTCCTTGTCGCCGAACCGCCGATACACACTGCCCACCGAGACGCCCGCCCGGGAAGCCACGGCCGCGATGGTGAGCGCCTCAGTGCCGCCCTCTTCGAGGAGGGCCGTACCCGCCTCCAGGATCCGCTGCTGAGTCAGTCGGCTGCGCGCCTGCTGCGCCGGGGGCAGATCGAGTGTCGGTTCGGTACTCACCGCCCCAGCGTAAAGGCAGCCAGGGGCCGTACACCCCGGGCATGGACGGCACCGTGCCCGACCGGCCGCGGCCGGGGACCCCATCGGGCCGTCCCTCCCGGGCCCGAGGGAGCACCTGAACGTGACCCTTGACGCACCGCGAAGTGAAATGCGAATGTGAATTAACAATCCTATTTGAGCCGCACATGGTGGTGCTCTCGCAGGTGATCTCCCCTGCCCTGCGCGCGCCACCGGCTGTGCGCCCGAGCCGCACGGGAGACAGCACGATGACCACCACTTCAGACGTCGACACCGGCACGGCCTACGGCCGCCCGAGGCCCTCGTACAACGCCCGCCTGCGGGAGGTCGGGCCCGGTACACCCATGGGCGAGGCGCTGCGCCGCTACTGGCAACCGATCGCCAGCTCGGAAACACTGATCGCCGGTGCCCTGCCGCAGAAGACCCGCGTACTGGGCGAGGACCTGGTCGTGTTCCGGGACGGGCAGGGCAACCCCGGTGTCGTGATCGAGCGCTGCACACACCGCGGCGCCAGCCTCTTCTACGGGCGCGTCGAGGACGACGGCATCCGCTGCTGCTACCACGGCTGGAAGTTCGACGTCCAGGGCCGCTGTATCGAGCAGGCGTGCGAGCCGGGCCTGGGACGCAGGCGCGACGCCGCCCGTCAGCCGTGGTACCCCGTCGCAGAGCGCTACGGCCTCGTCTTCGTCTACATGGGCCCGCCCGAGCTCAAGCCCGAACTCCCCCGCTACGACGCACTGGAGAACCCCGCCGAGGACGAGAAGTACTTCGCCAGCTGGCCAGTCCCGCACGCCGCGGTTCTCGGCATGCCGGCGGACTTCAGCTGGCTCAACATCTACGAGAACTCCGCCGACCCGACACACGTCACCTGGCTCCACTCCACGCACAGCGGGTACCAGATGCTGGGTACCGGCACCTTCGGCTACCCCGAGAACTTCTTCGACCCGGCCACCATCGCCGAGCGCCTGACGTACGAGCGCACCGACCACGGTCTGAAGTACACCCAGCGGTTCGAGATGGAGGGCGAGGACGGCGAGGTCACCGAGTACGGCTTCGCGGTCGATCAACACCTGCCCAACGTCTTCGGCCTGCCGGACTACGTGAAGCCCACGCCCGACGGGCGGGCAGACCAGTTGCTGTGGGTCGTGCCCTCCGACGACACCAGCCACCGGCTCTTCTTCTCGATCCGCACGAACGATCCCGAACGCATGGTCCGCTTCGTGATCGGCATCACGCAGAACGGGAAGCAGAACCACGAGCTGACCGACGAGGAGCGCCAGAGGTTCCCGGGTGACACGGAGGCCCAGGGCTCGCAGGGAGCGATCACCCTGGACTCCGAGGAGACCCTGGCCACCGGCGACCGCGGCGTCGTCATGCTGCGTCGCATGCTTCTCGCGATGGCCGACGACGTCGAGGCCGGGCGCGACCCGATCAACATCGTCCGCGACGCGTCGGAGGTCCACCGCATCGAGACCGGCCTCTTCACCCTCGGCAGGCGCCCGGCGGGCGACGACGCCGCGGCCGCCGCAGTCTGAGCGAGAACGATGAACAACGAATGGCTCGACACCATCGTGGTCGCCCGGCGCGACGCGACCAGCCGGATCGTGGTGCTCGACCTGGTCAGGCCCGACGGCGGCGAGCTCCCGGAGTTCGCCGCCGGCGCCCATGTCGACGTCCTCGTGGACCGTGCCGCCGGGCTGGTCCGTCAGTACTCCCTGTGCGGGCCGCCGCAGGACCGCACCCGATACCGGCTGGCCGTGCTGGCCGAGGCGGCGTCGCGCGGCGGCTCGCTGGGGATGCACCGGCTCCGCGAGGGCGACAGGCTGCGGATCTCGCATCCACGCAACAGGTTCGGGGTCTCGGACGAGGCACGTCGCCATCTGCTGGTGGCCGGCGGCATCGGCGTCACTCCCCTGCTGGCGATGGCGCACGCGCTCGAAGCCAGGGGCGCGGAGTACGAGTTGCACTACTGCGCCCGGAGCCGGGCGGATTCGGCGTTCGTCGAGGAGTTGGAGAACAACCCCCGCGTGCAGCTCCACTTCGACGACGGCCCGGACGACCAGCGCTTCAGCGTCGCCGACGACATCGGCCCGCCCGACTCCGAGGCGGCGATCTACGTCTGTGGTCCCGGGGGCTTCATGGACTTCGTGATCTCCTCCGCACGCGGAGCGGGATGGCCCGCCCAAGCGATCCACAAGGAGCGCTTCGCACCCGTGGAGGACACCGCCGCGCACACGGCGGGCGGGACCTTCACCGTGCGGCTCGCCAAGTCCGGGGACGAGTACGAGATCAAGGACGGCGAGAGCGTCCTCGACGTCCTGCTCGCGGCCGGCGTGGACGCCCCCTACTCCTGCCAGCAGGGAATCTGCGGCGAGTGCATCGTGCGCGTACTCGCCGGAGAACCCGACCACCGAGACGACATCCTGACCGATCGTGAGCGCGCCGACGGCATGTTCACCACGTGCTCCTCGCGAGCACACTCACCGATTCTGGAGCTGGACCTATGACGACAACCACATCCACCGCAACCACCGGGACCATCGAGGCGATCGAGCAGGCAGAGGCCGCGTGGCTCGCGGCTCTCACCGAGAGCGAAGAAGCGATCGCCTCTCTCATGCTGGAGGACAGCCGGGCCGTCCACGGCCCCGTCGGAAAGATCGACGACTGCAGGACCTTCGCCCATTTCACCTGGACCCGCCGGCGCCACGTTTTCGCCAAGGCCGAGGAGCTCAGCATCACGGTGCGTGGCACCACGGCGATCACCACGTGTCTCCAGGAGATGCACATCGTCTTCGACGAGAGCCTCCCGCCGTTCCCGGTCCAGGAGACGGTGACGCGCGTCTGGGAGGAGACCTCGGAGGGCTGGCGCCTGGCGCACCTGCACCAGTCCAAGCGGATGCCGCCGGTCTGAGGCCCGGGAAGGCCGACACGTCCCCCCACTCCGCTGTTCGATGAACGGACAAGAGGCTTCAGTGCGGGCCGTCGGCCCCAGAGAGTTCGACACGAAGAGTTCGCGCGGCGATCGCCGCTGTCGTGAAGGTGAGGCAACACATGTCAGCCACTGAGACCGAGGCACCCACGTCCGGTGCGGTCCGGACCAGCGATCTCCTCATCGCGGGCGAGCACGTCGCGGCCAGGGACGGCCGTTATTTCGAGACGACCGAGGCCCTGACCGGTGAACCGATCGCGCGGGTCGCGGCGGCCTCCGTCGAGGACGTCAACCTCGCGGTGGACGCGGCGGCGGCCGCCCTTCCGGAGTGGTCGAGCCTCCCGCCGGCCGCACGCCGGTCGGTTCTGGAGCGTGCGGCCGTCCTGCTCGGCGAGCGCACCGACGAGATCGTGGCCACGATGAGCCGCGAGATGGGTGCCACTCTGCCCTGGTGCGGCTTCAACGTGCATGTCGCGAAGGGCATGTTCGTCGAGGCGGCCGCCCAGGCGTACGCGGCCGTCGGCGAGGTCATCCCGTCGGACGTGCCCGGCCTCACTGCCCTCGGCGTACGTCAGCCGGTCGGCGTCGTCGTCGGCATCGCACCGTGGAACGCACCGCTGATCCTCGGCGTACGCGCCATCGTGTGGCCGCTGGTGTGGGGCAACACCGTGGTCCTGAAGTCCTCCGAGCAGACGCCGCTCACCCAGGCCGCCATCGTGCAGGTGCTGCACGATGCCGGCGTGCCCGCCGGAGCGGTCAACCTCATCAGCAACGCGCCCCAGGACGGTCCGAGCGTCGTCGAAGCGCTGATCGCCCACCCGGCCGTGACGCGCGTGAACTTCACCGGATCCAGCAGGGTAGGCCGCATCATCGGCGAGCTCGGCGGTCGCCACCTGACCCGTGTGGTCCTCGAACTCGGTGGCAAGGCGCCCTTCCTGGTGCTTCCCGACGCCGATCTGGAGGAGGCCGCCGCCGCGGCCAGCTTCGGTGCCTTCATGAACCAGGGCGAGATCTGTATGTCGACCGAGCGCGTCATCGTCGACAGAACTGTCGCCGACGAGCTCTCCTCCCGCCTGGCCGAGCGTGCCGCCAAACTGGTCGTCGGGCCGCCGAGCGATCCCGCCTCACAGATCGGTCCGCTGGTCCACGCCGTCGCCCGAGACCACGTGATCGCGCTGATCGAGGACGCCCGTGACAAGGGTGCGCAGGTCCTGACCGGTGGCACGGCCGACGGCCTGTTCGTGCAGCCCACCGTGCTGCGCGGAGTCACGCCGGACATGCGCATCTACCGCGAGGAGTCCTTCGGACCGGTGGTCTCGATCATCGAGGTGGATTCGACCGACGAGGCCGTCGCGATCGCCAACGACACCGAGTACGGACTCTCCGCAGCGGTCTTCGGCAAGGACGCGGCCGCCGCGCTCGACGTGGCCCGCCGGATCAGGTCCGGCATCTGCCACATCAACGGCGCCACCGTGCACGACGAACCCCAGATGCCCTTCGGCGGTGTCGGCGCCAGCGGCTGGGGCCGGTTCGGGTCCCGCGCCGCGCTGGAGGAGTTCACCGAGTTGCGCTGGATCACCATCCAGTCGGGGTCCCGCCACTACCCCCTCTGACGATGCGCCGAGGTCGTACGGCGCACGTGACACGGCGTGCGCCGCGCCTCCGGTCCGTGCTCCCCTGGTTGTGGTGCCTTGCCGCGGCCTTCAGCCCGGCGGTGGGAGCGGCATGGCTGGCGGACGCGCGGGAGACAGAGGCCTCTCAGCAACTCGACCGAGAGCTGGAGGAGTTCTTCCGGCCTCTCTGACGAAGCCCCTGTACCAGGGATCTTCACCTCTCCAAGGAGTCAACAATGTCTCAGGCCGACCATGACCGCGACGAGATCCGCCGGCTCGTCGAGAACTGGGCGCTGTGGCGCGACGCCGGGGACTGGGGCCGCTTCGCCACGGTCTGGCATCCGCTTGACGGCTGGATGAGCGCCACCTGGTTCCAGGGAAGTGCCACCGACTTCATCAAGGCCAGTCGTGAGGGCTTCGAGAACGGAGTCAGCATCCTGCACTTCCTGGGTGGCCACACCGCGGACGTCGTCGGCGACCGGGCCGTCGCGCAGACGAAGATGACCATCAACCAGCGCGCGGGCATCGACGGCGTCGAGGTCGATGTCGTCTGCACCGGCCGCTTCTACGACTTCCTCTCCCGCCACGAGGCGCGCTGGACCCTGGTGCGCCGGCAGCCGATCTACGAGAAGGACCGGCTCGACGTCGTGGATCCCGCCGCCTCACTGACGTTGGATCCCGAGCTGCTGGACCGGTTCCCGACCGGCTACCGGCATCTGGCCTATCTACAGACCAAGGCGGGGTTCACGGTGAAGGACGGGCTTCCCGGCCTCACCGGCACAGCAGTCCAGCAGCTCTACTCGGAAGGCAAGCAATGGCTGGCGGGAGCCTGATGAAGTTCACCCACGAAGCCCTCCCCCAGCGGGTGGTGTTCGCGGCCGGGGAGTCGCCCGCCGCCGTGGCGGCGGAGGTCGAGGCGCTCGGCGGTTCCAAGGTCATGCTGATCGCGTCGGACCGTGAGAAGGAGCTGGCCGACCCGATCGCCAAGGAGGTCCCGGTCGTACTGCGTCACGAGGAGGTCGTGATGCACGTGCCGGTCGAGGTCGCGGCACGAGCCCTCCAGGCGGCGGCCGGCGCGGGCGCGGACATCCTGGTCAGCGTCGGCGGCGGCTCGACCACGGGTCTGGCCAAGGCGGTGGCGCTGACCACCGGACTGCCGATCGTCGCGGTACCCACCACGTACGCCGGCTCGGAGGCGACCAACGTGTGGGGCCTGACCGAGGGTGAGACCAAGACCACCGGTGTGGACGGCAAGGTGCTGCCCGCGTCGGTCGTCTACGACGCCGGTCTGCTGACCACGCTGCCCGGCGAGATGACCGTGGCCAGCGGCCTCAACGCGATGGCGCACTGCGTGGACTCCATGTGGGCGCCGCGTACCGACCCGATCGACCGGGCGCTGGCGCAGGAGGGCATCCGCGCACTGGCGACCGGCCTGCCGGCAGTGGCCGACGACTCGACGAGCGTCGAGGGCATCGAGCAGACGCTGTACGGCGCCTACCTCGCCGCGGTCGCGTTCGCCTCGGCCGGCTCCGGGATGCATCACAAGATCTGCCACGTCCTCGGCGGCATGTTCAACCTCCCGCACGCACAGACCCACGCGGTCGTGCTGCCCTACGTGCTGGCCTTCAACGCCCCGCACGCCCCCGAGGCGGAGGCGCGTATCGCTCAGGCCTTCGGCACGGTCTTCCCCACCGACGGGGCGAGCGCCGGCCTGGCCGCCCTGCGCCAGGTGCTGGACGCACCGAGGGCGCTGCGCGACTACGGCATGCCCGAGGACGGCATCGCCAAGGCGCTGGGGCCGATCACACAGGCGCTCCCGGCCGACAACCCGACCCCCGTCACCGACGAGAACCTGACCGCGCTGCTGCAGGCGGCGTGGGCCGGCGACCCGATCAACTGAAGGAGGCCGTCATGGCTACCTACGTCAACCCCGGCTCGGCCCAGGCCGGTGCCCACGGCACCATCTACCGCGAGGTGTCGCCGGAGCAGCAGGCGGTCGAGCAGCAACTCGTCGACAACGTCGTGGCCTCCTTCGACGCCTGCCAGGACCCGCGGCTGCGGGAACTCATGACCTCCCTGGTCAAGCACCTGCACTCCTTCATCCGCGAGGTCCGGCTGACCGAGGAGGAGTGGGGGACGGCGATCGACTTCCTCACCAAGGCCGGCCACATCACCGACGAGGTCCGGCAGGAGTTCATCCTGCTGTCCGACACCCTCGGCGCGAGCATGCAGACGATCAACGTCAACAACCAGGCCTACAAGGGCGCCACCGAGGCGACCGTCTTCGGTCCGTTCTTCGTCGAGGACGCCCCGGCGATCGAGCTCGGCGACGACCTGGCCTTCGGCGCCCCCGGTGAGCCCTGCTGGGTCGAGGGCACCGTCACCGACACCGACGGCACCCCGCTCGCCGGCGCGCGGATCGAGGTCTGGGAGGCCGACGAGGACGGGCTCTACGACGTGCAGTACGAGGCCGGCAAGCGGGCCGGCCGGGCGCACCTCTTCTCCGCGGCCGACGGCGGCTACCGCTTCTGGGGCCTCACCCCGACGCCGTACCCCATCCCGAACGACGGACCCGTCGGCAAGATGCTCGACGCGGTCGGCCGCTCACCGCTGCGCGCCGCCCATCTGCACTTCATGGTGTCCCACGAGGGCACGCGCACCCTGGTGACGCACATCTTCCCCGAGGGCGACCCGATCGGCCGCAAGGACACCGTCTTCGGCGTGAAGGACTCCCTGATCAAGCGGTTCGAGCAGCAGCCCACCGGCACGCCCACGCCCGACGGCCGCGTCATCGACGGCACGTGGAGCCGGGTGCGCTTCGACATCGTGCTCGCCCCCAAGGGCGTATGACCTGCCTACCAACGCTTCGCGTCTCGCCAGGGCGGAGGCCCTGGCGAGACGGTCCGTCTGTGACAGGTGCTCGGGGCGGCCCAGGCGCCGGGCGAAAGGCTCCTGCCCCAGTCCTGCCACGGGAGCGATGACGGCGAAGAGCAGGACGTCCATTCCCCATCGACCCCGGACCCGGTTACGAAGGCGGCGCCGCCGTCACCGGCAACACCTGCATCGAACTCACCAACGGCCAGTAGCGGTCCACGGGCAACGACGGCGAACGCTGCGGACGACCGGTCGTCCGCAGCGTTCGTCCGGCCTTCGACAGGAGTCAGGCCGGCAGCAACTCCGCGAAGTCGCGCAGAGGTCGCGACCCGTCCCAGTCGACTGATGCCCGCCAGACGCCGGTGAAGATCTCTCGCGTGATCTCGCTGTCCTGGACGAGCTCGATCATCCCCGGGGCATCCTCACCGGCGTCCAGGAAGTAGACGTCACCTCCCGGGGTCACATCGTGAAAGCGCACCGCCGCTCCGCTCACCTCACGACGTTCGACCTCTTCCCTGACGTTCGGCACGGCCTTGGCGACGTGATGGAAGCCGTAGCCGTGGCGTTCGTAGGCGTCCTTGTAGATGGACGGCTCGTCGTCGAGGGTCTGGACGAGTTCGACCATCGTGTGCCCCGAGAAGGCGAGGGCGAGGGCGAACTCGGCCTTCCCCGGCTCACCACGGTAGGTGGAGCCCTCGCCGCCGATCCTCTCGTTCACGAACCAGGGCCCGACGCCGAGTTCGTCGGTCCACCAGCGCATCCCGGCAGCGAGGTCGGGGACCGTGTACGCGACCTGGATGATGGCGTCGGTCGGCTGGCCGAAGGGAAACTCCATGGTGGTTGTCCTCACTCGGGTCCTGGGGCACGACTGGTGATCGACGGCGCCCGTCGCCTCTATGCCGGCGGGCGGGTGAAGCCGGTGGCGCCCCCGTCCACCGGGAGGGCCGCACCCGTGATGTAGCCGGCTTCGGACGAGGCCAGGAACAGCACGGCGTCGGCGAGCTCGTCCGGTTCCCCTTCTCGGAGCATGGGAGTGCTGAGCCTGACCCGCTCCCGGAAGGCGTCGGCTCCGCCCGGTGGAAGGCCCGTCGTACGTGCGGCGATGTCGGTGTTCATGCCGCCCGGGATGACGATGTTGACCCGGATTCCCTCGCCGATGACTTCGGCGGCGAGGATGCGTGTCAGGTGCTCGAGTGCGGCCTTGCTGGTCCCGTAGGCGGCAGTTCCCGCGCTGGCCCTTCGACCGGCCGCCGAGCCGCAGAAGACGACGGCCCCGCCGGGTGCGAGCAAGGGCCTGAGACCCTGCATGAGGAAGAACGAGCCCTTGACGTTGGTGTTGAACACCATGTCCCAGGTGGCTTCGTCCATGTCGTCGAGGCGCTTGATGCCCGCCTGCCCGGCATTGAGGAAGGCGGCATCGACGTGGTCGACTTGTGCGGCGACCTCCGTGACCGCGGCCTTGATGCCGGCCGGCGAGGAGAGGTCGGCTGCCACGGCGATCGTGCCCTCGCCGATCAGACCGCTCGCGGTCTTCAGCTGGTCGGGGTCGCGCGCGATGATGACCACGCGTGCGCCCTCGCGCGCGAACGCCTGCGCGGCTGCCAGTCCCAGTCCTCTGCTGCCGCCGGTGACGAGGCAGGTCTTCCCGAGGAAACGCTGACGCCGGTCCTCGACGGTCCGGTCGTGGGTTCCGGCGTCAGTCGTGTCGTTCATGGTTCTCCTTCGTGGGGGGTCAGGAGTGGTGGTTCATGCGTCGATCTCGATGCCGCCGAACGGAGCTCCGCCGTTCAGGACGCGCTCCTCCGGCGGAATGGGCGCAAGGCTCACGCGCACGTCGATGCACGTCGGCCGGCGGGCCGCGAGGGCGGCCTCGATCGCCGGGCGGAGCTGGTCGAGTTCCGTGACGTCGACACCGTCCGCACCCAGGGCTCGTGCCACGCCGCTGTAGGAGCCGTTCTGCAGGCGGTTGTTGGTGACGCGGTCCTGTCCGAAGAAGAACTGCTGGGTGTGCAGGGTGGCGCCCCAGGCCTGGTTGTTGAGGACGATCACGATGACCGGGAGTCCCGCGCGGACGAGGGTGTCGAACTCGGCGAGGCTGTAGCCGACGGCGCCGTCGCCGGTGACGAGGATGGTCGCCGTGTCGGGGGTCGCGTACTGCGCTCCGACGGCCACGCCGAAGTTGCTCCCCATCGAGCTGAGGTAGCCGTGCCCGAGGTAGTGGGCCAGCGGGGCGAGGGCGATCGTCTCGGAGAGCCACAGCTCGGTCAGGGCACCGTCGACGACCACGGTGGCGTTCTCGGGGACGCTGTCGGCGATCGTGCGGACCGCGAGGTACGGGTGGATCGCGTCGTCCCCGTGCTCCTCGGTCTCGGCGGCGAGCGCGGATCGCCGGGTGGCCGAGATGTCCCGCAGGGTCTTCAGCCAGTCGTCGCGGCCGGGGGGCACGGGGCTGTCGCCCAGGCGCTCGTTCAGCACGCCGACCGTGCCGATCGCGTCGGCCTGGATGCCGAGTTCGACCTCCTGCAGACGGCCGAGTTCACGGCCGTCGGGGTCGATCTGGAAGATCCGTGCGCTCTTCGGGAGCAGTCGGCCCGTGCCGAACTGGGTGGCCATGCCGAAGCGCAGCCCCAGCAGCAGGACCAGGTCGGGCCGCTCGGCCTCGGGGACGGTGGCCAGGGTCTGGAGGAGACCGACGTGCCGCTCGGAGCCGACGATCGCCCCGAGACCCTCCCAGTCGGAGAAGAGGGGCACTCCGGTACGGGCGGCGAACTCGTGCAACCGGGCCCGTGCGTCGGCGGTGACGAAGGACTTGCCGACCAGCGCGATCGGCCGCTCGGCCGTGCTGAGCGCCTCAAGGATCCGATCGACACCGTCGGCGGAGGCGATGCCGCTGCCGTCGATCTCGACGCGGTAGTCCTCGGCCTCTTCGACGTCGACCTGCTGGCGCAGGACGTCCCAGGGAATGTCGAGGAGCACCGGACCCTTGGGCTCCGACTGAGCGATCCGGATCGCCTGCGCGACCAGGCGGGGGATCAGCTCGGTACGGGTGACGCGGTGCGCGAACTTGGTCACCGGGGTTGCCATCGCCACCTGGTCGAACCCGGCCTGCTGGTCGTTGACCTGGTCCGTCTCGAGGGGCCCGGAGCCCACGAGGTAGAGGACCGGGGTCCGGTCCAGATGGGCGTTGGCGACAGAGGTCAGGACGTTGGTGAAGCCGCCGCCGGCCGTGACGATGGCAACCCCCAGGTTTCCGGTGACGCGCGCATAGCCCTCGGCCGCGTGGCCCGCGTTCATCTCGTGGCGTACGTCGACGACCCGGAGCTTGGCATCCAGGGCGTCCTGGAGGATGCCGTCGATATGCGCTCCGGGCAGGCCGAAGGCGACGTTGACTCCGGCTCGCTGCAGCGTTCGCACGACGAGCCCACTACCGGTTGCGGGTGCCATTCGATGATCCGCCCTTCTGGACGTACTCCGGGTTTCAAGAGAAATCACTGGGGACAGGGCCGTGCCTCAGGCCGTCCGCACCGGAGTCTCCGGCGTGGCCTGGGTGACGACAATGGCCGTGTTCGTTGGATGGTCAACGCCTTGTTCCGTATCGAAAGATCAAGACATCGTCGAACGGGCCGTTCACAGAAGCGATGTCAGGTTTCCGGCGTTCTGAGCACGGCCGACGGTGGCCGACTGAAGCCGGACGCCTCAGCCGAGCGCCGTTTACTGCTCGTCGATATGTCGTTCCAGGCAATGGCAGCTCAGTCGGCGCACAGTCCGCCTGGGCAACCGGTCGGTACTGGGACACTGCCGCGAGGACGGTGTGATGCGGCGGCTTCAGCCCTTCCTCGGCGATCGCCTCGTTTCGACCAGGCTCCGGCCACGCGTCGCTCCCCGTCCAGCCGACCAGCACGGCCGCCAGGCCGAAATCGACCACGGCGGCCCGCCTGGCCGGCTGTCGTGCCGACCGCCACGCCCGTGCGGCACCGAGGACACCAACACGGCTGACAGCCATGGCAGGGGCATCCGGTCATCAACCGGTCCGCGAGCTACATCTCGCGCTCGACGATCCGGCGTTGAACCTCGGCGAAACCTTCGCCCAAGACCTCCAGTTGCTGTGGGGTGAGGGCATCGATCACCAGTTCGCGGACCAGGCGGGCGTGACCGGGTGCCGCGCGGCCCATGACCTCCATGCCGAGCGGAGTGATGGTGGCGATCACTCCGCGGTCGTCAGTGGAGCAGGCTCTGCGACTGACCAGGCCCTCCTTCTCCAGTTGCACGATCTGGTAGGTCAGGCCGCTCTTGGTGAGCGCCAACGCTTCGGCGAGCGCCAGCATCCGCATCGACCCGTCGGGGATGTCGGCGAGGCGGGTCAAGATGCCGTACTGCACGTGGGAAAGCCCGGCATCGGTGCGCAACTGCTGGTCGAGCACACGGTTGAGCAGGGTGCTGGCGGTGACGAACGTGCGCCACGCCTGATGCTCGCGCTGGTTCAGCCACTTGGATTCGTTCACAGGCCCAAGATACCACTTGTTCAAGTTGGAACTACATGCTAACTTCTGCCTGTAGTTCAAGTTCGAACGTCTTGTTTCCAGCGCCGTACATTGTGGATTGGAAGCCGCGGCGAGTTCGAGACGACGTTATTCAAGGAGGAATCACATGATCGATCGTCGTGCTGTGCTCCGCGGCAGCGGAGCTGTCGCCGCGGGCGCTCTTGCCATCACCGCAGTGGAAAGCGGCAGCGACCCGGCGTTCGCGTCGGTCCTGCCCGCACTGATGGGCAACCCGGCCGAGACCGGGGAGTCGCTGGGCTACCCCAAGCACCTGACCCACCAGGAGCGGCACAATCTGGAGACCTTCGACGAGCTGGACTTCGTCGTCTACTCCGGCCAGCAGTGGGGCCGAGTCCGCGAAAGCCACTCGGACAAGATCCGCGCGCACTGGCCCGACGGGCACTACACCGACGGTCTGGCCGCGCACATCGAGGACCTGAAGTTCCAGTTCGTCTTCGCGCCCGACACCCGCGCGGTCGACCACCCGGTCCGAGTGGCCAAGGACAACCTCACCGCCGTGACCGGAGTCACCACCGGCACGTTCACCCGGCCCATGCCCGACGGCAAAGGCGGCTTCATCCCGCCCACCGGCAAGAAATACGCCATCAACTTGGTCACCGTCGGCATCTGGAACAGACAAGGTGTGATGGACGAGGAATTCATCATCTACGACCAGCTGACCTTCATGCGGCAACTCGGACTCGCCTGAATTCCTCGTTACGTAACCGCATCGGTCGGTATCGATCGGTATCCATCACGCGCCGGACCGCCGTCGGTGTGGCCGCCATCGCCTCCGATGCCCAATACCGCGATCAGCTGTCCGGCCCCGGGAGGCACATGTGCCTCCCGGGGCTGGTTCACACCGAGGCCGAGACGGCGACCTCGGGGTCGTACTCGTAGATCCAGCCGTTCGCCCTGAGTGGGTCGGCCTGCGAATAGGCGAGGTCGCGTGCCTGCTGCTCGGGGCCGTCCGGAAGGTGGTTGATGTGGGACCTTCCGTGCGACACCTCCTGCAGGCGTGCCGTGCGATGCCGACGCAGTTCTTCGTAGCGCCCCAGCGCCGCGATCGGGTGGTCCGGGTCCTCGGCAAGGCAGAGGGCGAGGACGGCGCCGTCCTCGATCGCCTGGGCGGCGCCCTGGGCGAAGAACGGGAACATCGGGTGGGCAGCGTCACCCAGGAGGGTCGCGTTTCCGCGGTTCCAGTGGTCGAGTGGCTCGCGGTCGAGCAACGCCCAGCGTCCCGGCGTGTCGGCCGACCTGATCAGCTCCACCAGACGCGGATCCCAGCCGGCGAACTCTTCGAGCAGTTCCTCGAGCGTCGCGGTAGCCGTCCACGACTCCACACTGCTCACCCCGGCCGGTGCGAAGGCGACGAGGTTGACGTACTCCTCGCCGGAGACTGGGTAGTGCACGAGGTGGCGATCGGGGCCGATCCAGAGGGTCTGGGCGTGCCGCCTGGCGAAGTCGGGCGCCTTCGCCGCCGGTACGAGGGCCCGGAAGGCGCAGATGCCCGACTCCCTGGCCTGAGTCGGCCCGACGACGGCGCCGCGCACCCGTGAGTGGACTCCGTCGGCGCCGATGAGGATGTCCGGGCGGATCGTGTCACCGTCCTCGAACCGCAGAACCGCCTGGTCGCCTTCGAACTCGACCGAGACGCAGCGCTTGCCGAGGTGGACCGAGTCCTCGGGGACAGCCGACCTCAAGGCGTCCAGCAGGTCGGCGCGGTGGGCGGCATAGGTGTGCTCGCCGTACAGGCGTATGCACCCCTCCTTGAGGTTCTCGGCGGAGAGGACCGTGCCGTTCTCCCAGCGCCGGAACTCCCAACCGATCTCCATCCGGACCGCGCGCTTGTGGAAACGGTCCAACACGCCGAGACGCCGGAGCAGGCGGGCCGCGTTGGGGGCGATCACCAGGCCTGCGCCGACCTCGGTCAGGGCGGCGGCCTGCTCGTAGACGTCACTGTGGAAGCCCTTGTCACGGAGGAAGGCCGCGGCAGCGAGGCCTCCGATGCCGCCACCGAGGATCGCGATCCTGGGTCCTGCTTCCGTACTCATCATGCTCTTTCACTCCCGTGGACCTTGAGCGAGGTAGGTGACTGGCTGCGGTACGAGACTTCAGCAAACCGTGCATTGTTAGAACAGGGTCATCCATCCAACGAACATGAAAGGTAGAGTGACCGGCGCCGCACATGATGAAGGAGAGGCCCATGCCTCGTGCGAACGAGCCAGGACGCACCGTCAGCTCCCGACTCTGGGATCTGCTGTTCGCCTTCGACCCCAACAACACCGAGCTGACCCTCGCCGACCTGGTCCGGCGCACCGGCATGCCGCACGCCACCGCCAGGCGCCTGACACTCGAACTCGTGGCGGCCGGCGCACTGGAGCGCACCAGCGACAACCGGTTCGCGATCGGCCTGCCCCTGTGGCGCCTCGGGACCCTCGCACCGCGCGCCGAGACGCTCCGCAGCGCCGCGCAGCCCTTCGTGGAAGACCTGTACACGGCGCTTCGCCAGCATGTGCAACTGGCCGTCCTCCAGGGCGACCAGGCCGTGATCATCGAGCGGATGTCGGCGGTCAACGCCGTCGGTCTGACGTCGCAGGTCGGCGGCCTTCTGCCCTTGCACTGCTCAGGTGTGGGCAAGGTGCTGCTGAGCCACGGCAGTCCGGCCTTCATCGATGAGGTGCTGGCGGGAAGGCTCCAGCGCTTCACTCCCAAGACGATCGTGGACCCGGCCGAACTCCGTCGCGAACTGGCGTCCTGCCGCTCGACCGGAACGGTGGTCGTCAAGGAAGAGCTGAGCGAAGGGGCCGAGTCGGTCGCGACGCGCATCGTCGACGGCAGCGGCAAAGTCGTCGCGGCCCTGTCCGTCGTGGTGGCCGCCGGCTCGATCAAACTGCAAGCGGCCGTGCCCTCCCTGGTCACGAGCGGACTGGGACTGTCCAGGAGTCTCGGCTGGAGACCGGGCATTCCCATTCGCACCGCGTGACCCTTCGCGGGGCGAGGAATCCGGCACGTCATACCGACGGTTGCCGCCGGGAGAGCTGCATGTGGCCGAGGCGCCATCCCTCGTCGGTCGAGAACCACACCCGGGTGGCCACTGCCTGCACCAGGAACGGCGGCAGGTCGGGCAGGCGCCGGATGCGCATCTTCTGAAAGCACGTCACGATGGCCCGTCCCCCTCGCTCCCGACACGTCACTTCGCTGGTCTCAGCCTCGACGGTGGGTCCCATGGACGCGTTGTAGCCGAGGAAGCGCTCGCGGTCATGGACGTTCCCGACCTGGCCGTGGACGATCACACAGTCGGGGAGCATGAGGTGACGCTGCTCCTCGTCGCCCTTTGTGATCGCGACGAGCCACGCCGCCTCCGCCTGAGCGACCGTGGCCGGCATGCGGTCGTCGTTCGTGCCGGTCGGCTCCGAGTATGCGGTGGTCATTGTTCGGCTCCTGTCCGAGTGCATCTGTCGATCGTTGTGTCGTGTACGCCTCGGCCCGCCGCGACTGCTGCTCCTGAGGAGGAGGTGGAGTCGCGGCGGGCGGTCGGTCGGCCTGGCCGGCCTGCTACCCGTGTACCGGCCCCGGCGCGTTCGTCATGCGGTCAGTCGGCGAGGGTGTGCGGGTCGTCGTCGAGATGAGCCTGGTCCACGCCGCCGCGCACGCCGACGAGAATGAGCGCCGCCGCCACGAGAGCCGCCACGCCGGCGAGCACGTACGCGATGGAGTAACTGCTGCTGAGGGCGTCGAAAGCGACGTCCTTGAGCGGGTTGAAGGGCACCACCTTGCCATCCGGCAGTGTGATGTCGGCCGGCACCGAGTTGGCGCCGAGCGGGCCCGATTGCACGGCGTGCACCGCTGCCTCGAGCTGCGGTCTCTGATCCGCGGGAGCATGCGCCGCGGATGCCTGGAATGCCTCGTAGGCCTTGCTCAGTCCGGGATCGCCGGCCAGCTTGCGGGCGATCTCGTCGGAGGCCCGGCCCAGTGCGACAGCACCGGCGATCGCGGGGCCGAGGGCGAACCCGAGGTCCCGGAACGTGCTCGTGACACCGCTCGCCATACCGGCGAGGTGGTTGGGCAACGTGTTGACGGCGACCGCGGTGATGGAGGCGAAGGCGAGTGCCGAGCCGACACCGGCGAGGATCAGCGGCCCGACGATGGCGCCGATGGACCGGCTGGTCGTCGGGATGACGGCGAACCACAGCCCGCTGGCACCGATGAAGGTCAGGGCCGTGCAGAGAACCCACCGGGGGTTGTAGCGCTCGAGCAGCTTGGAGGTGAGGGGCAGCAGTACGAAGCCGATGCCCCCGAAGAAGAGGTAGGCGACGGAGCTCTGCAGTGGGCTGAATCCCTGGATGATGGTGAGGCGGATACTGGTGCTGTACATGATCACGAGGAACGCGAACATACCGATCAGGGTGACCACCGTGTTGATGGCGAACGCCCGGTTCCGGAACACGCTGAGAAGAAGCAGCGGCGCGGCCGCACGGCTCTCGGCGAAGACGAACAGCACGAGGAAGACGGCCGCGGCGATGAACGCGATGGCGATCTGGGGGCTCCCCCAGCCGGTCTCGGAGCCCTGGATCACGGCGTACATCAGAGCGAACAGGCCGAGCGCGGCAGTGATCTGCCCCGGCCAGTCGACGGAGCGGCCCTGGGGCGAGGCGGAGTTCTGGGCGAGGGCCAGCGACAGGACCACGCTCACCACGGCGATGACAAGGACGCCGACGAAGGCCCATCGCCAGTTCGCGTTCCCGGCCCAGCCGAGGTCGATCTTGGCGGCGAGGCCTGCCAGCAGCGGGCCGAGGAAGCCGCCGACCGAGAGCGCGGTGGCCCAGATCGCCACGCCACGCGCGCGAGTGGCGGTGGTGTGCGTACCGGCCGCCACCATGGCCAGGCTCGTCGGGAAGATGGCCGCGGCCCCGATACCACCGAGGACTTGGGCAAGGATCAGCAACGTCACCCGGGTGTCGGACGAGTGTCCCGTACCCGGCACCAGGATCGCGAGAGCCGACCCCACGGCAATGAGCGCGGCGCCCCCGACGAGCAGGCGCTTGCGGCCGAAGAGGTCGCCGAACACGCCGAAGCCCAGTCCCAGGGCGGCGACGGGAAGCATGAAGGCCTCGGTGATCCACGTCAGTTGGGCCGAGGACGGCGCGAGATCCTGCTGGATCAGCCCGTTGATGAGCGAGGGGACGGAAAGGGCTATCTGCGCGAGGCACACGGCGAGAACCACCGCGGCCAGGGTGCCCGGGGCCAGGGTGTATCTGCCACCCTCTCCCTCCGCTGCCTTGGGTGAATCGATCTGAACCATGGACGACTCCTTGGCGCAAAGCGCTGCTGTCGGAACCGGCGTCCGCTGCCGGACCCTGCTGTGGGTGCTTTTGTCGCGGTCATCCCGGCAACACCGCTGCCGTGCCGCCCCTGAGCCTTGCGGAGTGCCTCCGCGCCGCCCTTCCACCGGACCTGATTCAGGACGCTCGGCGCGGTGGCCGACCCGCCGAGCAGCGTCAAGGTAGGAATGACCCCCGTCACGCTCAACAGCCATGTTCATTGGACGAACAAGCCGCCGCTGATCCGCCGTCTCGAAGCGCACCATCCCTGGAGGACGGCCTTGCCACGGCCGCCCGGAAGCACCGGAAGGAGCAGTGACTCATGGCTGGGAGGCTGACGGGCAGGACCGCCGTCGTGACCGGAGGCAGTACCGGCATCGGGCAGGAGATCGCCCGCAGGCTCGCGGTGGAGGGAGCGGACATCGCGGTCGCGGACATCGATCCGGCCGACGAGACGCGGGACCTCGTCGCGGAGACCGGTCGGCGATTCTTCAGCGACAAGGTCGACGTCTCGGACGAGGACGCGATCGTCGGGTTCGCCGCCCGGGTCCGACGTGAGCTCGGCGCCGCCGACATCCTGGTGAACAACGCGGCCGTCGTTCTGCTGGCCGATATCGACCACGTGACCTTCGACGAATGGCGTCGCACCTTCGCCGTCAACGTGGACGGCCCTTTCCTGACCTCCCGTGCGTTCCTGCCGGACCTGAAGGAGTCCGGGTCGGGACGGATCATCAACATCACGTCCGCGAGCTACTGGACTCCGCCGCCTCCCTTCGTTTCCTATGTCTCCGCCAAGGGCGCGCTGAACGGATTCACCTCGGTCCTGGCCGCCAACCTCGCCGCTGACCACATCACCGTCAACGGCGTCGCGGCGAGCCTGGTCCGGACGGCCACGGCCGCGGAGAAGACGAGCGAGTTCTTCTTCGAGCAGACCGTGCGGATGCAGAACATCAAGCGTGTGCAGATGCCGGCCGACGTCTCGGGCGTCGTGGCGTTTCTCGCCTCCGACGACGCCGCGTTCATCACGGGGCAGATCGTCGTCGCGGACGGCGGAAGCACGCGCCGCTGAGGGGGCTCTTCGGAGTGGGAGCCCCCTCAGCGGCCTCCTGGTCAGGTCCGGCGACGAGATGGCCGTCGACCTGCGCCCTCTCACCGGACCTGGGGAAACGTGCCGCTGTACCGACCATCCCCCAAGAAAGCACCGGCTCACGCACGGTACGGGGACGCATGGATGATCAGGTGGGCGCCAGGAGGCAGGCCGGCCGTCAGAAATTAGTATTTTGACATAGGTTTCTTTTCATAGGTACCTTGGGGTCGTGACCGGAATCAGTGAGGCTCGTCCGAGCCAGGGCGTCGACCAGGTGGCCGCAGGCCTCGTGGCGTGCCTGCCCGCGCTGAACCGGTACGTCAAGCAGAGCATCGACCGGCGACTGCCCTACCCCAAGCTCCCCGAGCGGCAATTGGCCCTGCTCCAGTACGTCGCAGAGCACGACGGCGCGACCGTCCACAAGGCCGCCGACGCGCTGCGGATGATGCCGAACAACGTCAGCGCCCTGGTCACCCGCCTCACCGACACGGGCCTGCTGGAACGGCACCAGGACGACACCGACAAGCGGGTCGCGCACCTGCGTGTCACCGCCGTGGCGCGTCAGCGCATCAGCCAGGCCGAGGGCGTCGCGGCGCGACAGCTCGCGGCCGCGCTGCGGACTCTCACGGACGGCGACCGCGACGCCCTCGGCTCGGCGCTCGGCGCCCTTGAGGCTCTCACCCGGCGCCTGCGCGACCACTCCGCCGCCTGACCGTTCGGTCCGGCTCCCGTACGCCAATTGCCCTTGCCGCTGCTGCGGCAGGGCTCGGCGCGCTGCCCCCCGCACAGCCCACACACAGCTCGCGCCCCACATGTCCACGCGCCCCAGCCGCGCGCCACACATCCCGAGGACAGCTCACACATGTCTGTCACCGCTGTTTCTACAGCGTCCACTTCCGTGTCCGACCCCCGCCCCCGCGGTCTACGCGCCAACCCATGGCTGACGCTGATCGCGGTCGGGCTCGGCCTGTTCATGGTCGGCCTCGACGGCTCCGTCGTCTCGATCGCCAACGCCGAGATCGCCCGCGACCTGAACGCCACCACCGCCGAACTGCAGTGGGTGACCAACTCCTACCTGCTCGCCCTCGCCGCTACCCTCATCCTGGGCGGCAAGCTCGGCGACCGCTTCGGGCGCCGCACGGTCTACCTCGTCGGCGTCGTCGGATTCACCGTCGCGTCCGTGGCGATCGGCCTCGCCGGCTCGGTCGAGGGCGTCATCGCCTTCCGCGCCGTGCAAGGTCTCTTCGGCGCGATGCTCATGCCCAACACGCTGGCGTTGCTGCGTGCGGTGTTCCCGCCGAAGAAGTTCGGCATGGCGGTCGGTATCTGGGCGATGATCTCTTCCGTCGCCACCGCGCTCGGCCCGATCGTCGGCGGACTGCTCGTCCAGCATGTCAACTGGGAGTCCGTCTTCTACATCAACGGCCCCATCGGCGTGATCGCCCTGGTCTTCGGTCTCGTGGTGCTGCCGCAGTCCAGGAACGAGGCGGCGTCGAGCGAGAAGTTCGACGTGCCCGGCGTCGTACTGCTCGCGCTCGGCCTGATCGCCGTCGTCTTCGGCGTCGTCAAGGGCGAGACGTGGGGCTGGACTTCGGCCGGCACGCTCGGAGCGATCGTCGGCGGTGTCGTCGTCCTGGTCCTCTTCGGCTGGTACGAGACCCGCGTCGCGCACCCCCTCCTGCCCATGCGGCTGTTCCGCAACCCGGCCCTGACCATAGGTGTGTTCGTCACCGCGCTGAACTTCTTCGTCCTGCTCGGCGCGATCTTCTTCGTGATGCTGTACCTCCAGAACGTGCACGGCTTCACGCCCGTCGAGTCCGGTGTGCGCACCCTGCCGCTCAGCCTCGCCTCCATGGTGGCCTCGCCGCTCGGCGCGAAGCTCACCGAGAAGTTCGGCCCGCGCCTGACCATGCCGCTGGGGATGGTGCTCCAGGGCGGCGCCGCGTTCACGATGCTCTCGTGGAGCGCCGACTCCTCGTACGCCACCATGTGGCCGCCGTTCGTCGCGCTCGGTCTCGGAGTCGGCATCGTGATGGCCGCGTCCTCCGACGCGATCGTCGGCAACGCCCCTGTCAAGGACGGTGGCATCGCGGGTGGCCTGCAGGCCACCTCGCTCCAGGTCGGCGGCGCGCTCGGCACCTCGGTGCTCGTCTCCCTCATCAGCAGCCGCGTCGGCTCCACGCTCATGGACTCACTGACCGACGCCGGCGTGCCCCGCTCGGCGGCCGCCCGCTTCGAGGAGGCGAAGGACGCGGTCGCGATGGGCGTCGCCCCGGTCTCCGGCGCGATGCCCGCACGACTCAGGGCGGCCGTGGTGGAGGGCAGCCACACCGCCTTCATGAACGGCGTCCACACCGCTGTCCTGGTCACCGGCATCCTCGCCCTCGTGGGCGCCGCCCTGGCGGCGTTCGGCCTCCGCGGCCGGGAGAACGCGACCCACGAGAACACCGAGCACGACGCGACGGTGCCGAGCCCGGCCGCCGTCCCAGCCGCGACCGGCGTCCGGTCCTCCACCGGCATCCCTGTCAGCGGTCAGGTCATCGGCGCCGAGTCGGCACCCGTGCCGCACCGCAGGCGGTCATCACCCTGATCTCACCGGGCGGGCGGCAGGTGGGTCGCATGGTGGCCCACTCGGACGGTGCGTACGCGGTGGACGCGCCGGGCGCGGGAAGCTACGTGCTCATCGCCTCCGCGGAGGGCTACCAGCCGCAGGCGTCCACGGTCGCGGTCGGCGGCGAGCCGGTCTCGTACGACATCCTGCTCTCCGGTACCAGCGGCCTGGTCGGCACGGTCAGGTCGGCCGATCACAGGAAGCCGGTCGCCGGCGCCATGGTGGTCGCGACCGACGTACGCGGCGATGTGCTCGCCGCAGGACTGACCGACACGGACGGCACCTTCAGCGTCACCGAACTCGTGCCCGGCCTGCTGACCCTCGCGGTGACCGCGGCCGGGTACCGGCCGATCGCGCTGCCCGTCGAGATCGTCACGCAGGGCGTCGCCAGGACCGAGGTCGAACTGTCCTCCGGCCTGCGCGTGCGGGGCGTGGTCCAAGCCGCGGGCCGACCGCTGAACGACGCGCGGGTCACACTCATCGACACGGCCGGCAATGTGGTGGCCACCGCGACCACCGGTGAGGACGGCGGCTATGCCTTCACCGACCTGGACGGCGGCGAGTACATGGTCGCAGCGGCCGGCTACCCGCCGAAGGCTACCCTTCTTTCCGTTCGCGGCTCTGGGGTGGAACGCCACGACATCGAGCTCTCCCACCTCGGCGAGTGACACTCGCCGGGTCGGACACTCCCTTCCGTTACATGCGTCTCCGACCCGGCGGTGAAGATCCCTGGACCCGGTGAACCCCGGACCGATGGCGGCGGCCTGTCGCCACCGGTCCGGGGTTCACCACGAAAGCCCGTCCGGCTCTGACTCGACCCCGGCAAGGACCGGTATCCCCGCCGCGCTGAAGCTGAAGAAGCGGATCAAGCGCTTCTTCAGCTGGACAACGATCTCGACCACCTGTCCATCGGCGACATCGTCTCCGTCGCGTTGGACGAATGGCTCGCCATCCGCGGGTTCTGACACACGGAGCCGGGTGGCCTCCCTTGCTGGATGAGGGACGGCCACCCGTTCCGCCGACTAATCCAACATCACGCCCGACGGCTGCGTGAGGTGGCCGACGCACTCGAAGCCCATCCCATCCCAACGATCGTGTCTCCCCCCACCCTGACACGATGGAGATCACTGGCAACCGCCACACCAAGCGAGGACAGCTCAACCACGCCGTTCCCGACGTTCTCCAGCTCCAGCGACGCGTACGCCGCTACAACGCCGACCACGACGTCCCGCACGGCGACATCGTCGCATCGGCTCTCGATGTCTGGTTGCGCGCCAAGGGCTATCCACCTGATCCCAGACCGCCCGAGCGAGACGCACGGTGAGCGGCCGCCCCGATCGCCTCTCAGTGGACGGCACGCCTCAGGGCCTCGTGGCACGCCGAGCGCCGCGGAACAGTTGTCGTTTCCTCGGACAGCCGACCTCCTGACGTTTTCAGCATCGGGTCTCCGGCTCCACGTCGCGGATGTGCGGCTTGACAAACATTGTTATCGGACACATCGTATCCGTTACGGGCTTCCGGCTCACCCCTCAGCCCGGTTAACGGTTCGCCACGGCCCGACTCATCCTGGAGCCGATGCCGGCCGCGTGCGCGGGTAGACATCGCCAGGTCTGTCGTACGGCCGGATCGAGCTCGAGGTTCCTCCTGGCATGCGTGCAAGTCGCCGGGGCGCGACAGAACAAGAAGAGGCCCTTTGATGGAGGACGGGTGCGGCTGGAGGCTGAATCCGCGACGTACGGCGCCTTGGATGACGACCCGGCGGCGGGCGAACAGGACTGAGGCCCCCGGCGAGGTCCCGGATGCCTAGCCATTTCGCGAAAGCCAGGGCCGCGCTGTCCCCCTCGGACACAGAGTCGTACGTCACCTGGGAGCTGAGCCTGAGGCCGCCGGTCCGGGTGCGGGCCCCGTCTGAGATCTCGTCACGGAACAGGCCTTCGGGGATTCCTGAGCAGTGCCGGAGGCAGCCGGCGGCACCGGTCGTACTCGAAACGGCGTACTCCGACTGTAGCGCTGCGCGTGCTCGGCGATGCCCACCTCACCCCGCCCCCGCCCTGCAGGATGGCGCCTGCGCGGACAGTCGGGAGCCGTCCGATCCGGTCCGAGGCGGGAGGGGCCTGTCGCACCGGAGGGTGATCTGCCAACCAAAGGTGTACTGCCAGATCAGTAGTGAGCTTCCTATCAGAAGGACGACGACAGCACGGACCGCTTCCCGACAGCCTGAGCGGGTTCCCGAAAGCAGATGTGGAGAGTCCCGCGTGGCTACCTTTCTTGATCGACTGGGCCGTCTGGCCTTCCGGCGACGATGGACCGTCGTCCTGATGTGGCTGGCCGTCATGGCCGCCGTCGGCCTTGCCGCCTCCCAGGCGCCCGGAACCTCCGACGAGAGGTTCTCCATGCCGGGTATCGAGGCGCAGAAGGCCTACGACCTGGCCCAAGAGCGCTTTCCCGGGGTCCTGGCCGACGGCGCGACCGCCCGCGTTGTGTTCGTCGCCCGGGGCGGGCAGAAGGTGACAGCGCCCGACAACAGAGCGGCCATCGAGAAAGCGGTGGCGAAGCTCGCCGGCGGTCCTCAGGTCAGCAGAGCCGACGATCCCTTCCGGACCGACGCGGTCAGCAAGGACGGTTCGACGGCGTACACGACTGTCACCTATGACGTGAAGGTCGCCGATGTCAGCGACACCAGCCGGGATGATGTGCAGGCGGTCGTCGACCAGGCCCGGGATGCAGGCCTGACCGTCGAGGCGGGCGGTGAGGCGCTGGACAGCGGCGGCGGGCCGGGCGGTGTGTCCGAGGTGGTCGGTATCTCGGTGGCCGCCGTGGTGCTGCTGATCACCTTCGGTTCGCTGGCCGCCGCCGGACTGCCGCTGCTGACCGCGCTCGTCGGTGTCGCCGTGAGCCTCTTCTCGATCACGGCGGTGGCCGACATCTTCGGGCTGTCGGACACGGCCAGCACTCTGGCTGTGATGCTGGGTCTCGCCGTCGGTATCGACTACGCCCTGTTCGTCGTCTCCCGCTACCGCGAGGAGCGCGCGAAGGGCCGCACGCCGCACGAGGCGGCCGGACTGGCGGTCGGCACCGCAGGGTCCGCGGTCGTCTTCGCCGGACTCACCGTCGTCATCGCGCTGGTGGGGCTGTCGGTGGTGGGCATCCCGATGCTCACCAAGATGGGTTTGGCCGCCGCGGGGGCGGTCGTCGTCGCGGTGCTGGTCGCGCTGACGCTGGTCCCAGCGTTGTTCGGCATGTGGCCGAACGCCGCTCTCTCGCGGACCTCCCGCAAGGACGCCGTCAAGGGGCACTGCACCGAGAACAACGGGGGCACCCGCTGGTCACGGTTCGTGCTGCGCCGTCCCGTACCCATGCTCCTGCTCAGCGTGGTGGGCCTCGGAGCGATCGCTGTACCGATGGCGAATCTGCAACTGGGCATGCCGGGAGACGAGGCGAAGCCCACCTCCACGTCCGAGCGCCGCGCCTACGATGACCTGGCCGAGGGTTTCGGGCCGGGCTTCAACGGGCCGCTGACCATCGTCGTGGACGCCAAGGGCGCGTCCGACGCGGCGGGCGCGGTGAAGGTGATCTCGAAGGAGGTCGCTGCCACGAAGGGGATCGTGGCTGTCTCCCCGGCCAAGTTCAACGACGCCGGTGACACCGCGATCTTCAAGGCTGTGCCGTCGACCGCGCCGACGGACGAGAAGACCAAGGACCTGGTGAAGACCGTCCGGGCCGAGCGTCCCGGCATCGAGACCCAGGCCGGGGCGACCTTCCAGGTCACCGGGACCACCGCGGTGAACATCGACATCGCCGACAAGGTCCAGGCCGCGCTGCTTCCTTACCTCGCGGTCGTGATCGGCCTGGCCTTCCTTCTGCTGCTGGTGGTCTTCCGGTCCGTACTCGTCCCCATAAAAGCGGCCCTCGGCTTCCTGCTGTCGGTACTGGCAGCCCTCGGCTCGGTGGTCCTGGTCTTCCAGGACGGCCACGGTGCCGAACTGCTGGGCGTGGACCAGACCGGGCCGATCATGACCTTGATGCCGATCTTCCTCGTGGGCATCGTCTTCGGGCTCGCCATGGACTACGAGGTCTTCCTCGTCTCGCGCATGCGCGAGGCATACGTCCACGGGGAGCGGCCCGCGCAGGCGGTCACCACCGGGTTCCGGCACAGCGCCCGGGTCGTGGTCGCCGCCGCGCTGATCATGATCGCGGTCTTCGCCAGCTTCGTCACCGAGACGGACTCCATGATCAAGATGATCGGGTTCGGCCTGGCCGCCGCCGTTCTCTTCGACGCCTTCGTGGTGCGGATGACGATCGTCCCCGCAGTCCTGGCCCTGTTGGGAGACCGGGCCTGGTGGCTTCCGGGCCGGCTGGACCGGCTGTTGCCCCGCGTCGACATCGAGGGTGAGGCGCTCACTCTCCGGTCCGCCGAAGGTGCCGAAACGGACGGCAGTGCCGCGGACAGCCCGGCCGAGGTTCGCGTCTGATCGGCCCTTCCCACGACCAGCTGTTCCCGAGCCGCCCATGGCGAAGTCCACGGGCGGCTCGTGCCGACCGCACGGAGCAAGTCCATGACTCACCCGGAGTGCCGATGACGAGCGCAACACAGGAGTACGCGAACTTCCGCCCACGTGCCGCCGGCGTGGTGATGTCCCTGGCGCTGTGGACCTGCGCCGCTGTCGGCGACTCGTTCACCGCCTCCGACGCCCCGTCACTGGGTGGGGATTGGCCGGCCAAAGCCCTCGCCGCCCTTTCCTGTCTCGCCCTGTTGGCAAGTCGTCGCCGCCCGCGAACCGTCCTGGTCGTGATCGCCCTGGCCACAGTGATCACCATCCCCCTGGGCTACGCAGTCACCCCTCTGCTTCTGGCACCTCTCATGGCCGGGCTGTACCGGCTGTCCGCCGGCACCGACGACAAGACCACCCACGTCTACGGGTTCACCACCGTGGCGGCGGTGGTGGCCACCGTGGTGATCAACGACCCCTCGGACTTCAAAGGCGGCCCCATCCTGTGGCTGCTGCTGCCCCTGGCGTTGGGACGCGGCGCCCGGCTCCGCACCGCCTACCTCGAGGCCGTCCACGCTCGCGCCGAACACGCCGAGCAGACCCGCGAGGAGGAAGCACGCCTGCGCGTCGCCGAGGAACGCCTGCGCATCGCCCGCGACCTCCACGACGTCGTCGCCCACCACCTGGCCCTGGCCAAGGTTCAGGCGGGCGCCGTCGCTCACTTCCTGCGGGGCCGTCCCGACGAGACGCAGAAGATTCTCGCCGACCTGATCGGCACCACGACCTCGGCGCTACGCGAGCTCAAGTCCGCCGTCGGGCTGCTGCGCGAGGCGAGCGATCCCGGCTCCGCTCCCCTGGAGCCGGCCCCCGGACTCTCACGCCTACCTGAATTGATCACGACGTGCGAGTCCGTCGGCATCACCGTCACGGTCACCACCCAAGGAGAGCCCAGACCGCTCTCGCCGGGAGTGGATCTGACCGCGTTCCGCATCCTGCAGGAGGCTCTCACCAATGTCACCAAGCACGCGCCGACGAAAGTCGCACACATTCGGCTTGCGTACTCCAACGCCCGCCTGGTCATGACGATCGCGAACGACGGAGCCACCGCCCCCGTCGCCGGTTTCTCGCGAGGCCGCGGCTTCGGACTCATGGGCATGACGGAACGCGCCCATTCCGTGGGCGGCGAACTTCGCGCCGGCCCCCGACCCGAGGGCGGTTTCGAGGTCACCACCGCCCTACCGCTGTATCCACCTGCCCCGGAGGAAGAACGAACGCCATGACGATCCGTGTCCTGCTCGCCGACGACCAGGCCCTGATGCGGGCCACCTTCCGGACTCTGATCGAGTCCTGCGAGGACCTGGAGGTGGTCGGTGAAGCCTGCGACGGCAAGGAAGCGGTGGACCTCGCACACATCCACCGCCCCGATGTCGTCCTCATGGACATCCGTATGCCCGGTACGGACGGACTGACCGCCACAGCCGCGATCGGCAAGGCTCCGGAGCTGTCCACGACCCGTGTCCTCGTCCTCACCACCTACGAGACCGAGGAGTACGTCGCCCGGGCCCTGCACGCCGGCGCGAGCGGGTACCTCGGCAAGGACGCCACCGTGGACGAACTCTTCACCGCCATCCGCACCGTGGCCTCCGGCGAGCCACTCCTCTCATCCGGAGCCACCCGCTCCCTCATCACCCACTTCCTCACCATCCGTATGTCTCGCGACCGCCTGGTGCCGTCGGGACGCCTGGCCCATCTCACCGCCCGCGAGCGCGAGGTCATGGCCCTGGCCGCCGAGGGGAAATCCAACGACGAGATCGCGAGCGCGTGCAGCATCAGCCCGCTGACCGTGCGCACCCATATCCAACGCGCCATGGCGAAACTGGAGGCTCGCGACCGCGCCCAACTCGTCGCCATCGCCTACCAGACGGGCCTGGTACAGCCCCCACCGCCGGCTCGCTGAGGGACCCGGCGGCGTCGGGGCGGTCCGCCTTCCGGGATCGCCTGCACCGGTCAGCGATCGCGTGCCGCACTGGGCGCGGTTTCCCTTCGCGATTTTTATGGCTACCATGTAGCCATAAAGATGCCCAACCCCAAGGCGGTTGCCGCGGCGTTCCAGCGTCGATCCGTAGCGGCATGGATACACAGCGCGATCACCCGCGTCGAAGGAGAGCAGTGATGAAGGCAGCAGTGGTGGCGACGGCCGGTGGGGTCGTACCCGAGTACCAGGACTTCCCCGAGCCCGAGGCGGGTTGGGGCCGGCAGATCGTCGAGCTCGTCGCCACAGCGATCCACCCTGTGGTGCGGGCCAAGGCGTCCGGCGGGCACTACAGCAGCACCGGGCAGTTCCCGCTGGTACCGGGCGTGGACGCGGTGGCCCGTACCGCCGACGGCACGCTGGTGTACACCGGCGACGTCGAGGAGCCCTGGGGCACCTTCGCCGAGCGGATGGCGATCACCATGGCCCTCCCCCTCCCGGACGGTATCGACCCGGTCGCCGTGGCGGCGGGCGTGAACCCGGGCATGTCGTCCTGGATGCCGCTCACCGGCCACGCGGACGAACACGGCACCCCGGACACCGTCGTGATCATCGGGGTCACGGGCGCGGCCGGCGGCCTCGCCGTGCAGAACGCCCAGGCACTCGGCGTGCGACGGATCATCGGCGTGGGACGCGGCGCGGACGACCTCAAGCGCGTCGCCGGCCTCGGCGCCGAGACCGTGGAGATCACCGGCGCCAAGGACGCCGACGCGGCGGCCATCGGTGCGGCCCTCGACGGCAAGGCACCCGACCTCGTCCTCGACTTCCTGTGGGGCGGCGCCGCCGAGGCAGCCTTCCAGGCGTTGGCGTACGTTCCCGGCGCGGGCACCACCAGCTATGTGGAGATCGGCGGTGCGGCCGGCGAGCAAGCCACCGTGCCCGCCTCACTGCTGCGCAGCCGCCCCTTCCGCCTCAGCGGCAGTGGCATCGGCTCCTTCGACATGCGCCGCTACTTCGCCCAGGTCGCCGCCTACGTGCAGCTCATCGCCGACGGCAAGGTGAAGGTGGACGCTCAGGCCTACCCTCTCTCCGAGGTCAGCCAGGCATGGACAGCCCCCGCCGGCCCCCGCCCCGTCCTGACCGTCGGCTGACAAGGCGGCATACCCCGTCTGCACACGCGGGCCATGCCGGCGGTCACATCAACCCCGACAAGGCCCGCGCGCCGTGCGCGGGGCTGCGCAGCGCGTCCGCGGGCACCGCCCAGGAGTCCGGCGAAGGCATGACTCGCCGGCCACCGTCACCACCGCCACTGTCACCGCCCGGTATGGCCAACCAGAAGTGACGATCCCCTCATCTCTGACGGGCTACGTATAGGGTGGGCCTGGACCCGTGAGAGGGAGCAGGCATGACGCAGGATGTCCCGAGCCGTGTGGAACGACGGAAGGCGCGCACCCGCGCCGCGCTCATCGAGGCGGCCACGGCCTTCCTCGCGGCCGGTAGGACGAACGTCCCGATCCTGGAGATCACCCAGGCCGCCGACGTGGGGATGGGATCGTTCTACAACCACTTCGAGAGCAAGGAGCAGCTCTACCAGGCCGCGATCGAGCACGCACTCGAGGTGTACGGGGACGTGCTGGACGAGCTGACAACGGATCTGACCGACCCCGCGCGTGTGTTCGCGCAGAGCTTCCGCCTGACTGGCCGTCTGCACCGCCGCCAACCAGAACTCAGCAAGGTCCTGCTGAACAACGGACTGGCTCTGGCCGCGTCGGACAAGGGCATCGCCGCCCGCGCTCTGCGCGACATCAAATCGGCGGTCCGCGCCGGCCGGTTCAGTGTGCGCGACGCCGAACTCGCTCTGGTCACTGTCGCGGGCGCGCAGCTCTGCCTCGGTCAGCTCTTGCACGACCACCCCGAGCGAGACGAAGTGGAAGCCACCGATCAGGTCACCGAGGACCTGTTGCGCATGCTCGGCCTTTCCGCCGACGAGGCCCACGCGATCTGCCGACTGCCCCTACCCGACCTCACCGCCAAAGGCCGTGAGGGCTCCGCCGCTTGAGAGGGCACGCCTCACTGGAGAGACCGGGCGCACAGTCAGCACCCGTCGGACACGTCGGCCACCTCGGACAGTTTGCGCCTGTCCTGCTCCAGGCCGTCGAGGAGCAGGACAAGTCCGAACCGGAACTCCTCCGGCAGCGGTAGAGAGGTCAGGTCGTCGGCCGCACCCTTCACCGCCGGCTGAGCGACCGGGTCCAGGGAGCGGTCATAACCCCGCAGGCGCGCTTGGCCATCGGGATGCGGTGCCCCCGAGCCATGATGCTGGACAGCGAGGCCCTGGTCGTCTGCGGCGAGGACCCCCTCGCGTCGATGGAATGACGGACGATGGAATGACGAAGGAGCCGCCGCGTCACGCGACCACAGACGTAGCGCTGGCCATCCGCGAGGAGGGCACCGGTCGTCGCGGTGCTCGACGCCGTCAGTCGGCGACGCCGGAGGGCAGGGGACACCGGGCGATCTCGCGAGCCTCGGCATCCGGCACGCCCAGCATGCGCAAGGCCATCTCGGCCAGGCTCGCGGCGGCCTCCTCGCCGTGGAGATCAGGGCGGGAGAACCTCAGCTCGACCAACGACAACAACACCCCGCCCAAGGCGGACAGGGCGAGGACCGGGTCGCCGACCGTGAATCGGCCGGCGGCGATGCCCCGTTCCAGGTCGCGTCGAGCACGCGGAGCGACACCCTTCCCGGAGTGAATCCGAGCGAGGCCGCGGTGACGCAGGATGCCCATCAGATCCGGATGCGAGTCGGCGTCCGGGCCGTGAGGCGGAAGCCTGCCGCGACGAGTTCGGCCGGGTCGCCGGTCCCCCGCAGCCGCTCGTCGAGGACCTGACCGAATTCCTCAAGGGCCTCCGACATCGCGGCATCGAACAGCTCCGCCTTCGATTCGAAGTGGGCGCAGAAGGACCCGAATCCCACGTCCGCCCGGTCGGCGATGGCCTGGATGCCGACCCCCGTGTCACCGGTCTCCGCGAGGATCTGCCGGGCCGCGGACACAAGGGCGTCGCGGGTCGCCGCACGGCGCCTCTCGAACCGGTTGCCAGGCGGCGCCGATGTGGGCATGGGGCAGAGCCTGGCAGCTCCCGTGACCGAGTCAACATCTCTGACTTTTTCGTCAGTTAACCAGATGCCAACTATTGACGATGGGGAGTGCAGAGTTGATTATTTCCTCATTACGGCAATGTTGCTTGGAGGACGCCATGTCCGAAACCCAGACCGCCCAGGCCGACCGCAGGACCGCGCACCAGGACCTCCACAGTGAGCAGGGAGCGTTGCGCGGCGAGCACCCCGGGCGCGCCCGGAACCCGGTGATCAAGGTCGCCGACATCGCCTGGGTGGAGTTCGAGAAGCCCGACCTCGACCGCGCCGAGGTCTTCGCGCGTGACTTCGGGTTCTCCATCGCCGCCCGCACGCCGGACGCCCTCTGGCTGCGCGGCACCTTCGCCGGCTCGCCCTGCGTGGTGATCCGCCGAGGGCGCACGTCCCGCTTCATCGGCCAGGCGTTCCGCGCGGCGGAACGGGCCGATCTGGACCGGCTGGCGCGCGCGACGGGGACCAGCGTGCGGGACGCGGACGTCCCCGGCGGCGGCAAGCAGGTCGATCTGCTGGACCCGTCCGGCCTCCCTGTGCGGGTGGTGCACTGCGCCGAGGAACTGCCGGAGCTGCCCGGACAGCGGCCTCTCGTCCTCAACTTCGGGACGGATCACCGTCGTACGAACGCCACCCAGCGCCCGCCGCGCGAGCCGTCGCGGATCCAGCGGCTGGGACATCTGGTGCTGGAGACGCGGGTGTTCACCCGGAGCATGAACTGGTATCTCGACACGCTCGGGATGATCATCAGCGACTTCCACTTCCTGGACGGGCAGCGGGAGCGCGGCCCGGTCATGGCGTTCTTCCGCTGTGACCAGGGAAGCGTCCCCGTGGACCATCACACGCTGGCGATGCATCTGGGACCGGGAACGCACTACGTCCACTCCGCCTACCAGGTCACCGACCTCGACGCGATCGCCGCGGGCGGGGAGTATCTGGCCGAGCGCGGCTACCAGCGAAGCTGGGGCATCGGCCGGCACATCCAGGGCAGCCAGATCTTCGACTACTGGCGTGACCCGGACCGGTTCATGGTGGAGCACTTCGCGGACGGCGACCTGTTCTCCTGCGACGTGGAGCCGGGGTGGGCTCCGCTGTCTGCGAGCGGGCTGGCGCAGTGGGGGCCGCCCATCACCCGCGAGTTCCTCGGTACGAATCCGTCTCCCGCCAAACTCCGCGAGGTGCTGCGCGCCCTGCGCGACGACAGCGAACTCGATGTCGCCCGGATGCTGGGCCTGCTGAAAGCGATGACGCCATGAGCACGAACGTCCTGCGTACCGAGGATGGCTGGTGGGTGGTGCGCGACGAGCGCGCCGTCCGCGTCGGGACCAAGGCCGTCACCACCGCCGAGTTGCTCGCGGACCGTGCAGCGGTGGAGGAGGCAGCCGTGTCCGGCGAGACGGGCACACCGGTCGCGGACCTGGCCGCGCTGCCTCCGGTCACCACCCCGTGCCGGGTGGTCGCGCAGATGGTCAACTACCGCAGCCACGCCCGTGATTCGGGCTTCAGCGGAGAGATCCCGCCCACCTTCTTCCGCAAGGCCTCCGGCTCCGTCAGCGGCCCGCGCGACCCCGTCGTCAAGCCCGCGCACGTGAAGTTCCTCGACTACGAAGTCGAACTCGGCCTGGTCATGGGCGCACCCGTCCCGGTGGGCACCGTGGTCGCCGAGCGCGACCTGCCCTCCTACGTCGCCGCTCTGGTCCTCACCAACGACGTCAGCGCCCGTGACGTACAGCTGACCAAGAGCCAGTTCTACGAGAGCAAGTCGTACCCCACCTTCACGCCGACCGGGCCCTACCTGGCGCTGCTGGAGCCGGAGGACTTCCCTCACCTCCTCGACCTGCGGCTGAGACTGTCGGTCAACGGCAGTCCGCGCCAGGACCGGACCCTGGCCGACATGATCGTCCGGCCGGCCGAGGCGCTGACGCTGCTGGCCCGCTTCCAGCACCTCGACCCCGGCGACCTGCTGCTCACCGGCACCCCGGGCGGCACGGCTCTGAAGGCGCCGCCGAAGCCGGTCGAGAAGATCGGCGCGCTGCTGCCGCCCGCACTGAAGTGGAAGGCGTTCTTCAGCAGCCAGGCCCGCAACCCGCACTACCTGCACGAGGGTGATGTCATCACCGCCACCATCGCCACACCGGACGGGCGCATCGACCTCGGCGAACAGCGCACCCCCGTCACGGACGCACGGTGAGCGCCGGCTCCCGGGTTCCCGTCGTCGTCATCGGTGCGGGGCCGGTGGGGGTGACGGCCGCGCTGCTGCTCGCCCGCCACGGTGTGCGGAGCGTCGTCCTCGAACGCCACCGGGACGTCTACCCGCTGCCGCGCGCCGTCGCCACGGACGACGAGGTCCGGCGGATCCTGCAGGCCGCCGGCGTGCACGAGGAGTTCGCCGCCATCTCCCGCCCGGCCAAGGGCCTGCGTCTGCTCGACGCACGCCATCGGGTGATCGGCGAGTTCCGGCGCTCCGAACACGGACACCACGGCTTTCCGCAGACCAGCATGTTCGACCAGCCGGAGCTGGAGAGGCTGCTGCGCGAAGCCCTGGCGCGGCGGCCGGAGTCCGAACTGCTCAGTGGGGTGGAGGTCGTCGGTATCGACCCGAGCGGCGACGGTCCCGTGCGGGTGAGCTTCCGCCGTGACGGCAGTGAGGTCCCCGAGTACCTGGAGGCGGACTTCGTCCTCGGTTGCGACGGGGCCGGCAGCCTCACCCGCGAGGCCATGGGCGCCGTATGGGAGGACCTGCGCTTCGAGGAGCGCTGGAGCGTCGTCGATGTCCGCACCCACCTCCCCGTCCGGTGCTGGGAGGGTGTCGAGCAGGTCTGCGACCCGGCCCGGGCCGCGACGTTCATGAGGATCGGTGAGGACCGCTACCGCTGGGAGTTCCGCCTGCGGGACGGGGAAGAGCTGGACGACCGACGCGTGCGGGAGCTGATCGCGCCGTGGGTGGAGGTGTCGCACGACGGCGACGTCGAAGTGATCCGGCAGGCTGAGTACACCTTCCGGGCCCGTGTCGCCGACCGCTGGCGCCAAGGGCGTGTCTTCCTGCTGGGCGACGCCGCCCACCTCACTCCGCCGTTCATCGGTCAGGGACTGTGCGCCGGAATGCGCGACGCGTACAACCTCACGTGGAAAATCGGCCGCGTCATCCACCGGGGCGCCCACGAGGGCCTGTTGGACACCTACGAGAGCGAGCGCAAGCCGCACGCCCGCCACATGATCCGCCTCGCCGTCGCAATGGGCTGGGCCATGACCGGCGGCCAGGGCCGTGCCGCCGCGCTGCGCCGGAGCCTCACGAGCGCCGCCTGCCGCATACCGGCCCTGCGGGAGGCGGCCGGCCGCGACCTCAGTCCGGCCCTGAGCCAGAACGCCCTCATACGGCGGCGCGCCCGCCTGGGCGGGCGGGACCTGGCCGGCACGGCCTGCCCGCAGCCCTGGGTGAACGTCGACGCCGCGCGGATCCGGCTCGACGACCTGCTCGGCGACTCCTTCACCGTCCTGAGCGCCGTTCCTGTCGCGCCCTGGCTGCGAGCCGTCGCCGAGGCGATCGGTGCACGGCTCATCCGCACGGACGACCTCGGCGACGACCGCACGCTTGCCGCCTGGCTGCGCGGTGGCCGGGCCGACGCCGTTCTGCTGCGCCCGGACCGGGTCGTCGTGGACGTCGTACCGGCGGGTTCCGCCGACTTCACGGACACCGTCGTCTGGGCACCGCTGCTGTGCACCACCCGGCGCCCGTCCCCCACCGAACCGCTCGCCACCGCATCCCTGTCGAGGAGCGCATCGCAGTGAACAGTGCATGGCTCACCCCGCCGGGGAAGCCCTTCTGGGCCCCTGACCCGGAGGCCACCACCACCAGCCGTATCGCGGACTTCGGCCGCTGGGTCACCCGACACCGGGGCGTCCAAGTCGCCTACGACCACACCGACTACGCCGCCCTGCACCGCTGGTCCGTCACGGACCTCGAAGGGTTCTGGAGCGCGGTGTGGGAGTACTTCGACGTCGACGCGTCCACCCCGTACGAGCAGGTGCTGGCCGAGGAGAAGATGCCCGGCGCCCGCTGGTTCACCGGAGCCACCCTCAACTACACCCATCACGCCCTGCGCCACCTCCACGACGACCGGCCTGCGATCATCGCACTGGACGAGACGGGGGCCGGCCACGAGGTGTCCGGGAAGCAGCTGCGCGCCCAGGTCGCCTCCGTCGCCGCCACCCTGCGCGACCTGGGCGTCGGCCCCGGCGACCGGGTCGTCGGCTATCTGCCCAACACCCCGCATGCCATCGTCGCCTTCCTCGCCGCCGCCAGTCTCGGCGCCGTCTGGTCGGTGTGCGGCCAGGACTACGCCCCCCAGGCCGCCGCCGACCGCTTCGCGCAGCTGGAGCCCACGGTCCTCATCGCGGCCGACGGCTACCTGTTCAACGACGCCACCCACGACCGCCGGGGCGCCGTAGTGGAGTTGGCCCGCGCGCTGCCCACCCTGAAGGCCACCGTCCTGGTGGACCACGTGGGGCTGGCCTGGTCCCAGGAGAACTACCCTGAACTCACTGTCCCTTGGGAGGACGCCTCCACCCGCACCGAGCAACTCATCTGCACGCCGGTGCCGTTCGACCACCCTCTGTGGATCTTGTTCTCCTCCGGGACCACCGGCCTGCCCAAGGGCATCGTCCACGGCCACGGCGGTGTCGTGCTCGAACATCTCAAGACCCTGGGCCTGCAGTCCGACCTGGGCCCCGGCGACCGCCTCCTGTGGTACACCACCACGCACTGGATGATGTGGAACCTTGCCGTCTCCACACTCCTGACCGGAGCGGCCACCTGCACCTACGACGGCAGCCCGGCTCGGCTCACCCGCCCCGACGTCCTGTGGGAACTGGCCGCACGGCACCACGTCACCCTCTTCGGCACCAGCCCCCAATACCTGCTGGGCATGGCCAAGTTCGGCATCGACCCGTCCGTCCACGACCTGTCGTCCGTCCGTGCCGTCGGCTGCACCGGTTCCACCCTGCCCGCCTCCGCGTACCCCTGGGTCCGCGACCACCTGGGCGAGCACGTCCAGCTCGCCTCCAGCAGCGGCGGCACGGACGTCGTCTCCGGTTTCGCCGGCAGCGCCCCCACCACGCCCGTCTGGGCTGGCGAGCTGTCCGTCCCCTATCTGGGGGTCGCCCTGGCCGCGTACGACGCAGAGGGCCGGCCGGTCGTCGACGAGGTCGGCGAGCTGGTGGTCACCCGTCCGATGCCGTCCATGCCGCTGTACTTCTGGAACGACCCCGACGGCAGCCGCTATCGGGACGCCTACTTCACCGGCTACCCCGGCGTGTGGCGGCACGGTGACTGGATCACCCTCACCTCCCACGGTTCGGTGATCGTGCACGGCCGCTCCGACGCCACCCTCAACCGCAACGGCGTACGGCTGGGCAGCGCCGACATCCACGACGTCGTCGAACGCCTCCCCGAGATCACCGAAGCCCTCGTCATCGGCGCCGAGGAACCCGACGGCGGCTACTGGATGCCCCTGTTCGTGGTCCCCGCCGCCGGGGTGGAAGTGGACGACGCCCTCAAGGACAAGATCCGCCACGCCATCCGCACCGGCGCCTCACCCCGGCACGTGCCCGACGAGATCCTCGAAGCCCCGGGCATCCCCCACACCCGTACCGGCAAGAAACTCGAAGTACCCGTCAAGCGCCTGCTCCAAGGCGCCCCCGCCGAACAGGTCGTCAACCCCGCGGCCGTCGACAGCCCCGACCTCCTCGCCTATTTCACCCGTCTCGGCGCCGCACGCCGGGAAGCGACAGACGGCACGTGATGTCGCCTATCGCCTCACCACGCTGCTCGAAGTAACCACTGCCGCAGGCCACTTCACGTCGGCGGCGACCGTGGGACACCGGTGCGGAACCGGCGCCGTACTCATGGCCGGGCGTCGAGTCGGGCTTGGAGACCGTCGAGGATCACCCGCAGGCCGAAGGCCAGGTCCTCGGCGGTCGACGCGGTGGCCTCGCCCTTGTGTTCGCCGAAGGCGGTGCCGAACACGAACGTCAGCACGGTCTTCGTCGCCTGCTCCGCTTCCCGTCCGGTGAACCCGGCGGCTTCGCACGCCGCGCGGAGGTGCTCCTCGTGGCGGGCTCGGCCAGGGGCGTGCGGGGCATGGCAACTCATGGCCGCTACGACCCACGGATGCCGCAAGGTCATCGCGTGCAGGTCGTTGGCCATGGTCGTGACCACCGCCCGCCACCCGCTCCCCTCCAGGTCGGGCAGTTGAATTTCCCTCCAGACCGCGTCGGCGGCCAGCGCGAGGATCTCTTCCTTGTCCTTCACGTGCCAGTAGACCGCTGCCGCGGTGGCTCCGAGGCGGCTGCCGAGTTGACGCATGCTCAGGCCGTCGGCTCCCCCGGCGTCCAGCAGCCCGACGACGGCCTGAACGATCTGCTCCCTGTTCAGCGCCTTGCACGGCACCTGGGCACTCCTCCCCTCCGAAACACGTGGCACCGCATCAGGACCGCGGGACGCCGGGCATGCCCAAGACGCGGAGAAGCCGTTCGCCGGAGTCCAGCAGTCGTCCCTTGACCCCTGCGACGTCCGCTCCGAGCAGAGAGTGCTCTCGCTTGCGCCATCGACCGGCGATCATCACGGCTTCGATGTTGGCGATCTCGGCGTGCAAGGCCGCGGCGATCGGGTCATGGGCGGGCCAAAGGTTCAGTGCGCGGGCGTCGATGACGACGAGGTCGGCCTGCATACCCGGCTCGATCCGGCCGACTCGATCCGCCAGGCCGAGGGCGCGGGCTCCTGCGACGGTCGCCCAGGCAAGCGCCTGCCTGCCGGTGATCGACGGTCGCTCGGATGCCGCGCCGTCCGACCGCCGGTGGTGCTCGTGATCGAGGGCGCGCTGGTGGGCCAGAGCGATGCGCGCGGCCGTGAGGAGCTGGCCGGGCACGACGCTGTCGACGTCGGTGCCGAGCGAGGGTGCCGCGCCGAGCCGCAGCAGTGGTCCGGTGATGGGGGTGCCGTGGCCCTGGCCGAGCTCGTTCTCGGGAGTCGTGGTGAAGCTGACGCCGGCATCGACCAGCGTCTTGACCCAGTCGTCGGTAAGACCGGCGCCGTGGACGACATTGGTGCGGGGCCCGAACAGGCCGGCGGTGCGCACCGCCTCCCAGGCGGCCGAGGGCTCACCGCCGCTCTGATGCATCGACACGACGACACCTCGCTCGTCGGCGGCCCGGAAGTCAGCCACCGCGACATCGGGCGTCGAATACTGTGGCCCCTGGAGTGCCATCCCGAGGGTGAGCAAGGCGTGCCCGCCGACGGCCTCCGACAGCCGGTCGATCTCGGGGAGCGGGTGGGCGACATCCGGCGCCCGATAGGGCGTCCCGTGCAGGAAGACCGCGCGGATTCCCGACTCCAGTAGTCCTGCCACAGCCGCGTCGGCGTGCGCGGGCGACAGGCTGTTGTGACACCAGTCGCCGATCGTGGTGGTACCGCAGTTGATCTGGTTCAGCGCGCCGGCGAGGGTGCCGATGAACATGTCGTCGGGGCTGTAGTGCGCGGCGACGCCGCCGTGCAGGTGGGCGAGGTACTGCAACAGGGTCCAGTCGGCGCCCACACACCGCAGTCCGGCCTGCCAGGTGTGCAGGTGTGCGTTGACCAGGCCGGGCATGACGATGCGCCCGGAGAAGTCGACGGTGTCGTCGTCGGGCCTGCCCATGTGCTCGCCCACGGCGGCGATGCTGTCGCCGTCGACCAGGATGTCGACGCGCTCAACGTCCGGCCGGCCGGGCGCCATGCTGATCACCTGCGCGCCGCGCAGCAACGTGCGGCTCATGTGACCGACCCCGCGCTGGTGAGGGCGTGACTCTTCGCGTACATGTCGCAGCTCCTTGCCAGGGGCGCAATTGACTGCGTGGCGGTTCGGACCCGGGTACCGGCCACCACATGCGTGAAGCCGTGCAGCAGCCGGTTGCGGGCCGTCCGGCGCGCTTGTGGGGATCGGTGGGCCGGCCGCGACTGCGCCGACGGCCGGGATGGGTGTGGGACGCCACGGATAGTTACGGATACATTGTTGCCATTATCAACCTCGGCGTCAAGGAAATCGTGCCTGCACGCCGTCCGTCCACGGGCCACGGGTGGGGTTCCTGGACCGGCTCCGGCACCTACATGCACGTCCTCGACCAGTCCACGGGCAAGCTGTCCACCACCGACAACAACCTCTGGCACATCGCCGTCGGCATCGAGAACCCGACGATCATCCTCAACGACGGCTACTACTACCTCTTCGGCTCCAAGGGCCTGTGCTGCAGCGGAACCAACAGCACCTACTACACCGTGGTCGGACGGTCCACCAGCATCACCGGCCCCTACCTCGACCAGAACGGCGTGGACATGGTCTCCGGCGGCGGGACCACCGTGCTCGCCGGCGCCTACCCGAAGGTGGCGGCCGGCGGCGCGGACGCCTACGACGACGGCACGTCGAAGTTCCTCGCCTACCACTACTACGACGGGAACAACAACGGGCAGGAGACCCTCGACATCCGCCAGGTCACCTTCTCGGGCGGGTGGCCCGTCCTGGCCGCCCCGCTGGGCTCCGCGAACAACCACCTGCTGAACCGCAACAGCGGCAAGTGCGCCGACGTCTGGTACGCGAGCACCGCCGACGGGGCGGCCGTGAACTCCGGGAACTGCAACTCCGGGACCAACCAGCAGTGGGTACCGACGCCCGTCGGGTCGAACTACCGGCTGGTCAACGTCAACAGCGGCAAGCGCCTGGAGATCCCCGGCGGTTCCAAGGCCGACGGTGCCACGGCCGACCAATGGACCTGTGACGGCGGCACGCACCAACTGTGGCGGAAGACCGCGGTGATCGGCGGCTACGTCACCTTCACCAACGTCAACAGCGGCCTGTGCCTCCAGGTCGCCGGAGCGTCTACCGACAACGGGGCGGCCCTCAGTCAGTCGAGTTGTGACGCCGGCGCCAACCAGCAATGGCTTGTCGTCTGACGATGGGGAAGCGGTCTTCCGACAGGAGGCGGAACGGGCGGGCCGAGGAACACCTCGGCCCGCTGCGACGGGATTCGGACCACCCGGCACGTTCCCAACCGGTCGTGATTCCTCAGGCGTTGATCAGGCCTCCCCCGTCCGCGTGGAGGTTCTGTCCCGTGATCCACCGGCTGTCGTCCGACGCGAGAAACACGGTCACCGGTGCGACATCCTCGTAGGGGTCTCCGGCGCGGCCGAACGGGTTGTTCACGAAGCTCTTCTCGATGTGTTCGCGTGTCCGGGGTTCCATCCACTCGAGGCCACCGGAGATGTTGTCCGTCATGCCGTTGGGACACAGGGTGTTGACGCGAATCCCGTACTGTCCCCATTCCCTCGCGACGACCCGCGACAGCCCTCGGACCGCCTCCTTCGACGCGGCGTACGGGGCGTACAGCGCGTCGCCCATGACGCCTGCTTCCGAGGCGAAGTTGATGATGGACGCGCCGGCTCCGGGCCGGTCACGCAGGTAGGGGAAGCAGAGCTTCATGAGGTGCCAGTAGGCGTACACGGAGCTGCGCATCTCGACATCGAGATCGTCGATGGTCTTCTCCAGGAACGGGGCCGGGACGGTGACGGTGTGCGCGTTGTTGACGAGCACGTCGATGGTGCCGAACCTCTCGACCGTCGCGGCCACGAACGCGGACAGCGCGTCGTGGTCCATGATGTCGGCCGGCATCGCCAACACCTCGGCGCCCCGGTCCTCGCAGATCTTCCTGGTCTCAAAGAGCTTGCTCTCGGTCCTCGCGCATATCGCGAGGTCGGCGCCCTCTTCGGCGATCCGTATCGCCTGCTGCTTGCCCAGGCCCGAGGAGGCTCCCGTGAGCATGACGACTTTGCCGTCCAGCTTTCCCATGTTTCTTCCTTCTTGGTATCGAGAAGTTGATGGCAACCGATCGGATTGCGCTGCCGGGCAGCCGTCAGGGGCGCATCGTGGTGCCGCCGTCAACGCAGAGGATCTGGCCGGTTGTCCATTGGGCGAGGTCGGACAGGAGGAAGGCGACGGTGGCGCCGACGTCCTCGGGCCGGCCGTGGCGCGGCGCCGGGGTGGTCGCGAGGATCATGTCGCGGAACTCCTCGGGCAGGTTGCGTTCGGTCTGCTCGGTCATGACCAGGCCGGGGGCGACCCCGTTGCAGCGCACGCCGTCCTTGCCGTAGCGGCGGGCGACGTGGCGGGTGAGTGCGCCGATGCCGGCCTTGGTCGCCGAGTAGGCGACCTTGTCGGGCATCCCGGCGTAGACCGCGCCGGACAGGGTGTTGACCACGGATCCGCCGCCGCCGGCGACCAGATGGGGCAGCGCGTGCTTGAGCGTGAGCAGGTATCCGGTGAGGTTGACGTCGATCGTGCGCTGCCACGCGCCCAGGTCGATGCCGGTCACGTCGGTGTCCTTGGCGACCTCGTCCTGGTGGATGTTCGCGGCGACATTGAACAGGCCGTCGATGCGGCCGTATGTCTTGATCGCCAGGTCGATCTGGTGCTTGACCTGGCTCTCGTCCGCGATGTCGACGACGGTGGCGATGCCGTCGCCGCCGGCGTCCCGGGCTGCCTGGGCAGTGGTCTCGGCCGACGCCCCGACGACGTCACCTACCACGATACGGGCGCCCCCGGCGCCGAGGAACTTCGCGGTGGCGGTGGCGATTCCGCCGGCGCCGGCGAAGACGATGACCTTGTCGTGCAGGCCCTGCATGAGTGATCTCCTACGTTCTTGTCGGTGACGGGGTGGCTGCGGGTCGGGCGGATCTCAGGTGATCTTCACGACCGGGCCCGGGGTGATGCCGTTCTCGTTGAAGGAGTCGACGGCCACCCAGTAGTCGTGTCCCGCGTTCAGGCTTCGGAGATCGAGAGCGTTCTGCTCGTAGAGCAGCCAGCTGTGGTACAGCTTGTCCGGCGCGATGCCGTAGCGGACGTTGTAACCGTGGGCCGTCTCGCAGGGCTCCCAGTCGAGCCTGGCCGTGAGGTCGTCGACGCGCCTGGCTCGCGCGGTGGCGGCCGCGGGTGCCGTTCCGTCGCCGGTGCCGAAGACGCGCAGGCCGCTGACGGAGACGGGGCCGTCGAAGGGCATCCGGCCGGCCGTGACCTTGACGAACCGGGCTCGTCGGGCGTGATCGAGCACCACGAGCGCGTGCGGAGCGTCCTCGCCCGATCCTCGGTTGTCCGAGACCGTGTCCCACTGCTCGCCGTCCCGCGAGATCTCGATGAGCACTTCGGTCGGCTGGAGATCGGGGTAGATCGCCCTCCAGGCCCCGGTGGCCTCACCGCCGTCGGTCCTCTCCGGCGCGTGCGCGGCCAGGTCCTGGTCGGCGAGGTTGAGCTGGATCGCCGAGACGGTGCGTTCCTCGCCCAGGTCGATCTGGAGCCACTGTCCGGGCTCGGCCGTCGCGGCGGTCCACCAGGTACGGATGTCCTCGTTGACCGCGAGGTCGGGTTCGTGGCCTTCCGCGAAGGACGACGCGGTCGTCCTCGCGCGAAACGACTGCAGCATCCATCCGGCGAAGGTGCCGGTCCACGGATCGACCCTGCGGTCCGGCATGATCATCGGATAGTCCGCGAAGTTCTGGTTGCAGAAGAGGACGCCCTCGGCGTCGAAACCGGCGGGGAACAGTCCGACGCGCCGTTCGAACTCGTGGTGCACCGAGATCCGCATGGTCGAGGCGTGCCACCAGTTGCCGTACGCGTCCTGGAAGGTGCTGCCGTGGCCCGCGCCGGTGATGAAGCCGCCGGGCTTCGACGAGAACGGGCTGTTCGGCGCGTACGCGAACGGCCCGAGCGGCGATGACCCGGTGTAGTAGCCGTCCGCGTAGGTGTTCCATTCCGTGCCCGGTGCGGAGTACTGCAGGTAGTAGGTGTCCTCGTGCCGGGTCATCCAGGCACCCTCGATGAACGGGGCGTCACCGAGGTACTCGGCGATCGCCTTCGCCAGTTCCGTCGTGGGTTCGGTCTTGACGTGGTTCTCCCCGACCTGTTCCCAGCCGTGGTGTTCGGGATCGCCGCTGACGAGCGGGACCGGTTCGCCGATCCTGTCCATGGTCTCCGGGTCGACGCGGACGCCGGTGATGGGTTCCTTGTTGGAACACCCCCAGTAGAAGTAGACGGCACCGTCGTCGTCCTGGAAGAGGTTCGGATCCCAGAAGGGGAAGCCCGGGTTCACCTGGGTGAAGTCGTCCGACAGGGGGTCCTCGCTGCGGAAGAACGGGCTGTCGGTCTGCCGGGACGCCGAGACGTAGAGGGCGCCGTTGATCTCTCGGACGTCCGGAGCGTAGTCGAGCGCGGGAAGTGTCTGGCTGGGCCGGTACTCCCAGGTCAGCAGGTCCGTCGAGTGCCAGAAGCCGGCCGACATCGACGCGAAGAGGTAGAACCGGCCGCGGTACAGGATCACCGACGGGTCGGCCGCTTCCCGGTGCACGGTCCGGCCCCCGGACATGGGGCGCAGGTCCTGGTAGCGATAGGGGAGGTTCAGCGGATTGCAGACAGCCCGTGTCGTGCCGTCGCGGGAGTCGGATGTCATCAGTTCCTGCTTTCTTCTTCGCTGGGGGAAGTGGGGCCGGAGTCGGCCAGCAGCGACAGGAGCCAGTCGCCGTCGATGGCTCCGCCGCTCAGGTTGAGGATCTGCGCCATCGGCATCGACGCCACCATGCTCATCTGGTCGCCGGCGTCGTCGAGTTCCGCCCCGCTCTGCGCCATGAGCGGAGCCATACGCGTCCGAAGCGGGGGGCCCGCGACGGGGTGTGCGAGCCATTCGCCGACGTTCGACTGCAGCGACGGCGGCGGCTGGATACCGTCACCGTCGAGGTGGACGGCGCGCTCGTGAAGCACGGTGGCGGCGTTCTCGCCGACCTGGACGACGTAGGTGCCGTCCGGCACGACCCATCGGGAGAGGAGGACGTCCCAGTACGCGAAGGCTCGCCGGTCCAGCCGCAGGTGGACCTCCTTCGCCTGTCCGGGCTCCAGGTGTGTCTTGGTGAAGGCCGCGAGCGCGCGCTCCGGGCGCCGCACGGGACCGGCCTGCGTGGAGACGTACACCTGCACCACGTACTTGCCGGCGCGCGTGCCCGTGTTGGTGACCGTGACGGCCACCGTTGCTTCGGCCGGCCCTTCGACCCGCACCTGCAGCTCGGAGACGTCGAACTCGGTGTAGCTCAGGCCGTGTCCGAACGGGTAGCGGACCGGGGCACCGACCGTCTCGTAGTAGCGGTACCCGACCATGACGCCCTCGCTGTAGCGGACGTGTCCCTGCTCCCCGGGGAACGACAGACAGGTGGGGGTGTCCTCGATGCGGTGGGGGATGGTCTCCGCGAGGCGGCCGGAGGGGTTGGCCGCGCCGAAGAGGAGATCGGCGAGCGCCGCGCCGCCGCCCTGTCCGAGGAGGAAACCCTCCAGGATCGCGTCGACGTCGTCGTGCCAGTCATCGAGCGAGACGACCCCTCCGTTCGCGAGCACGACCACGGTCCGCGGGGCGACCGCTGCGATCTCTTTGATGAGCTTCACCTGCGCGGGCGGGAGTTCGAGGCGCTCGCGGTCCAGACCCTCGGTCTCCTCGGCCTCCGGGTTGCCCGCGAACACGACGACCACTTCGGCGTCGGCCGCCGCGCGCACCGCCTCCGCGCGGAGCGCTTCGCCGTCCTCGTCCCGGGTGTCGAATCCCCGCGCGTACATGAGCGTGGTCCCCCGCGAGGCGGCATGGGCTTCGACGCACCCGAGCGGGATGTCGACACGTGTGGCGTTCACGTGTGAGCTGCCGCCGCCCTGATAGCGAGGTGTGGTCGCGAACTCCCCGACCACGAGGACGGACGACGCTCGGTCGAGCGGGAGGGTGCCGTGCGCGTTCTTCAGGAGGACCGCGCATTCGGCCGCGAGCTCGCGAGCCAGTTCGTGGTGCGCGTCCAGATCCGGAGCGGTTGTCCGGTCTCCGGCCGCGTCGACGAGTGCGAGCACGCGCTCCGCCGCGCGGTCCACCGCCGCTTCCTCGACACGACCGTCCCGGACGGCTTCGACGAGGGCCTGCGTAGCGTGGTGCCCTGGTCCCGGCATGCACAGATCCAGACCGGCGTTCAGGGCCGCGGGACGTGTGCGCACCGCGCCCCAGTCGGAGATCACCGCGCCGGTGTACCCCCATTCATCGCGCAGGACCTGTGTGAGCAGCCAGTGGTTCTCCGACGCGGGAACGCCGTTGATCTTGTTGTAGGAGCACATGACCGTGGCCGGCTCGGCCTCCGTGACGACGCGTTCGAAAGCCGCCAGATGGATCTCCCGCAGCGTACGTTCGTCGACATCGGCGCTGATGACCATGCGCTCGGTCTCCTGGTCGTTGGCCGCGAAGTGCTTCAACGACGCCCCTACGCCGCCCGCCTGAAGTGCCCTCACGTAGGCGGTGGCCAGCACCCCGGACAGCAGCGGGTCCTCCGAGAAGTACTCGAAGTTGCGTCCGCCGAGGGGGGAGCGCTTGATGTTGACGCCGGGTCCGAGCAGGACATCCACGCCCAGGGCGCGGGCCTCCTCGGCGAGCGCTGCGCCGATCTTCGCGGCCACCTCCTCGCTCCAGCTCGACCCCACCGCGACAGCGGGCGGAAAGCAGGTCGCCGGTTCGCTGTGGTGCAGCCCCAGGTGATCGGTGCCGTGCTTCTGACGCCGGACCCCGTGGGGACCGTCGGAAAGCACGATCGCGTCGATGCCTTCCTCGGGGACGGCCGCGGTGGACCAGAAGCCGCCGCCGGTCAGCAACGATGCCTTCTGTTCGAGCGACAAGGCCTGCAGGTCGACTTTCGCCATGAGATTTCTTTCTGTGCCGGCCCGGGCGGGGCCACGGTGAGAGTGGTGGGCGGGCTGTCGCGACGGGCGCGCGGCACCGCTCGCCCGTGCGGGTGGGTGAACGGATCCGGCTCGTTGGACGACGAGGTCGCCGAGGGAGCCGTATGAGAGCCGCGTGGGCGCCCAGAGACCGTGAGGGTCGGTCCGGCCCTGGGGCCGGACCGATTAAGTGCGGTCAGGAGGCCGCCGCTTGGCCCACTTCGGCTTCGTCGAGCCGCTTGACCTTCGGTATCAGCAGGATGAGGAGACCGCCCAGCGCTACGCAGCCGGCCTCCAGCCAGAACCCGTTGGCGAAGCCGGAGTCGCCGTAGAACTGGGTGCCCTTGAGCACTGTGCCGCCCTTGGCCATGACCACGAAGGTGAGTTGGAGGACGACCGCCTGGATAACGCCCTGCACCATGCTCTGGGCCCCGTTGGCCAAGGCCTGCTCCTCGGGCGGAACCGCACCGATGATCATGATGGGCACGATGGAGGCCGTCATGCCGGTGCCTACTCCGGAGATGAGGCCCATGATGATGATCTCGGACGCCGAGTGGTGCAGATGGGAGCCGAGAGCGAAACCGGCTGCGGCGAATACTGCGGCGGTGCCCAGCAGGATCCGGGCGTCCATCCGGCGGGCCAGCACCCCGGTCAGGACTGCCACCGCGATGATCAGGACGCTCATGGGGCTGGTCACGACCGCGTTTCTCGTCGCCGACCAACCCAGGCCCGCGGACATGCCGGGGATCTTCGGCATGAGGGCCAGCAGCTGCATGACCGTGCCCACCGAGTAGACCCCGGCCGCGACCACCGCCGTCGCGACCAGGACCGTCCACACTCTGCGCCGCCGGAGCATCGAGAGTGGGAACAGAGGGCTCGTGACGCGGCTCTCGACGACCGCGAACGCGATCAGCGCGAGCGTGCCCGCACCGAGGTAGGTGAAGAGTTCGCCGCTGGTCCAGCCCCACTCGGTGCCCTTCCCGATGGCATAGACGATGGCCGTGAGGCCACCCCCCAACAGCACTCCGCCCAGCCAGTCCATGCGGGCACGCTCCTCACGGACAGGGCTCTCGGGCACGACCGTGATCAGTAGGATCAGGCTCAGCACCGTGGCGATCGCCATGAACCACAGAGCGCCGCGGAAGCCGTAGTCGTCGATGACCCACCCGGACAGGAACGGCCCGCCCAGGCCGACCAGGCCGAGACCCCCGCCCATGAGTCCACTGGCAGGCCCCACCAGGTGGCGGGGGAACACGTCACGCGCGATCGAGTAGGAGAGCGCCGCGATCGGCACGTACAGGCCCGCGACAGCCCGCCCTACGAGCAGCGTGGCGTAGTTCGGCGCGAGGGCCGCGATGACGTCACCGACGAGCCCGAGCACGGAGATGGCGATCATCATGCGCCTCTTGCCGTACATTCCGGCGGCCTTCACCACGAAGGGCATGACGAACGTTCCGATCAGGACGCCCATCAGGCCGAACCAGGCGATCTGCGTGGTGCGGAAGTGGATGGCGACGGCGGACTGCGCGTTGCCCGCCAGCAGGCTGACGACCGGGAGGACCTGAGCGGTCCACACCAGGGCGAGCAGGGTGAGTGAGTGCCGGACACCGAACCGGATTTTGGCGTTCGGCTCTGCGGCGCCCTCAGTGATCGCGAGTTTCTGTGACATGTGCGGCCCTTCAATCAGGTGGTTCGGAAACGTGCGGAGCCTCCGGGATCGGCGTGCGTGCCGGAGTGTGCATGCCGCGGGCGGGCTCACGAAGTCGGGGCGCTGCCGCGCTCAATCAACTTGATGAGGGGTCGGGACCCATGCGGCCTCCGTGCAGGGAGGTCGCCATGTACGGCTCCCGGCACCTCGCCGGTAGTTCAGGTATCACGCGGCGACAGGCCACTGACTGTTAACGCGCGTCAAGACCTAAGCAGAGCGCATTAACGCGCGTCAATAGTGCTGCAGACTGTAGGTGTCACGCGTTAATAGCGATAGACTGCAGTGAGGGCCATGAGGGAAACGGAGGCAACGGTGATCGCTACCAGTCAGGACGTCGCCGACCGGGCAGGCGTCTCGCGATCCACCGTCAGCCAGATCCTGAACGGCCGCGGAGACCAGTTCGCAGCGGAGACCCGGGCACGCGTGCACCAAGCCGTAGCCGAACTCGGCTATGAACCCTCCGCAGCGGGGCGGACGCTGGCCAAGGGGTCGAGCGACATCGTCATCGCGCTCATCCCCGACACGACCTTCGGTGGGAACCTGCAGGACATCTACGGCGCCCTCACCGACGAGTTGTCCCGGCGTGGACTCGCCCTGGTCCTACGGCTCTCCACCCACACCACGGCGTCACTGGATCGCCTTGTCATCGGGATGAAGCCGCGGGCCATCCTGTCCCTCACCCCGTTCTCCGACGCCGACAGACAGCTACTCGAGCGTCGAGGCGTCGAGGCGATCGACCCGGAGAGCACGTCACACCGCGACGTCAACTCCGAGATCGGCAGGCTCCAGGCGCGCCACCTGATCGACCGGGGCTACCGGCATCTCGCCTACGCCCACCTGCACGACGCGCGCAGCGACACCTTCGGCGGCCCTCGTGAGCGTGAGTTCGTGGACGAGTGCCGTACACGCGGCGTCGACGACCCGCGGATCCTCACGCTCGGGATCAACGCCGCGGACGCCGTGGCCGCACTGGACCAGCTCGGCGATCCGGGCTTCGCCGTCGGCTGCTACAACGACGACGTGGCGACCGCCCTGCTCCACGCCGCCTCGCTCCGCGGATGGCGAGTGCCGCAGGACCTGGCGCTGATCGGCATGGACCACACCCCTCTCTCCCGTCTCACCACTCCCCCGCTGACGACCATGGAGTACGACACATCCGCGGTGACAGAAGCAACCGTCCAGTCGATCCTCTCCCGCCTGGACAAGGACGCGATCAGTGACACGCACACCGAAGTGCGCCTCCGGGTCATCCAAGGCGGGAGCAGCTGATCTCAGGGCTCTGCCCCGACCGAGGTGATCGGCGATGGCTGTAGTGGCGGGCGGCTGACGGCACGCAGCGGAATTCGCGTAGCCGCAGAAGTCATTGAACTGCGAAAGCAGGCACCGGCTGCAGCACTGGCCACCGGATGCGCGCACCTGGGGGATCGTCAGCCGGATGCGGCCTTGGTGTCGACGTTGTCGTGGATTACCTGTGGGGCCACGTCACCGAGACGGCGATGACCGCCATCGCCGGCGCGCGCAAGGACGCAGCTCGCCGGCTGCGCTGGATCCACGTCGGCGCGATGGCCGGTCCCGCCATCACCCTTCCCGGCGCAGCGCTGCGCAAGGTCAACATCGACCTCGTCGGCAGCGGTCAGGGCTCCGTCTCCCCCACGGACATGAACACCGCATACCGCGGACTCGCCGACCGCCTTCCCACCGCCAACCTGACCATCGAGACGCTCGCCATGCCTCTGAGCGAGGTGCAAGCCGCATGGAACACCACCACCCCGTCCGGCACCCGCATCGTGCTGGTCCCATGACGCACGCGCGCTTTCGAACAGGCGAAAGCTGTCTCGACCTGCCGCCAGGTTGACCACGCGCCCCGTCGGCGTCGCGGATGCCACAGACCGATCCGCGCCCTGGCCCTGGCGCGCTTGGCTACGCCGCCAGAACGGACTGTCCAACCGAGGAACCGCCGACTCACGGCCCCCAGCCGCACACACCTGGTCCGGGCAACGATTGCTCCATCCATTCCAACGTGGCTACACTGCAGCCACAGAAAAGGCTACGGCGTAGCCAATAATCAGGTCATCAAAGGTCCAGCCGTCGACACGCCATCGCCGGAGACGCGGCACTGCCGGGCGGCGACGGCATGCGCCCAGTGCTTCCACGTCCGCACCACCACCGTTCGAGAGGCAGACGATGCCCGTCCTCATCGCGATAGCGATCTACGCGATCCGGCTCGCGCGCGCCCCCATGGACGTGCGGCTGAAGAAGCGCCACGCCGGACCGCTGACAGTGACAGCCGGGGCCGTGGTCCTCTACCTGGCGTGGGACTGGCTCCGCCAAGACGGCATCAGCACCGTGTACTTCGTCGGCGAGTTCGCCGGTGTCGCGGCCGCCTATCTGATGACCTGCACCCTGGTGCTGGCCACCCGGCTCACGTGGCTGGAGCAGTGGTTCGGCGGACTGGACCGCATGTACTTCTGGCACAAGCAGTACGCCCTGGGATCCATGCTCCTGCTCTCGCCCCACCTCCTTCTCCACTTCTTCTCCGGCTTCGACGGCAGCGCGGACCACTACGCCGGCACCCCCCGGGCCGGCCAGCTCGTGGGGATGGGCCACGTCCTCGGCGCCGCGTCCGCCATCGGCCTGCTCGTGCTGGTCCTCATCTCGCTGGGCCAGGTCGGTCGCATCCTCCGCTTGCCCTACGAACGCTGGCTCTTCCTGCACCGCCTCACCGGTCTCCTGCTCCTGTCCGCTCTCATGCACGGCTGGTTCCTCGACCTCGTCATCAACGGATCCGCGATTCTCCTGGCCCTCTACGTCACCATGGCCACTGTCGGCCTGGCCGCCTACGCCTATGACGAACTGGTGCTGCGACGCAGGGAACCCCAGGCCGACTACACCATCCGCCGTGTCTCGCGGCCCGCCACCGACATCGTCGATCTCACCCTGGCCCCCACCGGCTCGCACGCCCTGCCCCTGATCGGCGGCCAGTTCGTCTACCTGCGCGTGGGCGGCCGACGCGCCTGGCGCGAGCACCCTTTCAGCGTGGCCGGAGTCCAGCCCGACGGATCGGTCCGTCTCACCGTCCGCGCGCTCGGCCGCGGCACCCGGAGGCTCTACACGGACGTACGCGAAGGACTGCCCGCCACCCTCAACGGCCCGTACGGCATGTTCGACCACACTCTCGGCGGACCCCGCCAGATCTGGATCGCCGGCGGCATCGGCATCGCTCCGTTCCTCGGCTGGCTCACACACCCGAGCGGCACGCTCCCCCGCGCCGACCTCTTCTACTGCGCTCCGACCGCCGACACCGCACCTTTCCTTGCGGAGCTGACGGAGGCGGCCGAGTGCCTTCCCGGACTCCGCCTCCACCCGACGTTCAGCCGCAGCCAGGGCCATCTCACCGCCGACAGGATCCGGACAACGGCCGGCCCGCTCACGCCGGACACCCACGTCTTTCTCTGCGGCCCCGCGTCCATGGTCGAAGACCTCAGCCGGGACCTCCACCGCCAGGGCATCCCCCGGAACCACGTCCACGCCGAACACTTCGCCTTCCGCTGACGAGCCGCCAGCCGGGACTCCCATAAGTGTGGGTCTTCCGGCGCCGTTGACAAAAAGGCCACGCCGGAAGCCGGGAAGACGATCGCCGTTGCCTTTCCTCCACCGAAGCCGGTCGGCCGACGTCGGCTCCCGTCAACGGGCCGACGGCGGTGGCCGGGGGGGGTCTCGTCGGTGTCCACCCGGATGATGGTCGCGCCGCCCATCGGGCGAGGGCCGGCTGTCGTGAGCGCCAGCCCCTAGGCCCCGCCCTCCAAGGCACCGCCCTTGCGGGCGACGCCGCCGAGCCAGGCCAGGCTCGGCTTGGGGGTGCGCTCGAACGTCTCACGGTCGACGGCGATGAGCCCGAACGTCGGTCCCCACCGGCCCCACTCGAAGTTGTCGAGCGCGGACCAGTGCAGGCAGGTACCCGCGGACGTCGACACCCTCGGCGACCGCGTCGTACAGGTGCCCCAGCGCCTCGCTCGTGTAGGCGATCCGGCGTGTGTCGTCGGCGGTGGCGATGCCGTTCTCGGTGACGAGCAGGGGGATCCCCTCCGTGGCCTCCCAGGCATGGCGCAGCGCGATGCCGAGGGCGTCCGGTCGGTACGCCCAACCGGTGAGCGTGTTGTCGGGGCTCTCGGGAGCGGGAACGATGCCGTCCCTGCTCACCAACTGGCTGGTGTACGACTGCACGCCGAGGAAATCGTCCCACGGGCCCCGTGGTGGTAGAGGTCCTCCCAGGCCCACCGCAGTTCGGCGTACACCTCCTCGCTGCCGGCCATGGGAACGAGGGCCTGTTGCGCCACGGTCCTGCCGACCTTCGCCGACGTGTGCTCGCGCACCACGGCCACAGCGGCCCGGTGCGCTCGCACGAGGGCCTCGCCAATGACCGGGGCGGGGGTGGGCATCCGGACGTCCGCGCCGAGGTTCATGTCGGCGCCCTCCGCCACCGCCGCGGCCATGCCGCTCATCATGGCCAGGATGTTCGGCTCGTTGATGGTGCAGACCCAGGTGACGTCGTGGAGGATCGCGCAGGCACGCTCGATGTACCGGGTGAAGCGGTCGACGGCGCTCGGGCTCGTCCATCCGCCCTCGTCGGTGAACCAGCGGGGGTCGCGTCGCCGCTGAGCTCCAGGTGCCCCGCGTTCTGGTGCTCCGTGCGCCACCAGTCGCTGTTGAGGTTGTTGCCCTCGATCTGGTGCGGCGAGGTGGACGCACCCCACAGGAAGTCGGGGCGAAGGTCCGTATTGCGGCTCATCGGGTTGCCTCCAGGATCTCGCTCAGGTCGTCGGCGCACTCGGGACGCCTAGGACGTTCGGGTATGGGCAGGCCGGGATGGACGCGAGGGGTGGGGTGGCCGCATGAGCATGAGCGGGAAGGGGGAACCCTGAGATCACAGAAACGTCGTCGAGTCGAAAATCTATCACTCAAAAAACTTCAGAGCCAGCCTGCGCGCCAGGAGTACACGGGCTCGGCTCCGGTAGCGCTGCCGTGGGCGGCCCGAACGAGCGGCCTCATCGTCCTGAGGGGGCGAAGGCCAGTCCGAGATCGCGATCCAGTACCACCCCGCCGACGCGGATCGTCGTGGAGGCCGGCTCCGGTAACGAGACGGAGCCGGCCGAGTGGCCGCTGGGGCCCCAGACCACACCAGAACGGCCCGTGCCCTCAGAACATGGCTCCAGCGCTGATGCCGCCCGAGAGGATCGCGGAAATCTCCGGTCCCGCCACGAAGACGCGGTCGCAGGGCGAGGGTCGGAGACCGCAGGGTGCCGCCGAACCCTGGTAGTCCGGTCAGTCGGCCCGCCTGGCCTCTCGCCCCGAGTCGGCCGACGGCAACAACATCCTGGTGAACGTCTCGGCGATCGCGGCGATGTCCACCGTGGGGTCATGCATCCACTGGACCTGCAGACCGTCCAGCACCGCCAACACTGTCCTGGCCACGTGGTCGGCCGGCACATCGGACCGGACCACACCATCCCGCTGCTGACCCTGGACGTACTGCGTGCTCTCGGCCGCGAGGCTCCGGTAGCGCTCGGTGAAGTAGCTGTGCGCCGGGCTCTCCGGATCCGTGGCCGCCGCCGAGAGCGTGACGTACAGCTTGGCCAGGCCAGGATGGTCGGTGGTGTGGCGTGTGCTCGCCACCATGCCGTCGACCATGGTCTGGCCTTCGCCAGCGCCGCCGGCGAAGGCCTTGCCCACCACGTCCCTCCGGTCCAGAACCGCAAGAAGCAGGTCGTCGCGCGTGGGGAAGTAGTAGGTCAGCGCCGGCTGCGTCACCCCGACCCGGTCGGCGATGTCCTGCAGCGAGGCTCGTTCTCCGTGCTCGTCGATGGCCTCGTAGGCGGCCTGGAGGATCTGCTCCCGGCGCTCCGCGCTCTTGCGGTACGGGCCGCGTGGCTTCCGCTGGTTCGTCACTCGACAGACCGTACTTCACCGTGTTCGTCGGCGAGTCGGCGTATGGCCTGCACTGTCGTACCTCGACGTCGACGGTCGCTCGCCAGCGGCCTGAAGGCACGGCAGGACGGAGGCGCTCACCGATGTCGCAGGCGCGGCCGCCCGACCGTCTCGGCGCGGCAGGGCACCGATGTGTCAGGGCACCGGCGCCCCGCCGGCCGTTCCCAGCGACCGTGATCGTCGCGGCGCGGGGAGTGCGTCGGCGGGCGGGGCCGCGGTCCGACGGCTGAGTGAACCGGTCATCAGCGCACGTGCCGCTGAGCCGGACGACTTTCGTTCCGGCGTCGCCGCGCGACCGGACGCCAGAGGCCGTCGGGCTTTCACCCGACCGTGGCCATGCCGGTCTGTTTCGTCGGCAGGTGATCTCAACGTCAGGGCCAGACCATGAAGCCCTCGTGCCGGACCTGCCATGTGCCGTCGCGGGGGAAGCCCGGACAGTCGGTGCCGGCGGCCTCGGTGCAGTCCCAGCCGGCCGCCATGAGGGACACGGCGGCGAGCAGGCCGCCGTTGGCCGCGTTGTAGAGCGGCAGGGGGCTGCCGAACTGAGGGCTGTGGCCGACCGGCGAGTACGTGTTCTTCGGGGTGTCCATGAGCAGGGCGTCCACGGCGAGGTCCGGACGGCCGACGCGGGTCGCGGTCATCGCCATGGCCGGGAAGTCCCAGCCCCAGGCGGACTCCCACTGCCAGTCGCCGAGGACGTCGAGGAGCGTCGCCTCCATCACGCCCGCGTCGATGAGCGGGCCGTCGGGGACGACACCGAGGGCGCACAGCATCGAGGGGTGGTCGTCGCGGCGTAGATGGGGCTCGGTCGCGATCGCCGTGTACGTCCCGCGCTCCGGATCCCGGTGCGGCGCGGCCAGGTTGTCCTGGACCCGCTGCCACCGCTTGTCACGCTCCAGGCCGAGGCGTTCGCGCCAGGACTGGGCGATCTCCAGTCCGTACCACCAGTAGGCGAGTTCGAAGGTGGGGTCCTCGGTGGTCTTCGCGTCGTAGAACTCCTGCGCGGGCATCACGGGCGCGGGCAGGTGGTAGGTGCCGGAGCGCTCCTCCACGAAGGAGACCATGAACCGGGCCGTCTCCTCGACGAGTTCGGCGAAGCGGGTGACCAGCCGCGTTCGCTGGTCCTCCTGGCCGCTGCGATGGAGCAGTTCGAGCAGGTAGAGGGGATGGGGCTGCTGCCAGACGAGCAGTGCGCCGATGTCCGACGGGCTCTCCCGTCCGTCCGGGCCGACATGTTTGGGCCAGCGGGCGCCCTCATAGCACTGCCGCCGGGCGGTCTCACGCGCGGAGTCGAGGATGGACAGGTACCAGTCCATGCTGCGGGCAAGCAGTTCGGGGCGGCCCCAGGCGGCGAAGTGGGCAGCGTGCCACCAGTGCATCTCCAGGTGGAACTTGCCCTGCCAGGAGTTGGCGACGAGTCCCGACTCCTGGGGCGGGAGAGAGCCGGCGTTGTTCACGGCGGTCTGGTACTGCGACAGCACCACGCGGCGCTCCAGCTCGGCCGCGCGCGGGTCGGTGCTGCCCGCGAAGTCGATGGCGGCACCCGAGGTCCAGAAGTCGCGCCACCATGCCGTTGCCGCCCCGGCCACAGAGGCGAACGTGTCGCCACCCGGTTCCTCGTCCGGAGCGAAGCCGACCACGAGTTCCAGCGTGGTCGCCGAACCGGTCAGCTCGAACTCGTGCGGCTGCCCGGTCGCGGACAGCGCGCCCTCCGTCCAGTCCAGCGTTACCGCGTAGGTCGTGTCGTCGAGAACCCGCCGGATCCGGGCCGCGCCTTCGCCCAGGTGCTCCGGTGTCGACTCGTGCCGGTCGGGTGAGGTCCAGTCGGAGGTCTGGAAGAAGCCGTCACTGGCATAGGGGAACCGCACGGCGATCCCCGCGAGGCCGCTCGCCAACAGCTCCGACTCGATGCGGAAGGCGACCCGTGCGTGGTGCGGGTGGGCGACCGTGGTGACCCGCACCTCCTGACCGGCGTACTCGAAGCCGCTGTGGATGGTGCCTGACCAGAGGTCGAGTCGCTGGTGAGTGTTCGTGAGCGCCTCGGGGTCGTTCTCCGGCTCGGCGCCGGGGGCGGGACGCAGGCGCAGTCCGACGCGTCCGAGGTCGATGCGGTGCGGGTTCATGTGCAGCCAGGCACCGGCGCGGAACTCCTCCGCGATCTCGCCCCCCATCATCGAGGCGATGTCGAACTTGTCCGGGTACTGCACCGGGCCACGTGCCGTCTGATAGGTCGACATCGCGTCGTCCAGGACGAACCCGTCGGGATTGGGCATGGAGTGCCATCCCCAGTTCGACATGGTCGCGTTGTGGACGGCGAGCCGCTGCTCGGCGAGGGCCGCGGACTGGTCGTGGTAGGCGACGAAGGTCTGCATGCCGGTGATGTCGGCGGTGTAGGCGAAGTCGCCGTTGCCGACCGTCAGGACGTGGGAGGGATCGGGGCGGGTGATCTCGATGGTGTGCCGGCGCACGAGGGATTCTCGGTCGATCATGGTCACTGTTCCTGGTAGTGGTGGCTACGGCTGCTGTTCGGCCGTGACGACGACGTCCACCGGATCGCATCCCGGCGCGGTCGCGGTGAGTCGGATCTTTCCCACGGCGGTGGGTCGCAGGACGGCCAGCGCGCGCCCCTCGTACGTACGGCGTTCCGTGGCGTCGAACCGCTCCTCGGTCGACGGATCGGCGCTGCCGAAGCCGATCAGTTCCCCGGCCCCGGACACCTCGACGCTGATCAGGCGGTCGGCGCCGGTGTGGCGGGTGCCGTTCGCGTCGGTGAGGGTGAGGGTTACGTAGGCCAGGTCGCCGCCCGTCGCGCGGATGACCTGGCGATCGGCCTCGGCGGTCAGCCGTACCGGCCCGTTGGCCCACTGCAGGCTGGAGCGGCCGGTCTCGGCGCCGTCCCGGTAGGCGACGGCGACCAGTTCCCCGGGCACGTAGACGATGTCGAACTCGGTGCGGAAACGGTGCCGCGCGCCCACCGGTCGCCGCCCGAAGGAGTTTCCGTTGCCGAGGAGTTCGACCTCGTCGGCGTCGCTGTAGACCTCGACCGTGATCGGCTTGCCCTCGAAGCCGGGCCAGGTCCAGCTGGAGACGGTGTCGCTCCACGCCCACGGCGACCCCGCCCAGGTCTTGCCGTGGTGCTCGGGTCTCCGCACCGCGATGTACGGCTCGGCGCGCAGGCCGAAGACGATCTCACGGTAGTAGGAAGCGGGCCTGCGATGGCCGGTGATGTCGATGTCGCCGCACCCCGCCACGAGGTGCGGGTACGGCGCGTTGTGCGCCTGCCGGGGCCCGTCCTCGGTGAGGTACTGGGGGCGGCCGATGCCGACCTCGCCCAGGTAGTCCCAGCCGGTCCAGGTGAAGTCGCCGATGACGTGTCCGTACTCCTCCACCAGGTGCCAGTTGCCGGCGATGCGGGTGGGGAAGGTCTCGGTACCGAGGATGATGCGGTTCGGGAACAGGTCGCGGTCGAGGGCGTAGCGGGCCTCGGCGTAGTTCATGCCGGCCACGTCGAGGACGGCGAAGGACTCGGCCGTGCGCTCGCTGACCAGGTCCGAGGAACTGATCGCGTTCATCGCGTCGCCCGCGTCCGCCATGAGGGTGTTGATGCCGGCGCCGTCCTCCGTGGCCTGCTCCAGCGCCTGCTGCTGGAAGGCGCCCAGCTCGGACATGACGGCGAGCATGCCGTTGACGGCGTTGGTGACATAGCGCGTGGGGTCCAGGGCACGGACTTTCTCGGCGAGCCTGCGTCCCCATACGGCCCCGAAGGGCGATCCGGTCTCGGGGATCTCGTTGCCGATCGAGTACATGATGACGCTGGGGTGGTTGACGTCCTTGGCGACCATCGCCTCGATGTCGCGCTCCCACCATTCGGGGAAGTTCAGGCTGTAGTCGAACTCGCTCTTGCCGGAGGTCCACACGTCGAACGCCTCGTCCACGACGAGCACGCCCAGGCGGTCGCAGGCGTCCAGCATCGGCCTGCTCATCGGCTGGTGGGAGATGCGGATCGCGTTGAACCCGGCCTCCTTGAGGATCTCGACCCTCCGTTCCTCGGCCCTGGCGTAGGTCGCTGCGCCGAGGACTCCGTTGTCGTGGTGGACGCAGGCCCCGCGCAGCTTCACGGTCTCGCCGTTGAGCCGCAGGCCCCGCTGCGGATCGAGTCGCAGCGAGCGGATACCGAAGGTGACCGTCTCCTCGTCCACGCCCACCAAGGCCACATGGCAGTCGTAGAGGGTCGGCGTCTCGGGACTCCACAAGGCCGGGAAGGGCACGTAGAGGCGCTGCCGGACCGTCGCCGGCTCGCCGGGCGGCACCGTCGCCTTCGACACGTCGGTCGCGACAACCGCCCCTGACTCGTCCCGTATCTCCGTGACGACATCGACCGTACGCACCTCGATCGAGTCATTGGCCACGTCGGTCGCGACCTCGACGACGGCCCGTGAGTCGTCGATGTCGGGGGTGGTGACCCTGACACCGTCGGGTGCGATGCGGACCACGTCCCCGACGAGCAGCCAGGCGTCGCGGTAGATGCCCGCGCCCGTGTACCAGCGGGAGTCGCGGTGGGCCCGGGCCTCGACACGGATCTCGTTGTCCTCGCCGAACCGCAGGAAACGATCGGCGTCGATGCGGAAGCGGGAGTAGCCGTAGGGTCGTTGGCCGGCATAGGCGCCGTTGATGTGGACGGTCGCGTCGCGGTACACGCCCTCGAACTCGACGAAGATCCGCTTCCCCCGGTACTCCCCCGGGACGGTGAAGGTCTTGCGGTACTCGAAGACGCCGCCGGGGAAGTACGCGCCCGCGGCACCCTCCATCGTGACCTCGCCGTCCGGAGCCGTGCGGTGCTGCTCGATCACCGCGTCGTGCGGCAGGGTCACCGGCCGGAACGGCACCACGTGACCGGACAGCTCGGCGAACGGGTTGACCTTGGGCCGGACCTGCCAGCCGTCGTTGAAGGACGTGCGGATCATGTGGACTCCCGGGCTCCATGAGTGGTCGACTCCCAGCCGACCGAGGGCGCACACACGGCCCCGCAGGACGCGATACACCTCGGCGAGCTCACGTTGAGTGACCGCGTTGTCTCGGTCCCGAAAATCTATCACTCAAAAAACTTGGCGGCCAGGACGAGCGCTCACCGCCATCCGCCGCACTCCGCCCCGGAGCCGAGCACGATGGATACCGCCCCGCCCACCGCCTGCCGCGTCCCACCAAATGACCCACCCACCACCGGCTTCTTCGCGGCGCCGACCGCGAGCGGCCGGCCGAACTGGCTGATTGCACGGCCCTCGACCGACGGCGTGCTCCTACGGGTTCGACCGTGGCCAAGGCGAGCCGGACGACTGCGCAGCTTGAGTGGAACCACCACCACTACGGCGACGCGACCGCCACGCAGGTCGTCGGCCACCGGGCGACCACCCATGTCGCCAGCACCCTGATCGGCTTCGCCAACCAGCCTCTCGTCACCGCGTTGCGTTCATGTGCCGTAACCAATACCGCCGTCACGCCCACCCGCGTGAACCGGGTGCCCGTCCACGACGGGACCGTCACCGTGCACGCTGTCGACGTCCCCGCCTACTCCGCAGTGGTGGTCGTGCTGTCGGGCAGGGCAACTCCACGCGTCCCTCCGGCACCGTGAAGCGGCACTGAACAGCACGTGCCGCGGAGAGCGCGAAGGGAATGGCCGTCCCTGGTCACGGCCTGCGTGACGGTCCGCCGAGTCGGCGGAGTCGGCGGAGTCGGCGGAGTCGGCGGACCGTCATGCCGTCCCTGCGGTCGACGGCCACCAGGACCGGGGCGAGCCTGGCCGGGCAGTACTCGACGAGGCTGCCGGTGAGGCGCTTCGATGTGCCTACTGGTCGAGGCCGACGGCGTTCGAGGGAACGTCGAAGGCCATCAGGGTGAGCGAGACCGCGCTGAACCAGCCCATCAGGACCGTCACGTCGGCGATGCCGGCGTCGCCGAGCAGTTCCTGCGCCCGCTGGAACATCCCCTGCGGCACGATGCGCGCAGCGGCCAGCGTCGAGGAGAGCTCGTACACCATCTGCTGCCGCGGGTCGTCGAACGCGGTCGGCAGCCCCGCGATCAGCGCCTGCGCCTTCTCCGCCTCAAGCCCTCCGAAGATCACACCGATCTTCTCGTGCTCGTAGCTGGCGTACGCGGCGCCCCAGCGCCCGCAGATCACACAGGTGGCGATCTCGATCTCGGCCTTCGACAACGTCGATTTCGTCTGGAAATACGCCCCGACCGGCGTGACCGTCTTGAGGAGCGTCGGGTTCGCCGCCCAGATCTTGTGCGGACCCGGAACGAGGCCGCGCAGCTTCAGCGTGAAGTCGAACGCCTCGCGCATCTCCGGCGACATCTGGTCGACCGGTGTCTCGGTGAAGCGCCCGAACGTACCGAAGTCCTCCGGGTGTTCGAGCATCGCCTTGAGTTCGTTGATATCGGGCATGATTCGCTCCTAGTCGGTCTGGGGCACGGCGCGGCCGGCGGGCACGTCGTACGCGTTGAGCAGGGTGCCGAGCGCCAGGTAGTGGACGGTGATGAATGCGACCGCGGCGAAGCCCTGCCGGCCGAGCTTCGCGACCGCGGCGTCGTACAGCGGCCCCGGCACCGCGCCGCCGCGGGTCAGGGCGGAGGCGACATCCGCGGCGAGGAGCTCGTCCTCGCCCAGGTCGGCCGGGCGCGAGCCTGCGCTCAGGGCCGCGATCTGGTCCGGGCGCAGCCCGGCGCGCAGGGCCAGCGGCGTGTGCGCGTAGAGCTCGTAGGCGACGTTGAACCTGCCGCCGATGGTCAGGATGACGACCTGCCGCGCCCGCTCGCTCAGGCCCGGCAGCTTCTGGGCGACGTCGATGAACTGGCCGAGCGGCACCGCGAGGTCGGGGAAGTGGAGCATCACGCCCCACGGCCCGACGAAGGCACCGTCGGGGTCGCGGACCTCGAAGCCCTGGTACTCCTCGGCCTGGATCATCTTCTCGAAGGCGTCGTAGAGGGGACGCTGCTCGGCGGTCAGCTCCGTGGGGGGAATCAGGGGCAGTCGCATGGTGCTCTCCTTGAGCTAGACGGCCAGAACACCGAGCGTTCACGCAGTTCTCAGGGCGGTGAGACACCGGTGGACCAGCCGATCAGCACGTCGTCGTGTCGACGTTGCCTTCGTCGTGGTTACCGGGCCGGCTCAGACGTCGCGTTCGAGCAGCGCGTCGAACGTGGTGACCGGGGCGATCCGTTCCTTGTCGACCACGACGTCGATCAGTGCCGGGCGGGCGCCGGCGATCGCCTGCTTCAGGGCTCCCCGGAAGTCCTCCGCCGAATCGACGCGAGCCGCGAACAGTCCGTACGCGGCGGCGACCTTCGCGTGGTCGACGTCGATGAAATCGCAGACCTCGTGCACGACGTCGCCTCCGAGGGCGTGCTTGAAGCCGACGTGCTCGTACCCGAGACTCGCGTTGTTCAGGACGATGGTCACCGCCGGGATGTCCAGTCGCATCGCGGTCTCGAGGTCTCCGACGTTGTAGCCGAAACCGCCGTCGCCGACCAGCGCGAAGGCACGCTGCCCCGCCGGCGCCGCCAGCTGGGCTCCGAGAACGGCGGGGAAGGCCCAGCCGAGTGTGCCGGCGGCACGCAGGAACGTCCGGCCGGGCGAGTGGACGGGAAACAGCGCGCCGCCCCAGGCCCCCATGAAGCCCGTGTCCACGACAAGCAGGTCGCGCTCGTGGGTGAGTTCCCGAAGGATCGAGACGATGGCCTCGGGCCGCACATGCCCGGTGGCAGGTCGGCGCGCCACTGCCTGGAAATCCTCCTTCCAGGCGGCGCGCCTTTCCTGGACGGACTCGCACCACGCGCGGCGCGCGTCGGTGACCGGCTCCGAGGCCAGCGCCGCGGCGAGTGAACGACACAACTCACCGGCGTCGGCGACCACGCCTGCCTGCACGGCGAGCGTCCGGCCGATGGCCTCGGGCGAGAGGTCGATCTGGACCACCTCGGTGGCAGCCGAGGGCAGCCTGTAGGTGTCGGTCGCGAGACCTCCGAGATCCGTACCGATGGCCAGGACGAGATCCGCCTCGCGCGCGATCTCGTTGGTGATCTTGCTTGAGTATCGTCCCGCGACGCCGACCGACAACGGATGATTCTCGGGTATGGCGCCCTTGCCGCCGAGGGTCGTCAGTACGGGGACCGACGCGGTCTCCGCGAGTTCGACGAGGTCGAGCGCGGCATCGGCGAGCAGCACTCCGTTTCCAGCGAGGATCATGGGCCGCTCACTCCGGGCGAGCCTGCTGACGATGTCGTCCACCGCGCTCGCCGACGGGGCCGGCGGCGTCGGTGTGAAGGCAGGCGCGTAGCGGGCGTTCGGCGCGACTTCCATGATCGTGTCGAAGGGGATGTCGAGGTGCACAGGCCGTGGGCATCCCGCGGCCGCGGTGCGCACGGCCTGAGCGACGAGTTCACCGGCGCGGTCCGCGCGGGTGACACGCGCCTGCCACTTCGTGACCGACTGGAACATCGGCGGCTGGTCGAGCTCTTGGTATTCGTTCTTGTACTCAACCTGTGTGGAGACGGTGCTGGTGAGTGCGACGAGGGGGCTGTGTGCCCACCAGGCGTCCGCGAGCGCGCCGGCGACGTTCGCAGCACCCGGCCCCCACTGGCCGTAGACGACCGCGGGTTTGCCCGTCACCCGGGCGTACGCGTCGGCCATGACGACGGACGCGGCTTCGCTGCGGGCGAGGTGCATGGCGATGCCGTGATCGCGCAGCGCCTGCCAGAGCAGCAGATCGCCACCAGTGACCAGGAAGACACGGTCGATCCCGTTGTCCTTCAAGGCCTTCGCCACAGCGTGCGCGACCCGGGGCGCACCAGCCTCGGCCTTTCGTTCCGCTGCGGTGCCACCGCTTACATTCGTCACGATTTTCTCTCTTCGTCGGCTCAGAACATGTGATTGCTACGCCGCTGGAACGCGGCACCTCGGCCGCCGTCGAAACTGCACGGCGCAAAGGAAGTCGGTGACAGCGCCTACCGGTGGAGCACCGGGGCTCGGATGGATGCGGAAGGACCAGAAGCCGGAGCGGCCACGGAACTCGCAGCGCAATGGTCGGTCGAAGGTGGGCGTCACCTGCTGTCAGACCTGCTCGGAGGCCTGCGGCCCGGAATGACGGGGTGGCGGCGGCCTTCGTCAAGCCACGGCGGAATGCCGTCAGAGGATGAGGCCCTTGGTGATCACGTTGGGCAGGGTGGTCATCTCGGCGAAGGCGCGTTGGTCGTGGGCGGGCACGACGATCATGTCGGGGATGCGCTGGAGGATGGAGGCCATCCGCAGGAGATTGCGCCGGTTGCCGTCCGCGTCCAGATCGGCGAACCTCCGCACCAGCCAGGGACGTTCTTCCAGCCGGGTGAGACCTTCGCGCTGCCACACAAGGTCCCCCACCAGGGCGTACCGCACGTGGTTGGCGAGCGTCACGAACACGATGATGCTGCCCGGGGTGTGCCCCGGGGCGGGGACGCAGACGATCGATCCGTCGCCGTGAACGTCGTGGCTGCGGGGGAAGCCGAGGTAGGGACCCGCCTCGAAGCGGATGCCCCTCCAGGGGATGCCGGTCTCGCTGAAGGGTGCGCCGAAGTAGCCGTGCATGCCCTCCCTGTCGAAGGCGGCCTTCTCGCGCTCGGTGACCAGTACCGGCACCCCGGGGAAGTCCGGGAGGCCGCTCACGTGGTCCCAGTGCGCATGGGTGAGGAGGATGCCCGCGAGCCGGCCGAAGTCGTAGCCGGCGGCCTCCAGTTGGTCCCGGGCCGGCTTCCACGTCTCGTACTTGGTCATGCGCTGGAACAAGGGCGGCATGGTGGTCATCTGCTGGTCGATACCGCGCCCGAACCCGGTGTCGACCAGCAGATCGCCGCTGGGGTGCCTGATGAGGACGGCGCCCATGTTGAAGTCGCGCTTCTCGAAGAACGACCCGCCGCGGTAACCGTACGCGGCGACGCGCTTGTTGACGCCGGTCGGCACCGCGACGACGTCCAGTTCCGCCGGTGGCTTGGCCTCGGGCATCGGAATCGAGTCGGACAGCGGGGGAGGCACAGGCAGTGGCGACGACGCGAAGCTGCGGGCCAGGCGCGCCACGGGCACCGCGGCGGCCGCGGCGACGATGAACCGCTTCTTCATGATTCGTTCTCCTTCTGGCGGGTCCGCGGTGGCCACGGCTCGGCGGGGAGTTTCCAGGAGCAAGGGCACGGGGCCGCGAGCGAGCTCGGAGCGCTGAGCGGCCACCCGTGCCTGTCTGATCGGAGACACAGCTGCACAACTGCGTCCTGTGCTTGGGGGAGCCCAGCCGGGGCTCCGTGGAAGCACGCCAGACATAAAAAACGAACGCACGCTGTCTTTGTCCACTGTGCACCGGCCGTCGACCAACGTCAAGGAGAACGACGCCTCGTTTTTCATGTACGCTGGCAGCATGCCCAAGGTGAGCCAGGAGTACCTAGACGCCCGCCGCGCAGAGATCCTGAGCGCCGCGAGGCGCTGCTTCGTGCGCAACGGCTTCCACGCGACGACCGTGCAGGACGTGCTGACGGAGACCGGCCTGTCCACGGGAGCCGTGTACAGGTACTTCTCCGGCAAGCAGGACATGATTGTCGCGATCGCCGAGGAGAACCTGGGCGAGGTGGTGGCCGAAGTCCGCAAACTGGCCAACCAAAGACCCACGGTCGGCATCGGAGAAGCGCTCACGGACCTCTTCGAGGTCATCAAGGCGAAGCATGCGGAGAACGGCTTCGCCGCGCTCACGCTGCTGGTGTGGTCCGAATCGCTGTACATCCCGGCACTCACCGAGCGGATCAACGCCACAATCGCCGAGGCCTGCAGTGAAATCGTCAAGATCGTGCGGGAGCATCAAAATGCCGGCACCCTGCCCCTGGGGGCCTCAGCAGACGAACTCGCACAGTTGATCGCGACGATCGTGCCCGGTTTCATTCTCCAGTTGACGGTCCTGGGCCCCTCAGGAGTTGCCGGACTGTCGGACGCCGCCCGCGCGCTGTGGCCGGAGGGAGGGACGCACGCGACCACTCCGCATACCGCAGGACAACTGGGCGACTGATTCGCCCTCAGCATGCGCGCAGGGACGGCTCGATACCGCGCCCGCCCAGCAGGGTGTCCGCCTTCGACGCGACGGAGACCCGCGACGTCGGGAGCAGCGACGGTAACCTCCGCCTCGCTCCCGTTTCCGCGTTCCCGAACCGCATACGGAATTACGCCTGCTTCACCATGTTACAGCCGGCGAAAAATCCAGCCGATCATGGTGTAGCCGTCGAGCGCGCAGAATTCCAGCCGGCATCTCCAGCCCTTCACACGGTCACACCGCCGCCCCCCTCCACAAGCACGCGCTATTCATTAACTGCCTCTTGACGCGACGAATGAATAGTGGCAACAATGTATTCGAAACGGGTCGGTTACTTCACCGCCGCCGCCAAGGCCAGTCCTCCTCATAAAGGACACCGCTCTGTCCAGCGGTTTCTCCGGCGCGCGCTCACCTGTTTTCCGCAACCACTCAGAGGATCACCATGGCAGAATTGAAGCGTTATGTCGTCGGCCTCGACGACAAGGGCAAATCGGCCGTTCTCCAAACGGGCGTATCCAACCAGCAGGAATTCCCCGGCTTCTTCTGGCGCGCAACGCTGTGGAAGACCCGCGAAACCCCTGTCGACAACAGCATCGCCGGAGATCGTTCGGTCGAGGGCGGTGCGGCCCGCTCCCCGTTCCCGAACGGGATGTTGGTGCGCGCCATGGAGTTCTGGCCTGAGCCCGACCCCGAGACAGCCGAGAAACTGTTCGCCGACCTCAACAAAGTGGCCGCGGAGAGCCACCAGCCCACGCAGGCCGAGAAGCTGCGCCACCCCACGATGCACAAAACCGACACTCTCGATGTCTTCCACATCGTCCGGGGCGAGATCTACCTCGTCCTCGACGAGGACGAGATCCTGCTGAAGCCGTCCGACACGGTCGTCATCCAGGGCACCCATCACGGCTGGAGCAACCGCGGCACCGAGCCGTGCCTGATACTCGGCAGCATGACCGACGCACTGCCGCGGGAACTCGCCGAATAGGTGCCGCACGCCGGAATGAGCTGCCGTGACCGGGCCCGTGCGGGCTCACCCTTGCGGGCTCGGTCACAGCAGCCGGATGCCCTGCCCCGCCAACTGCTGCGCGAAGCACCAGGAGTGCTCAGGTGCGCGCCCGAGCAGCCGGCGCGCGATGGGCGGTGGCCGGATTCCGCATTCCGTAGGCGCCGACGGTGGAACGCCCGTCGGGCCGTGCCCAGGTGATTAGACACGCACGGCGTGCTGCGCCAGGTCTTCGACGCGTACAGCGCCGAGCGGGTGTTCTGGGGCAGCGACATCACACGTCTCCACCACTCGTGGCACGAGGCGGTGACGATGTTCACCGAGGAACTGCTCTGGCTGCGAGGCCGCGACCTGGAGCCGGTCATTGGCCGCGCCGTGGCCGAGTGGATCGGCTGGCACCGAACGGCGGAACGACCGACACGGGGCGAGCGCCGTACCGCTGCCGGACAGCCGTTACGGCGAGCCACTCCCCAAGATCACGGGCCACCGCCCAGCACGCGCGCAACGCCACGGTGAGCGCCTCGCACCGAGATCGGTCCCACCGGCGCCGTCACCGTGCTCGCCGTGTCCGCTGCCGAGCTCAGTGCCCCACGGCTGCTTCGGACTCCCTCAGCGAGTCGGCTCTGGCCTTCTCCAGCCCGTCGAGGAGCAGGCCCAGGCCGAACCAGAACTCTTCGTCCACCGGTACGGAGGTCAACTCGTCGGCCGCGGCCATCGTCGCCGGATAGGCAGCCGGATCGAGCGAGAGGTAGTAATCCCGCAGCTGCGCATGGTCCTCCGGACCCGGGGTCCCGGGGCCGTGCTGCTGGATGGCGAAGCCGATCACATAGTGGCCGATGGCCGTGAAGGCACGGGCGGCCAGGCCGACCGGGAACCCGTGGCCCAGGAAGAGAGTGATGAACCGCTCCCTGGCTCGCAGAGCGTTGGGGCCGACGGGAACCTGGGCCGCCAGCAACGACAGCGCGTTGGGATGCCGGCACAGAGCACCGTAGAAAGCCTCCGCCACGGTGTTGACGGCTTCCCGCCAGGACAGGCCGTCCAGTTCCTCGGGCGCGACGCGGACTTCGCCCAGGATCCTGTCGGCGACCAGAGCGAGCAGTTCGTCCTTGCCGGTGAAGTGCCGGTAGAGCGTCGCCGTGCCCGAGTCCAGGGCATCGGCGAGCATACGCAGGGTCAGCGCCTGGATCCCCACTTCGTCGATGAGCTTCAGAGCCGTGTCGACGATTCGGCCGACGTCCATCGGGGGGCGCCCGCGCCGGTACGCAGGGGCAGGTGTCCGGCTCGCCCACCAGGCAGCACTTCCCGGAACGGACTGGGCCTCCGAAGCCATGAAAACGGTCACCCTTTCGGCGAGATCGACTGAGGACACGCGTCCCATACAAGAGTTTCGGCTCTATCGTATCCGTTTTCGCCGGCGGCAGGCGGGATGCCCCGCATCGCCAACGCCCCGATCAAGCGCCTTCTGATGGCTGCCCTGGGTCTCGCGGCGCTGGTGCCGAAGCCGGTGCTCGAGGCGGTGCAGCGCGAAGGGGAGTGCTTCCCCAAGGTGTCCCAGGATGACGTTTATCTTCGGGTGGCGGTCGAACAGGCCGGCTCAGCATCATCCGCAGTGCGTGTGTGGCGGCCTCGAGGCCGAATGCCCACGCAGAGCCCAGGAGTCCTTCGTATCCACGGTAGAGCCCGTGCTGGCTCGGCAGCGGCTCGCGCGGGTGCAGGTACCGCCTTGAAGGACCCTGGAACGACGAACATTCGCCGCCAACGACACAACACCATCGGCACGGCCGGTGCTCCTCCGCTGCCTCCTTGCCGTGAATCCAGCCTTGGGCGTTAGCGCGCACGCAGGTTATCGGCTACATTGTATTCGTAAAGCGCCGGGGAACCGGCCTTCCGCTGGAGACGGTTATGCGACGTCACAGCATCAGCCTTGGGTTCGCATGGGAAGTCCATGACACGGCTGCGCCATGGCTCGACGCCCCGTAGAACGGCTTGCGCCTTGGAGCGAAGACGGGCTGGGGCGCGCAGAACCGCACTGCGACGCCAACCGCACCGCGGGCCGACCTTCCCCGGTTCGAATGGAGAGCAGCACTATGGCCACGCTCAGGATCGGAGTGCTCGGTGCCGCGGAGATCGCGCCTGCCGCGCTGGTCGAACCAGCGCGTGAGACGGCGGGGGTGGAGGTCGCGGCGATCGCGGCACGCAGCCGCCCCCGGGCCGAAGCCTTCGCCGCAAAGTACGGCATCCGGACCGTCCATGACAGCTACGCGGCCCTGCTCGACGACCCAGAAGTGGACGCGGTGTACATCCCGCTTCCCAACGGTCTCCACGCCGAATGGACGCTCAAGGCGATCGAGCGCGGCAAGCATGTGCTGTGCGAGAAGCCCATGGCGTCCAACCGCGCCGTCGCCGAAAAGGTCGCTGCCGCGTCCGAGACGGCCCGGTTGCGATCAGGGCTGGTGGTGATGGAAGCGTTCCACTACCGGTATCACCCCCTGGCCGAGCGCGTGCGCACCCTGATACACGGCGACGAACCGAACTTCGGCGCGCCAGGGGCCGCCGGCCAACTCGGAGCGGTACAACGTGTCGAAGTCTCCGTTTGCATCCCTCTGCCCCGCTTCTCCGACATCCGGTACCAGTACGCGCTCGCCGGCGGAGCCACCATGGACGCGGGCTGCTACGCCGTGCACGCCGCTCGCCTTTTCGGCGGCGAGGACCCCAAAGTCGTCTCCGCAGCTGCCCGAACCCTGCGCACGGATCCGCGTATCGACCGGGCCATGACTGCGGAACTCGCCTACCCCGGCGGTGCCACCGGGCGCATCCGGGTCTCCCTGTGGTCGCGAACCCTGCTTTCGGTCGGGGTCCGCGTAACGGGTGAGCGAGGTGAGCTCAAAGTCACCAACTTCATCCTTCCCCAGCTCTACAACCGCCTGACGGTGCGCACCGATGGCAAACGTCGAAGCGAGCGGGTCCAGGGCGAGACGTCGTACACCCTCCAGCTACGCGCTTTCATGGCGGCGATCGCGGAGGGCAGGCCGCCCGTGACCTCCGCGCAGGACGCGGTGATCACCATGGGACTGCTGGATGACATCTACCGTGCGGCAGGCTTGCCGTTGCGGGAGTGACCGCCTCGTCGGAGGCCGTCCAGCCAACAGCCCTGTCTCGTGATCAGTGGTGCCGACGTGTGAGCAGGGGTGCGATCCGATCGGAAGACACCCCAAGTCATCGGCATCACACCCGGTCGAACAGCTCAATGACATCCTCCGCGCACCTCGATGACCGTTGCAGCGCCCGCCAAGAACATCTGCACGGCCTGCCCCCTGCCCCACTGCGGGCAATACCGGATAGAAGCCGCCACCCCATCGGTGAGCTTTCTCGCCGGGGCTGGACACGGCAACGAGCACGCTCAAGGGACAGGGCCAGCAGGCAACGAGGCTGGATCCCGGAGACTGCGCGACTTCATGGATCGCCCACCGATTGGGGCTGCTACGTGGTTTCGGAGATCCAGCCCGCGCCGGGCAGCCCCGCCTGGTGGGCGAACCGGGCACCAGGCCTTGCCCATCAGGCGGGCGTCCGCAGGCGGAGTCGGCCGGATCGTCGACGCCGCCCTGAAGCTCATCGACGACATCGGAATCCAGGCACTGACCCTGCGCACACTCGCCGAGACCCTCGAACCCGGGACGGCGACGTTCTACCGACGCATCAACGGCAGGGATGAACTCCTCATCCTCGTAGCAGAGAGAATCCTGGGCGAAGTCCGCATCGCACCCGAGGATCTGGAAGACCTGCCTTGCGGGAGGGCGCAGCCGTCGCCGCGAACGCCATGCACCACACCCTGCGCCAACACCCCCACGCGACATCCCTGCCGACAGGCCAGATCCCCAACGACCCCAACGCCCCCGCCAGGAAACGGCTCGGCGGGCTGTTTTTGATGCACGGGTTCGGCTTCGCCGTCCAGCAGCATGACCCCGGAACACCGAACCCAGAAGACCAAATGCAGCGACGGGACTACTTCCACTCGCTCGACCCGGCCGTCCACCCCAGCACTACAGCGGCAGCCGACGAACTGATCTCCATGCCGGTCCACGAGAAATCCCGCTTCGGCCCGGACCTGCTCCTTGACGGCCTGGAGCAGGGCACACACCGTCAGCCCCAGCGCTCCGCACTACCGGACAGGCGCCCACCCAAGCCCGCCCCGCTTGCCCCCTCACCCATAAGTGGATACACTGTATCCGAAATAAGCCGGTTCAAAGAGCCCCACAGCACAGCGTGGCCGCTCGCCGCCCGTCCGAGAGAACCACCTGAGGTCGATCACCATGACCCGAACCCCCGACTTCGACGTCCTAGTCGCCGGAGCCGGCCCGACCGGCTCCGCCCTGGCTTCCGACCTGCTGCGTCGCGGTCTGCGCGTCCGTGTCGTCAACAAGGCGCCGCACGCCTTCGAAGGGTCCCGCGCCAAGGGGATCCAGCCACGCACCCAGGAAGTCCTCGAGGATTTCGGCGTGCTCCACGAGGCACAGGCGGAAGGCGGACCCTACCCGCTCGCGGGACTCCACCTCGGGCCTTTCACCGCGCCATGGAGGATGCAGCAGCGGAACAAGCCGACCCCGGACGTGCCCTACCCGAACATCCTCCTGCTGCCGCAGCACCGCACCGACGCCATCCTGCACCGCCTGCTCGAACGCCTCGGACTGACCATCGAGTACGGGGTCGCCCTGGAAGGCTTCGAGCAGGACGCCGACGGCGTCACGGCGACGCTCTCCACAGGCGAGCTGGTGCGCAGCAAGTACCTCGTCGGCGCCGACGGCGGAGCGAGCGCGGTCCGCGTGGCCACCGGGCTCGGCTTCGTCGGGGACACCGACGAGTCCGACAAGACCCTCATCATCGACTGTACGATCGACGGACTGTCCCGCGACCGGTGGCACATGTGGCCCAAGGCATCCGCGGGAGCGTGCCCGCTGCCGCACTCCGACCAGTTCCAGGTGATGATCCGGCTGAAGCCGGGCGACACACCGAACCTCGACCACGCCGCCCTGGCCGACCAGTTCCACGCGCTCACCGGCCTCAAGCTCCGCGACATCACCTGGACTTCGGTGTTCCGGCCCAACGTCCGACTCGTCGAGCACTACCGCCAGGGCCGGGTCTTCCTGGCGGGCGACGCCGCCCACGTGCACACCCCGGCAGGCGCGCAGGGCCTCAACACCGGCGTGCAGGACGCCTACAACCTGGGCTGGAAGCTCGGTCAGGCGATCGCCGGCGCACCGGACAGCCTGTTGGACAGCTACGAGGCCGAGCGGCTCCCGATTGCCGCAGGCGTCCTCGGCAAGTCCAGCGAGCTCTACCAGAGCCTCAGCAAGCACCGCGTGTCCGGCCTCAAGCGCGGCGACGAAGAGCGTCAGCTCTCGCTCTCCTACCGTGGTGGCCCGCTCGCCCCCGCCGACTCTCCGGCCACCAGGACCCTGCATGTGGGCGACCGCGCGCCGGACGCGCCGTGCACCGCACCCGGCACGAACCGGCTGTTCGAGGTCTTCCGGGGACCGCATTTCACCGTGCTGGCGTTCGGCCCCGACGCCACCGAGGCTCTGCCCCGGCTGACATGGCCGGCCGAGGGCGCTGAACTGCGCCGCTACGCCGTCCGCGAGGGCCGTCGCGCCCGCCATGCTGCTGGTCGTGCCGAGGGCGGAATCGACAGTGGCTACGTCACCGACGCCACCGGCCAACTGGCCGGCACCTACGGCGCCGACAGCGACGCGCTGATCCTGATCCGGCCCGACGGATACATCGGCGGCATCATCACGAGCGACTGGGCGGCCTCGTTCACCGCCGCGGCCAAGGCGTTCATCCCGAGGTGACAGCCGTCCCGGCACCGCGAGCGTTGCTCGACGCGCAGACCGCCCCAACCCACTCGCCGAGACCAGGAATCGGACATGACCCAGGCGAGTGAGACCACCGACGGCCCCGCCCTGGCCGACAACGAGCGTCTGATCTTCTTCAGTGACGCGGTCGTCGCCATCGCCCTGCCCCTTCTGGCCCTGGAGCTGCCGGTGCCTCATGGGTCAGGCGATGCCGAGGTGTGGCGGGCGTTCCGGGAGCACCTCCCGGACTACGCGATGTTCGTGCTGAGCTTCGCGGTCATCGCCGCGTACTGGATGGCGCACAGGTGGCTGTTCGGGCGCATCGGCGGGTTCAGCCCTCGGCTGCTGTGGCTGAACTTCGTCTGGCTGCCGGGGATCATCCTGATCCCCTTCGCGACGAGGGTCCTCGTCGAGGACAGCCCGTACCAGCTCAGCGCCGTCCTGTACGCCGCGGTCGTCGGGGGCACCGGACTGGTTCTGATCAACTCGCTGCACCGTTGTCGGGCCCGTGGCCTGCTGCGGCCGCACGCCGCGTCCGACAGCATGCGGCGTTTCCAGCTGTTCCTCACGTTCCCGACGGCCGCCTTCCTGCTGTCGATCCCGTTCTCCTTCGTCAGCCTGAACGGCGCCAAGTACAGCTGGGCCGTGGTCTTCGTGCTCACCGCGCTCGCCGCCCGGTGGGCCACCCACCCCGGGGCTCAGCCGGGGCGCACGGTCGTCAAGCAGTAGGCGTCACCGAATCGCCGCTTTTGAGATGCAGTCCCTTCCTCGGCGCGCCGAGGCTCTGACTTCCGGAGGTTGTTGCCGTGCACGCAGCGGTCGTTACTTCGTTCGGTGATCCACCGCAGTACCGTGATCACCCCGATCCCGTCGTCCGCGGAACCGACGAGGTCGTCGTCGAGGTCCTCGCGGCCGGCCTCCACCCGCGTGTTCGCTCCCAGACGTCCGGCTCGCACTACACCAGCACCGGCGAGCTCCCGCTCGTCCCCGGCATCGACGGGGTCGTACGCGACCCGAAGGGCCGTATCCGGTACGCCGTCCTGGACGACACCGTCCTCGGCACGATGGCCGAGCGCACCGTGATCGACGTCCGGCGCAGCGTTGTCCTCCCGGACGGAATCGATCCGGTCCAGATCGCGGCGGCGATGAACCCCGTAATGTCCTCGTGGGTCGCGCTGCGCCGACGCATCGACTTCGGGCGTCGGCAACGCGTCCTCATTCTGGGCGGGACCGGAAACGCCGGCCGGATGGCGATCCAGGTCGCGAAACGGTTCGGGGCCGCACGGGTGATCGCGGCCGGACGCGACACAGCTCGCCTTGGCGAACTGCGGGCCCTCGGCGCCGACGAGACCTGTACCTTCGACGAACTCGCCCTGGCGGCCGACGTCGACATCGTCATCGACTATGTGTGGGGAGAGCCCACGGCCCAGGCCATGGTCGACATGCTCACCGCTCGCGCCGACCGCAGTGCACCGCTGACCTGGATCGAGATCGGCTCGGTCGCCGGTCCGACGGCACCGATCCCCTCCGCGGCGCTGCGCTCGACGCGACTGCGGATCGTCGGTTCCGGTATCGGATCGGTCCCCGGCCGCGACTTCGTCAAGGAACTCCCCAAGCTCGTATCCGCCGTCACGCATGGCGATTTCGACGTCAGGGCGCGCGCTGTACCCCTTGCGGAGGTCGAGCACGCCTGGACCGCGACCGCCGGCATGTCCGACCGGATCGTCCTGGTGCCCTGACCCGCACCGGCTTCGCTCCCCGTGTCCGTTGCGCAGGCCGGTCATTACGGCTACGTTGTAATCGAAATTAAGGCTGCCGGTCATTTCCGGACAGGCCGCCTTCCAGCGCCGCCTTTCCCTACGACGGCCGTTACCGACGCACCTCGCGCTTTCGCGGCTCGCCCGGCAGCCGCTGGGTGCAGCGCCCTGGGCCAGACCGCACAGGAGGAGCTTCAGGAATGTCAGCACAGCAGGAGGCCGCCGAAGACCGCCCGGCACCGGTCGTGGCCCTCGACTTCGTCGGCAGCCGCGCGGAGACGGAGGAAGTCACATCGAAGCTCTCGGTCGAATCGCAGGCCGCGCTGCGCCAGTTCTCGCTGGAGCGCATGACCGGCTACGGCGTCGACTACGCGGACGCCGTCGAGGTGCGTGCCCGCGTGGTCGAGGGACAGGACTGGCGATCGGCCGCCGCGGAGCTCGCGGAGGTGTGCCTGCGTCGCGTCGAGGGCGCCACGGAGCCCGCCGGGACGCCCACCCGGATCGGGTACCTGCGGCGTGCGTCCGCCCTGCTCCGCATGAGTCAGATGATGATGCTGTCCGACACCGCCGAGCGCCGGCAGATCTTCGCGCGGGCCGCGGAACTCTACGCACAGGCCGCCGCGTTGAGCGCCGACCGCGAGCGCGTCGCGGTCAAAACCGACCACGGTCCCTTGACGGGATGGCTGATTCCCGCACGCGGCACCGCGGTCGCCTCGACCATCGTCATCGGGGGCGTCGAGGGCTGGGCCATGGATTTCGACAGCATCGGCGAGGCACTCGCGGCGCGTGGCGTCGACGCTCTGATGCTCGACGGGCCGGGACAGGGCGAGACGCGGCTCACCCACGATCACTACCTCACGGATCACTGGCGTGACGCCTACGGGCTAGCTGTCGACTTCCTCGACGAGCGCTCGCCGGGCCGCCCGATCGGTTTCATCGGCAACAGCATGGGCGGCAGCGTCGCCATGGCCTTCGCGGCACAGGACGCCCGGATCCGGGCGTGCGTCGACAACGGCGGCATCCACGCCCCGTGGCTCGTACCGCCGAGCATGGGGACCTTCTTCTCAAAGATGGTGGCCGCGTGCGGAACCGATGACCCGGACCGGGCGACGAACGTGTGGAAGACCGTCACCCCGCTCGCCGACGGACCGAACGCCGGCTATCCGCTGCTGGTCGTGCAGGGCGGCAAGGACCCCATGGTCTCGAACGACCTCGCGCAGATCCTTCTGCGGGGCGCCCCCACGGACGACAAGCAGATGGTCGTCTTCTCCGACGGCAACCACTGCGTCTACAACCACAAGCACGACCGCGACGCCCTCGTCGCCGACTGGGCCAGGGCACGCCTGTGCGGCGGGCCGAGCCCCGAGGCCGCGAACTGAGAGGAAAGCCCCGTGCAGATCACCGACGCGCAGATCCACCTCTGGTCCGGCGAGAGCGCGCCGCCCCACCACTGGCGCGCACCGTACACTCTCGCCACCGCCCTGCGTGACATGGACGAGGCCGGCGTGGACCGCGCCGTCAACTGCCCGGCGATCTGGGATGCCGAAGCGAACGACTACGCGGTCGAGGCGGCAAAGCGTCATCCTGACCGGTTCGCGACCCTCGGCTGGTTCCCCCTCGACGGGGCCGCGGACGAGTCCCTCGTCGACGCATGGCTGGACAAACCCGGCATGCTGGGGCTGCGCTTCATGCTGGCGGCGCCGGAGATGGCCGACCGCCTCGCATCCGGCGGGCTCGACTGGCTCTGGGCGGCCGCCGACCGGCGCGGGATCGCCATGGGGCTCATGGTGCTGCCGCCGTACTTGCCCGCCGTCGACGACATCGCCGCGCGGTATCCGCGGATGCGTCTGATGATCGACCACCTCGCGGTCAACCCCTTCGAGAAGCTGCCCGTCGCGACGGCACACCTCGACGCCCTGCTCGCCCTCGCACGCCACCCCAATGTCGCGGTCAAGGCGACGGGCGTACCGAGCATGGCGACGGACCCGTACCCGTTCGCCAGCACCCACGGCGTCCTGCGGCAGGTCTTCGACGCGTACGGCGCCGAGCGGATGTTCTGGGGCACGGACATCACGCGTCTCCACTGCTCATGGCGCGAGGCGGTGACGATGTTCACCGAGGAGTTGCCCTGGCTGAAGGGGCGCGACCTGGAGCTGGTCATGGGCCGCGCCGTGGCCGACTGGATCGGCTGGAGCTGAGGTACGGAAGGCCCCCCACGTCTCCGGTGACGAGGTCGGACAAGTGCGGCAGTCCCACTGGCGTGCCCCGCACGGATTGCCGGCCGAGCACTTCAGCGGCGGCGATCCGTTCGACGACACTCTCGAATCCGAATGCGGAGTGTTCACTCCATCAGCCCGCCCCGGTGGGGGCAACCGCCCGACAAGGACTTCCCCGGCATCACATCAGGCCGGGAACCACTCCGCGAGTGCGTGATCATCAGCGCGCCGTGTGAGGACAACGAGAACGAGTTCGACCTGAATCGTCATCGCGGCCTGTTGAAAGTAGCCACCGCATGAGCATCTCCGTCCTGCGCACCGCCGACGCCTGGTGGGTCCTCACCCCCACAGGCGCCTCCCGGGTGCACACCAACGCCAGCACCACCGGGCAGCTGCTCGCCGACCGTCAGGCAGTCGCCGCGGCGGCGGCGAGCGGCGGCAGCGTCGCCGTCACCGATCTGTCGCTGATCTCGCCCGTCACCGCGCCCTGCCGCCTCATCGCCCAGATGATCAACTCCGTCTCGCACGTCAAGGACACCGGAGGAAATCCGGAATCCGCGCCGCTGGCGTTCTTCCGCAAGTCGTCGTCCTCCATCAGCGGTCCCTTCGACGACGTGATCCGGCCCAGCCATGTGCGCCTACTGGACTACGAGGTCGAGATCGGGCTTGTCATAGGCAAGCACATGCCGGTCGGCACCCGGATCAGCGAGGGCACGCTCTCCGACTACGTCGCCGGCCTGGTGGTCACCAACGACGTCTCGGCACGCGATGTCCAGCTGCCCAGCTCGCAGTACTACGAGGGCAAGTCCTATCCGACCTTCACGCCCGTCGGCCCCGCCCTGGTGCTGCTCGACGCCGACGACCTCAAGCGGTTCGGCGACCTGCGACTCAAACTGTGGGTCAACGGCGAGCAGCGGCAGAACATGCCGGTTGCGGGCGACATGATCTACCAGCCCCTCGAGGCGCTGCAAAGCCTGGCGCGCTTCCAGCGTCTCGACGCCGGCGACCTCATCCTGACCGGGACACCTGTCGGTACGGCCATCAGCGCTCCCCCGAAGCCGGTTCAGGCCCTCGTGTCCCTGATTCCGGAGGAAACCAAGTGGAAGCTCTTCTTCCAGAGTCAGTCCCGGAATCCGAAGTACCTCAAGCACGGTGACGTCATCGAGGCCACGGTGGCCACCGATGACGGCGCGATCGACCTCGGCCGACAGCGCACGGTCGTAAGGGACGCCGGATGATCGAGTGTCCCGGTGTGGAGTTCCTGTCGCAGTAGCGAAGGACGCGATCGACGGCCTTCAGCGATCCGGCAGGCATGGCAGCCGTACGCCCGAGCGTTCGATCTGCGGCCCGCAGGCAAACGGATCGCCACGGCGGCCCGGCACACCGACATCTGATCGGAAAGAGTTGACGTGAGACCCCATCCGCCCGCCAGGGCCGTCACACCGGACCGAGGGGACGGCACATGACCGTGCCCCGCTCAAGCGCCCGCCTGCCCGGAACTCCCCCGCCATCGCGGGCAGGCGGGCTTTCTCACCGGTGGACGGTTCCGCGCCGTACAGCGTTCTGGCTGGTGGCCCTGGCGTTCCACGTCACGATGCTGGGCACCACGTTGCCGACCCCGCTCTACCTGCTCTACCAGCGTCAGATGGGTTTCTCGACCCTGACGACCACAGTGATCTTCTCGGCCTATGCGTTCGGCGTTCTTGCCGCACTCGTGCTGTTCGGACAGGTATCGGACTCCATCGGACGCCGGCGGACCCTCCTGCCCGGACTGGTGTGCTCGGCACTGAGCGCCGTGGTCTTCCTGAACGCGCACGATCTGACACTCCTGCTGGTGGGACGGCTGCTGTCAGGGCTGTCCGCGGGCGTCTTCACCGGCACCGCAACCGCCACCCTGGTCGACCTGGCCGACAGGAACGCAACCGAGCGCGCCACTCTGGTGGCTACCGTGGCGAACATAGGCGGGCTGGGAGCGGGACCCGTGGTGTCGGGGGCGCTGGCTCAACTCGCCCCGGATCCACTCCGGTTGCCCTTCCTGGTGCACCTGGTCCTGGTAGCAGCAGTGGCGGTGGGTGTCTGGCTGGCTCCCGAGCCACTGATGACAACCACGGCTCGCCCGCGTCTGCGGGTGACACGGCCGCGGGTGCCTGCGGCTGTGCGGGGCACTTTCATACAGGCGGCCACAGCCGGGTTCGCCGGGTTCGCGGTACTCGGGCTGTACACCTCGGTCGTGCCGTCCTTCCTGGGTCGGCTCCTCGGCCTGTCCGCCCCTGCCCTGGCCGGGGCCGTGGTCTGCACTGTGTGCGCTGCCTCGGCGCTGGGGCAGATCACCCTCGTACGACCACTCGGCCGCGCCGCCCTGCCTGTCGCCTGCGTCCTGCTCATCGCCGGCATGGGCCTGCTGGCCGCGGGACTCACCGCCGGATCGCTCACGCTGCTGCTGGCCGCCGGTACGGTGGCCGGGCTCGGTCAGGGCGTGGCCTTCCGGGCAGGCCTGACCGTGCTCAACTCGGAGGCGCCCGGCGGGCAGCGCTCCGAAGTCGCATCAGCCTTTTTCCTGGTCATGTACACAGCGACCTCGCTGCCGGTGGTCGGTGTGGGTCTGGCCGCCGACGCCGTGGGACTGCGGGCAGCCGGTACCGGCTTCAGCCTGGCTGTGGCCCTGCTGGCTGCGAGCGCCCTGATGACCCTGCGAGAACAGGGCAGTAGCGGAAGAGGCGAGGCGCGTACTTCATGAGCGCTGCCGTCGTCCCGGCCAAGAGCATCGCAACGGTTTCTGGCACACCGAATTCGTCGACCGTCTCGACGACGCCGACCTTGCCGTGCCCGGGCCGACGGACCGCGCGGATCGGGTCGCGTCACCGACCCGCCCTCGGTTCCGGTCTCGTGCGGCGCCGCCCGCCGACCGCCCGACGGTTGACCCCCCGCAGGTCAGCGCGGCCCGGCACACCCCTGCCCGGACGAAGCCGTGGACGACGACGCGGAGTCGGCCTTCGACACAGAGGTGCCCGCGTCGTCCCGGGTGCGTTCCCGCCGTCCGGCCATTCAGCCCTCACTCCGGCCGATGCCGCTGATCCACAGCAGGGCCTCCAGCAGCGCGGCACGCTTCGCGTCCGGCAGGCCGCCGAGGACGGCCTCGTCGACCGCCTCGCCGAGTGGAAGGAGCCGGTCGAGGGTGGCGATTCCCTCGGCGGTGAGGGTCAGGAGCTTGCGGCGGCGGTTCGCGGGGTCCACTTCGCGGACGAGCAGGCCCCGCAGTTCCAGGCGGTGCACCAGGGGGGCCAGGGTGGCCAGGTCGATACTGGTGGCCTCGCCGAGCCGGGACTGGTCGATGCCAGGGCGATCGCGGACGGTCAGCAGCACGGCGAACTGCGGCGGCGTGACGTCGCCGACCGCTTCCTGCCACTTCGCTGAGTAGCTCTGCAGGGCGCGACGCAGCAGGTGCATGGGTGCACCCGCGAGGCCCTGCGGTGTCTGCGGCGTGGCGATGGCGGCCTCCGGGCGTGCGTGGCGTGTGGTGTGCGCGGCAATTTGATTCTGCCAGTTGATTACGGGACCAAGCGGCGTACTATCGTGCACGAAAGATTCGTACACGAAGGGATCTCGATGAGGCGACTGGTCGTAGGAATGACAGGCGCCACAGGGGCGGTTCTGGGCATCCGGCTGCTCCAGGAGCTTCAGCGGCAGCCAGATGTCGAGACCCACCTGGTGATGAGCCGCTGGGCCCGCGCCACCATCGAGCTGGAGACCGACTGGACGGCACGCGAGGTGGCCCGGCTCGCCGATGTCGTGCACGGACCGGAGGACCAGGCCGCGTCGATCTCCAGCGGGTCCTTCCGCACCGACGGCATGGTCATCACACCCTGCAGCGCCAAGACCCTCGCCGCGATACGGGCGGGGTACGGCAGCGACCTGATCGCCCGCGCGGCCGACGTCCAGCTGAAGGAGCAGCGGCGGCTGGTCCTGGTCGTGCGGGAGACTCCGCTGTCGACCATCCACCTGGAGAACATGCTGGCCCTGTCCAGGATGGGTGTCAGCCTGCTGCCTCCCATGCCGGCGTTCTACAACCGCCCCGCGAGCGTGGACGACGTGGTCGATCACATCGTCGCGCGCGTGCTGGACCAGTTCGGTCTGGACAGCGAGCGTGCGGTCCGCTGGGAGGGCCCCGCCACCGCCCGCACCGGCCGCCCCCGGCCCCTCGCCCCTCTCGGCAGCACCGATACCGACCGGGCGGCCGGCTGAACCACGAACTCCCGTCGGAGCGCCCTGTCCGCGTGCCCCGACGGGCCTGAAGGAAGGAACTCCCATGGCCCGTATCAAGGACCTGCGCACCTATCTCGAAGCCCTCGACGAACTCGGCGACCTGCGCACCGTGGACCGGCTCGTCGACCCCCACCTGGAGGTCGGCGCGATCATCCGCCGCTCCTACGAGACCGTCGCCCCGGCGCCCCTGTTCACCAACATCAAGGGCACGGCACCCGGCTACCGGCTGCTCGGCGCCCCCGCCGCCCTCAGCTCCGCACCCGGCCGGCCTCTGGCCCGTATCGCGCTCTCCCTCGGCCTGGACTCCGGTGCGAGCGCCCGCGAGATCGTCGACGCCCTCGCCGACGCCCGCACCCGCGAGCCGCTCCAGCCCGTGCTGGTCGACAGCGCGCCGTGCAAGCAGAACATCCTGCTCGGCGACGACGCCACGCTCGACCGCTTCCCGACCCCGCTGCTGCACGACGGCGACGGCGGCCCGTACGTCAACACCTGGGGCACGATCATCGCCCGCACCCCGGACGGCTCGTTCACCAACTGGTCGATCGCACGGATCATGCTGGTCGACGGCAAGCACATGACCGGCCTGGTGGTGCATCCCCAGCACATCGCGTACGTGTGGCAGCAGTGGGCCGACCGGGGGGAACCGATGCCGTTCGCCCTGGTCCAGGGCGGCGAGCCGGCCCTTCCCTTCATTTCCGGCATGCCGCTGCCGGACGGCGTGGAGGAGGCCGGCTACCTCGGCGCCCTGCTCGGCGAGCCGCTGGAGCTGGTGCAGTGCGAGACCGTCGACCTCCAGGTGCCCGCGAGCGCCGAGCTCGTCATCGAGGGGCACCTGTCCGTCGAACGCACCGGTGTCGAGGGTCCGATGGGCGAGTTCGCCGGATACCGGCCGAACGAGACCTCGATGCAGCCCGTCTACACGATCGAGGCCATCACCCACCGCGACGACCCGATCTGGCCCACCGTGGTCGAGGGCGAGCCCGTCGACGAGTTCCACACCGCCACAGGCCTCACCCTGGCCGCCGAGGCCCTGTGCGCTCTGCGAGCGGCGGCCCTGCCCATCACCTCTGCCTGGGAGCCCTTCCACGCGGCTTCACACATGCTGGTGGTCAGCGTCGCCGCCGACTGGCGCGAGAAGCTCCCCGGACTGTCCAGCGGCGAACTCACCCAGCGCATCACCGATGTCATCGACGCCCAGCGCTTCGCGCCCACACTGCCGCGCGTCTTCGTCCTCGACGACGACGTGGACGCCTCCGACACCACCGAACTCATGTGGGCGCTCGCCACCCGGGTACACCCCACCGGCCGGCGTATCGTGCGGCAGGGCAACATATTGCCGCTGCTGTCCGTGTACACACCCGAGGAACGGCGCGGGGCGGAGGGGCCGAGGGTCACCTACGACGCCCTGCTCCCCTCCGCCGATGAGGGCCGTGAGACCCGCAGCTCCTTCCGGTTCATCTTCCCGGAAGAAGTACAGCAGCGGGTGCTGCAGCACTGGGACAACTAACCCTGCCCGCGGCGACACGAACTCCGACCATCTGATGGACAGTGTGTCGTCTGACGGTGCTTCGATGGGTTCTGGTTCTGGTGAAGGGCGGCCGCAGGTGGTGCAGGCGCCGGTCCAGCACCTCAGCAGGTCCTGCACACCTCCAAGAACAGCCCCAACGCCGCCCGTATGCGATCCACTTCATGTGAGTCCACACACCCAACATGCCCTTGACCAGCGCCGACACATGGCCTTGACGAACCACCACTGACCGATGCGCGAGCCGGACATGACGGACGTCGGCCGATGCAGGTGGGCTGCGGCGAGTCGCCGGTCATCGGTACGGATCTCGGGGCGGATCCGGCACTTACTGCCGCCGGGTCCGCCCGGGGAAGTACCAGGACAATACTGCGTGGCGGGACCTGTCCGAGCGGTTCGGTCCTTGGCAGACGGTCTTCAACCGCTTCCGGCGTCGGGCAAAGGCCCGCACCGGCAGCGGATCCTTACCAACTCCAGGCCCAGGCGGGCGCGGCCAGAGGCATCGGCTTGCCGGTGAGCGTGGACTTCACACCATGCGCGCCCACCAACACGCCGCCGGCGCCCGTAAGAAGGGGCTGCAGCATGCCAACCGGACGACGACGCTCTCGGGCGGTCCCGCTTCGCCGTCGAACTCGGCCCGCACACGGCGCATACGGCGCCGAGCTCGACGACATACCGCGCCGCCCGGCCTCGTACCGGGAGAACGGCGCCCGTGCCGCGGTCCTGCCGGTGGCGGGCGTCATCTCCCCCACCGCACCGTTGGGGCTTGCGCACCGCACATCCGCACCGTGCTCGACACGCCAGCCACGTCATCGCCCAGGCCCATGCGGGCACGTACACCGACCCGGCCGCGTTGGGTATCCGGCCAGCCGCAAGTGCCCAGCCTTGACGGTGTGGGCCTCGACCGAAGCCGCCGAGTGGGAGCGCGGGCCCCTGCGGGCACCCTGATCCCGAGTCGACCGGCCACGACCTGCACGGGGAACGCCCGGGCCGCACAATCCGGCTCATCGAGATGGACTGACGGATCGGGCCGCGGACCGGGTGAGACGCCCTTCACTCGCCATTGACTGCACGACATCCCAGCAGCCTTCCCCTGCACCGCCGCATGTGCGGACCTCGCAGGTGAGTCCCCGGGCATCAATGCATGCCGAGATCAGGCCGGATCGACGAATATGTCGAGCGCGAGGTCTCCCACGAGGCCGGCCGGGCCGTAGACGGACAGGTCGGTGAGGCCTTCGGCCGACAGGACCTCGTCGTCGATGAACAGGTTGCCGGTGCACTTTCGCGCATCACGCGTGAGGACGGCGTACGCGGCGTCGGCCATGATCTGCGGGCTGCGGGCTTGTCCGGCGCCCCCGACCACATTGCGCACGGCTGCTGTGTCGATCAGGGTTCGCGGCCACAGCGAGTTGGCGGCGATGCCGTCGGCGGCGAGTTCCTCGGCAAGGCCGATGGTGCAAAGGCTCATGCCGTACTTCGACAGCGTGTAACCGAGATGCTTCCCCACCCAGTACGGCGCGAGGTTCAACGGAGGGGAGAGCGTGAGGATGTGCGGATTCTCCGCCCTGCGCAGGTGGGGGATCGCGGTCCTGCTCAGCAGGAACGTGCCGCGCGTGTTGATGTCCTGCATCAGGTCGTACCGCTTCGTCTCCAACTGCTCCGACGGCGAGAGGTCGATCGCGCTGGCGTTGTTCACCACGATGTCGATGCCGCCGAAGGCGCTGACCGCGGCGTTGACGGCGGTGCGCACATCGTCCTCGTTGCGGACGTCACCCACGATGGCCAGCCCCTTGCCACCCGCGCACTCAATCTCGTCGACGGCGGTGTGGACCGTGCCTTCGAGCTTCGGGTGCGGCACTGCGGTCTTGGCGAGCATCACCACGTTCGCACCATCGCGGGCCGCACGCTGGGCGATGGCGAGTCCGATGCCGCGGCTGCCTCCCGACATCAGGACGGTCCTGCCGGCCAGTGTCCGTGTCATGGTCGAGCCCGCGAACCAGCACTGGCAGTTCCTGCTCGCCGAACGGGCCACCGAGATCGAGAACGCCCGCACCCTTTACACCAAGGCCGCCCTGCGCCTGGACGCCGGCAACCCGTCCCCGGAGCCCGAGGCCGCGATGGCGAAGTACTACGCCACCAAGCTGTCCGTGGACATGGCACGCGACGCCGTCCAAGCCTTCGGAGGCCTCGGCTTCGCGCGCGAACTGGGTGCCGACGGCACTCCCGGTCCCGTCGAGGCGATCTACCGGGACAGCAAAATCGGCGAGATCTACGAGGGCACAAACGAGATCCAGAAGTGGGTCATAGCCCGGCAGATCTTCGGGCGGAGCATCGTCGGCTGACCGCCAAGTACGCGCTGGGCCGCGCACAAACGGTGAAACGAGTGGCCAGGCCGGACAGACCTGGCCACCAGCCGCAGGCGTTCCACCCCCTGTTCGCGGAGATCCCGACAACCTTCCCGCGGTCCGCCGGCCCGTGCTTCCTCGTACGATGGACCCAGACCATACGTCCGACTAACCATAGGCGGGATGAACGATGTCCGAGGCTCCGCTGGTACCGGGGACCGTGGCCGAACACACCACCTGCCTCCTTATCAAGCTCGGGCAGGTAGCGTTCAAGATCGCCGAGGACGGCATCGGCGGGACCGGTCTGCGAGTGAGGCACTACAGCGTCCTGCAGGCCCTGGCGGACAACGGCGCGATGCCGCAGCTGGCACTCGGTTCGTTCCTTCGCATCGATCCGGCGACGATGGTGACCAGTCTTGACGACCTGGAGCGATCCGGGTACGCCGAGCGGACACGAGATCCACAGGACCGCCGTCGGTACGCCGTGGACATCACCGCCGACGGACGCAAGGTCCTGGCCGACCTGAACCGCACACTCGTCGGTCTCGACGGCGAGATCCTGGCCGACCTCGGCACCACGGAGCGGCAGTCGCTTCATGCCCTGCTGAGCAGCCTCGCCGGAAGTCCCACCTTGACCTCCTTGTTCGACACCGTCCGGGAACAGAGCGGAACGAAAAGGGCTTAGCCCTTTACGGAGAAACTCACTCGGCCACCAGGCCTTCTCGCGGCAAGGAACTGCTCGCCGCGCATTCCGCCTGGGTTTGTCACCCCCCTGGCTACGCCGGCACCGTCATGGGTGACGCCAGGGACTCTCATCGGTTGTGAGGGCCTGTTCCGCCCAGATGACCTTGCCCTCGCGGCTGTATCGCGTGCCCCAGCGCTCGGTGAGTTGGGCGACCAGCATCAGGCCGCGGCCGCCCTCGTCGAAGGTGCGAGCACGGCGCAGATGAGGGGCGGTGCTACTGGTGTCGGAGACCTCGCACGTCAAGGTCGACTGGAGGATCAACCGCAGCTGGATGGGGCCTGTGCCATAGCGGATCGCGTTCGTCACGAGTTCGCTGACCACGAGCTCCGTGGTAAAGGCCACCTCCTCCAGTCCCCAGACCGTCAGCTGGTCGAGTGCGAACGTACGGGCCGTGGAGACGATCGCCGGATCGGAGGGGAGGTCCATGGTGGTGACGTGGTGGGCGTCGAGAGCTCGGGTCCGCGCCACGAGGACAGCGATGTCATCGACAGGCCGCCCTGGGAGCAGCGCGGACAGCAGTCCGTCGCATGTGTCCTCCAGCGAGACCGGTGCCCCGGCGAGGGCGTTGCACAGCAGTGCGAGTGCTGTGTCCACGTCACGGGTGCGGCTTTCGATGAGGCCATCGGTGTACAGAGCCAGGAGGCTGCCCTCCTGCAGTTCGAACTGGGCGGTTTCGAAGGCATACCCGCCCAGGCCCAGTGGGGGGCCGACGGACAGTTCAGGGAAAGCGACCTCAGAGGAGGCTCCAGCACCGCCTGCTGCGGCCAAGGGGGTCGCCACGACTGGTACAACGTGTCCGGCGCTGGACATGGAGCACGAGCGGGAGACCGGGTCGTAGACCGCGTAGAGGCAGGTGGCGCTGATCTCGTCTGCTCCCTCTTCCTCGCGCTGGAGACGGATGACCACGTCGTCCAGGTGAGTCAGGAGTTCGTCGGGTGCCAGGTCGATGTCCGCGAGAGTACGAACGGCGGTCCGCAGGCGGCCCATGGTGGCGGCGGCATGAAGACCGCGGCCGACCACATCACCTACGACGAGGGCGACGCGAGCTCCGGAGAGCGGTATCACGTCGTACCAGTCACCTCCCACACCCTCGCGGGATCCGCAGGGCAGGTACCGGGAGGCTGTCTCGACGGCGAGTTGTTCGGGCATGTGGTGCGGCAGCAAGCTCCTCTGAAGGGTGAGCGCGGTGGAATGCTCGTGGGTGTACTGCCGAGCGTTGTCGATGTAGACCGCCGCTCTGGAAGCGATCTCCTGGGCGAGGAGCAGATCGTCGTCGTCGAAGGGAGCCGCGGTTCGGTGGCGGAGGAATTGTGCGAGACCCAGGGTGCTACCGCGGGCACACAGCGGGACGAGCAGCACGGAATGGATACCGAATGCGAGGAGGGTCCGTCTGCAGTCCGAGGAGGCCGCCAGCCATGAGGGGACACCGGAGGCCGTGATGCTGTGCCGCAGGGGCTGTCCGGTAGCCAGTGCGCGAGCCGGCAGCGACCCCTCGGGGTAGGTGTGCCTCTGCCCCGAGGCGACTGTTGAGTCCGGACAGCCGTCCAGCACGGACCGCTGGGCCACCCGGTACAGTGCCGGGAAAACGGCTTCCGAGCGCGACTCATCATCCGGGAGCTCGGCGTCGAACAGGTCCACGGTGACGAGGTCGGCGAAGCGGTCCGTGGCGACCTCTGCCAGTTCCTGGGCGGTTCGTGTGGTGTCCAGGGTGGTCCCGATCCGTGTGCTCGCCTCATTGAGCATGATCAGCCGCCGCTGGAGCCAGCGGTCGCGCTCCTCCTGGTACGACGCGACGGCCTCTTCCGACATACGATCCACGTACTCGAAGCCGATGCCGCTCAATGCGGTCATCGTCGAGCTGACCAGTTCCGTATCGCTGGTGAGCTGGGGGACCTCGTCGTACAACAGCCGAAGCAGACCAGCGTGGCCGACGCGATAGACACGCAGGAGCTTACTGATCGGCACCCCGTGCTCAGCCAGTCGGCGAGCGAACTCAATGGCAGCGGGCGGCGCGTTGACCTCGGAGACGTCGAAGCCGTGCTCGAAAACATCCAGGGTGGCGTTGACATACTCGGACAGGGCCACAGGCTGGAGAGCCACAAGGTCCTCGTACTTCGACAACTCGGGAAATTCGGTGCGGAAACGCTGCGTCATCACGTCGATCAGCCGGTCGGCTCGGGGTCTGAGTTCTCGGGCGATACCGCAAAGCAAAGAATCGACGGTGCTCTCCACAATCAAGAATGTACGCCCAATCACCTGGACAGACATGTCATCAAGGCGGCGCTGCGGTGACAAGAGGCGCACATCTGACTACTAATCGTAGTTACATCTTGTACGGAGTGGCCTTCGATTCCCAACGACGGGGCCCGTAATGCTTCACTTCACGGCGGGCCTTTATAGCCGTCGCTGAGATGAGGATCGCCTCGGAAATGACCTTACTGCGCGCCAAGGTTGGGCCTGCCGTAAACGGCATCATCGACGCGCCCGGTATCCGCCTGCGTCCCCACGCCCATAGCGCTGAAACGGCCCCAGCGTGCTCACCGCCAGCCCGCAGCACTGACGCCGCGAAGAAGGTCGCCGGCCGCAAGCACAGCATCGCCGTGGCGCCTTCGGCTGCTGCCACTCACATGATTCCGGACAAGCAGTATCGGCGGGCGCAGAACCCGTCGCGGCGGTCGACGCGCCCCCGGTGCGGATGGCGTGACGTACGTCCCGCACGGCGCAACCGGAAGCACGGGCCGACCGGTCAAGGTCGGTCCGCGCTGCCGTGCGGATGGCCGACCCGATGAAACGGGACGTACGGCCGCGACGGATCACCGTGCACGGCGAGCCTGCGAACGCAGGCAACCACAGCGCGCGCCCGCTACGGGCGGCGATCCCGAAGCCGAGGCCGCGCGGGAAGACCTCCGCGCGGTAGAGGTCGGACTTTTAAAACTCCAGCCAGGCCAGGTCGGCTACGTTGACCAGAGAGTCGCGGGGGCGCCCGGGATGTTTGCCGCGCATGTCGCCCGGACCGCTGTGGATGCCCTGTGGGCTGTTGTGACACCGATCAATGTCGCGCGCGTTGAACCGGCCCGCGCGGAACCCGTCACTGATTTCCGGCTGACCGGCCTGACGGCGCGGTCCGTCAGTGAGCCGCCCCTGCCCGGTGTTCCGCGAGGACGTCCAGGCCGAAGTCGGAGGCCGGGTCACGCCATACCGAGTGGGCGTGGTTGGCGTGCCGTTGGGTGTTGTCGTACTCGATGAGGACGGCGGGGCCGTGGAGCCGGTAGTAGTGGGGTTCGCCGGCCTCCAGGCTGCCGGCCCAACTGAAGTGGACCTCGTCGAGGACGCTGTCGGAGGCGTAGTGGGCGCCGTGGTCCTTGGCGAGGTCCTCCGGGGCCCGGCCGGTGTACAGGGAGAGCAGCTGTCGCAGCCCATGGCGTTGCTCTTCGTCCAGGTCGCGGGCGCTGATGCCTCGGGGAGGGGCCGTGATCGCCACGCGCGCGTGGTCCTCCTCGGTGTATCCGCTGCCCTCCTCGGCCCGGCGGTCGATGTCGTCGACGAGACGTGCCAGAGCCGGGTCCTTGAAGCTCCCCCGCCACAGGTCCTGCATGTGCATCATGGTGTCGCCGTGGCGAACTCGCGGCCTGTTGCCGGAGACGATGTCGGACACGGCTGACGGGTGGAGCAGCGCGTGCCGGAGTTGCGGTGCGCTCAGCGTCCGTACGAGGTGCCGTGCCTGGTCCTCGCTCCCGCCCAGCGGGTGCAGGGATCCGCCGAGCAACGGGGTCTTCGCGGGGTCGGCGCCGATGAAGCACGGCGTCGTCGAGACGACTCTGTCCGCCACGATCAGGTTGTTCAGGGAGATGTGATGGCCCCCGAACCGCCAGGCCCACACCGGGTCGCTGGGTCGGCCGAAGAGCCGCAGCCAGTACAGGCCGGGATCGCGCCCACGCTCGCGGCCCCAGCCGACCCGCCACCCTTCCACCTGGTCCAGGATGTTCTCCAGACCCATCACCGTGGCGACCGTGGCGTATCCGGCCTCGGACAACCCGGTCGCCACCAACTGCATGGCCAGGCTCTGCTGGTAGGCGGTCTGCTCTCGGATGGCCAGTCCGCCGTGATGGGTCGGCGTGTAGTACCACCGCAGTCTCTCCGCGTCCCCTTCGGCGTCGAGCGGCGATTCGTACAGGGCGAAGGACATTTGTTCCCGACTCAACGTGCCCAGCCAGGTGGCGGCGGCTGTCGCCATGGCCGCTGCCGCCCTCTCGCGGCCGGCTGGAGGGGCAGCCGGCTTCCCGCCGTTGCGGCCGTCGTTCGTCACCGGGGCGCTCCCCCGTCCTCGGACACGTCCAGCATGACTTTGATGGCGTTGCCCCGGCGTTCGGCGTACGTGTCGAAGGCTTCGCCGATGTCCCGCAGAGGGAAGTGGTGTGTGATCAGTTCAGCGGTACGCAGACGTCCGCGGGCCGCGAGGGAGACCGCTCGGGCCAGCGAGCCTGTGCCCTCGCCGCGCACCGTCCCGATCGAGATGCCGTTCATCACCGCGCGATTGAGATCGGCGCGCACCGGCTCCTCGAAGAAGCCCACGAGCACGATCTTGCCGCCCCGCTTGGCCATACGCAGGGCATCGTCCACCGCGCCGGGCGCGCCCGAGCATTCCAGGACGATGTCGGCGCCCATGCCCTGCGTCGCGTCGCGGACCGCGGCGACGGCGTCTCCGTGCCGGGAATTGATCACGACGTCCGCACCGAACGACTTGCCGATCTCCAGACGGGCGTCACGGGTCCCGATCAGGGCCACCGTCCGGGCGCCGAGCTCGCGGGCGACCTGGGCGGCGAGGAGTCCGATCGGGCCCGGTCCGATCACGGCGACGCCCGCGCCGATCAGCAGGGAGTCGAGGATGTCGAAGGCGTGCATGACCGTGCCCACCGTGGTGAGGACGACAGCGGCGTCGAAGTCGACCGAGTCCGGAAGCCGGTGAAGGGTGGAGACATGGTTGACCGCGTACTCGGCGAATCCCCCGTTCACGGTCATCCCCTGCACACGATGACCCTTGGCGCGGTGACCGTAGTTGAGGCAGTCGGTGTAGCCGCCGGCCAGGCAGTTGGCGCAGCGCATGCAGCCGCGGTGCGCCTCCGTGACGACTCGGTCGCCGACGCGGAACTCGTCGACGGTGGCCCCGATGGCGACGACGACTCCCGCGTACTCGTGGCCTGGGACGAACACGTCGGGGGCCGGCCCGCCGTCGGGGAAGAAGTGCCGGCTGCGGACCTTGAGGTCCGTGCCGCACAAGGACGCTCTCCGGACCTGCACCAGGACGTCTTCCGGACCCACGTCGGGCACGGGCAGCGTTGCCGTCCTGATGACGCCCGGCCCGCCCAGCACTGCCGCCTGCATGGTCTCCGGCAAGGACATATCGCGTCTCCAACTGCGGGCCATGACGCCACGCGTCAACCGGGGTGAACGGGACGTTCACGACTCGCCACCATCCTCGCCATATTCATGCCGCCTGCCTACCGGTGTCACATAGGGGTTACCTATAGGACGCAAGGTGAATTCCTATTGGTGACGGCTTGCCCCGCGTGCCACAGTCGTCGGGATATGGCGACTCACCGTATTACCGGTGGGGCGAGGTGCCTTTGAGGAGCGGAACCGTGGATCTGGGAATTTCCGGGAAAACTGCGCTTGTGTTGGGGGGAGGCGGGGGTATCGGCGGCGCTGTCGCACAGACGCTGGCGGAGGAGGGTGCCGACATCGCCATTGCCGATATCGATCCGCAGGCCGCACAAAAGCGTGCAGAGGCGGTACGGAATGTCGGCGGAAACACCCTGGCAGTGGAATGGGATCTCAGCGACCTGGGCGCGATCGACGCGAATGTCGCACTCGTTGAGGATTCCCTGGGCCCGGTCGACATTCTCGTCAACAACACCGGCGGGCCTCCACCCTCCCCCGTGCTGGGTCAGGACCCCGGGGTCTGGTTGAGCTACTTCCAGTCCATGGTGCTGTCGGTGATGGCGATCACCGACAGGGTGGCGCCGTCGATGAGGAGTCGCGGCTGGGGCAGGATCATCACCAGCACCAGCTCCGGCGTGGTGTCCCCCATCCCCAATCTGGGTCTCTCGAACACGCTGCGCACCGCTCTCCTCGGCTGGTCGAAGACATTGGCACGGGAGGTCGCGGCCGACGGAGTCACCTGCAACGTGGTGGTTCCGGGCCGGATCCGCACGGAGCGAGTGCGGTTTCTGGACCGGTCGAGGGCCGAACGGGAGGGAAAGACCCCGGAGCAGGCAGCCGCGGAGAGTTTCGCGTCGATCCCCGTGGGCCGTTACGGCGAGCCGCGTGAGTACGCGTCCACGGTCGCCTTCCTGGCGAGCGTACAGGCCTCCTACATCACCGGCTCTGTCGTCCGGGTCGACGGCGGCCTCATTGCCGGCATCTGAACGTGAAGACCTGACAAAAAGAAGGTTGCGGCATGGCACTGCTGACGCGCACGACCCAGGGTGTTTTCGCTATCGCACCGACTCCGTTCGACGATGACGGGGCCGTCGATTTCGACTCGCTCAGCCGGCTCACGGAGTTCTATTCACGTGCCGGTGTCACCGGACTGACACTGCTCGGTCAGATGGGCGAGGCCCCCAAGCTGTCCCACGACGAGAGCGTGGGCATCGTCAGGCATGTGCTCAAGCGGACCGGCCTGCCCATCGTCGTGGGAGTGTCGGCGCCCGGCTATGCCGCCATGCGGGCGCTGTCCACGGAGGTCATGTCCGCCGGCGCGTCCGGCGTCATGATCGCACCGCCCAACACACTGCGCACTGATGACCGGATCGTGGCGTACTACGAGGGAGCTGCCGCAGCCGTCGGCGAGGACGTGCCCTTCGTGATCCAGGACTACCCGCTGTCGTTCTCCGTGGAGATGTCCCCGTCCGTCATCGCCCGCATCGTGCGCACCCTCCCCGGGTGCGTGATGCTCAAGCACGAGGACTGGCCGGGCCTGGAGAAGATCAGCAGCCTGCGGCGGATGGAGGCGACCGGTGACATGCCGCGTCTGTCGATCCTGTGCGGAAACGGCGGCCTCTTCCTCGACTTCGAGACGGAGCGTGGAGCTGACGGCGCCATGACCGGGTACTGCGTTCCGGAACTCCTCGTGGACGTGGTCCGTCACACGGCGGCCGGTCACCGTGACGCCGCCCATGACGTCTTCGACGCCCACTTGCCCCTGTTGCGGTACGAGCAGCAACCGGGCACCGGTCTGGCCGTTCGCAAGTACGTCATGATGCGGCGAGGGCTGCTGACGTCGGACGCGCAGCGCAGGCCCGGGGCCAGGCTCTCCGCCATGGCCCGCGCCGAGGTCGACTACCTGCTGACGCGGCTGGCACGCAGGGACAGTAGGGTCACTCTCGTGGCCTGACGAGCCCGGACCAGCCGCCAGCCGGGTAGGGCCGAACGACCGGCCGAAGCCCTGATGAGGCAGGAGAGCTCGATCGCATGCAACTGCGTCAGCTGGAGTACTTCATCGGCATCTGCGAGGCCGGCTCCTTCAGCGCAGCCGCTGTCCGGCTGTATGTCACACAGCCCTCGCTGTCCCAGCAGATCCGCGCTCTCGAGAAGGAACTCGGGGCGGATCTGCTCGAACGCGGCCGTCACGGCATCACGTTGACCCCCGCCGGCCGGGTCTTCCTGCCGCAGGCCCAACGCGCCGTTCAGGCCGTGCAGGACGCCCAGGACTCAGTTCGCCAGGTTGTGGAGGGCCGCAAGGGTGACGTCCACGTGCTGACGGTGAGATCCGTGGCATCGGGCATCCTGCCGTCGTCCGCCGCACGTTGGCACGCCCTGTTCCCCTCCACCGTCCTGCGCCTGCACGACTTCTCGCACCGCCGCGCCCTGGAGGGCGCCGTACGGAGCGGCCAGGGTGACATCGCCGTCGGGCCACGGCCGTCCTCATGGGAGGGGCCCGTGGTCTCACTCGGCTACGAGGAGATGGTGGTGGTCGGTCCGGTCGGGCACGAGGCGGAAGAGGTTGCAGAGCCCGCCGAACTGGCGGGCGCCGACTGGGTGCTCTACGAACCGGAGCAGGGCATGAGCGAGGTGGTGAACCGGGTGGCAGCCCATCTCGGGTTCACGCCACGCGCCGTTGCGCGTACGGGCCAGGTGTCGGCGGCTCTCCTGTTCGCGGTCGAGGGCCTCGGCATGACGGTGGCACCGGAGAACGCGGTGCCCCTCGGGTGGGGCAGGCACGCACGGCGCATCGACTCCGGGTTCTACCGGGAGCTCGTGGCGTACAGCAGAAGGCATCCCTCGCAGCTGGCGGAACGCTATCGGGACATGCTCACCTCTCTCGAGCTGCCACTGACGGCACAGAAAGACCTGCCCGAGGATGCCGTCCGCTGCTGAGGCGCCGCGGTTGTGTGCCGACATGGAGCCGGCCACGGCGCACGTCGGCCGGTGCGATCGTGCCTGAAGGCCGTCGCGTCGCACAGGGTGCCCCCTGCATTGCGGAGGTGGCACAGCTCCGGGCGCCGGCGGAGGTGCCGATGGGGCGAAGCTTCTGACCCGCATGTCCGTCGCCGGGAGCTGGTCAACCGACGGCGGACAGCCGGGTTTTGGACAGCGGGGTCAGGGTTGTTCCGGTGGCCGGGTGGTCACGCGGCGTGGCGGTGACGAGCGCGGTCTTCGAGTTCCTGGGCGAGCTGGTCCTCCAGCTGGACGCCCGTGGCGTTGAGGGTCATGGCGACCATGACGTAGTGACCGACGAGCAGGCACAGCTCCATGGCCTCGTCCGCCGAACAGTGGGAGGTCAGACGGGACCAGGCGGTGTCCGTCAGAGCTCCGCTGGCGAGCAGTTCGTCGGTGGCCTGGATCAGGGCGCGCAGGCGAGGGTCGTCGTCGAGGGTGAGCTGTTCTTGAGCCATGGTGTCGATCCGTTCGTCCGGTACGGCCAGACTCCCGGCGAGGTGGACGTGATGCGCCCATTCGTAGGCGCAGCCCCGGCGCCAGGCCACCCTGAGGACGACGAGCTCCTTCTCGGTCCGTGAGAGCTGTCCCCTGAGAAGGATCTGGGACAGGAAGAGGGAGTGAGCGGGGAAGATGCTGCCGAGCCGGGCCAGTGTCCGGAACACGTTGTAGTCGCAGGGCGCTTTGGTGCGGCGCCGGATCAGCCGCAGAACGAGGCGCGCCGTGCGGCCGAGTGAGTGTTGATCAGCAGGCAGAACGCGTGGGTGGGTCGGCATCTGCCAGGTGCCGGCGGGAAGGCCCTCGATTGCCGGTGCGCGGGTCATGACCGTTGCCCCCTTCGCTGAGTTGACCCGGCGCATCGTCGTCGTCGGGCCGCGATTGCCACTCACGAACTTATGGCATAAGTTTATGGGCGGTCAACAACGTGTCGCCGCCGCATGAAGGGATCACCCATGGCGCAGAGGATGACCCGCCGCGGTCCGCTGAGCAGGGAAGAGATCGTGCAACGGGCCCTGGAGCTAGCCGAGGCGGGGGGCATCGACCAACTGTCACTCCACAAGGTCGCCACCGCGGTGGGCGTGCGGACCATGTCGCTGTACAACCACGTCGACGACAAGGCCGATGTGCTGGACGCGATGGCGGACGTGATCCTCAGGAAGATGGCGATCCCCGACGTCGAGGCCATGACCTGGCAGGAAGGTCTGCGCGGCCTGGCCAGGTCCTTCCGGGCCGCCACGCTGGAATATCCGCGCTCCGCCCCGCTCGTGCTGACCAGGCGACTGAACGCACCGGCGGCGCTGCCCATCGTGGAGGCGGCCATGCGGACGCTGGGGCGAGCCGGCCTGGAGGGCGCGGCCGCCGTGCACGTCCTGCGTGCGTTCATCGCGTTCCTGATCGGTACCCTGTCACGGGAAGTGGGCACCGCCCCCACCTACGCGGGTGCCCTGCCCGCAGTCGTCGCCTCTCGCCGACAGGATCTGGTGGACAGCGGTTTCCCTGCCGTCGCCGCGGCGGCGGACGAGCTCGCCGTGTGCGATCACGAGGCGGAGATGGAGTTCGGTCTTGAACTCCTCATCGACGCGGTGCACCGCCGGGTCGGGGCCCGGGCATGACCGGGCGCGCCGACGGCCTGGACCGGGTCCTCCTCACCGGGCCCAGCGGCACGTCGGCCGGCTCCTTCTCACTGCCTTCGCCGGACGGTCCGAGCACGTGCGTGTCGTCACCGCCACCGAATGCCTCACCCCCGAGCACTCCCGCATGCCCGGCCTGGCCCGCTGGGCCCGCACGTGGCAGCAGGAAGTCGTCCTCAACACCAACACCATCGAGGCCACCGCCGAGCAGTACAACGCCCTGATCCTGAAGAAGGGTCCCGTCGACCGCTCCCAACGCGCCCCGCGGTCCCTTCAGTTCTTCCCCTCCAGCGAACTGGCCGCCCACCGGCTCAGCCCCAGTACCCGCCCCATCTTGACCCACGGGCGGATCCACCACGGTACGCCCAGCCGCGCGGCCGTCGGCACGCCCACCGCCCGGAGCACCTCATGAGCATCTCCGTCAGCATCCTGGAGACCGGCACCATCCGCATCCGGCCCAGTCACCGCACCCAGTCCGCCACCAGGCCGGTTCCCCTGCGCCGCCTGCGCGTGCTGACCGACCGGCGCTGGACCGAGCCACTGCCGATCAACACCTACCTGGTCGACCACCCCGAGGGGTACATCCTCTTCGACTCCGGAGAATCGCCGCACTCCACTGAAAAGGGGTACTTTCCCTGGTGGCAGCCCTTCTTCCACGTGGCCGTCGACATCCGCGTCGGCGCCGACGAAGGGATCGGAGCCCGCCTGCGGCAGCGCGGCCTGGATCCGGCCCGGGACCTGAAGGCCGTGGTGCTCTCCCATCTGCACCACGACCACGGGGACGGGCTGCCCGACCTCGTCGGCGCCCCCGTCCACATCACCCGCGAGCACTGGAAGGCGTTCGGCAAGCCGTTCCCGGCCACCATGGAGGGCGCGGTCCCCAAGCGGTGGCCGAAGGGCTTCACCCCGCACTTCCTGGAGGCCACCGGCGGCCCGGTCGGCCCCTGGAACCGCAGCTACCCGCTGGCCTCGGACGGCCGTATCCTCGCCGTCGACACACCCGGGCACGTCCCCGGGCACGTCTGCCTGATCGTCTTCGGTGATCAGGCAACATATCTCCTGGGCGGCGACTCCACCTACGACCAGGATCTCCTCGACGCCGAACTCACAGACGGCGTCAACAACAATCCGCGCCAGGCCATCGAATCCCTCCGCAAGATCAAGGAGTTCGCCCGGCAGCACGACGTCGTCGTCCTGCCCGCCCACGACCCCCGAGCGGCCGAACGCCTGGCCGACTCCGAGACCTTCCGCCCGAGCCCCGGCAGGACCTGAACAACCGGTGTCCTTTGCGGGGCAGGCCCCCTCGCACTCCGCACGCCTACCGGAGGAACCATGAGGACACGAAAACGGCTCCGTCTTCCCCACCGGACGCCGACGCGATGACCAGGAAAGGGTGCGCGTAGTGAACCAAGCAGAACAATCGGACGGTCATGGCGAACCTGCGATACGAGAGATAGCTGGACGCCGCGTCTGGCCGATCGCTCTCGGAGGAGCGGCGCTGTCCCTTCGACCAGACCTGAGCCGAACAGCGGCCGTATCCACGATCAACGCTGCGATCGACAGCGGAGTGAACCTCATCGACACTGCTCGGGCCTACACGACCGTCGACGATGAAGCGCACAACGAGCGTCTCATCGGCGACGTACTGGCCGCCCGCCAGGACGGAAGCACCGTGATGGTCGCAACCAAGGGCGGCCACTTCAGGGCAGGACCGACGGAATGGAAGAACGACGCCCGGCCCGCCGCGCTGAGAGCGGACCTCGAAAGCAGCCTTCGGGCGCTGAAGCGTGAGACGGTCGAGCTGTACTTTCTGCACTGGCCGGATCCCGACGTACCGTTCGCCGAGAGCGTCGGTGCTCTCAGCGAGATGCGCTCGGAGGGGAAGATCCGAGCCATCGGCATCTCCAATGTCGACCCTGCCCTCCTGGCTCTCGCACGCACCGTCACATCGGTCGACGCCGTGGAAAACCCGTATTCCGCGCTCGGCGGAGGCGACGACACGCTCCTTCGTGAATGCGAACGCCAGGGCATTCCGTTTCTGGCCTACTCACCGCTGCGAGGGTGGAACGCAAGCGATGCTTCGCCGTGTCTCCTGGATCTCGCGGCACATCGAGGTGTCTCGCCCGAGCAGTTGCTTCTCGCCTGTCTGCTGCACCGGTCCGACACACTCCTGCCGATCAGCGGCGCCGGACGCCCTGAGACGGCGGTGGATTCGGCCTCCTCGGCCCGGCTCTCGCTGAGCCCGGACGAACTGCGGATCGTTGCCGCCGTTGCAGAGACGGCCGCTCCGGACGCCGCAACATCCCCGCAGCCCTGACGATCCCACTGCCGACGGCCGGCCTGCCCACGTTGCCTCGTGCCCGTGGGCTGAACTGTCGCGCCGCAGCATCACCGCAGAACGGCGGCGAGCGACCCGTGGCCGCCCATCGTGCGTGTACCGGCTCCTGGGTGCCGGGGGCGTTGCAGCCCACCGACTCCCCGTAGCCGGCTTTGGCCAGGATGTCCGCCTGTCGCTCCCCGAAGATCTTGCCGCCGTCCGGCGTCGGAGGCGTGATCTGCGGAACGCGTGTCCGTGTGGTGCTGACGCGAGGTGATGGTCAGGGGATGAGGGCGAGCTTGCCGCCGGGGTGCCCGGTGGCCAGCCGGGCGATGGCAGCCTGCGCGTCGGCCAAGGAGTACGTCGCGGCCACCGGAACCACCAGTGTGCCGTCGGCTGCCATGTCGATGACTTCCTGCCGAACGCCGTTTCGGTAGGCCATGCTCTCGGGCAGCACGCCGATGAGAGCCCGAAGTCCGTCCTTGTGGGCCCGGGCGATCGCCGCGATGGTGGCGAACCTGGCGCCGTCCCCGCCCAGCAGGCTGAGCGAGGTGTCCACGGCTTCGTCCGTTCCCACGCAGTCGACCGCCGCGTCGACACCGTGCGGGGCCGCCGCGCGCACCCGCTCCAGGAGACCTTCGCCGTAGGCCACGGGAACGGCGCCGAACCCCCGCAGGAGGTCCGCGTTCGCGGCCGAAGCCGTCCCGATCACCCGCACACCACGGGCCGCGGCCTGCTGCAGCACGCTCACGCCGACCGCGCCGGACGCGCCGTGCACCATGACGGTTTCCCCGGGCTTCGCACCGACCGCGTCAAGTGCCTCCGTTGCCGTGGTGCCGGCCAGCAGGAGGTTGGCCGCCGCCGCGAAGTCGACGTTCGCGGGCTTGGCGAAGACGTCGGCCGCCGGAACGGTGATCGCGGCGCTCCAGGCGTTCCGCACCGGGTAGGCGATCACCTCGTCTCCGACGGCGACGGCGCCCGAGGCGATGCGCGTGTCCTCACCGACGGCGGTGATCACGCCCGCAGCTTCGAAGCCGACCCCTACGGGGAACCGGGAAGGGTCCCCGGGACCGACGTGGATGTCGGCGGGGTTCACTCCCGCGGCTCGGACGGCGATGGTCACCTCGCCCTTCCGGGGCGTCGGCACCTCGGCATCCACCAGTGTGTACACGCTGGTGTCGCCGTACTCCGGGACGATCCACCGTTGCACCATGGGCTCTCTCCTTCGCAGCTCACTTGCCGATTTACTTCGAATTCGAAGCACTAAATGGACGGTAACATACTTCGAAGTCGAAGCAAGGGCGGTGAACCGTGGGTCAGACAGAGGCGACACCCGAGCACCTCGCCGCGTACTTCGCGCTCATGGAAGCCGGCGCCCTGCTGCAACAGATGGTCGAACAGCAGCTGCGCCAGGATGGCGACCTCAGCTACGTCCAGTTCAGGCTGCTGACCCGGTTGGCCGACGCGGCCGACAGCAGTGTGCGCATGACGGATCTCGCAGACGGCCTCGTGCACAGCCGCAGCGGGCTGACCTACCAGGCCGACCTCCTCGAACGGGACGGGCTCATCGTCCGCAGCCCCTCGCCGGACGACGAGCGTTCGGTGACCGTCGCCATCACCGAGGCAGGACGCGACGTGCTCGCACGCGTGCGGCCCGGGCACATCGCCCTGGTGGCGAAGGAGCTCTTCGGCCCCTTGAACGAGCAGGACGTCGCCGCGATGGCGGACGTGCTCACGCGGGTCCGCGACCACCTGCGTACGGTTCCGCGCCCGCCCACAACCCGACGGCGCACTGCGAGGAAGTGAGCCCAGGCCGCATGCCCGGCGGAGTCGGCCGGACTCGGTCCTGGACTCCCGCGCGTCCTGCAGACTCTCTCGCAGAACCACCGGTACCGGGGCGGCAGTCGGCTCGAGCGCATGGACGTTGGTCCCATGTCGGTGAGTGGCGCGTCGAACGGGCCATTGGGGTTGAACGAGAAGCCAGTCATGCGGATCGACGTCCTCTCGCTGACGCGGCTCGCGGTGCCGGGCCGCACGCGAAGCGCCCGGCTCGGCACCGCGAAGGGGAGTCAGCCTGCGTAGACGTCCTCGACGTAGCGGTCCTGGTCCATCAGGTGCCGCAGCCACTCCTCGGCGGCCGCATCGTCGGCACCAGGCGTGCGCTGCACGTACAGGTCCCGGAACGCCGCACGCACACCGGGTGCCATGTGCCGGCCGTCACCGCAGACATAGACCTCGGCCCCCGCTTCCAGCAGCGCCCACACCTCGTCGCCGTCGGCGGCGATCCGGTGCTGCACGAACCGCAGGCCGTCTTCCGGCTCCTCACTGAAGACGGGGCGCATGGACACCGCGCCCGCCTGATCGGCGGCCCGCAACTCCTCGGCGTGCAGGTAGTCCGCGTCGGGCGCGTCACAGCCGAAGTAGCAGAGCGCCGGGGCGAGTCGCGCTCCGGACTCGGCGAGCCTGAGGCGGTCGGTGATCGCGCCACGGAACGGGGCGAGCCCGGTACCCGCGGCGATCATGATCACCGGGATCTGCTCGTCGTGGGTGATGCGGAAGGCCTCTCGGCAGGGCTGGAGCCGGCCCAGGACGACATCACCGGCGCCTACGGCGTTCAGGTACCCGGAACAGGCGCCCCGGTGGGTTCCGCGTCCCGAACGGGCCGGTGCCTGAAGCAGCGAGACCATCAGGTCGACGTGGCCCGAGGCGGTGACAGGTGAGGAGGAGACCGAGTAGGTACGCGGACGGATCGGGGGGAGCAGGTCGAGGACGATCGGCCAGGTGAGGGCCCCCCGCAGGGCCGGGTTGTCCTCGATGATGTCGAGCAGGGTGCGCGGATCGGCGGCCAGGGCCTGCTCGTCGTCCGCCAGGGCCGTCAGCGCCCGCTGTTCCGGTGGGCAAGGGTTGGCGGCGGCCAGGATGCGCAACTGGTCGGCGGTCGGCCGGTCCTGGAGTTCGACGTGGTGGGTGAGCAACTCCCGTACGGTCACGGGCCGGTCGACGGCGAGACCGTCGGGGCGGGGGCGTGCGGAGGCGATGTTGAGGACGGTGGCGAGGTCGGCGCCCAGCAACTTGGCGGCCCGCTCGACCAGGCCCGGATCGTTGGCGGGCAGTACGGCCAGGTGGTCCGCGGTCCGGTAGGTCTGCCCCGTCGGGAGCGCGACCCGCACGAACCGCTTGACGCGCGGGTGGGAGGGATCGCACAGGCTCCTGGAATCGGTGACGGTCATCGCGGTCATGCCGTGGCGGGCGGCCAGGCCATCCAGCGGGCCGCCGGTCACCTCGGTCACGAGGTATCCGCAGCCCTGCGCGGCAGGGGCAGCCGCCCCGACGGACGCCGGGTCCCCCGCGTGCTCCAGCAGGGCGGTGCACATCCGCTCCGTGAACTGCCCTACGGCATCGGCGAGATCACCGGACGCATCGGCCTCGGCACGCTCCACCAGCCGCGTGCCGCCGAGTTCGGCGAGCCGTCGGTCGATGAGGGCGGGGACACGTTGGTAGGTGGCCACCCAGTTACGGTCGCCGATGCCCAGCACGGCGTAGGTGACACCGTCCGCCGCACCGGGCTCGGCCGTCTCCAGCCACCGCACGAAGGCGGCCGCGTCGTCGGTCGGCTGCCCGTTGTAGGACGCGGCTGTGATGATCAGAGGCCGGTCGACGGGCAGTACGCCGGCGTACGCGTCGAGCGGCGCCACCTCCGTATCACAGCCCAACTCCCTTGCGGCAAAGGCCAGTCGGCTGGTGAACTCGCGGCAGGCGCCATAGTTGGAGCCGTGCAGCAGGAGCACACCCGTGCCCTGCTGCACGCGTGCGGGCAGGGAGCTGTCGACGGTCGGTGCGGGGGCGGAACCAGTGGTCGGAGTGGTTCGCGTGGCACGGTCGGCGGGTGTGCGCGGGAGGACGCCCAGAGTGAAGCCGTCGGGCTTGATGGTGAGCGTCTGCCTGATGGTGAGCTCGTACCGGCCGTGGTCGATCAGGCGGTAACGGTGGGCCAGCATGCCCAGCAGCATCGTTGCCTCATGGAGCGCGAACTGCCGCCCAATGCAGGCACGTTCACCGGTGCCGAACGGCTTGAACGCGTGCGGGGAGCGGGCCGCCTCCATCCCGGGGTCGAAGCGGGAGGGGTCGAACAGGTCCGGGTTGTCACCCCACACCGGGTTGCGGTGCAGCATCGGGATCGACACTATGGCGGGCTGTCCGGCGTGCATCCGGATGCCGTCGCCGATCACCGTGTCCCTCAGGGCCTGCCGGGCGAAGGCGGAAGCCGCAGGCCACAGCCGCAGGGTCTCGTTCAGCACCTGCCGGGTGTAGCGCAGGCGGCCGACATCCTCGTACGTCGGCTCGGGGTCGGCCGTGTCTCCCCACAGTTCGTCCACCTCCCTCTGCACCCGGTGCAGGACTTCGGGGTGCTTGGAGAGGAAGTACAGCGCGAAGGCGAGCGTGTTGGACGTCGTCTCGTGGCCGGCGATCAGGAAGGTGATGACCTGGTTGCGGATGTTGGCCTTGTCCAGGGTGATGCCGTCGGACGGATGCCGGGCGTTCAGCATGAGCCCCAGAAGGTCGTCGGCGTCAGGCTGCGGTTCTGCGGTACGCGCGGCAATGACGTCTTCCACCACGGAAGCCAGGTAGGCGGCGTCGGTTCGGAACGCCTCGTCCACCTCGCCGTAGTCCACACCGGACTTGCGGTCCATCTTGGCCATCGCCCAGGTCAGACAGCGCACCGCCGCGGAGACGAACGGATGCGGGCGAACGCTGTCGAAGGAGCCGAAGTCGAAGCCGAACCCGGCCAGGCCAATGGTGTCCAGTGTCATCCGGGACATGTCGCCGGGTACGTCCACCGGTGTGCCCGCGGCCGCGTGACGGTCCCAGGAGTCGAGCAGGCGGCGGGCCACACGCAGCATGACCGGGTGATACCGGCGCATCGACCCGAGAGCGAAGGCCGGCATGAGCAAGTCGTGGGCCTTGGCCCAGTTCGGCTCGTCGTTGAAAGCGGTGAACAGACCGTCGCCCGCGAACTCGCGGATGTTCACCTGCGCCGCGCCGACGAACTTCGCGAAACGCTCGTCGTCGGCCAGTTCGGTGACCAGGCCGAGGTCGCTGACGAAGAGCACGTCGTGACCACCGAACCGCTGGAAGTAGGCGGGTCCGTACGTTCTGGCCCGCTCCATGTTCGCCAGCACCGGCGGGGCGGAGTGGGAGGACGCGGCGGGATCGATGACAGGCAGGCCGTCGCGGATCTCGGTGTGCGGCGGGAGGATGACCTCGGTCATGTGGGGTTCCCTCTGCGTGCAAGGCTGTTGGGACTGCCGCCGACACCGACGGCCTACCCCCATGCTTGCGCCGCGCGAGTGGCGCCCGACGCCCCGCTCCTACCAGAACTGGTAGTCGGCAGTCGCCGGCCGGGCTTGCCCTTGCATCGGACCGGCGCCCGAAGCGGCATGACACACAGGAGAGGACCGTATGGACTACGGGGAGCCCCACTCGGACATCCCGTCGGACAGCCTTCCGGCCACCCACTCACCGGTGCCGGACAGCGCGGCGGCCGTCTTCTGGCGCAACCGCGCCACCAGCCTGTTCGACCGCATCCCACTGCCCGCCGCCTTCTGCAAGGCCGACTCCACCATCCTGCGGGCCAACCCCGCCCTGGCCGCCGAGTGGGGCCAACTCGCCGGATCGTTGCGCGGGCACAGCGCCCTCGACCTGTTCCATCCGGAGTCCAGGGACCAGATCCGCTCGATCGCGGAGGCCATCCGCCTGCACCGCCGGTCCCGCTATCCGGTCGCCGTTCGCTGGACCACCGCCGACGGCGTCGAGCGGCGCGGGAACGTGAGCGTCGACCTCGTCGACGACACCTCAACCGACGAGCCGAACCTGCTGGTCATCGTGCGCGTACTGGAGGAGAGACCGATCGCGCCCGCAACCCCGGCCACTGCGGTGGAGGACACCGAGGTCCGTATCCTCGCCCTGACCGCCCGCGGTGCCACAGCGGCGCAGATCGCCTCGGCCGTCGGCCTCACGGCGGACGGAGTCAACTACCACCTCAAGCAGTTGTCCCGTCGCTGGGGGGTGTCCGGCAAAGCGGCCCTGGTCGCCCGCGCCTACGTGGAGGGGATCCTGACACCGGACGTCTGGCCGCCGGCCCCGATCCCGTATCCCCCACGGACAATGCGGTAGGCGTTCCAGCTCCTTTGGTCCCCGCGCTCCTCGTCGCACTCACCGTCGCCCTCTCCGGCCAACCCAAGCGCGAACCGAACAGCAGTACCACCCGGGCCACCTACTCTGGCGACTAGGGGCTGACGGAACAGGGCTCCGACCAGCCTCTTTACAGAAGTTCTTTCGCCTGACAGAAGCCGCCTTGCCGAGCCGACACAAGCCTCACGACCCTGATTCCAACCACGGCACGCGGGGCGACGACGCCCCGCCGACAGGGACGGGAACTGCCATGCCGCACATGACCGCTTTTGCCAGGAACCAGTGGTACAGCTAGCGCATCTTCCTGACCTGCGCTTATGCGAGGCGATGAGGCTGCGACCTGCTAGGACGGGTTGCAGAGGCGTACGGAGGCAGTCAGAGGAAACCGCTCTGATTCGACCCGGGGTCCGGATCGCACGCAAAGGCATCGAGTCCAGCTAGCGATTGGGCCGCCGTCGCTGGGTGGTCGAACGCACGATGTCGTGGCTATCGGGCTACCGCAGACTCAGCCCCCGCTACGAGCGAAATCCCCGCAACTACCTGGCCTTTCTCGGCTTGGCCGCTGCCCTGTGCTGCTACAAGCGACTCGTCCGCCTGACCACGTAGGACACGGTCTAAGCCCGTCTCGCTCCATTCTGCTCCCGGACGGCGTCGAACAGGGAGGTCAGAGTGGGACTTCCCGCGAGGCTGCCCAGCAGGGCGTGAAGCGAGTCTCGTTCCGTGGCACCCAGGTCTGCGAGGATTTCGCCGTCGAGATCGACGAGTGTGCGGTTGAGGCGGGCCAAAACCTTGCGCCCTTCGGCGGTGATGTCCACGGCGTAGCGGCGACGATCCTGCGGGTGTCCGCTCCGCGTATCCGGCGCGCTCCAGGTCGTCGAGACTCGTCACCATCGTCGCGGGGTCGATGCGCAGGAACGAGCCAAGTGCCAGTTGCGGCATGGCACCGTTGTCCGCCAAAGCCTGCAGGACGCTGTAATGCCGCACTCGCAGGCCGGTCCCGCCGATGCCGTCCTCGGCGATCCTGAACGCCACCTGTCCGAGTTTGACCAGCAGGCAGATGGTGTGTTCGGCCACTGTCCCCGGTACCAGCGGAGCCTCGGACATCGTTTGTCCCGCCCATGGTTAGTCATACGTATGGTCCTGTCCATCGTACGAGAAAGCCCGAGGCGGCGAACCGCTGCAGGCCGACGGGATGCCCCACTGTCCGTCGGCTTACTGCACCGGCGCGTCCTGGGCGATCAGCCGACGATGGCCCGGCCGAAGATCTGCCGAGCTATGACCCACTTCTGGATCTCATTGGTCCCCTCGTAGATCTCGCCGATTTTGCTGTCCCGGTAGATCGCCTCGACAGGGCCGGGGCTGCCGTCGGCACCCAGTTCGCGCGCGAAGCCGAGGCCTCCGAAGGCTTGGACGGCGTCGCGTGCCATGTCCACAGACAGCTTGGTGGCGTAGTACTTCGCCATCGCGGCCTCGGGCTCCGGGGACGGGTCACCGGCGTCCAGGCGCAGGGCGGCCTTGGTGTAAAGGGTGCGGGCGTTCTCGATCTCGGTGGCCCGTTCGGCGAGCAGGAACTGCCAGTGCTGGTTGGCGGCCACCGGCTTGCCGAAGGCGTGTCGCGTCGACAGGTGGGCCACGGTGTGGTCGAAGGCGGCCTGCGCCATGCCGACCCCGGCAGCCGCGATGCCGATCCGGCCATAGGTCAGAGTCGACAGCGCATGGCGCAGTCCGTGCCCTTCGGCGCCACCAAGGAGGTCGTCGTCGGAAAGCTGCACTCCCGTGAAGCGGATGTCCGCGGTGAGCTGGCCGCGGTTACCCATCTTGCGGTCGGGAAGGCCGACTTCCACTCCGGGACGTGCCGTGTCGACGATGAACATGCTCAGCCGGGTGCCGGTGCGGGCGAGAACCACCACGAACCCGGCGACGGGCGAGTTGGAGATCCACCGCTTGTGGCCGTTCAGCACCCAGCCGGCCTCGGTGCGTATCGCCTCGGTCTGTACCGCTTGCGGAGACAGGTCGCTGGAGGCATCCGGCTCAGTGGTGGCGAAGGCACCGACCACTGAGCCTTCCGCGACCCTTCGCAGCCACCGCTGCTGCTGCTCCTCAGTGCCCTGCCGCAGGGCGTTGCCCGCCAGGATGCAGTGCACATCGAAGACGGCCGCGACGCTGCTCGAGTAATAGGCCAGTTCCTCGATGGCCGCGGCAGTGGCGGTCGCCGGGTGGGTCAGGCCATCGCCGCCGACCTCGCCGGGGAAGGGGATTCGGAAGACCCCCGCCGACGCAAGCCCGTCAAAAACATGCTGGGGGAAGCCGTCCGTGCGCTCGTCGCCACCGGCGATCGCCACGGCGTGCGGAGCCACTTCGCGTTCTGCGATCCGGCGCACGGCAGCGCGAACGGACTGTGTCTCTTTGGGGGCCAGGAGCTCGTGGTAGAGCCGATCGATCTGGCGTGTGGGAGTCGAAGTCATACGCGGAAGATACCATTAGCATCGCGTATCATTAGTCGGACAATCTATTTTGGAGGTTCAGCCATGACTCAGACGCTGGCCGGCAAGACCGTCCTGATGTCGGGAGGCAGCCGCGGCATCGGACTCGCCATCGCCCTGCGCGCGGCCCGCGACGGGGCGAACGTGGTGATGCTCGCCAAGACCGCCGTGCCGCATCCAAAGCTCGAAGGCACGGTCCACACCGCCGTCGACGAGGTTGAGCGCGCGGGCGGCAAGGGGCTGGCCGTGGTCGGCGACGTGCGCGAAGAGGACGATGTGCGCACCGCCGTCAACGCGGCGGTCAGCGCCTTCGGCGGCATCGACATCGTGGTCAACAACGCCAGCGCGATCGACCTGTCGTCGTCGGAGCAGCTGGAGATGAAGCGGTACGACCTGATGCAGGACATCAACACGCGTGGCACGTTCCTGCTGAGCAAGGCAGCGATCCCACATCTGCGCAAGGCGAGCAACCCGCACATCCTCACGCTCTCCCCTCCGTTGAACCTCGCGCCGCACTGGGTGGGAAAGCATCTCGGTTACACGCTGTCGAAGTACGGCATGAGTCTGTGCACCATCGGGCTCGCCGAGGAGTTCGCCGCCGACGGCATCGCCGCCAACTCGCTGTGGCCGCGGACCCTGATCAACACAGCCGCCGTGCGCAACGTGGTCGGCGGCGCCGGACAAGCCCGTAGTCCGCGGATCATGGCTGACGCCGCGTACGCCATCGTCACGCGTGACGCGCGGAGGTGCAGCGGCAACCTGTTCGTCGACGACGAGGTCCTCTCGGACGAGGGCGTCACCGACCTGTCCGCCTACAGCCCTGCCGGCTTTGAGGGTGATCTCGCGCTCGACATATTCGTCGATCCGGCCTGATCCCGCACCGCTCAGCACATGAACGCGAGGGCGTTCTCAAGGACCTCGTCGGCGAGCTTCGAGCCGAAGGCGACGCGGGACAGTTGCAGCGACCCCGCCGTCATCGCGAAGAGTCCGAGGGCCTTGGCGCATGCGGGCTTGGGATCCTCGGGTGCCAGATGGCCAACGATCTCGTCCACGATGGCCCGCGCGCCGTCGCTGCCGACCCGATTGACCGCGCCCGGGCAGCGGCTGACTCCTCGAGTAAGGCGACGGAAGGACATCCGACGCCGCACTGGTACCGGAGCCACCGACACCGTCCCGTCTGGAGCGCCAGCCGACGTGGCGAATGCCGGAGGCGGCACGAAGCCGTCCACTTCCCGGCCCAGCAGCGCGGCGAACTCGATGGTGGTGAGATCGCCCCCGCTGGGGCCCATGGCCTGGAGACCGATGGGCAGCCGCTCCTGCCCTTGCTCACCATCTCCTCTATCTGACTGTCTCGCGCGCAGGTCGGCAACGCGGCAGACCCCCGATGCATCCCCACACCGCATTTCGAGGGGACGGCGCCCTGCTACATGTTGATCATGTGGCCCGCGAGGCCGTGGACGGCTTCCTTGACCGCTTCGCCCAGGGTCGGGTGGGCATGGACGTTGCGGGCGACCTCGTGGACGGTGAGGTCCCACTGCTGGGCCAGGGTCAGCTCGGGGAGCAGTTCGGTGACGTCCGGGCCGATGAGGTGGGCGCCGAGGAGCTCGCCATACCTGGCGTCGCTGATCAGCTTCACGAAGCCGGTCGCATCGCCGAGGCCGTGGGCCTTGGCGTTCGCGGTGAACGGGAACTTGGCGACCTGGACGTCGTACCCCTGCTCCCTCGCCTGGGCCTCGGTGTAGCCGAAGCTGGCGATCTGGGGCTGGCAGTAGGTGGCGCGCGGGATCATCGCGTAGTCGAGCTCCATGGTCTCGGCATCGGCGAGGGTCTCGGCGGCGATCACGCCCATCGCCTCGGCGGCGTGCGCGAGCATCAGCTTCGCGGTGACGTCGCCGATGGCGTAGATGTGCGGCACGGAAGTGCGGCAGCGGCCGTCGACGTCGATCGCGCCGCGCTCGGTGACGCGCACGCCGGTGTTCTCCAGGCCGTAGCCCGTGACATTCGGCGCGAACCCGATCGCCTGGAGGACCTTGTCGGCCTCCAGGACCTGCTGGACGCCGTCCTTGCCGGTGACCGTGACACGGACCTGCGCGCCGGACTCGTCGATCGACTCGACGCGGGTCGAGGTGAGGACGTCGATCCCCAACTTCCGGTACTGCTTGGCCAGCTCGGCGGAGACCTCCTCGTCCTCCAGCGGCGCGACCCGGTCCAGGAACTCTACGACGGTGACCTTCACACCGTAGTTGTTCAGGACGTAGGCGAACTCGATGCCGATCGCGCCGGCGCCCGCGATCACGATGGACTGCGGCAGATCCTCGGCGAGGATCTGTTCCTCGAACGTCACCACTCGGGAGGTACGGCGGGTGCCCGGTAGCAGCTTCGGGGTGGCGCCGGTGGCGATGATGCAGTCGTCGAAGCCGATGGTGCGGGTGTTCCCGTCGTAGTCGGCGACCTGGAGCGTGTGCGGGTCCAGGAACGTGCCACGGCCGCTGATTTCCGTGATCTTGTTCTTCTTCATCAGGTAGTGGACGCCCTTGACCCGGCCGTCCGCGACCTTCCGACTGCGGCGGAAGGCTTCCCCGTAGTCGAAGGAGACCTGCCCGTCGACCCTGATGCCGAAGGTCTTCGCCTCGCGCGTGAAGATGTGCGCGAGCTCGGCGTTGCGCAGCAGGGCCTTGGTGGGGATGCAGCCCACGTTCAGACAGACACCGCCCCAGTACTTCTCCTCGACGACCGCCACGCGCTTGCCCAGTTGGGCGGCCCGGATGGCGGCGACGTATCCGCCGGGGCCCGCACCAAGTACGACGACGTCGAAGTGCTCGCCCTGCTCGTCCATGGAAGGTTCCTTTCCGCTGGGGTGGTCGGCTCCTCGCGAGGGACCGGCCGGCTCCCGATCGAACAACGTGTTCATCAACTCATCAGTGGCAGCTTCAGCCACCGCCTGCCTCAGGGAAAGCGCAGGCAGTCCCCTATACGTCCATCTCAGCGCCCCGACGCCATGATCTATGCCCGGGCAGCGATCAGCGGCCACGCGCCGACACCTCATGAACCTCATGCACTCCGGCCTCGGCTGCACCGAGCCTGAGGGTGTCGAGCCCGAAGGCCGCGACCGGTCCGTGCGCGCCAGGTTTGAGGACCGCATCCGGCGCCGCTGCCTGCACCGCGCCCCACGCCAGAAGAGATCCCGTCATCTCGTACGGATCCGGCCCGGTGAGGGTTGTCGTGACCAGGGGCCGGCCCTGTCCGTCACGGGCTACAGCGATCACCAGGGAACGGCCGTCGAGATCCGGTTCACGGCGGGATCCCGGGAGCCGCTCGGACCATCGCACCAACGCGGCCCGCACCTTCGCCGACCGCAGCAATGGCGCCTGCAGGGTGGCGGCGATCTGTATCGGCCGGGTCCACCGTCCGAGCCACCCCAGGCCTACCTCGACACTCTCCAACTGGGGGAAAACCGCCGGGAGTCCGAGATGCTCCGTGCCTGGGACAGTCATGGCCGAGCGCTTCACACCGGCGTAGCGAAATGTGCGGACCCTCTTGGCGGCACGCTCGTCGATCAGCCGGGGAGGCTGTCCGCGACGTGCAGGACGGTAAGCGAAGCCGTCCTCGGCCACCGCGGCAACGAGTGTCTGCCGCGTACCTGCCGTGGTCAGGGTGTAGGAGTCGCGCAGAGTGGTGCGGTAGAGCAGTTCGTCCCCGTGTCCCGAGCGGGTGATGAAGTAGCCGATCTCGACATGTCGTGCCCGCTCGCCTGCCGTGTCCAGAGCCAGCGCGCCGGCGAGGTTGCCCGGCACGTAGTCATAGCCGAACGACGGCACGAGAGTCGCTCCCCGGGCGGCGGCCACGGAGTCCAGCTCATCGCGGACACGGCGAGCGAAGGGCCCCTCCCCCGCGGAGTCGAAGTAGTGGGCCCCTGCCCGCGCGGCGGCCGTGACCGGGACCATCTACCACCACTTCCCGGACAAGAAGGCAATGTTCGCCGAGCTCTACACAGAGCTGATTCATCAGGTCGGGGCCTTGGGCGATGCAACGTCCGAGGCAGTCCGAGCCACGCCGGACGAACCCGCCACCACCGCGGTGGCCGGCCTCACGCACGCCTTCCTGCGCCGGACCATCGACGACCCCCTGCACCGTGAGCTGATGGCACAGGCACCCGCGGTCCTGGGCGAGCAGTACCGGCACATCAACGAAACCGTCGCCCAACCGCCGATCGAACGGCTCCTGACCGTTCTGGCCGAACGCGGCGACCTGCAACCGGATGTGCCCGTCGCCACCGTCGCCCGGCTGCTCCTGGCAGGCCTGTGCGAGGGCAACCAGATCATCGCCGCCGCGGCGGACCGGGAAGATGCCCTGGCCAGGACGTTCCGCGCGATCACCCTGCTGATGTCGGGCCTGGCCGCCGACGACATCAGCGCCCGCGGCTTGACCTGACCGGGACCGTGTCGACGGCGCCGACGCTGAGCGGCCCTCGTTGGCCGGCATGACCCGTCGCTACTGTGCCGCCTCGTCCTCGATGTCGCGGACCAGGTCGATGGCCCGGCCCAAGGTCGCGAGTCGGGCGGCGAGGGTCTCGCCGGCGGGATAGAACCGAACGGTGTCGACACCGGTGTCGCGCCACACCCGCAGCCGCTCGCGCACCATGTCCTCGGTTCCGATCAGCGTGGTCGCCAGCACCATCTCGTCGGTGACCAGGCCGGCCGCGCCGTCCCGGTCCCCCGCCTGCCAGCGTGTCCGGACCTCGGCCGCCACCTCGGCCCAACCCTGGCGGCTGTAGGCGTTGTTGTAGAAGTTCGTGGTCGCCGAGCCCATACCGCCGAGGCTGAAGGCAAGCTCCTTCTTGCGCCCGGCGACCATTGCGCGCAGCGCGTCCTCGTCTTCGGCGAAGGCGACCTCGGCGCCCTGGCAGATGTCCAGGTCCGAGCGGCTGCGACCAGCGGCAGCCAGGCCCTGGTCCAGGTGGTCGAAGTACGCCTTCTTGGCGCCCTCGGGTACGAAACTGGTGCCCAGCCAGCCGTCCGCGATCTCACCGGTCAGGTGCAGCATCTTCGGGGAGAGGGTCGCCAGGTAGACCGGGATGTCGTACTCGGCGCGCATCGACAGCCGCATGGGCTTGGCTTCCCCGCCCGGCAGGGGGATCTGGAACTCCCGCCCGGAGTAGGCGACTTTCTCCCCCGACGCGGCCCGCCGCACGATCTCGACGGTCTCTCGCATCCGTGACAGCGGACGGTCGAAGGGCACTCCGTGCAGCCCTTCGATCACCTGCGGCCCGGAGGGTCCGAGTCCGAGAAGGAAGCGCCCGTCGGAAATCCGGGACAGCGTGATCGCGGCGCGGGCGATGGCCATCGGCGTGCGGGTGCCGAGCTGGATGATTCCCGATCCGAGCAGCATGCGCTCGGTCCTCGCGGCGAGGTAGCCCAGCGGCGAGGGCGCCTCGGAGCCCCACGCCTCCGCCACCCAGCAGATGTCCAGACCGAGATTCTCCGCCTCGGTGACGTAGTCGACGATCTCCTGCCAATCGGCGCCGGAGGCTTCGATCGTGGTAGAGGTGCGCATCAGAGAGTCGCCTCGCCAGAGGCCCCGGCGCCCTCAGCCAGCTTCTTGATCCCCTCGACAGTGGCGGTCATGTTGGCCTCGAACTCCCGCATGCGCACGAAGACGATCTTCTGCTCCTTCTCCGGCATACGGTCGATGGCGAAGGAGAGACCCGAGCGAGCGGGCCCCATCTGCATCCATTCCCGCAGCAGAGTGCCGCCGTCCTGCGGCTCCAACGAGAACCGCCAGATCGCCGTCGGGTTCAACGGGTCCTCCACCGCCCAAGCGAGCCTCCTCGACGGCTCACACTCGACGATGTGGGACGTGGTGGCCCACTCCCCCAAGGACTCATGACTGCTCCGGCCGATGAATCGGGCCCCCAGGGCAGGGCCGCCTCCGCCATCCAGCCACTCGACCGATTGCAGCTCGGGACTCAGGCGCGGCATCAGCTCGATGTCGGACACCAGCGTCCACACCTCTGCCGGTGGGGCGGCGATCCAGGTGTGGACCTCAACCGTCGGCTTGTCCGCATAGCGCGCGCCCGTCCACTCCATGATCCCGCAGCCTCTCGCCAATGACACCCACGTAAGCTTGTGACCTGTAAAGTTGCGTAGATAGACTTACCTGTCAAGGGTGAGTGCGGATCTGCGGAACCGCTGAGTCAGCCCGCGAAACGCTCCTTCACATCCGGCCGCTCGGCCAGGTGCGGCGGATAGCCAGGGCCCATCCGAGCGCGGGTGTTGTCCGCGGTCATCGGCTCACCACAGGCGGCGCACATCACCTCGGCATGGGATTCCTCCCCGCTCACCTCGTGATGCATGGCGACCGGCGGGCCCGCTTCACCGGCCAGCCAGCGGTCCCCCCAGCGATTCATCACCAGCAGCACGCCGTAGAAGTCGCGCCCCTTCTCGGTGAGCACGTAGTCGTAGCGAACCGGCTCCGCCTGGTACGGCCGCTTCTCCAGCAGCCCCTCCTCCACCAGCCGGCGCAGCCGGTCCGTGTGCGTGTTGCGCGCGATCCCCAGCGACTCCTGGAACGCGTCGAACCGCCGGATCCCGTAGAACGCCTCGCGCAGCACCAAGGGCGTCCACCAGTCCCCGAGCAGGTCCATGGTCCGCGCGATCGAGCAGGGCCACTGAGCAAAGGATGTCCGCCTCATGAGAGCCAGCATAGGTTCGTCCAGTCATGAGACCCAGCAGGTACAGCGAGTACGGAACCTGCGCGCGATGCCTTGTGTTCCGAAAATAACGAAGTTATGTTGCCGCCATGAAACGTGACTTGCTGGGCAGAAAGCTGGTTGTCACCGGAGCGGCACGCGGGATCGGCGAGAAGGTGGCCCGCCTGGCCGCCGCCCGAGGGGCTCGTGTGGCCCTGATCGGCCTGGAGTCCGATCGGCTGCGCGCCCTCGCCGATGATCTGGGCCCCGCCGCCTCATGGTCTGAGGCCGATGTGCGTGACGGTGCCGCCCTCCGGTCAGCGATCGACGGGGCCGCGGAGGTCATGGGCGGCGTCGACCTCGTCGTCGCCAATGCCGGCGTCGTGGCGTACGGAACGGTGCGGCAGACAGATGAGGCGTCGTTCGAGCGGGTCCTGGACGTCAATTTGAACGGGGTGTTCCGCACCCTCAAGTACGCGACGCCCCATCTGGAGCGCAGCCGGGGCCATGTACTGGTCGTGGCGTCCGCGCTCTCCTTCACGCCGCTGGCCGCGATGGCCTCGTACGGCGCGAGCAAGGCCGCGGCCGAGTTGCTCGCCCTGACCTACCGCCAGGAGGTGGCACACCTCGGGGTCACGGTCGGCCTCGTGCACCCCTCCTGGATCGACACGGACCTCGTGCGGGGAGCCGAGGCAGACCTCCCCTCGTTCCAGGGGCTGCGCCGACGGCTGCCCTATCCGGGCAATGTCACCACCAGCGCCGACCGGGCTGCCGCTGCGATCGTCGACGGGCTCGTGCGCCGACGCAGCCGCGTGTACGTCCCGCGCGCCGTCGCCGTGGCCAACTGGGCCAAGGGAGCACTGAACTCGCCGCTGACCTGGCCCTGGGCTCGGCGTTTCGCGGCCCGGGCGGTTCCGTCCCTGGAACGGGAGGTCGAGGCATTGGGGAGGCATGACCAACTCACGCCGGGTACCAACAGCCCCACCGTGGAGACCAGGTCGCCCTAGCGTGGAGCGCAAGGGGCGGCACCCGGCCGCCCCCTTCTCACAGGCCTTGGATGATGGATTCGTACAAGCGCGCGCCGGCCTCGTGCGAGGCCTCGGCACGTTCACGCCTGTCACCCAAGCCGACAGAGAAGTTCACACCCATCGGTAGAAGCACCTGCATCACCGCGTCGTCGAACTCGACGAAGTGCTCGGCCAGTTCAAGGGTGATGTAGCCGTGCACGAAGCTCCACAGCTGAGCGGCTATGACCTCGGGGCGCTGCTGCCGGCCCCTGCCGGAGCGCACGAACCGTTCGCACGCCGCGGCGACATGGGCGTGGGCTTCTCGAAATCCCGGTGAGCGCCCACTCAGGCGAAGGTCCGCGTCCGACAGCGGCCGGTATGTCGCGCGAGTGGACAGGCCGAACATCAGGTCGTAGAGGTGAGGGTTCTCGTGGGCCATTCGACGACACGCCAAGGCCATGGCGAAGAGTTCCGCGATCGGATCCTCAGTCACCGGCACCTGGGCAAAAGCTCTACCGAGTTCCTTGAACCCATGGTCGGCAACGGCGCCCATCAGCTCAGGGATCCCGCCGAAGTGGCTGTAGACCACCATGGTCGACAGTCCGCTCGCGGAAGCCACCGTGCGCGCCTTGATGGCCGACGGCCCCTGCTCGGCCAGCAGACCGATGGCCGCCTGGACAAGTCGCTCCTGCGCGTCTCCGACCCTCGCCCGCCCTGCCACGTCTCGCTCGCCTCCACCGTTGACACATTGAAAATAACTTGGTTATCTAACTCTTCACGGCAATGTTACACATTGTGGGCGACATGTCGTCACGGACACGGCGTACGTCTCTGGACCCGTCGTCACGCGCTGCCCAGTCTCATGCCGCCTGCGCGGACACAACCCCCGGGGCGAACACGACCCCATCACCGCCACACGCGGCCGCAACTGTCCCACGCACTTTCCCACCCCTCCATGAACTCAGCACGGGAGCAGACTTCATGCCGTACACAGACAAGGGCCATCTCAAGATGAGGACCGGGGAGCCGTCCTGGTCGTCCGTGTCGACGGTGGCCCGCACCAGGAGTTCGGCCTCGACATCTCCACCCAGCTGGACAAACTGGTGGACCGGGCCGACCGCGATCCGAACATTCGTGCCGTCGTCTTCACCGGGGCGCATCCCGAACGGTTCGTCAGCCATGCCGCGGTCCGATGGCTTCAAGAAGAGGGCGCAGCCAGCCCTACCGTCGGCCGCCGCGGAGCCGCCGCCGTCGTGCGCATGGCAAAGCACGTGGACCGATCTCGTCTCCTGGGCACCTTGATGCGCAAGACTCCGATGCGAGGTGCCCTCCAACTGGAGCGCCTGCACACGACGTTCCTCCGGATGAACCGCAGCGGTGTCCTCTTCGTCGCTGCCCTCAACGGTTCGGCTCTCGGCCTCGGCGCGGAGTTCGCCTGGGCCTGCGATCTGCGGGTCATGGCTGACGGAGACTTCTTCATCGGCCAGCCAGAAGTCCTCCTCGGCATCATTCCCGGCGGAGGCGGCACCCAGCGGTTGACTCGCCTGATCGGTACCCACCGGTCCTTGGCAGCGATCCTCGAAGGCAAGCCCTTCACACCTGCGGAGGCTCTTGCCAATGGAGCGGTCGACCAGGTCGTTCCGCAGGACCAGGTGGTCACACAGGCGATAGAACTCGCTGAACGCCTCGGCAAGCGATCGAAGGGATCGGTCGCGGCTGCCAAGAGGTCGGTGTACTTCGGCGGCTCCATGTCACTGGAGGACGGTCTGCACGTCGAACGCGCCGAGTTCTTCACCAGGGTGATGTCGCAGGAAGGTCAGGAATTGATGCTCGGCTACCTGAATGCGACAGACGTGATCGGCGAACTCCCGCTCTACAGGCCTGACACCTACACGCAGGCACTCGCCTCGGGCAGCGTGCCCCGGCGCCGCTCGACGAATGAACGGTGACTCGACATGACAGCACCACAGCCCTTCATCCGGCACAACGTCACCTTCCCCTCCGGCGACAGTACCTGCGCCGGCTGGCTCTACCTGCCCACGGGTGTCACCTCCCCGCCCGTCGTCGTTCTCGGACACGGCCTGGGCGCCACCCGCGAGATGCGCCTCGACGCCTTCGCCGAGCGTTTCGCTCAGGCCGGCATCGCCTCCCTTGCCTTCACGTACCGACACTTCGGGGACAGCGGCGGCCACCCTCGCCAGCTCCTGTCGATCAAGCGTCAGCTGGCCGACTGGGACTCCGCCCTCGCCTACGTCAAGACACGCCATGATGTCGACCGCGCACGCGTCGCGGTGTGGGGCAGCTCCTTCGGCGGCGGCCACGCCATCACGGTGGCCTCTCGACACCCGGAACTGCGCGCGGCCGTGGCCCAGTGCCCGTTCACCGACGGTCTCGCCTCCGCGCTCGCGCTCGGCCCGGTCGCCTCGCTCAGAATGACTCCGGTGCTCGCCCGGGATCTGACGGCCAGAGTGCGTGGTAAGGCACCCGCGATGGTTCCCATCGCCGCCGCCCCTGGCTCGCCGGCCCTCATGAACGCTCCGGACGCCCTCCCCGGATACCAGGCACTGCAGCCACCCGGGAAGACGTTCCGCAACGAGGTCGCGGCACGCGTGATCCCGACCATCGCCGGCTATCGGCCCGGGCGGGCCGCGAAGAAGGTCGCCATGCCGATCCTCTTCTGCGTCAGCAACACCGACTCCGTCACCCCTCCCGCCCAGACCCTGCGGTACGCGCGCACCGCGCCCCAGGGAGAGATCAAGCGGTACGACGCCGGTCACTTCGACTTCTACACCGGTGAGACGTTCGAGGAACTGGTACGCGACCAGATCGAGTTCCTCGCCCGCCAGCTGCACCCGGCACCCGCCGCATCGACGACTTGACCGGATCGCATCACACCGAGACAGGTATGCCCGCCATGAATTTCGCTTCTCTGCCCGATCGCCGAGCCGAGGTCGACCCCCAGGGGGCCGCGGTCTCGGACGGGCGGCAGTCCCTCACCAACGCCCAGCTATTGAGCCGCGTCCGACGGACAGCACGTCAGCTCCACGATCTCGGAATCGGTCCCGGTGACGTCGTCGCCCTCAAGCTGACGAACCGCGTCGAGTTCGTCCTTCTGCTGTTCGCCGCCTGGCGGCTCGGCGCCACCATCACGCCGGTCAACCCGAGCATGACCGATGTCGAAGTGGTCCGGCAGCTCAAGGACTCCGGTGCGCGCCTGCTCGTGGTCGAGGACGGTTCGGAAACCACGGCAGGCCTGGCCACACTCAGCGTCGGTGAACTGAGCGAACATCAGGCGCCGGAGTGGGATCAGGCACCGCGTCTGGACTCGTCCGCGCTGGCTCTCCTCATCTACACCAGCGGCACGACCGGGGTACCCAAGGGCGTGATGCTCGACCACGCCAACATCGACGCCATGGTGGAGATGGGACGCCAGGCTCTCGAGCTGGGGCCGAGCGACCGCTGCCTGCTGATCCTGCCGCTCTTCCACGTGAACGGCATCGTGGTAAGCATCCTGACGCCGCTTCTTGCCGGCGCCAGTGTCGTCATCGCGGGCCGCCGGTTCGACCCCCACCACTTCTTCGACCTCGTCGAACAGGAGCGCCCCACCTTCTTCAGCGCCGTCCCGACGATCTACAGCATGCTCGCAGCACTCCCTGACGACGTTCGGCCCGACACATCGTCGGTGAGGTTCGCGGTCTGCGGCGCCGCACCTGCCTCCGACGAGTTGCTGACCCGGTTCGAGGCCCGGTACGGGTTTCCCCTCGTCGAGGGGTACGGGCTCTCCGAAGGAACCTGCGGCTCCACCATCAACCCCGTCGGGGGACCCCGTCGCGCAGGAACCGTGGGGCTTCCCTTCCCCGGCCAGGAGATCCGGATCCTCGACGCCGACGGTACGGAGGTGGCGCCGGGCACGGACGGTGAGGTCGTCGTGAGGGGCCCCAACGTCATGCGTGGCTATCTCGGCCGCCCGGACGACACGGCCCGGGTCATCGTCGACGGCTGGTTGCACACGGGCGACGTGGGCCACCTCGACGCCGAGGGCTATCTGACCCTGGTCGGACGCTCGAAAGACATGATCATCCGTGGTGGGGAGAACATCTACCCCAAGGAGATCGAGGACGTGCTCGCGAGCGACCCGTCGGTCCTCGAGGCCGCAGTGATCGGCGTACCCGACGAGAAGTGGGGCGAGGTGGTGGTCGCCTACGTTCAACCCCGGCCTGGTTCGACCGTCGACCCGGCGGCGCTCAATGCGCTTTGCGCGCGCAGCCTGACCGGCTTCAAGCGCCCGGCCTCATACGTCGTGGTGGAAGCCATCCCGAAGAACGCGGTCGGCAAGATCGACAAAGGCTCCTTGCGGGCAGGCCACACTGCCGTCCTTGCAGGGTCCTGATCAGCACAGTTGGGGTTATGGTCCGCACCTGTCCGACCGCATCGGCGGCACTCCCGCTGTCACAGTCGGCATGGCCCTGAACACAGTGGGCCTGGGGCTCTGGGCGCTGGCCGTCGAGCCGCAGGTGTCGTACACCTCGCTTCTGCCGGCGCTGATCGTCTGCGGAATCGGCATGGGTGTGTTCTTCGCTCCCAGCGCGAACCTCGTCATGAGCACGGTCCGCGCGCAGGAGCAGGGCAGAGCCTCCGGTGCCAACAACGCGATCCGCGAGGTCGGCGGTGCCATGGGCGTCGCATCGCTGGCGGCGGTGTTCTCCGCGCAGGGCGGCTACGAATCGGCCTCACTGGTCGTGGACGGGCTGGTGCCGGCGCTCTGGGTCGGTGCCGGTGCGGTCGGCCCGGCGGCGGCCCTGGCTCTCCTGATGCCCCGGCGGCACGGGGCTGACGGCCCAGCTGCCGGCCTTGCCACGGAGGACGCTCCGGCCGGCGCATCGGTCGCAATCTGAGCTCCACGCCGGGGGGTGGCCCAGCCTGTTTCAGCTGGGCCACCCCCCGGCGCTCCCGTCCTTCACGCTTCAAGCTCATTCGCCGCACACGGGGGCATCGCACCGTGGTCGAAGCCCCTCCGACGACTTGCCCATGCGGCCAGTGCGCACCCTCCGGAGGGACGCAATGTCCGTCACCGTGACGGCGTCAGCGGTTCGTCTCTCCGGCCAGGAACGGGCGCAAGTGCGCCAACAGCGCCTCCGGCTGCTCTTCCGGGATGAAGTGACCGCATTCCGGGATCTCGGCACCCGTGACGTCATCCGCGTAGTCGCGCCAGATCTCCAGCGTCGGCAAGCGGGCCGGCAGCCCTGCGGCACCCCACAAGGCCAGCACCGGCATGGCGAGGCGGCGCTCCGCGGACGCGTCGATGTCGTCCAGCGCGATGTCCTGCTCCATGGCCCGGTAATCGTCGAAACTCGCGCGCATGGCACCCGGACGGGAGAAGGCGCGGACGTACCCGTCGACTGCATCGGGTGTCAGTCCGTGGCGGTTGTAGGTCCACCGCTCGAAGAAGTACTCGAGATACCCCCGCATGTCATGCCCCACCAGCCGCTCGGGCAGATCGGGCTGCATCTGGAACAGCCAGTGCCAGTACCCGGAGGCAAGCGAGGCGTCCAGGCGGCGGAACATCTCCCGGGTGGGCACGATGTCGAGCACGGCCAGTCGTTCCACCTGCTCCGGGCGGTCCAGCGCCCAGCGGTGCCCCACCCGCGCGCCGCGGTCGTGCCCCACGACCGCGGCCTTCTCGAAGCCGAGGACTTCGACGAGGCCGGCGATGTCGGCGGCCATCCGCCGTTTGTCGTAGCCGGTGGTGGGTTTGTCGCTCAGGCCGTAGCCGCGCAGGTCGGGTGCCACGACGGTGTGGTCGGCAGCGAGATCCGCCAGCACCGGCCGCCAGCAGTCGGAGGTCTGCGGCCAGCCGTGGAGCAGGACGAGCAGAGGGCCGGAGCCCGCGCGGAGGTAGTGCAGACGGACCCCGTCCACCTGACTCACTCCGGTCGCCACTGTCGGCTGCCCCATGGATCCGCCTCCTTCGCACGCACTAACCCTCTTAGATGGTTAAGCTAACGTGCAGAATAGGGACGTGGCAACGGACGACATGTGGATCTGGGACGGCGGGCGGGTCTGCCTGGACCTCGTCAACACCCTGCGCGACCGTTGGCGGACATCGCCGACGGAGACACTCCGGAGTTCAGGCGACCTGGTCCTCTGGCTTCACGAGGCCGGGCTGCTCGCACCGGACCCCCCGCACCCCGCCACTGCCGCCACCCTGGCGTCGGGCCGCCGACTGCGCGAGGTCGTCGACCGGGCCGTGCTGGCGGGCGCCGACGGCCGTCTGCCGGCAGCCGACGACATCATGATGCTCAACCGATCAGCAGCGGAGGCCCCGCGCCCCGCCCTGCAGATCGCCATCACGGACGGACGCCTGGAGCCTGCCGGCACCGCGAAGCTGGCCACCCACCCCGCGGTCGCCTTGGCGCTCGTCGCTCAGGATGCCGTCGATCTACTTCTGTCCGCCGAGATCCGGCGCGTACGCGTCTGCGGCGCGGACACCTGCGCCCTGCGCTTCTTGGACCGCTCCCCTGCCCACAACCGCCGCTGGTGCTCCATGGCGCGCTGCGGCAACCGCACCAAGGTCCGCCTCCACCAGGCCCGGGCCAGACGGAGCGAGCACACCCCGAGAGGCTGAGGCCCCCCACCCGGCACCCTCGTCCACAGCCGGCGACGTCGCGCCGATCGCCCGATGCAACCGCGTTCAGCTCACTCGGCGGCCTTCATGCGAAAAGCGGGCCCAGGAACGCTCTCGATGTCTTCCTCCCGCACGGAGTGGCCTTGTTCGCAGCGGACGTGGACGTTGACGTGCGCGCCGCACCCACGGTGCCGCGTCAGCACGGCCGGCCCCTCCGGATCGGCGCGATACCGGTCGCCCCACTGCAGGAGCCCCATCACGGCCGGTACGAGATCCATGCCCTTCGGGGTGATCACGTACTTCGGCCGGCTCCGCGCACCCGGCTCCTTGTAGGCCTCGGTGGCCAGGATCCCTTCCTCCACCAGCATCCGGAGTCGCGCCGCGAGCAGGTTGCGAGGACAGCCCAGGACGCGTTCGAAGTCACCGAAGCGGGACGAGCCGTACCAGACCTCACGGAGGATCAGGATCGTCCACTTCTCCCCCACGACCTCAAGGGTCCGCGCGATCGAGCAGTTCGACATGTCCCGGTCGAGACGGGGGTCCATGCCGGAGTCCTGAAGAGCTTCGGTCCACACATCCATGGGGTGATACTAACCTCGCCTAAGTTTACTTTCCTATACCCAGCAAGTAGCGTCACAACTGGCACATCAACCCGGCCGCGCACGCGAAGCGGGGCCTCCCAGAAAGGCGGCCGGCATGAAGGCATTCGTCGTCGCGAAGTACGGCAAGGACGGCGCCCGCGCCGCACAGGTACCCGAGCCCACCGTCGGGGACCGCGACGTCCTGGTCAGAGTGAGCGCCGCCAGCATCAACCCGCTGGACAAGATGGTCCGCAACGGGGAGTTCAAGCAACTCCTGAAGTACAGGCTTCCGTTCACCCTCGGCCACGACGTGTCCGGCGTCGTGACGCGTGTTGGTTCCGCCGTACGCGGCTTCGAAGTGGGGGACGAGGTCTACGCCCGTCCCCGCGACCTGCGGATCGGCGGTTTCGCGGAGTTCATCGCGATCGACCAGGACGACGTCTCGCCCAAGCCGGCCTCACTCACCTTTGAAGAGGCAGCCGCAGTACCGCTGGTGGCCCTGGCTGCCTGGCAGATCCTCGTCGACCGCGCCCGCGTGCAGCCGGGCCAGAAGGTACTCATCCACGCCGGTGCCGGTGGCCTCGGATCGACGGTCATCCAGCTCGCCAAGCACCTCGGCGCCACAGTGGCGACGACGACTGGCACCGACACCGAGAAGCTGGTCAGGAGCCTCGGCGCCGACGTCGTCGTCGACTACACCAAGGAAGACTTCTCCAAGGTGCTGTCCGGCTACGACCTGGTGCTGGACTCCCTGGGCGGGACAAACCTCGAGAAGTCCCTGACGGTGCTGAGGCCCGGCGGTCTGGCCATCGGTGTCGTCGGCCCGCCGGACGCCGGGTTCGCCAAGCAGCTCGGCGCCCCCTCGTTCATGGGCCTGGTGATGAACACGCTCAGCCGCAAGGTCCGCAAGCAGGCCAAGGCGCTGGGCGTGCGCTACCAGTTCCTCTTCATGCAGGCCGACGGCTCCCAGCTGCGCAAGCTCAGCGCCCTCTACGACAGCGGGAAGCTCCGCCCGGTCGTCGACAGGACCTTCCCGTTCGACCAGACGCTCGAGGCGATGGCGTACGTCGAGCAGGGCCGCACCAAGGCCGGCAAGGTCGTGGTCTCGATGGTGCCCGACGGCGACTGAGATCAGGCCGGGCCGCTACGCCGCCCCGAACCGTGGTCGATACCTCGCACCCGTTGCGCGTCAGGCTGGGTCACGAGCCCGCCGAGGCGGAGAGACGGAGATTTCACCGCGCCAGGCGAAACCCCCTTACGGCTCGCGGTCATCGACGCTCATGACGGACAGGGCCTGACAGGCTTGCATCGACCAGGCACCGGCGCCGTGGACGGCTCCGCGTCCCTCCCGACCCCGCGGAATTACTCAGGACTGCAGCGTCCGTCCGCCGTGCGACGCGCGTTGCCAGTGGGGACTGCGGTCCTTGTCGACCAGGGCCGCACGGACGCCCTCCAGGAAGTCCGGCGTGCGGATGGTCGTGCGGGTGAGAGCGAGTTCGATGGCGAGGCATTCGCGCAACGTGTACTGCCTGCCCCGCGCGAGCAAGGCGTGAGTGATCTCCAGGCTCTGCGGCGAGGCCCCCTCCAGGGCGGCCAGCGCTGCTGCGGCCCAGGGGGCGTCGAGGTGGTGCAGGCGTTTCTCGATCTCGCCGAGGGTCGGCGCACCGAACGCCCAGTCCACGTCACCGCGTACGTCCGCCAGCCTGCTCTCCGCCACCGGGGAACGGCCGGCAAGACGGTTCAGGACGACGTCCACCGGGTCACCGGGGCTGTCGGCCAAAGCGTCCGCGACCGCGGCGAGCCGGTCGCTGGGGACGAAGTGCGTGGCCAGCCCCGTGTACAGGGTGTCGGCCGCGTCGAGCCGGTGCCCGGTCAGTCCCAGGTACATGCCGATCGCGCCGGGCAGCCTCGGCAGAAAGTAGCTGGCCCCGATGTCCGGGAAGAACCCGATCCCGGTCTCGGGCATCGCCAGCACCGCGCTCTCGGTGACGACGCGGAAGCCGCCGTGGACGGACAGCCCCAGACCGCCACCCATACAGAGGCCGTCGATGAGCGACACGATCGGGACGGGATACTCGGCGATCCGGGCGTTGAGCCGGTATTCGGAGGCGAAGAACCCTTCACTGGCCGCGGCATCCCCGGCAAGGCTGTGCTCTCGGATCGTGCGAATGTCTCCGCCGGCGCAGAACGCCTTCGTGCTGGTGCTGGCGAGCACCACAGCGGACAGGCGGGTGTGCTCCCGTGCGGCGAGTGCGCCGTCGATGGCGCCGACCATGCTCGTCGTCAGGGCGTTGAGCGCCTTGGGCCGGTTCAGCAGGATCCGGCCGACGCCTCGGTGCACGTCGGTGAGAACCGCGACCGCAGCGGTATCAGTCATGGCTCGTCATCTCGCACTCCGCGTGGACCTGACTGTCCTGGCCATCACGGTTCCTCACTCGCCGGGTGTCAGGCATAGATCTGGGCGTAGAGCTCCTGGATCTCGTCCGTGGTGGGTACGACGGGGTTGTTGGCCGGGGATCCGGACTCGAGCGCCTGCTCTGCCATGAGGGGCAACAGGCGGAACCACTCGTCCTTGTCGATGCCGTGGGCCCGAGGGGTGGGCACTTCAAGATCCTTGCACAGGTCACGGAGCGCCTCCACGAACCTCTCGGCGGCCATGGCGTCACTGTCGCCGTCGGTGGCGGCTCCGAGGGCGCGGGCGCAGTCGGCGTACCGGCTCTCGGCGGCGGGCACGGAGAACGCCGTCACCGCGGGGAAGAGAATCGCGTTCGACAGACCGTGGGCAACGTGGAAGTGAGCGCTGATAGGACGGCTCATGCCGTGCACGAGCGCCACGCTGGAGTTGGAGAAGGCGATGCCGGCCTGGGTCGCGGCGAGCATCATCGCCTCGCGAGCCTCGACGTCTCCGCCGTAGACGTAGACGCGGCGGAGGTGGCGGCCGATGGTCCGGATCGCGTTCAGGGCAAGGCCTTCGGAGAACGGATTGGCCTTGCGGCTCACGTACGCCTCGACGGCATGGGTGAGCGCGTCGACACCGGTGTCCGCGGTCAGCCGGGCCGGCATCGACAGGGTCAGTTCGAAGTCGACGGCGGCGGCGACCGGCAGGAACGCCGGCCCCGGACAGAGCATCTTCTCGTCCGTCGCGCTGTCGGTGATGATGGTGAACTGGGTGGCCTCCGAGCCGCTGCCCGCGGTGGTCGGGACCGCGATCACCGGAAGCGCCGGGCCGAGGCTGGTGTGCGGGGCCTTGTAGTCCCGCATCCGGCCGCCCTGGACGCCCAGCAGGCCGAGGGCCTTGGCAGTGTCCATCGGGCTGCCGCCGCCGAACCCGATCACCGAGTCCGCCCCGTGTTCCCGCAGCACGGCCAGGCCCGCCTCGAGCGAGTCGGTCGTCGGATCCGGGACGGTGCCGGCGAACAGGCACGGCTGTAGCCCGGCATCCCTCAGCGTCGACATCAGACGTTCCGCCACACCCGTCCCGGCAAGGAACGCGTCCGTCACCAGCAAGGGGCGGTGCAGGCCCAACCCTGCAACGACGTCACCCAGCTCGCCGACGGCACCGCCGCCGACGCGCAGGATCCGCGGGAGGGAAGGCTGGCAACCATGGCGGCCCTTTCGGCAAGAACAGCGGAGCATGTCGCGCCCGCTGCCCCGACTGTGAGGACCAGCTCGGCGCGCTGGGACTGGCCCTGAACGCCGTGGTGCTGTGGAAAAGCCTCTACCTGGACGGGCGGTCAAGCAACTCTCCGCTGGCGGCTTCCCCGGCACCGACGACCTGCTGGCTCGCCTGTCACCGCTGCAGTTTGACCACATCAACTTCCTCGGCCGCCATGCGTTTTTCCGTCCGCAGGAGGCCGGCCGCAGGCCGCTGCGCGAACCCTCGACCGGCGGGGAGGACGACGGCGAGTGATAGGAGCGCCAATCGCGCAACGGAAGGGCTGCGCGGACGCGGACAGCCGGCCTTGCGAAGGCCGCGCCCGGATGGCGACGGCATTCCTGGGAGTCTTGGGCGGACCGCGCAATGCGCGGCCCGACGCTTCTTACGGGATGAACTTCACCTCTGGGAAGGCCGCGCTCGGGCCGTCGAGCAGATGTCCCCGGCGGTGTCGCAGGTGTCGGTCGAAGAACGCGAGCGGGTAGGCCTGCTGGATCCGGACCGCCCGAGCCGGATCGAGGGTGCCGATCATGTCCTGGATCTGCTGGCTCGTCATGCCGAGGACCTTGCCCGCTTGCGGGATCAGTGTCGCGTCGTCGCCGTACGTCTGGTGGATGGCCCCGTCGGCCTGGATGTTCAGCCGCCAACCGCGAAGGTGTGTCCAGAACTCGGCGACGTCCGGCATGGCAGCCCGGCTAAACGAGGCGGTCATCATCATGAACGGCCGGTCCAGGTCGGTGGTGATGGTCGGCTGCATCGGACCGTCGATACTGAGCCCGGCGCCAACGCGCTGGTCGGCAAGCATGGTGAGCGCGGTGGCGGTGCCGCCCTTCGACCAGCCGAACGCGCCGATGCACCTCGGGTCGAGGGCGCCGGGCAGTCCCTGGGGCAGTGGCCTGCCGTCGACGTCGGGGTTGTGCCCGGCGGCCATGGCCTCGACGGTGTCGAGCACGAACCGGAGGTCCGTGGCGAAGTCCCGGGGACCCAGGAACGGCGGGGCCTCTGCCGGCACGGTGAGTCGGCCGTCGGGGAACTCGCTGAACGCGTCGTACGTGTGGTCGACGGTGACCACGGCGTAGCCGTGGCTGGCGAGTTCCTGGACCATGATGGTGTGGTCGCCGCGATGGCTGCCCGCGCCGTGCGAGTACACGAGGACGGGCAGGCGGTGGTCCGTTTGGTGCACGGGTGCGCCCATGTGTGCGGCGGTGAGTGGGCCGAGGGCGGGATCGAGGGGGAAGCCGACGTCCGCCAGAATCGCCCGCAGCGCACCCTGGGTCATCCAGGGAGCACGCGGCAGGTCCTTCGTCTTGCAAGCGGGGTACCAGACGCTGGCCATCAGCTCGCGGGGATGTCCCGGGCCGGCCGCAGGATCCGGACGCGAGGTGTCGACGAGGTGGAGCGGCACCGTGCCCACTGGGTGCGGCCCGGTGGGCTTGGACAGCGTGAGCCGCGACAGACCGGGGGCGGTCGGAGCCGCCCACGCCTGGCGCGCTGCGCTGATCGGCACGGCGGCCCCGACCCCCGTTGTCAGTGCGGTTGCGAGCATGCGACGGCGCGTCATGTCCGTCGTGGTGACCGGTGTGATGGTCACGTGTCCTCCCTGGGTTTCTTGGACGATGTTCGGCGTGCTGTCCGGGTCCGCCGGACGTCGGCGGGAGCCGCTCACGGCTCACCACGGTTCGCCGGGACGCGGATCAAAACTCTGGGCTGAGCTGCCGTGCTCGATCTGGTGGATGAGTCGCTTGAGCTGGGTTACCTCGTCCCGCAGGGCGCGGTCCCCCGCGGGGGTGAGGGAGAGCCAGGTGCGGGCACGTTTGCCCTCGTAGCCCTTCTCGATCTCCACCAGCCCGGCCTTCTCCAGCACGGACAGATGCTGGCTGAGGTTTCCGGCAGTGAGGCCGAGCGCCGTGCGCAAGAAGCCGAACTCGACCCGGCGCGCCTGGTGGGCAACGGTGAGGATGCCCAGGCGCACGCGCTGGTGGACCACGTCGTCCAGGCCGGTGACGGGGTGCTGCTCGGGCTGATCGGTCATGACGCGTTGCGCCTGCCGGACAGCTCGGCCAGGCCGAAACCGAGGGCACCGAGCAGGAGAAGCACGCCGGGGATGCCGAAGGTGGGCAGAGCGGACCACGGCGAGGTGAACGGGATCCCCGACCAGCCGGTGGTGAGCGGCACCAGCTCGATGGCCAGGTACACCACAGCGAGCAGCAGCAAGGCGAGGCTGCGCTCCACCCAGGCCAGCACCAGCAGTGGCAGCCCGACGGCCATGGCGCTCCCGGCGAGCCGTTCGAGGAACCTCGTCACCTCGGAAGCGGGGTCGAGGTGCAGGCCCCAGAAGTCGAGTGGTTCGCCGAGCTGTGGCATCCCGTGTCGCAGGCTCCACATCGCGGTGGCACTCGCCAGGGCGACCAAGACGATCCCCGTCAGGACGTAGGGCCGGACCCGGGTCCCGACGCCGCGGTTGCGGGAGCGGCGGATGTAGAAGAACGCCGTCGCGGCGTAGGCCAGGGCGAGACCGAGGGGCCAGTAGACCGCCGAGCCCTGCGTGACCAGGGTGCAGCCGCTGCCCGCGGCTTCACCCGCTGGGCAGGCAACGGTCTCGACCGCGAAGGTGAAGCGGCCGACCAGGATCCCGCCCAGTGTGAGAACGCCCAGCAGCAGGAGGGGGAACCAGGTGCCGCGCTGCGCGGCACGGACCTGGCGGGTCAGGTCGCCGAGGCCTGCGAGGACTTCGTGGGGAGTGCCCGGAGAGGACGTCGATGCGTCTGTCATGCCGTCAGCTTTGCATCACAAACTAGTTATGGCAAGAAATCTGTGTGCACTCCAAGTTCGGATCCGGGAACCCGGCGGGCAAAAGCTCGACCGCCAGATCGACGCACTCACCGCCGCCGGGTGCCGACGCATCTTCGCCGACAAGAAGTCCGGCAAGGACGACCTCCGGCCCGAGCTCAAGGCCGACCACGCCTTCCTCGCCGTCGGCGACACCTTGGTGGTCCCCGCGCTCGACCGCTACGGCCGCTCCTTCAAGGACTTGGGGAACATGGTCGGTAGCTGCGCCGCCGGGTGATCGGGTTCTGCTCGCTGCACGAGTCCCTGGACACCACCACCCCGGCGGCCGGCTCGTCTTCCGCGTCTTCGCCGCGCTCGCCGAGTTCATCCGCGAGCCGATCGTTTCCGGCACCCGCGAGGGCTTGGACGCCGCACGCTCCCGCGGCCGGGTCGGCGGTCGGCCCACCGTGGCCCCGAGATCATCCGCGCCGCCCGCGACATACTGCCCAACCCCGAGAACTCGATTACCTCGATCGCCAAGCTCCTCGGGGTCAGCCCCGGCACCCTCTACAACCACATCCCGGATCTGCAGGAGCTCTGAGCCTCCGGCCGCGTTCCGAACCAGCTCACTGACAGCTGACCGCTCCTGCTACTGGCCGTTCCGATCCTCCCCGAGGGCCACCTTCCTCGCGCGCTAAAGGGCGCCGAATCGTGATCGTTTTCTTAGTCCGGAAAAGACGCCTGGTGACAGCCGCCGACGCACTCGGGGTGGACCACACCACCGTGTCACGCCGTGTCGCCGCGCTGGAGAAGAGCATCGGCCTGCGCCTCATCGAACGCGGCCCGGACGGATGGACGCTGACGGAGATCGGAAGAGCCATCTCGGACAGCGCGCGCGTGATCGAGGAGGCCATCGACCGCGTCGTCGACACCGTGGAGGGCCAGGACTCGCCGTCCCTGCACGGCACGGTGCGCGTCAGCGCGCCCGACGGCTTCGGCACCGCCTTCGTCACGCCCGCCCTCGTACGGGTGCGCCACCACCCCCAGCTCCAGGTCGAACTCATCACCGCGACACGGCAGCTCGCCCTGCGCCCGTCCGGTTTCGATCTCGCCGTAGTCATCGGCGTTCCCTCCAGCAGCCGCCTGGTGACCGAGCACCTCACCGACTACACGCTGGGGCTCTACGCCTGCGACGACTACCTGGCCAAATACGGCCGGCCGAAGTCGCTGGCGGAGCTGCGCGAGCACCCGCTCATCTTCTACATCGAGTCCATGCTGCAGGTCGGCGACCTCGACATCGAGCGCCACCTTCCCGGCATGCCCCCCTTCTCCTCGACGAACGTCTTCGCCCAACTCGAAGCCACCCGGCAGGGAGCCGGCATCGGCGTCCTTCCGGCCTTCCTGACCCAGCGGAGGCAACTGCGCCGGCTGCTCCCCGACGAGATCGACATCCGGCTCCCCATCACCCTGGCCGTCCGCCGGGAGACGGTGACACACGCCGCCGTGCGCGCCCTGTGGGCCGCGCTACGGCAAGAGGTCGCCGAACGGGCCGATGAACTGCTTCCGGAGTGAACGCCGGCGAGATGCAGGTGCGGTGGAATCCCGCCGATCGAACCACAGCCGCCGCCCGGTCGCGGCGGTCGGGATCAGAGCCATGGCGTAGCCGAAAACCATCCTGATGATCGCCTGGGACGGAGTGCGGCCGCACTTCAGCGAGGCAGCAGGACGTCGACCTGCCCCCGGATGTCCTGCACGATCTCCTCGACACTCAAGGCGATGTTCACGCTCACCGCCATGCTGAGGAACATCACGGCGGACACGATGTGTGCCAGCGTCGCGGCGTCGCCCTCTGCGACCCGCTCGTCTCGGCGGAGCACGGCGGCGACGGCCTCCTCGGTCTGCGCGACGATGGCGAGTGCCGCACCGTGCCGGGGCTCCTCGGGGTCGCCGAAGACCATCTCTCGCAGGTAGGTACGTCCGTTGTCGATCTGGGTGCGATTGCACTCCACGATCGGCCGGACGATCGCCATCACCGCGTCCAGCACGCCGGGGACGGTCTCGGCGTCGGCCCGGCCCTGCTCGAGCGCTTCGATGTACTTGGCGTTCTGCACGAGCAGGAGGAGTTCGCCCTTGGTCTTGGCATAAAGGAACAGGGTCCCGGTGCCGATGTCGGCCTTGTCGGCGATCTGCTGGGTCGTGACCTCATCGACGCCGTGTTCGGCGAACAACTCCGTCGCGGCAGCGACGATGCGGTCGAATTTCTCCTGCTTGTTCCGCTCGCGCCGTCCGACCGGCCGGGGGGCGACAGACATGGCGGTGTCCTCCGGGAATAGATTATGACTGCAGTCAGTTATGATTACACTCGCCACCGCGTGGGCTCGAATATGGCTGTGCTCATTCTCCCACGACAGGGCGAGCAGTCATTGCTCCACCCGTGCAGAGCCACGCACCTCACATCCCCCTGGAACGAAGGAACACCCATGCCCTCCCTCGATGGAGCAGTCGTCCTCGTCACCGGCGCCAATGGCGGCATCGGCACCCACTTCGTCCACGACGCCCTGGCTCGCGGCGCCGCCAAGGTCTACGCCACCGCCCGTTCCCCCCGCGCCTGGGACGACGAACGCATCGTCCCCCTGACCCTTGACGTCACCGACCGCGCGTCGATCGACGCGGCCGTCGCCGCCGCGGCGGACGTCACCGTGCTCGTCAACAACGCGGGCGCCACCCCGCCGAGCGCGAGCCTGCTGGACGTCACCGAGGCGGACATCCGGGCGAACATGGAGACGAACTTCTTCGGACCAGTTCTTCTTGCCCGCGCCTTCGCACCGATCCTCGCCGCCAAGCAGGGGTCAATCCTCATCGACGTGCACTCCGTTGCCAGCTGGTACGCCTTCGGCGGCGCCTACAGCGCGTCCAAGGCCGCACTGTGGTCGGCCACCAACTCTCTGCGCATCGAGCTCGCACCCATGGGCGTCCACGTGACGGGTGTGCACATGGGCTACGTCGACACCGACATGGCCGCGCACGCCGAGGGACCCAAGATGCTGCCGACGCAGCTGGTGACGACGGTCTACGACGCGGTCGAGGCCGGCGAGTACGAGGTCCTGGCCGACGAGTTGACCCAGGGGGTCAAGGCGGCTCTGAGCGGCCCGGTCGAGGCGCTCTACCCGGACCTGCGCGGCACGAACGCCTGAACCTCGCCTTCGGTCCCGATGTGATGTCCTGACGTCGGGACCGCTTGATCCATGGGGTTCGAACGGTGTGCCGGCATCGCGGAGGCGTGCACCGTCGTATCGGCAGTCGGCCCAAGCAGCAGTCCGATCGATCAGCAGCCCGGCACCATCGGTGCAGTCGCCCAGCGACCGCCAAGGACACTTCCCCGACACCACCCGCAGCCCTGTCGGCGTACAAACCGCGCCACTGGGTGGTGAGCCCTGGACCACGGTACGGAAGACGTCGAACACCGCACCGCGTCCGCAGCAGCCCCGATCCGTCGGTCTTCCTCGATGGTGACCGGGCTTCGCGCCATCGTTCCCCTCCTCCATCGGGCAGGCGTACGACGACCCAGATGGGACTCGCGACAAAGCGAGCACGGCCGCGGCATCTGCTGCGTACGTGCTCGCTTCCTGCCGGGTGTCAGCGTTGCTGGTTGGCGACGCCGATGTGGTGCCCGAGACGGTATTCGAAGTCGATGCCGGCCTGTTCGGCGAGGGCCTGCGTGCCTGCGGCCCGGGTGAGGAAACCGGGGAGGGTGAGGGAGTGGGCGAACTCGCCGTACGCGGCGACCAGGTCCGCGTCCGGGGGCAGGGATGCCCGGTTGATCTGGGCTTTGGCCGAGGCGAGTGAGGTGCGGTCGAAGGAGGCCAGCCGGGCGGCGACGGTGCCGACGAAGGCGTCGAGTTCGCTGTCGGGGAGGGCGCGGGTGACCCAGCCCCAGCGCTCGGCGGTGTCGGCGTCGTAGTCGTCGCTGGTGAGGATGGCTTCCAGGGCGCGGTCGCGTCCGATGGCCCGGGGGAGGCGTTCGGCGCCGCCACCGCCGGGCAGCAGTCCGCTGCCGACCTCGGGCTGTCCGAAGATCGCCTTCTCACGACTGGCGTAGCGCAGATCGAGGGCGAGGGCGAGCTCGTTCCCGCCACCGCGGGTGCGTCCCCGGATGGCCGCGATGGTGATGTAGGGCGCTTTGGAGAGTTCCAGGACCAGATTCGTCCATGCCGGCACTGCTTCCGGGTCCTCGGGGGCGGGGAAGTCGGCGGCGGCAGCCAGGTCGAAGTGGTTGTAGAAGAAGTCGGGGGTGGCGCTGTCGAACAGCACGACCTGGATGTCCGGGTCGGTGGCCAGTTCTTCGACGATCTCGATGAGGCGCAGGACGGTCTCGCCGGTGATGAGGTTGACGGGCGGGTTGGCGAAGGTGATCTTCGCGATCTGCGGTGAGGTGCGCTCGAAACGGATGGGGCTGTGCTCGCTCATGGCTGGCTCCGGATACGGATTCGGATGTGTGAGGAGTGTCAGACGGCTACGGGGGCGCGAGGAGGGCGGGGAAGCATGGCGCGGATGCATTGCTGAGCAGAGCCCGCGCCGCTCACTCCTCGTAGTGCGGGAGGATGTCGCCGTTCCTGACGTAGGTGAGGGCGGCGGTGACGTCGTAGGCGTGGATCGCGGAGACCTGCGGTGCCAGACGGTTGGACAGGTCCTCGATCGCGTTGCCGGTGAAGAAGGCGTCCCGTGCTGCGGTGTCGGCGAACCCGAGGCTGACCGAGGCGTGGAAGTGCTGGTCGTGGGGGTTGTCGTGGGCGACGTCCGGGGTGTCCCAGAGCTTTTCGCTCCAGGGCAGGAACGTCTGCGTGCGCAGTTCCGTCAGCGCTCCGGTGCCGGCGAGCGTGGGGGCGAGCTGCTCGTTGACGAACTTCCGGAAGGCGCCGGAGACGACCCCGTTTCTGCGGCGAAGGTAGATCAGCGCGCGGGCACCGACCGTCTGTCCGGGGCCTGCGACGTCGTACCAGCGGGATGAGTTCGGCGGGCCGGCGTAGAGCAGGGTGCGGCGGAACACGTTGATCTCGTCGGCGTAGGCCAGCTTCGTCTGCTTGCGCCCTTTCAGGGGTGCAAGCACCGATTGGAAGGTGACTTCCGCGACGCCGTCGATCTTCCGGTCGGCGGGGATCGCGGTCTGGACCCCGTCGATGGCCGGCCACAGGCCCGGGTTGTGCTCGGCGAGGTGGATCTGCCGGTACTCGTCCAGGCCCGGGGTGGCGGAGATGATCCCTGAGTGCGGGCCCTTCCAGTGGTCCATGCCGGTCTGGCGGGGCTGGTCGGTGCGCACCCACAGCAGGATCGAGGAGGTGAGAGGCTTCTTCACTTCCGGGGGCGCAGCGACCGGTGACGTGCTCATGATGTTGCCCCTTTTTCCTGGTCAGGTGGTGGTCATCGGGCCAGGAACTCGACCGCTACGGGGGCGAACTCCTGGTGGTACTGGAAGATGCCGCCGTGCCCGGAGTCGGGGTAGATGATGAGCTCGCTGCCCTTGATGCGCCGGTGCAGGTCCTCCGACAGGACCGACGGCACCATGCGGTCGTTGTCGCCGTTGGCGATGAGGGTGGGCTGCGTGATCGACGACAGGTCGTCGGGGGCGGAGCGCCCCCACTTCTTGATCGCCTTCAGCTGTGTCTGGAACGCCTTGGTCTTGATGTCCGCGTCGCGGTCGACGGTGCGCTCCTTGAGCCGGTTGACGAACGCGCGTGCGGCGGGCTTGCCGGTGGCGTTGCGGTTGAAGAACAGGAACTCCTTGGGGTCCGAACGGGTCAACGTGGCACGCAGGATGTCCCAGTAGGTGACTCGGGCGACCTTGTCCATGTCCTTGCCGCCCTTGGGCCCGGTGCCGGTGAGGACGAGCTTGCGGACGAGCTCGGGATGCTTGACCACCAGGGCCTGGGCGACCATGCCGCCGAGGGAGAAGGAGAAGACGTCGATCTTGTCGTACCCGAGCGCCTTGACGAAGGTGTAGGCGTCGTCGGCCATCGCCTCGACACTGTCCGGCACCTGGCCGGTGGACGCCCCGACACCGCGGTTGTCGAAGGCGATGACGTGACGGCCCTTCGCGATGGGATCGATGATGCGGGGGTCCCAGTTGTCCAGGGTCGCGGCGAGGTGGACGAAGAAGACGACGGGGATGCCGCCCTTCGGTCCCAGCTCGCGGTAGGCGTAGGTGACGCCACCGGCACTGACGGTGCGGGCCGGGGCCTTCGCATAGGACGTGATGACGGCTTCGTTCGGGATGTCGGTGCTGCTCATGACGGATTCTCCTTGCGTGTTCTGTGTCGCTGTGTGTTTCGTGTCGCCCGTCGCGGTTGCGGCGGGTCAGCTGTTGCCGATGACGGCCTTGCCGCGGATGCCGCCCTGGGACAGGGACTGCAGCGCCTGCGGGGTCTGGTCGAAGCCGGCCACCTTTCCCACGACTGGGCGCACCACGCCCTGGTCGATGAGGGTGGTGATCTGGCGGAGCTGGTCGCCGCTGGCGCGCATGAGCAGGAACTCGTACGTCACGCCGAGCTTCTTCGCCTGCTTGCGGATCTTGCGGCTCAGGGCGGCGACCGCCAGGCGCAGCAGCGGGTTGAGGCCGGCCTCGCGCGCGAAAGTGGGCTCCGGGGGACCGGCGATCCCGATGGCTTTGCCGCCGGGCTTGAGCACCCGCAGGGACTTCTCGAGAGTCTCCCCACCGAGGCTGTCCAACACCAGGTCGTAGCCGGTCAGGAGCTGCTCGAAGTCCTGGGTGCGGTAATCGATCACCGTGTCCGCGCCGAGCGCGCGCACGAAGTGCGCGTTGTAACTGCTGGCGGTCGTGGCGACGCTCGCACCGAGGTGCGCGGCGAGCTGGATCGCGATCGAACCGACCCCGCCGGCGCCGGCGTGGATGAGAACCTTCTGCCCGGGCCGCACCTTCCCGCGCTCCACCAGCGCCTGCCACGCTGTGAGCGCCACCAGCGGCAGCGAGCCGGCCTCATTCATGCTGATCGATGCGGGCTTGAGCGCCAGGTCGCCCTCCGCGACGGCGATGCGTTCGGCGAAGGTGCCGATGCGGTCCTGGTCGGGCCGGCCGTAGACCTCGTCTCCGGGCTTGAAGCCGCGGACCGCCGTCCCGACGCCGATGACGGTGCCCGCGACATCGTTGCCCAAGATCAGCGGCAGCTTGTAGGGCAGGATCTGCTTGAACTCACCGGCGCGGATCTTCTCGTCCAGCGGGTTCAGCCCGGCGGCCTCCACCCGGACCAGTACGTCGTGCTCCCCGACGGTGGGCTCGGGGACTTCCGCCTCTTGCAGCGGCTCCTTGTACTTGGTGACGACGAACGCTCTCATGGGGCGCCACTCCTAGAATTTGTCTGGTTTATCCATGTTTGCGATTGGATCGCCCAACTCGGTGCGACATCCGGGGTCTCGCCCCGCCCGGCCAATCCGAGTACACTCAACTATGAGTCCACTCAGAAATATTGTCAAGGGAGGTCCCCATGGGAAGCGGTCACATGCCGATCGGGCGCCGCGAGAGGGCCAAACAGGACAAGCGCGAGCGCATCATGACCGCAGCCCGCGAGCTGTTCGCCGAACACGGCGTCGACAAGGTCACGACGCAGCAGGTCGCCCGCCGGGCCGATGTCGCGATCGGGACGCTCTACCTGTACGCGTCCACCAAGGCCGAGTTGCTGATCATGGTGCAGAACGAGAAGTTCGCCGCCGCCGTCGATACCGGCCTCGCCGCCGCGAACACCGCCGTCGGACAGGGCGCGCTGGAGCGGGTCATCGCTCTCATCCGTCCCGTCGTGGAGTGCGTGAGGGAGCACATCGAGAACGGCCGCACATACCTGCACGAACTCGTCTTCGGCGACCCGGCCGAGCCCTACCGGCGAGCGGGTCTGGCCCTTGCCGGCCGCCTCGAGGACGGCATCACCGGCCTGCTCACCCGCGACGAGCACGTCGGCGCAGCCGACGCGGCGACGCTGGCACGGGTGATTACCGCGATCATCCACATCAGCACCACCGCCACCCTGTATCTGCACCGCAGCGACGATGCCGTCCTCGCCGACATCCGCGACCAGATCCACGCCACCCTGGCGCCCCACCACCGCGCCGCATGACCGCTCGCTCCACGAGCCAGCCATCAAGCCCCCGGAAAGGGGGCACTTCATGAGCACGCACTACGGCGTCGTCGCCCTCGGCGCCGGAACAGCGGGTACGTCGCCGCGATCCGCGCCGCGCAACGCGGCAAGACCACTCGGCTGCGGTCAGGCTTCCGGGCCCCCGCCTCCGCCCCGTCGACATCGCCGTGTGTCAGTGATGCAAGAATCCCCGCGCGGCAGACATCGAGGATTTCGTCCGCCAGCGGAAAACCGTCGGGGCATGCGCGCGACAACATGACCGCGCCGACCGAGTGGGCGAGCATGTCGATCACCATGGTGCGGGTCGCGCGCTGGTCCGCATCCCCCGGCGTATCACCCTGAGCCTGAAGGGCCGTCAGCAGGTTCTCGATCCCGGCTGCGAACTCTGTTCTGATGTCCGCCGGCTGGCGTGCGGCGTCGCCGCTGAGGGCCGCGATGTACAGCCGTCACCGCGCCCGTCGCGATGCTCCCTCGAGACGTAGCGCTCGACGACCTCGGCGGGGTCCAGGCCTTCCGCCCGTTCCGCGGTCTGCGCGAGCCCGCTTGCGGACGCTTCGGCCATCAGGTCGGCCCTGGAGCGGAAGTGCCTGTAGAACCGCCATGCGTGAACCCGGCGGCCGCCATCAGTTCCGCCACACCGACACCGTCGTAGCCGCACTCGCGGAACAGCCTGGCGGCTGTCGCGACGATGTGGGCACGGTTGCGCTCTGCCTGCGCCTTGGTGACCCGCACGATCGGCCGCCCCTTCCTCAATTGACGCTCGACGATCAAGCGCACATAGATGTCGATCGACATCAAAGGTCTTGACTTATTGAATTACGATCGTCATTCTATTGCTTACCTGTTCCAGAGAGGCCAGACCATGAGTGACACCCACGCGACCGCACCGACCCAGTACATCGAGGTCGACGGCGACCGCTTCGCCTACCGACGCTGGGGCAAGCCCTCCGGCGTCCCGATCTTCCTGCTCCAGCACTTCCGCGGCGGAATGGACAACTGGGATCCGCTGCTCACCGACGGCCTGGCCGAAGGCCGCGAGGTCATCCTGTTCAACGGGCGCGGCATCGCCTCGTCTTCGGGCACCCCACGCAACCGGATGGAGGACATGGCCGACGACATCGCCGCCGTCATCCGGGCGTTGGGACTGGAGCAGGTCGATCTGCTCGGCTTCTCACTCGGCGGCTACCAGGCGCAGGAGGTCACGCTGCGCCACCCCCAGCTGGTACGCAAGCTCCTCCTGCTCGGCACCGGCCTCCGCGGCGGGGACCCGACGAGCGACCCCCAGGTGCCTCAGTACGCGCTCAATCCGGTCCCCACCCTGGAGGACTTCCTCTTCCTGTTCTTCGGCCGCTCGGAAGCCGCGGTCGAAGCGGGCCGGGCCTTCTGGGAGCGACGTCACCAGCGGGCCGACCAGGACACGCCAAGCTCGCCCGCAGTCGCGCAGGCACAGTTCGAAGCGGTTGTCGCCTACGCAGAACCGCTGCCGGGCGAGAATCCCTATGCCTTCCTGAACGCGATCACCCAGCCGACGCTGGTCCTCAACGGCGAGAACGACGTGATGATCGCCTCGATCAACTCCTGGCACCTCGCCCAGAACATCCCCAACGCGCAACTGCTGATCTACCCCGATGCCGGGCATGGAGCGCAGTTCCAGTACCCCGAGCGCTTCCTGAAGCACGCCATTCAGTTCCTCGAGGAGTAGCACCCGTGCAGTCGCTGATGCCTGGTGTGCAATGACGGCCCAGCCCAACGGGTCCCAGGACTGCGACAAGCGCGCCTGTTCATCCATGAAGTCATGTGCGCCTCCACGGTCGCGGACACAGGACAGTCCGGCGGCCGGATCGCCGCCGATCCCGTCGGCCTGACCAGTTGCTCGGCAAGCCGACAGGCCTACCGGTACGGCCGGCCGAGGCAGGCAAGCCCGCGCGATGCAGGCAGGGCGCACTGGCGCCCTGCTGTCGCGCCCGCACCCACCGCCACGCGACCGCACCGAAGCCAAGCTGGACGCGGCGGCAGAATCCCCGGATCGCCGGCGCGGGCGCCGCCCACAGGCGCGTCGCACGCACTCGCCCCACCGGCCCCGGGCGGTCCGGTCCACAGGTCGCGACCCGCCCGGCAGGCGCCCTGAAGGATCCATGCCCGATGCCCCGTCATGGGCCTCCGCGCATCCATCAGGTGACTCCGACTCACCTGAGTTTACTTTCTTATACTCAGCTACTAGCGTCAGGACCAGTACATCGACCCGCCCGCCGCGGGGGAACGCGGCACGGCACCCGCCCGACGAGGAGCAGCACCATGACAGTAAGCCAAGAGGCACACGAGTTCGCGGAGTTCCTCGCGAGCGTGAGCGCGAAGTCGTCGACACCCGGTCTCGACCTGGCCGTCATCCGCGACATCGTGGACTCGAACCACAAGGCGTCGACCGAGCCGGAAGGCGTCACCTACGCCGAGGTGGACGCGGGCGGCGTCCCCGCCCTCTGGGCCATCCCCGAGGGCGCCGACCCCGACAAGGCACTGCTCCACTTCCACTTCGGCGGATCCGTCACCGCCTCCATGCACTCCGACCGCAAGGCCGCCGGCCACATCGCCAAGGCCGCCGGCGCCCGCTCCCTCGTCGTGGACTTCCGCCTGGCGCCCGAACACCCCTACCCCGCACAGCTCGACGACGCCGAGACGGCCTACCGCTGGCTGCTCTCGCAGGGCTACGAGCCGCGGAACATCGGCAGCACGGGCCACTCGATCGGCGGCACCCTCGCGGTGCTGCTCCCGCTGCGCCTGCTCGCGCAGGGCGAGGCGACCCCGGGCGCGATCGTCAGCGTCTCACCCTGGACCGACCTCACCATCCAGAACGCGTCGGTGGACGAGAACGAGGACAACGACAAGATGCTCAGCAGGAACACCCTCGAACTCTTCCGAGCAGCCTGGCTCCAGGATCCCGGAGTGGACTTCGCCGACCCCGCGATCAGCCTCGTGAACGCCGATCTGACCGGCCTGCCGCCCACGGTCGTCCACTACGGCGAGTACGAGACCCTCGCCGACGACGGCGCCGAACTCGGCCGCCGCCTCGCGGACTTCAAGGTCACTTCCGAGGTCCACCCGCTGCCTGAGGGACAGCACTCGTTCGTCCTGGGCGCGGGGCGCGTACCCGAGGTGGACGAGGCGATCCAGCAGATGGGTCAGTGGCTCCGCAAGCACCTCGGCGCGTGAGCTCAAGCCGCACCTGGCGGAGAGGCCTGTCGGCCGGACCGCCGCACCACCGCGATGCCGGTGACCGGACCGCCGGTCGCCGGCATCCTGCTCGACCAGATCGGCCGGCATGCGGTACTTGTGTCCGACACGGTTCCGCACACAGCCACACCACCGTCCCTTGATGCCACAAAGGAGTGCGCGATGGGAACGTACGAGGATGTCTTCCGCGCCAGTACCGAGAACCCGGAGAGCTTCTGGCTGAAGGCGGCGGAGGGCATCGACTGGGATGTCACCCCACGACGCGCCCTGGACTCCTCTGGCGCCCCCTTCTACCGCTGGTTCCCCGACGGTCGGCTCAACGTCTGTTTCAACGCGCTCGACCGGCACGTCGAAGCCGGCCGCGGCGAACAGGCTGCCCTCATCTATGACTCACCGGTGACCGACACCCGGCGCACCTACACCTACGTGCAGTTGAGGGACGAGGTGGCGGCGTTCGCCGGGGCGCTCTCGCGGCTCGGTGTCGAGCACGGCGACCGTGTGGTGATCTACATGCCGATGGTCCCCGAGGCCGTTGTCGCGATGCTGGCCTGCGCACGTATCGGCGCGGTGCACTCGGTCGTCTTCGGCGGGTTCGCCCCGCGCGAACTCGCCCTGCGCATCGACGACGCGGCTCCGAAGGTGGTCGTCTCCGCCTCCTGCGGCATCGAGGGCAAGCGTGTCATCGCGTACAAACCCCTGCTCGACCGGGCGATCGAACTCGCGGCCCACAAGCCGGAGAAGAGCGTGATCCTGCAACGCCCGCAGGAGACGGCCGAATTGGGTCCCGACGATCTCGACTGGGGCGAGCTGGTAGCCGCCGCACCGCCCGCCGACTGCGTTCCCGTCGCCGCCACCGATCCCCTCTACATCCTCTACACGTCCGGAACGACCGGAAAGCCCAAGGGAGTCGTACGTGACTGCGGCGGCTACGCGGTCGCCCTCCACTGGTCGATGGGGTCCGTCTACGACGTGGGCCCGGGCGAGACGATGTTCACCGGCTCCGACGTCGGCTGGGTCGTCGGGCACTCGTACATCGTCTACGCACCGTTGCTCGTCGGAGCCACGACGGTCCTGTACGAGGGGAAGCCGGTCGGCACACCGGACGCGGGCCAGTTCTGGCGCGTCGCCGCCGAGTACCAGGTCAAGACCATGTTCACGGCGCCCACCGCCTTCCGGGCCATCCGCAAGGAGGACCCGAAGGGAACGCTCACCGCGGACCACGACCTGACCGGCCTGCGCCACCTCTTCCTCGCCGGTGAGCGCCTCGACCCCGAGACCTATCACTGGGCGAGCGATCTGCTCGGCATCCCGGTCATCGATCACTGGTGGCAGACCGAGACCGGGTGGCCCATCGTCGCGAACCCGGTGGGCATCGAGGCGGCTCCCCTCAAGCCCGGGTCTCCCACCCGCCCGCTGCCCGGGTGGGACGTCCGTGTCCTCGACCCCTCGGGCAAACCGGTGCCCGCAGGCGTCGACGGCGCAATTGTCGTACGACTCCCCCTGCCGCCCGGCGCACTGCCCACGCTCTGGCAGGACGACGACCGCTACATTGCCTCCTATCTCTCCGCCTACGACGGCTACTACCTCACCGGCGACAGCGGTCACATCGACGACGACGGCTACGTCTTCGTCATGGGCCGCACCGACGACGTCATCAACGTCGCCGGGCACCGTCTGTCCACCGGCAGCATGGAAGAGGCCCTGGCCGCCCACCCCGACGTCGCCGAATGCGCCGTCATCGGCGTCGCCGACGCCCTCAAGGGACAGGTACCGCGCGGTTTCGTCGTCCTCAAGGCCGGCGTCGACCGCGAACCGGGACAGGTCGAGTACGAACTCGTCCAGCTCGTGCGTGAACGCATCGGAGCCGTCGCCTCCCTCAAGGAGGTCGCGGTCGTGGCCGCCCTGCCCAAGACCCGTTCGGGAAAGATCCTGCGCAAGACGATGCGCGGCATCGCCGACGGGCACGACGAACCCATCCCCTCCACGGTGGACGACCCAGGCGTCATCGAGGCCCTGCGCCCTGTTCTCCGACGCCCTGGCCAAACCGCGTGAACGGCTGACCCGCAGCCCGGTCGACGACGGGCGAGCTTCCGGACCGTGCCGTGCGGCACACCAACTCGGAGGCCCCGAAGACTGCCGACTCCTGCTTGCAACTGCCCGCACACCCACATAGTATTACGATTGTAATTCCATAGATCGCGCCGACACAGCTCGGCCGACAGGGGTCATGACGGGTCCCCATCGGGCCCCAAGCAGGACGGCCCGGTCCTCCCGCTCGGCTGATCACACCTACTGCCGGCCCCCGCCCTCAGCGATCGACTACTCATCATCTGAGGAATCACCCATGCTCAACGCCCTGTGGAACCCGACCGTCGCCGGAGAGATCTCCCTGCCGCACCGGCTCGCCATGGCCCCCCTGACCCGAAGCCGGGCCACCCTCGACGGCGTGCCGACCGAGCTCAACGCCGAGTACTACGCTCAGCGCGCCTCGCACGCGCTCATCATCACCGAGGGCACCCAGCCCTCCGCCGACGGCCAGGGCTACCCCGTGACCCCGGGCATCTACACCGAGGAACACATCGCCGGCTGGCGCAAGGTCACCGACGCGGTACACGAGGCCGACGGACGCATCGTCATCCAGCTCATGCACGTCGGGCGCATCTCCCACCCGGACAACACCCCCCACCACCGGCAGCCGGTGGCACCCTCCGCGATCAAGCCGGCCGGACAGACGTTCACCCCGTCCGGGCTCCAGGAGATGCCGGTGCCGCGCGAGCTGTCGACAGCAGAAGTCGCTGCGACGGTCGACGACTTCCGGCGTGCCGCCGCGGCCGCCATCTCGGCCGGCGCCGACGGCGTCGAGATCCACGGGGCCAACGGCTACCTGGTCAACCAGTTCCTCTTCCCCAGCACCAACCAGCGCACCGACCAGTACGGGGGCTCCCTCGACAACCGCATCCGTTTCGCGGTGGAGGTCGCCACGGCCGTGGCCGACGAGATCGGCGCCGGCCGCACCGGCATCCGGATCTCTCCCGGCAACCCCTTCCAGATCAACGACCTCACGGAGAGCGATCCCCACGAGCTCTACCCGCACCTCCTGCGCGCCCTCGCTCCCCTCAACCTCGCCTACCTGCACATCGGCCACGGCGGCGACGAGGAACTCCTGCACACCCTCCGGAAGCTGTGGCCGACCACGCTGCTCCTCAACCGGGGCGGTGCCGATCTCTCCACCCGCGCCAAGGACATCGAAGACGGCCTGGCCGATGTGGTCACCGTCGGCACCATGGCACTCGCCAACCCCGACCTCGTCGAACGCGTACGCTCCGGCGCACCCCTGAACACCCCGGACCCCGCCACCTTCTACGGCGGCGGCGCGACCGGCTACACCGACTACCCCACCCTCCCCGCCTGACGAAAGACCGCGCCTCCGGGCGAAATCATCGCCCTCGCATGCCTGGAACAGGCCTACGCCGCACGGTGGTGACGCCCCGAGGAGCAGCGGGCCGTCACCACCGCGCCCGTAGGCATTTCCCTCGCACCTTCGAGAGGGAGACACACCGAAAAGGAGCATGCGGTTGCTGGAACCATGGGCAAGAAGGAGGTCCGCCCGGGCTGCCAACTGCGCCTGGGCCAGGGCGGTTTGACAGCCCTGGCCGACAACGGCGCCGATGGCCCGCACCGTGCCCGTGTCATGGAAATGGACGTTGCCGATCCCGCGTGACGCGACCAAGGAGTCCGACGCTTCGACGACTTCCACCGCCACATCGGCCTGCCGGAGGCGTCCCCAGTGACCGTTTCCAGAAGTTGATCTCGGCCGGCATCCTGAAGGCCGTCCCACTGAGCCAGTGGGGCGAAGCATACGTACTCGGCCCCGAGGGTCCCGTCCGGAGAACCGGCACCCGAATGGCCTGCCGATCGTAATATTACGTACATCAGGTCATGGATTAGGCTTGACTGCGAGGCATCGGCCTTACGGAGCGAACGGAGGATTCTCGTGGTGCGCTACGCCAAGGAGCACAAGCAGGCGACACGGCAACGGATCATCGAGACGGCGGGCCACCGATTCAAGCAGGACGGCATCGACGGTTCGGGCGTCTCCACTCTGATGTCGGATGCCGGGCTCACCAACGGAGCCTTCTACGCCCACTTCGCATCCAAGGACGACCTCGTCGCCAACGTCGTGACCGACCAACTGCGCACACAGGTCGCGAGGTACGGCACTCTGCGGCCCGGCCGCCAGGGTCTCGAAGACCTGGTTCGCGACTACCTGTCGCCTGAGCAACGGGACCACCCCGGCGACGGATGCCCCTCCGCCGCGCTGCTCGACGAGATCAGCCGCTGCGGGGACGAGACGCGGCAGGCTTACACCGACGGCGCACGAGACATCGTGGACGAGATCGCCGCCCGCCTGACGCCTGCGAATCCGCAGTCCGCCCGGGGCAAGGCCATCGGGCTCTTCACCATGATGGTGGGCACGTTGCAGCTCTCCCGAGCCCTCTCCGACCAGAAGTTCTCAGACGAGGTCCTGGCGCAGGGGATCGAGAACGCCCTCTCCTTCATGCGCTGAGGGGAACCGTTCACGGCCTCGCACAACGCCGCCGAGGGCAACGGCCGCGAGGCTGGAAGCCGCCCGATGCGACGGTCACGGCCAGTGGAATCACGATCATCGCGGACGGCGGCCATCCAAGGGAAACGCCATCGCGCGCGCCACGAGGCTCGTCCCCGCGTCGACCACGCCCTCGCCCGGCCGACGGACTGGGGCGGCCGGGCGTCCACCAGGCCAACCCCCCGTCTCATACGGCGACCGCACTCGACGCCTACTACCGTTCGAGGAACTCGAGAGCCGTCTGCACGAACTGTCTGTGGAACTGGAAGATGCCGCCGTGACCGGCGTCGGGGTAGATCACCAACTCGCCGTTCGGCACCCGCCTCGCCAGGTCGGCCGAGTTCTGCGACGGAACCATCCTGTCGCTCTCACCGTTCGCGACGAGCACGGGCTGATGGATGACGGAGAGATCGTGGGGCTGCTCCAGCCCCCAGCGATGAATGGCCTTGAGCTGAGCACCGTACAACGTGAGCCAGATCGCCTTGCCCCTGTCGTGGGTACGTTCCTTTAACCGGGCCAGGAACTCCTTGCCGACCCGGCGCCCGCCTGCGGTGCGGGTGAAGAAGAGGAACTGCTTCGGGTCCTGAAGGGTGAGCAGCCCACGGACAGTGCCGAAGTGGGACAACCGGCTCACGTTCTTGATGCCCTCACCGCCGGCCGGGCCGGTACCCGTGAGGATCAGCTTGCGGACGAGCTGCGGTTCGGTCTGCGCGATCACCTGGGCGACCACGCCGCACATCGAGAAGCCATGGAGATCGACGTACTCGAGCCCGAGCGCCCGGATGAAGGTGACGGCATCCTTCGCCATCGCCTGAATGGTGCGCGGAGTCGTACCGGTAGAGGCGCCGACGCCCCTGTTGTCGAATGTGATGACCGAGTCCGTCCAGCACTCCGCAGACCTGACGGCCGCTACCGCAACGCCGGCCGGCCCGACCTCACCGTCAACGGCAAGAACGCCAACGACCAGGCACTCTCCGCCGCGCCGCCCAGCGACGTCGTCCGGCATTGGAAACGCCACCGGCAAGTCCCGCACGCTCAGCGTCAACACACCTACGGCTGGCACGTACGCCATGTCGGCCGAACGGATGTCCCTGGGCAAACGCGACGAACACACCGGCACCGCGTCCCGCGTGTCGTCACCCTTCCTGGCAGAGCCATCGTCGACACCGGCATGCCTACCTGCCCGACGGTTCCACGCTCCACGCCGCGGTGTCTCAGCGTGAGAGCCGGACAGCCCGGCACAAGCGACTGTCGGCCGCCCGCTTGGGCAAGATCCGGACCAGGTCCGGGCTAAGGGCTGTCCCGTAATCCCTGGTGGATCAGCGCGCGGCGTCAGATGCGGTGCATCGCAAGGCGGAGGGTCGTCCTCATACTGGGCGTATTCGGGCGAGCCCGACAACGCTGCGAGGTGCCGTAGCTGTCGTCGTGCGCCCGCCGGGGATTACGGGACAGCCCTTAGCTGACTCAACGAGGAGCCACAGGCGCGCAATTGACCTGGTAGGCGGCCTGCCACGCTGGTACCACCAGCAGACGAAGAACCTGTCGGTGACCGCCTCCCGACCCTCGGGTACGGCAGCCGCTGACGCGACCAGGCGCATGACGTCTGATCACGCTGTTGACCTGCAGCAACCGACCGAACGTGGCGGGAGGAAGGCTAATTCGACCCCGATTCGACCCCGCCCCCTCCCTTCGCGGCAACGACCAGCCCTGATCTGCAGCCATGCGAATTCTGCCGCTGTACCAGCCATACACAGCCAGGAAGTCACCACAAAGAAACCAAATCAGCCACTCTTCGCAATTCATCGAAGCTGCAGTGACACGAGTCGCAGGCGAAGAACAGAAGGCACGGCTGCACGTTCCACTCGGGTCGAACTCCGAGGCGTATCCAGACCAACCCTCTGACCAGGCCCTTTACATCGACCCTTCCGTGAGGCGGAAGCAGTGTTGCGCCCCCCTGACGCCCTTCCGGACGATGTCGCCATCACCCAACGACGGGAGCCGCAGCCATGCCGCACATGACGACCTTCGCCAGGAACCAGTGGTACGTCGCCGCCTACAGTCACGAGGTCGGGCGGGAGTTGCTCGGGCGGACGATCCTCGGGGAGCCCCTCGTGTTCTACCGGGCCGAGGAGGACGGCACGCCCGTCGCGCTCAACGACCGCTGTGTGCACCGCCGTTACCCGCTGTCGGAGAGCGGGCTGGACGGGGACAGGATCGTGTGCGGGTACCACGGCTTCACCTACGACCGGACCGGCGCCTGCGTGTACGTGCCGGGGCAGAAACGCATCCCGCGCACCGCCCGCGTCGCCTCCTATCCGGTGGTCGAGCAGGACTCCCTGGTGTGGGTGTGGATCGGCGACCCGGCGCTCGCCGACCCGCAGTCCATACCGCGGGCGCGTCACCTCGACGCCCCCGGCTGGACGACCGTGCGGGGCATGGAGCCGATCGACGCCGACTACGGCCTCCTCGTCGACAACCTTCTCGACCTCTCCCACGAGACCTACCTGCACGGCGGCTACATCGGCACCCCCGAGGTCGCCGAGACGCCCATCACCACGGAGGTCGACGAGGGCGCCGGGATCGTGCGCGTCAGCCGGCACATGGACGACGCCGAATGCCCGCCGTTCTACGCCCGTTCGACCGGGATCGAGGGCCGGATCACCCGCTGGCAGGACATCGAGTACCACGCGCCGTGCCTGTATCTGCTGCACAGCCGGATCGCGCCGGTCGGTGTGGTGCCGGAGGCCGACGGCAGCGACCCGAACGGCTTCCACACCGAGATCACCTATGCGATCACCCCGTCCTCGGACGGCAAGGTGTACGACTTCTGGATGGTCTCCCGGGACTGGGCGACGGACGACGCCGAGGTCACCGAGTTCCTGCGGGGAAACAACCACACGGTGGTGATGCAGGACGTGGACGCCCTCAACCTCCTCCAGAAGACGCTGGGTTCGGAGCGGGCCGGCTACCAGGAGCTGAGCATCAACATCGACACGGGCGGCCTCGCCGCCCGCCGCATCCTCGCCCGGCTGGTCGAGGAGGGCGACAAGCCCGTGGAGAAGGTCCTGTGACCGCACCGACCGGCGAGACCGGTGAGATCTACCGCATCGACTGGCTGCCGGGCACCGACGTGCTGCACGGCACCTGCCACTGCGGAGCCGAGCACACCGCCCAGGACCCGGTCGAGATGTGGGAGTGGATGCTCGGCCACCCCGCAGGACACCAGCCCCCGGAGCGCACCCCATGAGCCTGTACGAAGCCGAACTCGTCGTCGCCGAGCGCGTGTCGGCGGCCGAGGGAGTCGTCGCCCTGACCCTGAGGCATCCGCTGGGCGAGGAACTGCCCGGATGGGAGCCCGGCGCCCACGTCGATGTCGTGCTCGGGCCGGAGCTGGAACGGCAGTTCTCGCTCTGCGGGGATCCCGGGGACCGGTCCGGCTGGCGGATCGCGGTGCTCAGGGAACCGGACGGGCGGGGCGGATCCGCCCACGTCCACGAGCAGTTGGGTGTCGGCGACAAGGTGCGGGTGCGCGGGCCGCGGAACCACTTCCGGCTCGAACCCGCCCCCCGCTACCGGTTCGTCGCGGGCGGCATCGGCATCACCCCGATCCTGCCCATGCTCGCCGCCGCCGAGGCCGCGGGCGCCGAGTGGACGCTGCTGTACGGCGGCCGGAGCCGTCGATCCATGGCTTTCACCGGTGAGTTGGCGCGGTACGGGGACGAACGGGTCATCGTCGCCCCGCAGGACGAGACGGGACTGCTGGACCTGGCCGCCGTCCTCGACGACATCCCGGACGGCACCCTCGTGTACTGCTGCGGTCCAGGGCCGTTGCTGGACGCGGTGGAGGGGCGCTGCCCGGCCGGCGTGCTGCGGGTCGAGCGGTTCCAGCCGAAGGCCCAGGAGGCGGGCGAGGAGCGGGAGTTCGAGGTCGTCCTCGCGCAGAGCGGTCGTACCGTCACCGTCGCGCCCGGCGTCTCCGTGCTCGACACCGTCCGGGCCGCCGGGGTCGAGGTGCTCTACTCGTGCACCGAGGGCACCTGCGGGACGTGTGAGACGGACGTCCTCGAAGGCGACCCGGACCACCGGGACTCGGTGCTCACCGAGGAGGAACGGGCGGCCGGGGAGACCATGCTCATCTGTGTGTCGCGGTGCCGAGGGACGCGTCTGGTGCTGGATCTGTGATCCGCAGGTCCGCCTCGATCGCCGCCACGGCCGCCCGGAGACGCGGCAGCAGATCGCGGCGGACCGTCGTGGCGGACATCCGCCCGGAGTGCACCGCGAGGCTCACCCCGGCCACCACCTGGCCGCCCCGGTCCCGGACCGGGGCGGCCAGTGTCGTCACGCCGTCCTCGGGGTCGCCGTCGAGCAGCACGTACTCTTCCGTCGGGTGAGCCAGCATCGCGCGGCCCACCGCCGTACCGTGCGCAGGGAAGCGCGCCCCCACAGCGACGGCCGCCGCCATGACCCGGCGGGCCGGCACCTGCGCGACGCAGACGGCCTCGTCCCCCTCCAGGACGCACAGCGCCGCCGACTCCCCCACCAGCGACACGAGTTGCTCCAGGTAGGGGGCGGCGAGGCGCGGCAGGTCGAGGCCGGAGGGGTAGGCGTAGCCGAGTTCGAGGATGCGCGGGGTGAGGCGGAACAGGCGGCCGTCCGAGCGCACGTATCCCAGGTCGGCGAGGGTGAGCGGCAGGCGGCGGGCGGCGGCGCGGGTCAGGTCGCAGGCGCGGGCCACCTCGCTGAGCGTGCGCGCCGGATGCTCGGCGTCGAAGGTGCGGATGACGGCGAGGCCGCGCTCGAAGGACCTCACGAAGTGCGGTGCGCGGGCGTTCACGGGCATCGTCGCCTCCCCGGTCCGACTTGGCCGACACCTGGAACACGGTGAGAGCGCGGTTCGATAACTGTCAACAATTTTGTCAGCCAAGCCCATTGACCCGCTCCTTCGGCCGGTTCTACCGTCCCGCTCAGCACCCCCCGATCGAGCACCACTGTGCGCGGTGCGCACAGCCTGTCGGAACACCGTTGTCTGCACAGGAGGAGCCATGCGTCGTCTGCTCGCCGGTCTCGCGGCCGGCACCTTCCTGCTCGCCACGGCGGCCTGCGGCTCCTCCGGGGGCTCGTCGTCGACTGCCGGCTCGTCGGGCGTCACCACCACGGTCAAGGTGGGGATCATCCCCATCGTCGACGTGGCCCCCCTCTATCTCGGCCAGAAGGAGGGCTTCTTCAGCAAGCGCGGCCTGAAGCTGTCGACGACACTCGCGCAGGGCGGCGCGGCCATCGTGCCGGGTGTGACGAGTGGTCAGTTCCAGTTCGGGTTCTCCAACATGACCTCGCTGATGATCGCCCGGTCCAACGGTGTGCCGGTGCAGGCGATCGCCAACGGCGTGGCTTCGACGGGCGTGGCCGGCAAGGACTTCGGCGGGCTGGTCGTGAAGAAGGGCAGCATCACGTCGCCGAAGCAGCTGGAGGGCAAGAAGGTCGCCGTCAACACGCTGAAGAACATCAACGAGACCGCCGTGCGCGAGTCCGTCCGCAAGGCGGGCGGCGACCCGGACAAGGTGAACTTCGTCGAGCTCGCCTTCGACCAGATGCCGGCCGCGCTCGACAAGGGCCAGATCGACGCGGCGATGGCCGTCGAGCCCGCGCTTGCGACCATGAAGCTCCAGGGCGCCACCGAGATCGCCTCGCCGTTGGTCGACGTGGCGCAGAACCTCACGGTGGCCATGTACTTCACGTCGACGTCGTACGCGCAGAAGAACCCGGCCGTCGTGAAGAAGTTCCAGGAGGCCGTCGCGCAGTCGCTGTCCTACGCCGACGCGCACCCGGACGAGGTCCGGCAGATCGTCACCACCTACACCAAGACCCCGGCGGACGTCCTGGCCGAGGTGACGCTGCCCAAGTGGCCTGCCGCGGCGAACCGTTCGTCGATCGAGACGCTGGAGAAGCTCAGCGAGCAGGACGGCCTCTTCAAGACGGCCCCCGACCTGGACAAGCTGCTGCCGTGACCAAAGCCGTGAAAGGTCCCGTGCAGGGTCTGAACGCCGTGCTGGGGGCGGCCGGGCTCGCGGCCTTCCTCGCCCTCGGCGAGGCGGTGCCGCGGCTCGGCCTGGTCAAGGCGGACTACTTCCCGCCGACCAGCCGGATCGCCCGCGCGCTGGGCACCGAACTCACCGACGGGGCCTTCTGGTCGGCGCTCGGCGAAACCCTCACCGGCTGGGCGGTGGGCCTGGCCGTCGCGGTCGGCGCCGGCATCGTGGCCGGCGTCGTCCTCTCGGTCGTCCCGCACCTGCGCGCGGCCACCGCCTCGACGATCGAGTTCCTCCGCCCGATCCCCTCGGTCGCCCTGATCCCCCTCGCGATCCTCCTCTACGGCACCGAACTCCGCTCGGTCCTCCTGCTCGTCGTCTACGCCTCCTTCTGGCAGGTCCTGATCCAGGTGATGTACGGCGTCCAGGACGTCGACCCGGTCGCCGAGGAGACGGCACGGTCGTACGGCCTCGGCACCTGGGCCCGGGTCCGCCACGTGCTGTGGCCGACCGCGCTGCCGTACGTGATGACCGGCGTCCGGCTGGCCGCCGCGGTCGCGCTGATCCTCACCATCACCGCCGAACTGGTCATCGGGGCACCGGGGCTGGGGCAGCAGATCGCGGTCGCGCAGGCCTCGCAGGCGGTGCCGGACATGTACGCCCTGATCGTGGTGACCGGGATGCTGGGGCTGGTCATCAACGTGGGCGCCCGGTCGGTGGAGCGGCGGGCGCTGGCCTGGCACCAGTCGGTGCGCGGGGAGGTGGCGGTGTGAAAAACGTCCTGCTGAAGGCCGGGTACGTCCTCGCCCTGCCCGCCGTCCTGGTCGCGCTGTGGTGGCTGGCCTCCGCCGGCAGCACGAACGTCTACTGGCCGCCGCTGCGCACGATCCTGAAGACCTTCCCGGACGTCTGGACCGGTCAGCGGCTCCGCGACGACCTGCTGCGCAGTGTGCTGCGGCTGCTCGCCGGATACGCGTCGGCGGCCGTCGTGGGCGTGGCCCTGGGCACGGTCATCGGCTCGTACCGGCGGGTGCGGGCGGTGTGCGAACCGGTCCTGGAGTTCCTGCGGGCGGTGCCGCCGCCCGTCCTGGTCCCGGTCATCATGCTGTTCGCGGGCATCGGCGACTCCATGAAGATCGTGGTGATCGCCAGCGGCTGCGTCTGGCCGATCCTCCTCAACACGGTCGAGGGCGTCCGGGCGGTCGACCCGGTGATGGCGGAGACGGCCCGTTCCTACGGCATCACAGGCGTGGCCCGGCTGCGTACGCTGGTGCTGCGTTCGGCGAGCCCGCAGATCTTCGCGGGCCTGCGGCAGGCGCTGTCGATCGGGATCATCCTGATGGTCATCAGCGAGATGTTCGCGGCCAGCAACGGGCTCGGTTTCACCATCGTGCAGTTCCAGCGCGAGTTCGCGATCCCCGACATGTGGACCGGGATCCTGCTGCTGGGCCTGCTCGGCTTCGCGCTGTCGGTGGTCTTCCAGGTGGTCGAGCGGCGCGTGCTCGGCTGGTACCACGGGCTGCGCGCGACAACCCGGCGGTCCTGAATGAACCTCGCGAAGGGGCGGTCCATGCTCGACGTACGCGGTCTGCAGAAGGTCTACGACGGATCCGGCCGCCGCGTGGAGGCGGTGCGGGACCTCACCTTCACCGTGGCGGCGGGTGAACTCGTCTGCCTGGTCGGGCCGTCGGGCTGCGGCAAGACCACCCTGCTGAAGTGCATGGGCGGCCTGCTCACCCCGACCGGCGGTGAAGTCCTCCTGGAGGGGCGGAAGGTGACCGGGCCACCGCCCGGGATGGCGTTCGTCCTCCAGGAGTACGGCCGCAGCCTGTTCCCCTGGATGCGGGTCGCCGAGAACGTCGAACTCCCGCTGAAGCAGAAGCACCTGCCACGCGAGCGACGCAGGGAGCTGGTCGCCGACGCGCTCGGCTCGGTCGGTCTCGCGGACGCCGCCGGCGCCTACCCGTGGCAGCTCTCCGGCGGTATGCAGCAGCGGGTGGCGATCGCCCGCGCCCTCGCCTACGAGCCCCGGGTGCTGCTCATGGACGAGCCGTTCGCCGCCGTCGACGCCCAGACCCGGGCCGATCTGGAGGACCTGGTCCGGAGGCTGTGGCGGGAGCGCGGGATCACGATCCTGTTCGTCACCCACGACATCGACGAGGCGGTCTACCTGGGCCAGCGGGTGATCGTCCTGTCCGCCTCCCCGACCGTCGTCCGCGAGCAGCTGAAGGTCGATCTGCCGGACGACCGCGACCAGCTGCACACGCGGGTCGCCCCGCGCTTCGCCGAACTGCGGACCCACGTCTACGAGCAGATCCAGGCGGCGAAGCGCGGGGTTCCCCGGGAGGAAGACCCGGTCACGAAGTCGGATACGCGTCCACTTCGCTGAACCGGCCCGTCGGCCGGCCCTTGTTGACGGTGACGGTGAGCCGCAGGCAGCGCACGTCCGGGCGGCTCAGCTCGTCAGCCAGGCCGCCGTGTCCTGCGGCAGCCGGCCGGCGTCGTCCAGCGGGCCGCTGCTGAGCAGGAGTCGGGAGTGGGCGGGGAGTTCGGCGGGGGCGGCGGCGAGGTTGACCACGCACGTCACGCCGTCGGCGCGGGTGAAGGCGAGGACGCCCTCGGGGGCGGGCAGCCAGGTCAGGGGGCCGTCGCCGAAGCGCGGGCGCAGCGCGACGGCGCGCCGGTAGAGGGCGAGCACGGAGTCCGCGTCGTCCTGCTGCCGGTCGACCGCGTACGACGCCCAGCCGGCCGGCTGCGGCAGCCACGGCTCCTCGCGCGAGCCGAAGCCCGCGTGCGGCGCCCCGGCCGCCCAGGGCAGCGGCACCCGGCAGCCGTCCCGGCCGGGGTCGGTGCCGCCGGACCGGAAGTACATCGGGTCCTGGATGCGGTCGACCGGGATCTCGGCCTCCGGCAGCCCCAGCTCCTCGCCCTGGTAGATGTAGACCGCGCCGGGCAGGGCCAGGGACAGCAGGGCGGCCGCGCGGGCCCGGCGGGTGCCGAGGGCGAGGTCGGTCGGGACGCCGAAGGCCTTGGCCGCGAAGTCGAAGCCGGTGTCCTCGCGGCCGTACCGGGTGGCCGTACGGGTCACGTCGTGGTTGCACAGCACCCAGGTGGCGGGGGCGCCGACCGGGGCGTGCTCGGCGAGGGTGGTGTCGATCGAGGTCCGCAGGCGGGCCGCGTCCCAGGGGCAGGACAGGAAGGAGAAGTTGAAGGCGGTGTGGAGTTCGTCGGGGCGCAGGTAGCGGGCGAAGCGTTCGGCGTCGGGGAGCCAGACCTCGCCGACGAAGACGCCGTCGTAGGCGTCGGCGACGGCGCGCCAGGAGCGGTAGACGTCGTGGAGTTCGTCGCGGTCGACGAAGGGGTGGGGGTGCGGGTGCGTGGCCAGGTCGGGCAGGTCCGGGTCCTTGGCGAGCAGGGCGGCCGAGTCGATGCGGACGCCGGCGACGCCCCGCTCGAACCAGAAGCGCAGGATGTCCTCGTGCTCCTGGTGGACTGCCGGATGGGCCCAGTTGAGGTCGGGCTGTTCGGGCGTGAAGAGGTGCAGGTACCAGTCGCCGTCGGGCAGCCGGGTCCAGACCGGTTCGGTGGAGCCGACGAACTGCGAGGGCCAGTCGTTGGGCGGGAGGTCGCCGTTCGGGCCGCGGCCGGGGCGGAAGTGGAACAGCTCGCGCTCGGGGCTGCCGGGTCCGGCGGCCAGCGCGGCCTGGAACCAGGGGTGCTGGTCGGAGACGTGGTTGGGGACGATGTCGACGATCGTCCGGATGCCCAGCTCCCTGGCTTCCGCGATGAGCTTCTCGGCCTCGGCGAGGGTGCCGAAGGCCGGGTCGATGGCCCGGTAGTCGGCGACGTCGTAACCGCCGTCCTTCATGGGTGACGGGTACCAGGGGCTGAACCACAGTGCGTCCACGCCGAGTTCGGCGAGGTACGGCAGCCTGGCGCGGACGCCCGCGAGGTCGCCGGTGCCGTCGCCGTCGCTGTCGGCGAAGCTGCGGACGTACACCTGGTAGATGACGGCCGAACGCCACCAGTCGTGGTCCTCGTGGTCCTCGTGGTCCTTCGGGGCATGGCTGGGCTGTCCCACTGGGCGAACCTTTCTGTCGGAGGAGGGGCCGTCAGCCCTTGGTGCTGCCCGCGCTGATCCCGGCGATGATGTGCCGCTGGAAGACGAGGAACAGCGCGACCATCGGGATGCTGGCGATCACCATCGCGGCGATGAGCACGGTGAGCTGGATGTTCTGCGACAGCTGGACCAGGGCCACGCTGATGGGCTGCTTGTCGGTGTCGGAGAAGACCATCAGCGGCCACAGGAAGTCCTGCCAGACCGCCACCAGGGCGAAGATCGACACGACCCCGAGGACCGGACGGGACATGGGCAGGACCACGGACCAGAGGGTGCGCAGCTTTCCGGCGCCGTCGATCTCGGCGGCCTCCAGCACGTCGCGGGGCAGCTGGTCGAAGAACCGCTTGAGGAGATAGAGGTTGAAGGCGTTGGCGACGGCCGGCAGCCAGATGCCGAGCGGGTCGTTGAGCAGACTTGTGTGGATGAGCGGCAGGTCGGCGACGGTCAGGTACTTGGGTACGACCAGCGCCTGGGCCGGGACCATCAGGGTGGCCAGGATGCCGCCGAGGATCACCTTGCCGAAGGCCGGCTTCAGCTTCGACAGGGCGTAGGCGGCGGCCGTGCAGAACACGAGCTGGAAGGCCCAGGCACCGGCCGCCTGCACCACCGTGTTCCACAGGTGCTCCGGGAGCTGCATCAGGTCCCAGGCGTCGGTGTAGCCGGACAGGTGCCAGTGCTGGGGAATGAGGGTGGGCGGGGTCTGGGCGACCTCGTCCGGCGACTTCATCGCCCCGGTCACCATCCAGTACACGGGGAACAGGAAGGCGAGCGCGAAGAGGACGACGACACCGGTGAAGACGCTCCAGTAGACCGCCCTCCCGCGCGGACGGGCGAGCGTCGCGGGCGAGATCAGGGTGCGGGTGGCGCTGCTCATCCGTCCTCCCCGGACCGGGTCAGCCGCAGGTACACGGCGGAGAAGATGCCGAGCAGCACCAGGAGCATCACGCTGAGTGCGCAGGCGCCGCCGAAGTCGTTATAGAGGAAGGCGTACTTGTAGATCAGGTAGAGCACGGTGACCGTGGCGTTCTCCGGGCCGCCGCCCGTGATGACGAACGGCTCGGTGAACACCTGCATGGTGGCGATGATCTGAAGCAGCATCAGCATGAGGATGACGAACCGGGTCTGGGGGATCGTCACGTGCCGGACGCGCTGCAGGAGATTCGCGCCGTCCAGTTCGGCGGCCTCGTACAGCTCGCCGGGGATGGACTGGAGAGCGGCCAGGTAGATCAGGACGGTGCCGCCCATGTTGGCCCAGGTGGCCACGATCACCAGGGAGATCAGCGCGGTGCCGGTGCCGTTGGTCCAGTTCGAGGTGGGCAGGTGCAGGAAGCGCAGCGTCTCGTTGGCGAGGCCGGCCCCGGGGTCGTAGAACCACTTCCACAGCAGGGCGCTGACCACCGGCGGGATCATCACCGGGAGGTAGACCACGACCCGGAAGAACGCCTTCGCGTGCCGCAGTTCGTTGAGGACCAGGGCGAGGACGAAGGGGATCGCGAAGCCGATCAGCAGGGCCAGCAGCGTGAAGGTGAGGGTGTTGCGCCAGGCCGCCGAGAACTCGGGGTCGTGCAGGACCCGGGTGAAGTTGGCGGTGCCGACCCACTCGGCGGACGAGCCCGGCGTGTACTTCTGGAAGGAGATCACGACGGCGCGGATCGCCGGGTACCAGGAGAACAGGGCGAAGCAGATCAGTCCGCCGAGCAGGAAGCCGTAGGCGCGGGCCTGCTCGGTGATCCGGCGCCGCCTCCGGTCCCCTGCCGGGGGCGGCGCCGGGGTCTGGCGGGCGTCGGCCGCCGCCGGGGCGGGCCGTCGCGCGGCCGTCTTGGTCGTCACGGGTCAGCCCCTGGCCAGGATGCCGTCGATCTTGTCGTTGGCGTCCTTGAGGAGCTGGTCGATGTCGGCGTCCTTCTTGGTGAGGACCGCGGAGACGGTGCCGTCGAGGACGGAGTAGATCTGCTGGGCGTCCGGCGGCTCGATCTTCATCTGCAGCGACTGGTTGCCGTCGAGGAACGCCTGGTAGTTCTCCACCGGCACGTTGGCGTTGGCCTTCTTGACCGCCTGGTCCTTGGCGTCGGCGGCGCCGGTGAACAGGCGGGGCTCGGGCAGGCCGACGGGCGCGTTGTTCTTCTTGGCGCGGGCGTAGTCGCCGAGGAAGCCGTCACCGGGGGTGAGGAACATGGAGTCGAGCCACTTGAGTCCGGCGCGGATCTGGGCGGGGGTGTCCTTCTTGTTGAACATGTAGCCGTCGCCGCCGATGAGCGTGCCCTTGCCGCCGGGCATCGGGCCGAGGGCGAGGTCCTTGTAGTTGCCGCCCTTCTCCTTCACCAGGATCGGGATGTTGTCCGGCGCCGAGAGGTACATGCCGAGCTTGCCCGAACCCATCATCTGCTGCACGTCGTTGATGATCAGCAGCTGCTTGCTGCCCATCGAGTCGTCGGTCCAGCGCATGTCGTGCAGGTTCTGCAGGACCGCGTGGCCCTCGGGGGTGTCGACGGTCGCCGACTTCCCGTCGGCCGACACCACGTCACCGCCCTGGGAGTACATCTCCGCGGTGAAGTGCCAGCCGCCCTGGTTCTGCGCGCTGTAGTCGGCGTACCCGACGGTGCCGTTGCCGAGGGCGGCGATCTTCTTGGCGTCGGCGCGGACCTCGTCCCAGGTCGTCGGCGGCTTGTCGGGGTCGAGGCCTGCCTGCTGGAAGAGCTTGCGGTTGTAGATCAGGCCCATCGAGTAGCCGGTGCGCGGGATGCCGTAGACCTTGCCGTCGACGGTGTAGATGTCCCGCAGCTGCTTCTGGATGGTGTCGTAGCTCTTCAGTTCCTTGAGGTACGGCGTGAGGTCGGCCGCCTGGTTGATGTCCACGACGTGCTTGGCGTCGGTGAAGTACGTGTAGAACACGTCCTCCATCTGGCCGCCGGCGAGCTTGGCGTCGAAGGTCTTCGGGTCCTGGCAGGGGAACGCGTCGTGCGCGACGACGTCGATGTCCGGGTTCTTCTTCTCGAAGTCGGCGATGTCCTGGTCGAAGAAGGACCGGTCGACCTTGGCGCTCTTCGGCGGCTCGCAGTTGACGGTGATGCGCGTCCTGCCGCTGCCCGCGTCGTCGTCGCCCGACCCGCAGGCCGTGGCGGAGAGCGCGAGTGAGGAACAGACGCCGATCGCGACGAGAGCACGGCGGAACCCGGTGCTGGACATCGGTGGACCCCCCAGAACAGGAGCAGTTGGGCGCCGCACCGGGACCGGTGGGCGCCGCACACTCAAGCACCGGCAGCACCGCCGCGCAAGATGTCACGCAGAATCTGTAATTATTCGACAGTGGATGGGATCTCCTGGGCTCAGGCTTTCGGCGCTTGCGCGGTCGACCCCCTGACGACCAGTTCGGGCTCGAACAGCAGCTCCTCCGCCGGTACGACCGTGCCGCCGATCTGCGCGTTGAGCAGCTCGACGGCGGCTCTGCCCATGGCCTCGATGGGCTGGCGGACGGTGGTGAGCGGGGGCTCGGTGCAGTTCATGAACGCCGAGTCGTCGTAACCGACCACCGAGACCCGGGAGGGCACCTGGTACCCCTTGCGGCGGGCCGCGCGGACGGCGCCCAGGGCGAGGGGGTCACTGGCGCAGATGATGCCGGTGACACCGCGGTCGATGAGCCGGGACGCGGCCGCGTGGCCGCCCTCGATGGAGAAGATCGCACGGGCCACGAACTCGTCCGGCACGTCGCCGATCGCCCGCGCCGCCGCCAGCTTCCGCGCCGAGGGGACGTGGTCGCCGGGGCCGAGGACCAGGCCGATGCGCTCGTGCCCCAGGGAGGCGAGGTGCCGCCAGGCCTGCTCCACCGCCACCGCGTCGTCGCAGGACACGCCGGGGAAGCCGAGGTGCTCGATGGCCGCGTTGACCAGCACCACCGGGATGTTGCGGTCGGCGAGCAGCCGGTAGTGGTCGTGCGGCGCCTCGGCCTGGGCGTAGAGCCCGCCGGCGAACACCACGCCGGAGACCTGCTGTTGCAGCAGGAGCTCCACGTAGTCCGCCTCGGAGACCCCGCCCTTGGTCTGGGTGCACAGCACGGGCGTGAGCCCGAGCTGTGCCAGGGCGCCGCCGATGACCTCGGCGAACGCCGGGAAGATGGGGTTCTGCAGCTCGGGCAGGACCAGACCGACGAGCCGGGCGCGCTCGCCGCGCAGTTGGGTGGGGCGCTCGTACCCGAGCACGTCGAGGGCCGAGAGCACCGCCTGCCGGGTCGCCTCGGAGACCCCCGGCTTGCCGTTGAGCACCCGGCTGACCGTGGCCTCGCTGACCCCGACCTTCTTGGCTACTTCCGCAAGTCGTCGCGTCATGCACGCAAGAGTAGCGTAATTTACGCAAGCTGCTTGCGTAAGCGGCACCCGCCGCTGCCGAGGGGCGGTCCAACCGGCGCCCCGGCCCCTTCGACAGCTGGAACTCGAAGAAGAGGCAATGGGGGTCAGTTGACCGACGGTTCGCTGTTCTCCCGTCGGGAGGTGGTGCCGAGCAATGCACGTGCGACGTCTTCCAGAGGTCCGAGCAGTGGGTTGGGGTCGTCTGCGCGCGTGACGAGGACGACCTCGCAGGGATCGATGTCGATGACCGGCACCAGGGCGATGTCCTCGCGCGCAGCGGCGCGTCGGTCGCCGGCAGGGAAGATCGCGACACAGTGGCCGGTCGCGATGAGTTCCAGCTTGTCCTCGTAGCTGTCGTCGATCGCGGGCGGGGGTGGTGCCGGACGGTCGCCGACCGGCTTGGGCGTGCTCCAGACGACCGGAGTGCTGACGCAGGCCACCAGTTCCTCGGCCGACAGGGTCCGCAGGCTGACAGCCTTCTCTTTCGCCAGACGATGTCCGGCCGACGTGACGAGAACCCGCGACTCCTCGTGGAGCTTGGTCACCCGGAAGCCGTCCGTGGGGAAGGACAGCGGCCTGTACGCGACGAGTGCGTCGACCCGCCTCTCGGCGAGGGCGTGCATGTCCCGCCAGTCGAGGTGCCGGGTGCGGACCTGGCCGTCAGGGTGCCGGCGGCGTAGTTCCTGCACACAGGCGGTGATGACCAGTCCTTCGGCGTAGCCGATGGTGACGGTTCGGGGCTGGGCGGCTGCCCTGGCCGTGCGAGCGGCTTGCTCGGCCTCCTGGAGCAGTGTCCGGGCCCTGGGCAGGAATGCCCGACCGGCGTCGGTGAGGCTGCTGCCCTGCGGCGAACGGTCGAAAAGCCGGACACCGAGCCGAGCCTCCAGTCGCTGGATCTGACGGCTCAGCGACGGCTGCGCCAGGTGCAGCTCGGTGGCGGCCCGGCCGAAGTTGCCGTACTCCGCCACGACCGTGAAATAGCGCACGAGCCGCAGATCGACGTCCATTCGCCCAGGGTACGTCGCATGTCTTCATACGCCTGGGACATGACGGCATACGGAACAGGTCTTGGACAGGGGGTGCGGGTGGATATTTGGGTTGAGGGCATGAGCACTTACGACGGCAAGAAGATCGTGATCACGGGTGGAAGCAGCGGTATCGGCCTGACTACGGCCCGGTTGTTCGCGGACGGTGGGGCGCGCGTACTGATCACCGGCCGCACCCGGTCCACCCTGGACGCCGCGCTGGAGCAGTTGGGGGACAAGGCGGTCGCCGTCCGCAGCGACGCCGCCGACCTGAAGGACATCGAGGCGCTGGCCGGTACGGTCAGCGAGTGCTTCGGCACCGTGGACGCGCTGTTCGTCAACGCCGGTGTCACTGCGTCCGCGCCGTTCGACGCGACGACGGAGGAGATGTACGACGCGCTGTTCGGCATCAACACCAAGGGCCCGTACTTCACGGTGCAGGCGTTGGCGCCGCTTTTGCGCGAGGGGAGCGGCGTGGTCCTCACCACGTCGGTGGTGAACGTCCTGGGCCTCGACGCGCTCAGTGTCTACTCGGCGAGCAAGGCGGCCCTGCGGTCGATGACGCGCACCCTGGCCCGCGAGTTGCTGCCGCGCAAGGTGCGCGTCAATGCCGTGAGCCCCGGCCCGATCGACACCGGCATCCTGGACCGCTCCCTGCCCGCCGACGTCGTCGAGACGATGAAGGACACCTACCGGAGCACCAACCCCATGCAGCGACTGGGGATGTCCGAGGAAGTGGCCGCCGCGGTGGCCTACTTGGCGTTCGGTGCGACCTTCTCGACGGGAACGGAGTTCCCTGTCGACGGAGGGGCTTCGCAACTCTAGGTGCTCTGACCGGTGGTCAGACGCCAGCGAAGGCGGACAGGAGGGTGTCCGTGCGGAGCCGGAGCTCACTTGTGTCTGCTCCTGTGACGCTGACGGACACTTCCTGGCCGCCGGCTTCGATGGTGTCCCACTCGGTTCCGTCCAAGGCGTATCCGGCGTAGCGGGAGAGCAACTCGAGGAAGGCACGCCGGTTCCGGCCCCAGATCCATCCGGCGATCGGCTCGGTCATACGTCTCCCGTCTCTGCGAGAGGGACGGCATCGCAGACGTGGTCTGCCGTCAGGCCGCGCCGGCGGCCCGAACGGGGAAGGCGGTCTGTTCGTCGAACGGCTCGCGGTGCCGGAGGCAGTGGCGGAGCTGTCCGAGCGTGCGGTTGAAAAGGTCCCTCTGGGCGGCAGCGCGCCAGTCTCCGTGGCTGTCGCGGCGCCTGGGTTCGGGGGCGACGGCAGGAGCACACGCAGCCGAAGCTCGGCTTCCCGGCTCGCCGTTCTCAGACGCGGCTGGCGGTCGCCGTGTCCGCCGAGAGCCGTTGCGCGACGTAGATCGGGACGACGGACAGCAGGACGAGCACCGCCGCCACCACGTTCACCACCGGCGCCTGCTGCGGGCGGGTCATGTTGTCGAAGATCCACAGGGGCAGGGTCTGGACGCCCGGACCGGCGGTGAAGGTGGTGACCACGATCTCGTCGAAGGAGAGCGCGAAGGCGAGCAGCCCGCCCGCGAGCAGCGCCGAGCGCACCAGCGGGAAGGTGACGTCGGCGAAGGCGCGGAAGGTGTCGGCACCCAGGTCGGCCGCCGCCTCCTCGTAGCTGCCGGAGGTGCGGCGCAGCCGGGCGACGACGTTGTTGAAGACGATCACGACGCAGAAGGTGGCGTGCCCGACGACCACGGTGAACAGGCCGAGCCCGACGCCGAGGGGTTCGAGGACCGCGCTGAAGGCCGAGTTGAGGGCGATGCCGGTGACGATGCCGGGCAGCGCGATCGGCAGGACGACCACGAAGGAGAGCGCGTCCCGGCCGAAGAAGCGGTACCGGGCGACCGCGAAGGCGATCAGCGTGCCGAGCACCAGGGCGATCGCGGTGGCGCCGAGCCCGGCCTTCACGGAGGTCCACAGGGCGTCGCGGGCGCCGGAGCTGTGCCAGGCGGCCGACCACCAGCGGGTGGTCAGGCCGGGTGGGGGCCAGCTCGCGCTGCGGTCGGGGTTGAGGGAGTTGACGAGGACCAGCAGCAACGGCACGTAGATCACGGCGAAGCCGAGGCCGGCGGCGAGGCGCAGGGCGACTCGGGCGGGCCGGGAGAGTGTCATGTGTGACATGTGACATAGCATCCTGTTGTCAGAGGCTGCTCAACGCCCCCGTCCGCCGCATCGCCAGCAGATACAGCACGATGACGACGACCGGGACGGTGGCGAGGGCTGCGGCCATGGGCAGGTTGAGTTCGATGTTGGCGTAGACGAGGTTGCCGATGAGCTGGGTCTTGCCGCCGACGATCTGCACGGTGATGTAGTCGCCGAGGCTGAGCGAGAACGTGAACACCGACCCGGCGGCGACCGACGGCAGCACCATCGGCAGCACCACGGACCGGAAGGTCCGCCCCGCACGGGCGCCCAGGTCCGCCGACGCGTCGAGGAGGTTGTCGGGCAGCTGCTCCAGCGCGGTGTGGATGGGCAGGATCATGTACGGCAGCCACAGGTAGGTCAGGGTCAGCACGGTGGCCGGCAGTCCGAAGCCCGGCCCGCTCAGCCCGAGCGGTTTCAGCAGCCAGTCGGCGAGCCCGCCCTCGGACAGGATCAGCCGCCACGCGTACACCTTGACCAGGTAACTCGCCCACAGCGGCGTGAGGATGGCGACCACGAGCAGCGGGCGCCGGCTCGGCTTGGCGACGCGGGCGGTGTAGAACGCGACCGGGAAGGCGAGCACCGCGCACAGGGCGGTCACCGCGAGGGCGACGCCGACGCTGCGCAGAATCACCTGCCGGAACACCGGCGTGGTGAACAGCTCGTGGAAGTTGTCGGTCGACCAGACCTTGACGACCTCGGAGGTGAAGGAGTCCGTCGTCCAGAACGCGGAGACGAACAGCACGGCCAGTGAGCCGAGATAGAGCAATGCCAGCCACAACAGCGGGGCGGTCAGCAGCAGGGCGAGGCGGAGCCGGGGGCGCCGGTGCAGCGCCCCCGCGGTCCGGGTGAGCAGGGCCATGGGTCAGCCCTTGATCTCGGTCCAGGCCTGCACCCACTTGGCGTACGGCACGCACTTGACGTCGGTGCGGCCGTCCAGGCACTGCTCGATGGGCGTGTTCCAGAAGGCGATGTTCTTCCAGTAGCTCTCGTCGGCCGCGTGGTAGGTGGTGCAGAAGTTCTTGTCGCTGGTCAGGGCGCAGGCCTTGGCATTGGCGGGGGCCTCGCCGAAGTACTCGGCGACCTCGGCGTTGACCTTCGGGGAGACGATCCAGTTCAGCCACCGGTAGGCGCAGTCGGGGTGCTTGGCCTTGGCGGAGACCATCCAGGTGTCGGACCACCCGGTGGAGCCTTCCTTGGGCACGAAGGCTTTCACCTTGGCGCCCTCGCCGGCGGCCAGGTTGGCGATGACCTGCCAGCTGGTGCCGATGACGGAGTCGCCGCTCTTGAAGGCGGAGATCTCCTTGAGGTAGTCGCTCCAGTACTCGCCGATGTCCGCGTTCTGCTGCTTGAGCAGGGCGACGGCCGCGTCGAACTGCTTCTGGTCGAGCGCGTAGGGATCCTTGATCTTCAGCTCGGGCTTGGTGGCCTTGAGATACAGGGCCGCGTCGGCGATGTAGATCGGCGAGTCGTACGCGGTGACATGGCCCTTGTACTTCCCGGCGTCGTCGAAGACGGCCGACCAGGAGGTGGGTGCGGGGCTGACCTTCTGGGTGTTGTACATCAGCAGGTTGGCGCCGCGGCCGTGCGGGATGCCGTACATCTGGCCCTTGACCGAGTTCCAGGCGCCGTTCTTCAGGCCGCTGAAGACATCCTTGTAGTTGGGTACGAGCTTGGTGTTGACGGGGGCGGCGTCGCCGGAGGCGATCAGGCGCAGGGAGGCGTCGCCGGAGGCGGAGACGGCGTCGTACTGGCCGGTCTTCATCAGTTTGACCATCTCGTCGGAGCTGGCGGCGACCTTGGAGTTGACCTGGCAGCCGGTCTGCTTCTCGAAGTCGGTGACCCAGTCCACCTTGGGGTCGTCGGAGCCGTCCTCGACATAGCCGGCCCAGGCGATCAGGTTCACCTCGCCCTCGGACTTGCCCAGCTTTGCCAGGGGTTTGAGGTCGGGCGGGTTGAGGCCGGTCGAGGAGCCGGAGCCGGAGGAGCCGCAGGCGGTGGCGGCCAGCAGCAGCGCGGCGAAGGCGGCCGCGGTGAGGGGACGGGTGAGGCGCACGGCGTACTCCAGACGTGAGGGACGGCGGATCCGGACGTGAGGGGACGGCGGGTCAGTCGGGGACGTGGACGGTGTGCCGGCGCTGCCAGCGCAGCCGGACGCGGGTGCCGCGGTAGGCGGTGACGTCCTCGGCGGAGGTGTCGAGGTTCTGCTGGAGCGCGGTGAGCCGGCCGCCGCCGTCCAGGTCGACCAGGAAGCGGGTGGCGTCGCCCAGGTAGACCACCTCGGCGACGGTGCCGAGAGCGGTGACGTGCCCTTCCGGGTCCGGGCCGGCGCTCTCGCCGAGGACCCGGATCTTCTCCGGGCGGACGCTGTGGGTGCCGCTCTCGCCGAGCACGCGCAGGGCGGTCTGGCCGGTGAGCAGGTTGGAGGTGCCGACGAAGGAGGCGACGAACGCGGTCTCGGGGCGTTCGTAGATCTCGGCGGGGGTGCCGACCTGTTCGATGCGGCCCTGGTGGAAGACGGCGACGCGGTCGCTCATCGTCAGTGCCTCCTCCTGGTCGTGGGTGACGAAGACGAAGGTGATGCCGACCTCGCGCTGCAGGGCCTTGAGTTCGATCTGCATCTGCTCGCGCAGCTTGAGGTCGAGGGCGCCGAGCGGCTCGTCGAGGAGGAGGACGCGGGGGCGTCCGACGAGGGCGCGGGCGAGGGCGACGCGCTGGCGCTGGCCGCCGGAGAGCTGGGAGGGGCGGCGGGCGCCGTAGCCGTCGAGGCGGACCTCGGCGAGGGCCTTGCGGGCGCGGACCAGGCGTTCGGCCTTGGGGATCCCCCGGACCTTGAGGGAGTAGGCGACGTTCTGCTCGACGCTCATGTGCGGGAACAGGGCGTAGTCCTGGAAGACGGTGTGCACGTCGCGTTCGAAGGGGGCGCGGCGGGTGACGTCCTGCCCGGCGAGTTCGATCGTGCCCGAGGTGGGGGTCTCGAAGCCGGCGATCAGGCGCAGCACGGTGGTCTTGCCGGAGCCGGAGGGGCCGAGCATCGAGAAGAACTCGCCGTCCCGGATCTCCAGGTCGACGCCGGCCACGGCGCTCGTGTCGCCGAACGACTTCCGCAGATCCCGCAACCGGATCGCGCTGGCCTCCATGGGCGGGAACCTCTCTGCCGCTCTCGTGCGTTGCACCTGGTGACCGGAAAGATATGAAGTCATAGTTCACATCTCAAGACCCTTCCGAGGTAAAGGTTGGGTCAACGCATAGGGTGGTGGGCCGTGAGACAGCACCAGACGGTGGGCGGCGCCCGAAAGGCCGTCTTCGCCCCGGTGGACAGCGGGGCCCGGGTCGACGCCGTGGTCCGCCGGATCGGCGACGCCATCGAGCTCGGCCTGCTCTCCGACGGGGAGCAGCTGCCCGGCGAGACCGAACTGGCGGGACAGCTCGGGGTGTCCACGGTGACCCTGCGGGAGGCGCTGATGGCCCTGCGCCAGCAGGGTCTGGTCGTCACCCGCCGGGGCCGGGGCGGCGGCAGCTTCGTGGCCTCCCCCGAGGTGCCCGACCGGGAGCGGCTCACGGAGCGGCTGCGCCTCTGGAGCCCCGAGGAGCTGCGCGACCTCGGCGACCACTGGGCGGCCCTGTCCGGCACCGCCGCCGACCTCGCATCGCGGCGCACCGAGGACCACGATCTCGACCAGCTCCGCCGGACCACCGAGGAGCTGCGCGGCGCGCCGGACGCGGCGGCGCGCAGCCGGGTGTACGGCCGCTTCCATGTGGAGCTGGCCGCCGCCGCCCAGTCGGCCCGGCTCACCCGGGAACAGGTCGCACTGCAGACGGAGATCGGGGCGCTGCTCTGCCTTGTGCTCGGCGACGACGAATATCGTGAAGAGGTGGCGGACCGTCACCGGTCCGTAATCTCGGCCGTGCAGGATGGGGCGCACACATCGGCCAGGGAGCTGGCCGAGCGGTGCGTACGGGACTCGACGGCACGGCTCATCGCCCTGCGGCTGGCCCTGTAGCCGCGCCGCGCCCGCTCCCCCGTCCGCCGGAGGGCACCATGAGCCGCGGCACCGTCCCCTCCGGTCCGGCGGCGGCCACGCTCGACGCCGCCGAGGAGTACGTGGCCGCGCGGGTCGGCCACGCCCTGGAGGCGGTGTTCGACGCCGTCGCGGCCACCCGCGCCGACACCGCCGCGCTGCTGGCCCGGGTGGCCGCCGAGGGCCGCCGGCCGGTGACCGCGGACCTGGCCGCGCTCCGCCCCGGGCTCCATCTGCGCCTCGCCCGGCAGGAGTTGGTCTCCGGTGTCGGGTTCGTGGCCGCGCCCGGGGTGCTGGCCGACGTCCCGGCGTGGCTGGAGTGGTGGCAGAGCGACGCGTCCGGGGACGTACGGCCGCTCCTCCTCGACCTGGACCCGCGCACCTCGGCCTACTCCGACTACACGCACTGGGACTGGTTCGCGCTGCCCCGGGAGACCGGGCGGCGGGCGGTGGCCGGGCCGTACGTCGACTACCTCTGCTCGGACGAGTACAGCCTCACGCTGTCCGCGCCGGTGGAGGTCGGCGGCCGGTTCCTGGGCGTGGCCGCGGCCGACGTGTACCTGCGGCACTTCGAGGCGGCCGCGCTGCCGTTGCTGCGCGAGCTGCCCGGACCCGCGCGGCTCGTCAACGCCAGGGGCCGGGTGGCGGCGTCGGCGGACCCGGCGCAGCTGGCCGGTTCGCTGGACAGGGGGCCGGACTTCGCGGCGGTCCTGGAGAGCGGGCGACCGGGCACGTTCGGCGGGCTTCGGCTGGTGCCGTGCCGGGGTGTGCCGCTGGTCCTGGTCGTGGCGGGCGGATGAGCGGGAGCCGAGACGGCCCGGGGCGGGGTCGCGCGAGGGCTGAGCCGAGGCCGGCGTCCGGCCCGGCGCCGTCGGCGACCTGAACGCCGACGGTGCCGGGTCAGCCTTCGGGGACCGGGACGACGGTCAGATGGGCGCCCAGGCCGCCGGGCCGCCGGGAGCGGCGCGGGGCGGCGGGGCGGGGGGCGGCGCGCAGCACCAGGGTGTAACGCGCGTAGCCCATGTCCTGAAGGGTCTTGGGGGTTTCACCGACGACCCGGCACTCGGTGGCGCCCAGCAGCGGGTCCGGGTGCAGCAGCAGCCGGACGGCTCCGTCGAGCTGCGCGCCGTCCTCGCCCACCGCGCGCAGCCAGTGCGGCAGGCCCTGCCGGAAGGCGGCCTCCATGATGGGGTCCTGGGCGATCTCCCGGCGGATCGACTGGAGTTCGTGGTCGTGACCGAACCGCTCCAGGGTCGCCTTGAACTGCGCCAGCATCGGCAGGCACCAGCCTGCCTCGTGGGCGCCGAGAATCGTTCCGGCATCCGGGTGGAACAGGACGAAACGCAGGAAGTTGTCCCCGGGCATCGCGGTGGGATGCGGGGCGACCGCCCGGAAAAGTGTCTCGAACGCGCCGTTGGCCAGCACCACGTCCCATCGGTGGTCCACCACCAGGGACGGGAAGGGGACGGCGTCCAGCAGTAGCACGTAGTCCTGGAGGTACGCCTGGGCCTCAAGGCTCTCGGGGACGGGCCGCGGCGCCGGCCGCCGCCCACCTGCCTGATATGCCATCGGGAGGTCACCCCTCTTGCCTATGCGGCCTTCTCGCGGCGTTGTGATCCTGCTGCCCCACCCTGAGTCATGTCAACTATCGTGGCATTTCATGCCTGTTGACGTCCGAAATTGGCCACAGTTGTGGCGAGACCTGGATGTGAGTTCGAACGACCCGCTAATCTCCGGGGGGTCGTGCGGGTGCCGGGACGTTCACGGCGCAGCTTGCGAGAAGCCCCTGATTCCCCTGAGAGACGTAGGAGTTCTGTCGGTGACGGATGGCTACGAGGATCCGGGCGCCACGGCGACCGCCCAGCTGCCGGCCGCCGTCGCCCGTGTCACCGCGCTCGCCGACCGGCTCGGCGTCGCGCATGCCGAGGTTCTCCACGTCGGACGGCTCTCCCACGCCTGCGGTGTCCCCGAGCCCGTGGTCCGGGCCCTGCTGACCGGCCGCCCGGCGGGCGAGCCCGACGTCCAGGCCCGCTTCCTGCAACGCCTCGACCTGCTGCGCCGCACCCGGCTCAAGCCGAACGGCCGCAAGCACACCCAGCAGGAGATCGCCGACGGCGCCGGCATGTCACGGCAGCAGGCAGGCGCCCTCATCAACGGCGACCGGCGGCCGACCATGGAGCACTGCGACGCCCTCCAGCGCTACTTCCGCGTGCACGCGGGGTTCCTCACCGCCGAGGACCCCGAGGCGCTCGCCGGCGCCCTGCAGCGCGTCGAGCAGGAGCTGCTGCAGAAGCTGGCCGACCGGGAGCGGGCCGCCGCCGAGGCCGCCGAGGACCCGCTGGAGCGGCTGCTGCAGGACCACGGGGTGCGCGGCATCGCCTGGCGGGCCGCCCAGCTGCCCACCGACCAGCACCGGGACAAGGTCGCGGAATGGCTGGACATGCTCCTGGAGAGCGTCAAGCGGCCCGAGTCGTGAGCCGACAGTCGTGAGCCGAGGGAGGAAAGTGGGCATCGGCAGGGACATGCGCCGGCTGAGCGGTGAGCTGGTCGGGGAACTGACCCTGCCCACGCCCGCCCCGCCGCAGGAGCTGTACCGGGCGCTGTGCGACGCGCTGGGCCGCCGCCGCGGCCGCCCCGTCCAGTTCCGTACGGCCGTCTTCCCGCCCGGCACGGCCAGCGGGCTGTGGCTGGACCTGGCCGACCGCGACCTGGTCGTCGTCGAGGAACGCACCGTGCCCGACCACCAGTTGGTGATCCTCGGCCACGAGCTGTGGCACATGCACGCCGAGCACTGCGGCCACGACGTGGAGGGGGTCGGGGTCGCCGCGCGACTGCTCGGCGCGGTCACCGGCACCGGCTCCGACGCGGGCACCGAAGCCGATCGGGCCGCGCTCCGGGCCGCCGTCCAGCGGGTGGTCGCCCGCACCCGCTTCGACCGGGCCGAGGAACGGGACGCGGAGACCTTCGGGCTGCTGCTGGCCAGCAAGTGCCGGACCTGGCTCACGGGTTCGGCGCTGCGCGGGCCGGTGCGACGGCACGACGTGGCGGGGCGCATCGAGGCGTCGCTGGGCTACCTGGGTAAGTGATCCGCCCCCGGCAGGGGCGGAACCATGTCCGCACGCCCGGGACGGGTGCCGGGCACGGCCGGTCGTCGTCCCGTCGTCCCGTCGTGGCGGCGGGGGATGCAGCGACCGGCGCGGCGCGGACTCAGGTGGCGCTGCGTTCGCTGGCCTCCCGCAGGTCACGTTGCGCGGCCGGGCCGGGTCCGGGGTCGGGGCGGCCGTCGAGGAGCAGGCTGCGCCAGTGCTCGCGGCTCCAGTCCGCCGGGGCGGTGGTGGCGGTGAAATCCTGGACCAGGGCGACGAACCGGGCGGGGTCGGCGTGGAACGGGAAGTGCCCGGCTCCCTCGAAGATCTCCAGCCGGGCGCCGGGCATCGCCTCGCGGGCGCGGTGGGCGTGCCGGACCGGGACCACGCTGTCGCGGTCGCCCCACAGGAGCATGGTCGGCATGCCCTCGGTGAGATAGCAGCGGTCCAGCATGGTGACGACCTGGCCGCGCCAGTCGACGACCGCGCGCAGGGTGCGCACGAAGGCGTTGCGGGAGGTCTCGTCGGGGAGCGCGTCGACCAGGGTGAGCAGTTCCGGGGCGTCCTGGCCGAGGCCGGTGTCCAGGAGCCTCAGCAGGCGTACGGCCAGGCCCACTTGGAGGCGCATGCCGGGCAGCCGCAGCGCCGACAGCAGCAGATGGGCGCCGGGGAGCGAGACGAGCCGGAGCGCCGGGTTGACCTCGCGGCCCACCCCGCCAGCGCTGACCAGGATGAGCCGCTCGGTGCGCTCGGGGAACTGGTAGGCGAACTGCATCGCGACTCCCCCGCCGAGCGAGTGCCCGACGAGGGTCGCGGACTCGATGCCCAGGGTGGTCAGCAGGTCCCGCACCCCGTTGGCGTAGGCGGCGACCGAGTAGTCGGCCCGCGGTTTGTCCGACTCACCGTGGCCGAGCAGGTCGGGGGCGATCACGGTGTGGGTGCGGGCGAGGTCGGGGATGAGCCGTGCCCAGGTCGCCGAGGAGTCCCCGATGCCGTGGACGAGGACCAGGGCGGGCCCGTCGCCTGCGATGCGGTAGGCGCGCCGGTAGCCGTGCACGACCCGGTGGCGCGTCTCCAGTTCGCCGTCGCCCACCGGGCGCAGGTGCGCCGTGCGCTGCGGACGGCTGGGCACCGCTTCTGGCACGGTCGGCCTCCCCCGCTGTCCCGGGCCCGCTGCGGCCCGGCCGGATTCGTCTCCTTCCAGGGTAGGAAGACTTTTCCCCGGGGAGTTTCGGTGAGGTTTCGCCTCCGCTAAGCGAGCGAACCGGGGCCCGGCACGGGGGCGTTGTCAGTGGCGACCGGCAAGCTGGGGGGTGCGCACCGCACAGCCGGTGTGCCCGCGCCGTCCGGGCGCGTGACCACGACGACCGACGGGGAGAGCCGACCGATGCACACCGCCGTACTGACCGACCGTGAACGCGCCGCCGTCCAGGCCTATCTGCGCCTGCTGCACACCGTGCGCGCGGCCTTCGACGGACCGCCCGACGCCCCGCGCCCCTTCGTGGTGCCACCCGCCGTGCTCGCCGAGGCCGAGGAGGCCCTGGCCGGCGCCGGACTGGCGGGCAACGAGGAGGCGTTCTTCCGGCTGCTGCACGACTGGTGCCCACCCACCTGAGCCGACGGCGCGTCAGGGGTGCGGCACGACCACGGCCGAGGTCAGCATGCCGTGCCCCACGCTCCAGCGGCCCTCGAAGACCTCCAGCCGCCGCCCGCCGACCTCCGGGCCGGGGACGAGGAGGCGGGCGCGCAGGATGCCGTACGGCCGCCCACCGGGCTCCGGGACGAGCTCTATGTCGGCCTCCATGAAGTCCAGCCACTTCCCGGTGAGGGGGAACCACGCCTTGTAGACCGACTCCTTGGCGCTGAACAGCAGCCGGTCCCAGTGCACGCCGGGCCGTGCGGCCGCGAGCAGGCCGAGCCGCTGCCGCTCGGCGGGCAGCAGCACGGCCTCGGCGACGCCCTCGGGCAGCGCGGCGTGCGGTTCGGCGTCGATGCCGAGGGAGGCCAGGTCGGTGGCGCGGACCAGGGCGGCGGCGCAGTAACCCTCGCAGTGGGTCATGCTGCCGACCAGCCCGTCCGGCCAGCGCGGGGCGCCGCGCTCGCCGCTCAGGACGGGCTGCGGCGGGACTCCCAGCTTCTCCATGGCGCTGCGGGCACAGGCGCGCACGGCGGAGAACTCACGGCGGCGCTTGGGCACGGCCCGGGCGACCAGCGCCGCCTCCTCGGGGTAGAGCGGGGCCTCGCGGATCGCCTCGTCACCGAGCATCTCCACGGCCACCACCGACTCCGGGAGCAGCTCCTCGATCACCGGTTCCGACCTCCATCGGCAGAATGCGGCGCAACCGGCCCGGTTCCCCGGACCGCTTGCGCCACTCGCGGGGATATCCCACGGAGACCTCTTCGAAGCGGACCCCGTCGAGCCAGGTGGTCCGGGGGATGTGCAGATGACCGTAGACCATGGTGGCGACACGGAACCGGCGGTGCCAGTCGGCGGTGCGGGTGGTGCCGCACCACATGGCGAACTCCGGGTACCAGAGCACGTCCGTGGGGTGCCGGTCCAGCGGATAGTGCCCCGCCAGCACCGTCGGCAGGTCCTCCGGCAGCTCGGCGAGCCGGCGCTCGGTCTCCTCGACCCGGGCGAGGCACCAGTCCTCGCGGGTCGGGTAGGGGTCGGGGTGCAGCAGGTACTCGTCGTTGCAGACGACGCCGGTGCCGTGCGCGTACGCGAGGCCCTCCTCCTTCGTGGCACAGCCGGCGGGCAGGAAGGAGTAGTCGTACAGCAGGAACAGCGGCGCCACGGCGACCGGGCCGCCGGGCCCCTCCCAGACCGGGTACGGGTCCTCGGGGGTGAGCACGCCCAGCTCCCGGCAGAGGCCGACGAGGTGCTCGTAGCGGGCGACCCCGCGCAGGGTGACCGGGTCCTTGGGGTGGGTCCACAGGTCGTGGTTGCCGGGCGCCCACAGCACCTTGCGGAAGCGGCCGGCGAGGGTCTGAAGCACCCAGCGGATGTCCGCGACGGTCTCCGCGATGTCACCGGCGACGATCAGCCAGTCCTCGTCCGTCTCCGGACGCATCTTCTCGACGAGCTCGCGGTTCTCCGCGTACGAGATGTGCAGGTCGCTGATGGCCAGCAACTGCCCGGCACCCGCCGTGGACTCCACCCCGTACCCCTTCCGATCACGTCGTCGGCCCCCACCCCAACACATTTCGGGGGCCGGGAACAAGAGCACCCGCCCGGGGGCGGGGCCGGGCTTCGGGCCGTCAAGGAAACCGGCGTGGACGGTGCAGGAGAACGCGCGTGGACAGTACGGGGAAATCCGTAACACTCGCGTTGCACGCGGGGCCCCTCGAAAGCCGTATGATCCCCCCAACACCACCGCCACGAACTTCCCTTCGCCCAGGGCGGTTTGGTGTCCCTCCAACCACCCTGCCCGGGCACGGGCCCGCTGCCCCCTGCCCGAAAACCCCGAAAGGCGGCTTTAATGCGCTCTCGCGTACGCGTCTGGCTCAACCGCACGTACGCGGAGAACGTGTTCTTCATGGATCAGCTGCGGAGAAATCCCAGCGACCGGGCGGTCGAGATCCATGCGACGCACGGTGACGCCGACTCCCCCGTGCTGGCCGCCGCCGACACCGCCGACCTGGAGCCGGAGGGCCTGTCCCCGGCCGGCTACGTCGAGTACGCCCTCGACCAGTGCCAGCGTCGCGGCATCGATGTCTTCGTGCCCCGGCTGCACCAGTCGGCGATCGTGGCCCACCGGGCCGACTTCGAGGCGATCGGCACGGCCCTGCTGGCGCCGACGCCGGAGGGCACCGCGGTCTTCGAGGACAAGGCGACCGCGTACGAGGCGGTGAGCTCGGTGGGCGTCCCGGTGCCGCCCTGGTCGCGGGTCCGCACGGCGGACGAACTCGTCGCCGCGGTGGAGGAGTTGGAGGCGGGCGGGCACAAGGCCTGCTTCAAGCCGGCCGCCGGTGCGGGTGGTGTCGGCTTCCGCGTGATCACGCGCGCCCCCTTCTCGCTCTTCCACCTCAACGGGTTCCCCGGCCCGTACGTCCAGCTCGACCTGGTCGTGGACGCGCTGCGCCGCGCCGACCAGCCGGTGGACTGGCTGGTGATGCCGCGCCTCGAGGAGCCGGAGGTGTCCGTCGACTGCCTCACCGGGCCGGACAACCGGGTCCGGCTGGCCGTGGGCCGCACCAAGAAGGGGCGCCGACGCGGGTTCACCCTCGACGAGCAGTGGCTGAAGCCGGCGCGGATCATCGCCGAGGGCTTCGGGCTGCACTACCTGTCCAACATCCAGTTCCGGATGTACGGCGACCAGCCGGTGCTGCTCGATGTGAACACGCGGCCGGCGGGCGGGTTGCACCAGCTGTCGCTCTGCGGGGTCAACGCGCCTTGGGCGGCCGTGCAGTTGGCGCTCGGCGAGGACCCCGGGGTGATCGAGCCGCCGTTCCTGGGGCAGGACTACGCGGTGGTGTCCGGGCCGAAGCCTGTTCTGCCGTCGGTTCCTGTACAGCGGGAAGAGGCGGAAGAGGTGGTGCTGCAGGCGGCGGTGCCTGCGCCTGTTGCCGTCGGGTCGGTGGAGGCGGCGGAGGCGCTGCCGCTGTAGGCACGACGCCGACTGCGGGTCCGTTGTGGCTGATCGCGCAGTTCCCCGTGCCCCTTTCGGGGCGCTTCATCTCACCGGTATGGACCAATTCACGTCTGTCTTCTTGACAGGCGGATTGGTCCATACCAACTTTGTTGCGCACCTCCTTGCACCTTCGTGCAACTCCCGAACACCCCCACTCCTTCAGGGAGATCGCGTGCGCAACTCGCTCAGACGTTCCAGACGTCGGATATTCGCCCTGCTCGGGTCCGCCGCTCTCGCGCTCGCCGGAGCCATCGCGCTGCCCGGTACCGCGCAGGCGGCCAACATCCTGTCCAACCCCGGTTTCGAGTCGGGGAGCCTCTCGCCGTGGTCCTGCTCCGGGAACCTCGGCTCGGTCGTGTCCTCGCCCGTGCACGGCGGCTCCAAGGCGCTCGCGGGGGCCGCGAGTTCCAGTGACAACGCCCAGTGCACGCAGACCGTCGCCGTGCAGCCCAACACGACGTACTCGCTCAGCGGCTGGGTCCGCGGCTCGTACGTCTACCTCGGGGTGACCGGCGGTGCGTCCACCTGGACGACCTCAACGTCCCAGTACAGCCAGCTGACGGTCTCCTTCACCACCGGGGCCTCGCAGACCAGCGCCCAGATCTACGTCCACGGGTGGTACGCCCAGGGGACGTACTACGCCGACGACATCAGCCTCGACGGGCCCGGCGGCAGCTCCGACACCCAGGCGCCCACCGCGCCCGCGAACCTCACCTCCACCGGGAAGACCTCGTCGAGCGTGTCCCTGTCGTGGTCGGCGGCGACGGACAACGTCGGGGTGACGGCGTACGACGTCTACCGCGGGTCGACCCTGGCGACGAGCGTCTCCGGGACCTCCGCCACGGTGAGCGGGCTGTCGGCCAGTACGGCGTACACGTTCACGGTGAAGGCGCGGGACGCGGCCGGGAACGTGTCGGCCGCCTCCAACTCCGTCTCCGTGACGACGAGCGCGGGCAGCGGCGGCGGGACCGGGTTCAAGCAGGCCGCGCCCTACCTGTACGAGGGCTGGGGCGACCCGCCGAACCCGGCCACGGTGATGAACGCGACCGGCATCAAGAACTTCACCATGGCCTTCGTGCTGGACTCCGGCGGCTGCACCCCGGCCTGGGACGGCAGCCGGGCGCTCACCGGCGGCGTCGACCAGAGCGCGATCAACCAGGTCCGGGCGGCCGGCGGTGACGTCACCCCGTCGTTCGGCGGCTGGCAGGGCAGCAAGCTCGGCGCCAACTGCTCCTCGGCGAGCGCGCTGGCCGGGGCGATCCAGAAGGTGATCGACGCCTACGGTCTGAAATCCGTCGACATGGACATCGAGAACACGGACGAGTTCGAGAACGAGGCCGTGCAGGCGAAGATCCTGACCGCCCTGAAGACCGTCAAGGCCAACAACGCCGGTCTGAAGACGATCGTCACCTTCGGGACGTCCACCACCGGCCCGACGTACTACGGCAACCGGCTCATCGAGCAGGCCCAGTCGATCGGCGCCGACATCGACGTCTTCACGATCATGCCGTTCGACTTCGGCGGCGGCTCCGACATGTACGGCAACACCGTGGCCGCGGCCGAGGGGCTGAAGACCAAGCTGAAGTCCACGTTCGGCTGGGACGACGCGACGGCCTACGCGCACATCGGGATCTCCGGCATGAACGGACTGTCCGACCAGCAGGAGAACACCACCCCGGCGATCTGGACGCAGATCCGTGACTGGGGGAACTCGCACCACATCGCCCGGCTCGCGTTCTGGGCGGCGAACCGGGACCGCGGCTGCGCGGGCGGCGGCGTGGTGAGCAACTGCTCCGGCATCAGCCAGAGCGACTGGCAGTTCACCTCGATCACGGCCGGCTTCACCGGCTGAGCGAAGGCTGAGCGAACAGGAACCGTCGGCGTGGGGGTGCCTAGACCGGGTATCCCCACGCCTTCGCCATCTCGGCGAGCCGGGGCGGGAGTTCGGCGGCCGGGTCGGCCTGGCGGGCGGCCTGGATCCGGCCGGACTTGATCTCCTTGCTCCAGTCGCCGAGCTTCGGCCTGAACGTGCCGTGGTCCTGCTTGCCGTAGTCGAGCATGCCGCTCTCCCACGGGACACCGAGGTACTCGCAGAGGCCCCGGGTGACCCGCTCCGGGTCGGCGGTGAGGTCCTCGTACGTGATCACATGGGCGCCGGTGAGGTTCTGGCGGGCCTCTTCGAGCTTCTCGGCGTAGCTCAGCACCTCGGCGCGGATCGCCTCGTGGTCGGGGTCGGCGCGGCGGCTGGTCAGGGACCGGATGACGGCGCCGGGGTGGCGCAGCAGCAGGATGAACCGGGCCTCGGGCCAACATCGGTGCAGCCGGGGCCAGATGAGGGTGTTCGGCGGGGTCTTGTCGACGATGACGTCCTTGCCGCTGCGGCTGAGCTCCAGGTGCAGCACCCGGTCCCACAGGACGTGCTCCAGCTCCTCGCGGTCGAGGGCGAGTTCCTTCATGGCGTCCGCCGTGAACTCCCGGGACATGCGGACGTGCACCGTGCGCAGGTGCATCTCGTGCGGGGCGCGGATGCGGCTGTGGCTGTTCAGCAGGACCCGCAGCAGCGTGGAGCCGGAGCGCACCGAGGAGAGCACGAAGGCCGGGGACTGCACGAGGCGCGGGGCGAGCGGGGCCGTATACCCGTCGTCGGGGGCCTGCTGCGGCCGCTCGGCGGGGCGCTGGGTCGGGATGGCGTCCAGGGTCTTGCGCGGCGGGCTCACCGCCTGTGCCATGAGCCGGCCACGGCGCTTGAGCCCCTTGGCGATCGCTGACATTCGCGGGTCTCGCACGGTGATGCCTTTCTGTCGTCCCTGCCGTCCCGCATCCCAGGGGTGTCAGGCGAACCCAAGGTGTCCAGGAGGGAAACCGACAGGGTCACGGCGGCCCGAAAAGCCGCCGTGACCAGCCTACTTACCGTTCTCTTAATTCTTCATATGAGAAATCCAGACTTATAGCTCGAACCGGTTCAGAACCGGCCGGAACCGCGGTACAGCTCCAGCTCCCCGTCCAGTTCGACGGCGAGCACGGTGGCGTACGGGTCGAGGTCGGCCGCCGCCGGCGGGTCGATCCACAGCACACCGACCGCCTCGTGCAGCCCGCCGACCACCCGGTGACCGAGTTCGGTGCCGGTGCCGAGGACGGTGACCCTGTTCACCTTGGTCGCCAGGCCCCGGACGCCGATCTCGGCGCGCGGCGCGTCGAACAGGGTGAGGTAGAGGGTGCGCCGGTCGGCGGAGAGGGTGCTCGGGCCGTAGTGGTGCCCGGCCGGCAGGCCGCGTCCCGTCCCGTACACCGCCTCCGCGTGCCGGCGGATCCACTCCCCCAGCCCCTCCAGGCGCTCGACCTGCGGCTGCGGGATGGTGCCGTCCTCCATGGGACCGACGTCCAGCAGCAGGTTGCCGCCGCCCCCGATGGTCTCGGTGAAGTAGCGGATCAGCTGGGCGAGGGACTTGTGGTTGTGGTCGTGGTGCTGGTACCCCCACGAGTCGTTGATCGTCAGGCACAGCTCCCACGGGCCGTCCGGTGGCACGATGGGGGCGCCCTGCTCGGGGGTCGCGTAGTCGCCCTCGCTGAGCATCCGCGCGTTGAAGACGACGTGCGGGACGTACGACCGGATCAACGCGGCGAGTTCGGGGATCCGCCACTGCTCCTCGCTGCGGTCCCACTCCCCGTCGAACCACATCAGGTCCGGCCGGAAGCGGGAGGCCAGCTCCGTGATCTGGCCGTCCCGGTAGGCGATGAAGCGTTCCCAGGCGGCCAGGTCCTCGTCCTCGGCCGCCACCTCCGAGTACCGGTTGTCCTCCAGCTCCGGCGGGCGGCCCGGCTTGCGCGTGGAGGCGTAGTCGGGATGGTTCCAGTCGGAGTGCGAGTAGTAGAGGCCGACCTTGAGGCCGTGCGCGCGCAGAGCCTCGGCGTAGGGGCCGAGGTAGTCCCTGCCGAGGTTGAGGTCGCCGTACCCGGTGTCCCACAGGGCCACACCGTCGTGGTGACGGCTGGTGAGTACGGCGTACTTCGCGCCGGCGCGGGCGAACAGGTCCGCCCACGCCTTCGGGTCGTACTTGGCGCCGGTGAAGCGGCCCAGCTGGGACATGTACTGGTCGTGCGGCACGATGTCGTCGTAGAAGGACCAGGACTCCTGGACCCCGTCCACGGCGTAGATGCCCCAGTGCACGAAGATCCCCAGCTTGGCATCGGTGAACCAGGGTTGCATGGCCATCCGGTCAGCTCCTCTGCAGGCGGAGGGTGAGGATCTGGAAGGGGCGCAGCGCGACGGAGACGGTGTCGCCGTCCACGTCGGCGTCCTCCAGGGGGCGCTCGAGGAGGTCGGTCACCCGGGCGCCGGCCAGCGGGAAGCCGGTGCGCAGGACGCCCTGGGCGCGGCCGCCCCGGGACTCGTAGAGGCGGACCACGACATCGCCGGAGCCGTCGTCGGCGAGCTTGACGGCCTCGACGGTCACGCCGTCGCCCTCCACCGAGACGACCGGCTGCGGCTCGCCCGCCGCGTCGGCCACCCGCAGCGGGAGGTTGAGGGCGTAGCCCTCGGCGACCGCGTCCCCGATGGTGGCGCCGGGCAGCAGCGCGTAGGTGATGCGGTGGCGGCCCTGGTCGGCGCCCGGGTCCGGGACGCGCGGGGCGCGCACCAGGGAGAGCCGGACCGTGGTGGTCGTACCGCCGTCCTCGCGGACCGTGCGGGAGACGTCGTGGCCGTACGTCGAGTCGTTGATGACGGCGACGCCGTAGCCGGGCTCCCCGATGTGCACCCAGCGGTGGCCGGAGACCTCGAAGCGGGCCGCCTCCCAGCTGGTGTTGGTGTGCGTGGGCCGCTGGACGTGGCCGAACTGGATCTCGGCGGAGGAGTGCGCGGCGCGGATGTCCACCGGGAAGCCTGCCTTGAGGAACTTCTCGGCCTCGTGCCAGTCGATGTCCGTCTCGAAGTCGATCCGGGGGCTGCCGGCGCGGACGGTGACCGTCTGGGTGATCGTCGAGCCGTTGCCGAAGAGGCGGGTGACGCGGATCGCGCCGAGCAGCGGGTCCGTGTCGACGACGGTGATCTCGGAGGGGTCGAGCAGGTCGGTGTAGCGGTTCTTGTAGTGCTTGTCGACGTCCCAGGCGTCCCAGTAGTTCGGGAGGTCGGTGTGCAGGCGGAGCAGGTTGCCCTGGCCGGCGAGGACCTCACGGTTCGCGCGGAGGTCGTACACCGACGACAGGGTGCCGTCCTCGGCGATCTCCACCCGGACGAGTCCGTTGTCGATGACCCGGCCGTCCACGGTCACCGGCCGCGGGGCCTCGGCAGCGGCCGTCAGCGGCGCGCTGCCGCCCGCGGGGACCTCGACGTACACCGGAGTGCCCGCGGCGTCCCGGACGACCTCCGCACGGCCGTAGGGACTGGTGTTGAAGACCCGGGCCGCGCCGCCGCCCAGGGCGGTGACCGCCTCGGTGGTGAGCGCCTCCAGCTCCGCGGCGACACGCGCGTACTCGGCCTCGGCCTCGCGGTGCACCCAGGCGATCGAGGAGCCGGGCAGGATGTCGTGGAACTGGTGGAGCAGGACCGTCTTCCAGAGCCGGTCGAGCTTCTCGTGCGGGTAGCGGTAGCCGGGCGCGTGCAGCGCGGCCGTCGTCGCCCACAGCTCGGCCTCGCGGAGCTTGTGCTCGCTGCGCCGGTTGCCCTGCTTGGTGCGGGCCTGCGAGGTGTAGGTGGCGCGGTGCAGCTCCAGGTAGAGCTCGCCGACCCAGACCGGGGCGTCCTCGTACTCGGCGCGGGCCTTGGCGAAGAAGGCGTCCGGGTGCTCGACCTCGACGCGCGGGGAGCCCTCCAGGTCCTTCAGGCGGCGGGCCCGCTCCATGATCTCGCGGGTGGGGCCGCCACCGCCGTCGCCCCAGCCGAACGGGGCCAGCGAGCGCGTCGCACCGCCCTTCTCGGCGTAGTTGCGGACCGCGCGGGACATCTCCTCGCCGCTGAAGCGGGCGTTGTAGGTGTCGACGGGCGGGAAGTGCGTGAAGATGCGGGTGCCGTCGATGCCCTCCCACCAGAAGGTGTGGTGGGGGAACTTGTTGGTCTGGTTCCAGGAGATCTTCTGGGTGAGGAACCACTCGTTGCCGGCGAGCTTGGCGATCTGCGGGTAGGCCGCGTTGTAGCCGAAGGAGTCCGGCAGCCACACCCCCTTGGTCTCGACCCCGAAGTGCTCCATGAAGAACCGCTTGCCGTGGACGAACTGGCGGGCGACCGCCTCGCCGCCCGGCAGGTTGCCGTCGGACTCCACCCACATGCCGCCGACCGGCGCCCACTGGCCCTTCTTGACCGACTCCTGGATCCGGGCCCAGACCTGCGGGTAGTTGTCGCGGACCCACTCGTACTGCTGGGCCTGCGAGCAGGCGAAGACGAACTCCTCGTACTCGTCCGCCAACGATGTCACGTTGGAGAAGGTGCGGGACGTCTTGCGCTTGGTCTCGCGGATCGGCCAGAGCCAGGCCGAGTCGATGTGCGCGTGGCCGACGCCGGAGATGCGGTGGGCGCTGGCGTGCGCGGGCTTCGACAGCGCGGGCCTCAGGGCCTCGCGCACGGCGGCGGCCGAGCCGGAGACGTCGTCCAGGTCGAGCAGGTCCATCGCGTGGTCGAGGGCGTGCGCGATCTCGTGCCGGCGCGGGTCGTGCTCGCCGAGCTCCAGCATCAGCTCGCGCAGCACCTGGATGTCCAGGTCGAGGTGCCAGACGTCCTCGTCGAGGACGGCGATGTCGGCGCGCCTGAAGGTGTAGAGCGGCTTGTCCCCGGCCGTCAGCACGTCGCCGAGCGGGGTCGGCGCCGCGAAGTCGTTGGCGAGGATGTCGGGGTTGGAGGCGGCCTCGACCAGGTAGTCGATCACCTCGCCGCCCGTCGCCGGGTTGGCGATCGCCACGTACTGGTTGAGCGGGTTGACGGCCTTCAGCGGGGTCCCGTCGGTGAGGTGGACCAGGGCCTCGGCCTGGTTGCCCGGCCAGTCGCCGACGAAGCCGAGGTCGATGACGGCCTCGACGCGGCGGCCCGCGAACTCGGCGGGCACCTGGCCACGCATCCGGAACCAGGTGGTGCCCCAGGGCGGACCCCACGGGGTGTCCATGGCGAACGGCTCGTACGCGGCGGCCGCGGCCTCCTCGAAGGAGACCGGCTCCCCCGGGGCCTGCCACGCGGCGACCTCGAAGGGGACGGTGGCCGCGTAGATCGCGGGCTTGATGCGCTGGTTGTGGAGGCGCTCTACGCGCTCCTCGATCCGGCGGCGTTCGTCGTGCATGGGAAGTCTCCAGAAGAGGTTTGGAAAGCGCTTTCCGAGCGGCTGGTCACTTAAGATACGCGAGGCCCGGGTGGACCTCGGTGTACCCCTCCACCAGCCGTCGGGCGACGTTCACCGAGTCGACCAGCGGGTGCAGCGCGAACGCCTTCACGGCCGTCGTACGGGAGCCGGACTCGGCCGCGGCGAGCACCTCGCGCTCGACCGCCTTGACCGCGCAGACAAGACCGGTGGCGTGGTCGGGGAGCGGGGCGACGGCGACCGGGTGGGCACCGTTGGCGTCGACCAGGCAGGGCACCTCGATGACGGCCTCGCCGTCGAGGGCCGAGAGGGTGGAGCGGTTGCGGACGTTGAGGATCAGGGTGGTGCGCTCGTCGCGGGCGATGGCCCGCATCAGGGCGAGGGCGACCTTCTCGTAGCCGCCGGAGAGGTCGTCGGCGTCGCGCTCGCCGGCGCCGGCCGTCTCCCGGTTCTCCGCCATGTAGGTGGCCTCGCGCTCGGCGCGGGTGCGGTCCCAGACGTCCAGGGCCCTGGCACCCGGGTCGGTGACCGCCTCGTAGAAGTGCGCCTGCTGGTCGCGCAGGAAGGCGCCGCGGGTCTTCTCGGCCTGCTGGTAGGCGCGGACGGCCTCGCGGTTGAAGTAGTAGTAGTGCAGGTACTCGTTGGGGATGGCGCCGAGGGACCGGAGCCAGTCGACGCCGAAGAGCTTGCCCTCCTCGAAGGAGCCGAGCAGGTCGGGGTCGGCGAGCAGGCGCGGGAGTTCGTCGCGTCCCTCGATGTGCAGGCCGCGGACCCAGCCGAGGTGGTTGAGGCCGACGTAGTCGATCCAGGCCTCCTTCGGGTTCCCGCCGAGCACCCGGGCGATCCGGCGGCCGAGGCCGACCGGGGAGTCGCAGATGCCGATGACGCGGTCGCCGAGGTGCCGGGACATGGCCTCGGTGACGAGGCCCGCGGGGTTGGTGAAGTTGATGACCCAGGCGTCCGGGGCGAGCCGGGCGACCCGCCGGGCGATGTCGACCGCGACGGGCACGGTCCGCAGGCCGTAGGCGATGCCGCCCGCACCCACCGTCTCCTGGCCGAGGACGCCCTCGGCCAGGGCCACCCGCTCGTCGTTCGCCCTGCCCTCCAGGCCGCCGACCCGGATCGCCGAGAAGACGAAGTCCGCGCCGGTGAGGGCCTCGTCCAGGTCGGTCGTGGCGGTCACGGCGGGGGCGCCCGGGACGCCGGCCGCCTGTTCGGCCAGGACCCGGGCGACGGCGGAGAGCCGGCCGGCGTCGAGATCGTGCAGCACGACCTCGGTGACCCGCCCCTCGGCCCGGTCCGTCAGCAGTGCGCCGTACACGAGCGGCACGCGGAACCCGCCACCGCCCAGAATCGTCAGTTTCACGCTTGAGCCTTTCCTGCCAGGACCACCTCGACGCGGGCTTCCTCCAGGGAGGCCCGCGTCGCCGGGTCCACCGGCGCGTTGGTCACCACCATGTCCAGGTCCCCGGGACCGCAGACCTTCGCCATGCCCGTGCCCGGGAACTTGGCGGCATCGGCGAGCAGCACGACCTTGTCGCTCGCCCCGATCATGGCGCGCTTGACCGGCACCTCCACGACCGTCGTGTCCATCACCTGGCCGCCCGGGCGCACCCCGCTGGTCCCGAGGAACAGCCAGTCGGCGTGCAGCTGGCGCAGGTTGTCCTCGGTGAGGAACCCGACCAGGGAGCGGTACTCACGGCGGAGCATGCCGCCGAGCAGCACCAGTTCGATGCCCTCGTCGTCGGCGAGCTCCTCGTAGACCACCAGGTTGCTGGTGATGACGGTGAGGCGGCGGCCGTGCAGCTGCCGGGCGAGCCGGAAGGCCGTGGTGCCGATGTCGAGCAGCACCGACTGGCCGTCCTTGACCAGCGCCGCCGCGCACGCGGCTATGGCGTCCTTCTCGGCCACGCGCACCTCGGCGACCTCGGCGAAGGGCTGGTCGCCCTCCTCGACGACGGCGCCGCCGTGGACACGTGTGAGCAGCCCGTCCTCCTCCAGCTTGACCAGGTCACGCCGGATGGTGGCCGGACTCACGCTCAGCTGCTCGGAGAGGTCGGTCACAGAAGCGGGGCCACCAGCGCGCAGGGCCCGCAGGATGAGTTGGTGTCGTCGTTCTGCCAGCACGCGGCGAACACTACTCGTCATCTTCAATCAAATCCATGCTCAGTTCTGCTCGGGTATTGACCAATCTCTCCGAGCAGCGCACGATTCCCGTCATCGAAAATGACGAGTTTTGACGAGAGGCTGCGCACGTGGACGACGACAGGCCCGATGTGCTGCTGACCGGGCTGCTCTTCTACGACCTCGTCCTCACGGGGCTCGGCAAGCCGCCGACGCCGGGCGAGGAGATCTGGACGGCCGGTATGGGCTGCGGCCCCGGCGGCATCGCGAACCTCGCGGTGGCCGCGTCCCGCTTCGGCCTGCGCACCTCGCTGGCCACGGTCTTCGGGGACGACTTCTACGGCGAGTACTGCCGGGACGTCCTGTGCGACCAGGAGGACATCGACCTCTCGCTCTCCCGCACCGCGGACGGCTGGCCCACCCCCGTCACCGTCTCGCTCGCCGCCGGCCACGACCGGGCCCTCGTCACGCACGGCCAGGAACCCCCGTACTCGCAGGACACGCTGATGGGCGACCCGCCCGAGGCGCGCACCGCGCTCGTGCACATCGAGGCCGAGCCGCGCGAGTGGATCGCCAAGGCCGCGGCGAACGGCACCCACGTCTACGCCGACGTCGGCTGGGACCCCACCCAGGAGTGGTCCCGCGACCTGCTCGACCAGCTCGCCCTGTGCCACGCCTTCCTCCCGAACGAGACCGAGGCGATGGCCTACACCCGCACCGACACCGCGGTCGCGGCCCTCGGCACGCTCGCGGAGCTGGTGCCGGTGGCGGTCGTCACCCGGGGCGGGGACGGCGCAGTCGCCGTCGACCAGACCACCGGCGAGTACGCCGAGGTCCCGGCCCTCCCCGTCGACGTCCTGGACGCCACGGGCGCCGGGGACGTGTTCGGGGCGAGCTTCGTCACCGCCTCCCTCGGCGGCTGGCCGCTGGCCGAGCGGCTGCAGTTCGCGGTCCTCGCGGCCGGGCTCTCCGTACAGCACCACGGCGGCGCCCTCGCGGCCCCCGGCTGGTACGGCGTCGACCGCTGGTGGCGCTCACTGACCGATCCCGAACTGAGGAAGACCTACGGCTTCCTCGCCGACCGCCTGCCGGCGGACGTGGGCCCCCCGGTGCACCACGCCCCGGTCACCCCGCCCGCCCGGCAGCCCTGATCCGCACCCGTCCGCAGCCCGACGCCCCACCGTCCAACGCCCCACCGCCCCACCGCCCCACCGCCCCCACGATCCACAGCACCAACGCCCCTCAGTACCACGAACAGGAACAACAGGAGTGACCCGTGGACCTTTCACGTAGAGGCTTCCTCCAGGCCGCCGCACTCACCGCGGCCGCGTCCGGCCTGACCGTCGCATGCGGCGGCTCCGGATCGAGCGGTACCAAGAACGGCAAGAACCTCACCCTGTGGTACTGGGGCGGCGCGCTCAGCGACAAGGTGGTCGCGGAGGCGAAGACCCACTTCAGCGGTTCGGTCAAGCTGACCGCATCCTCCATCGGCGGCGACTTCAAGCAGAAGCTCACCACCACCCTCGCCGCGGGCGGCTCCTCCGTGCCCGACATCACCGGCATCAAGGGCGAGGACATGGCGTCCTTCCTGCCCAACGCCTCCCGCTTCCTCGACCTGAACGACCTGGGCTTCAAGAAGCTGTCCTCGCAGTACCTGGGCTGGAAGACCAAGCTCGCCCAGACCAGCGACGGCAAGCAGATCGGCTTCCCGATCGACATCGGCCCCACCGCGCTCTTCTACCGCGAGGACCTGTTCGCCAAGGCCGGCGTCGCCACCGACCCCGACAAGGTCGCCGCGCTGGTCACGACCTGGGACGACTACTTCACCCTCGGCACCGAGCTGCAGAAGAAGAACCCCGGCACCTTCCTGGTCAACAACATCAGCTCCGTCTTCAACATCGCGGTCGGCCAGGGCACCCAGCGGTTCATCGACAAGAACAACCACTTCATCGGCGACCAGGACCACATCCGCAGCGCGTGGACCACGGCCGTCCGTCCCTACACCCTGGGCATCGACGCCAAGATCAACGACAACAGCTGGAACGCCGCCGTCGGCAAGAACCTCCTCACCGAACTCGGCGCGGCCTGGCACGCGCTGGACATCGAGCAGGCCGCGCCCCAGACCAAGGGCAAGTGGCGGGTCTGCGCGAACCCGGTCGGACCGGCCAACCAGGGCGGCTCCTACCTGGCGCTGCCCAAGCAGTGCCGGAACCCCGAGGAAGCCTTCAAGATCATCAGCTGGATCCTCAGCCCCACCAACGACGCCCGCGGCTTCACCGACGCCGCCATCTTCCCGGCCGCCCCGGCCGCGTACGCCATGCCGGCCATGACCGGTCCCGACGCCTTCTTCGGCGGGCAGAAGATCATCGAGGTCTTCGGCCCGGCCGCCAAGGCGATACCGGACAGCTACGAGGCACCGGCCGACGCCGCCGTCATGGCCCCGTACATGACGGAGCTGACCAACATCGAGGCCAAGGGCAAGAAGCCCGACGACGCCTGGAACGACGCGGTCAGCCAGGCCAAGCAGATCGCCCGGCGGCAGGGGGTGAACTGAGGTGACGTCACCTCCGGTGACCGGTCCCGCCGCGGTGCCCGAACACCGCGGCGGGCCGGGCCCGGCCCGGTTCCGCCCGCGGCGCGCCACGCCCGCGGGCACCACCGCACGGCCCCGGCGGCGCGGGCCGCTGTCGTACTGGCGGCAGTACCTCGCGATCTCGCCCTTCTACCTGATCTTCGCCGCGTTCTCCTTCTTCCCGGTCTTCTACTCGCTGTACCTGGCCTTCCAGCGCTGGGACGGCCTCGGCGACATGCAGTTCGTGGGCCTGCAGCAGTTCAGGTTCCTGTGGTCGGACCCGGTCTTCTGGCTGTCGATCCGCAACACCCTGGTGATCTGGGTGCTGTCCACCGTGCCCACCCTGCTGGGCGCCCTGGTGCTGGCGACGCTGCTGCACTCGGTGCGCCGTTTCAAGGGCTTCTACCGGATCGCCCTCTACGTACCGAACGTCACCTCGATCGTCGCGGTGGCGATCTTCTTCGGCGCGGTGTTCAGCAACAACTTCGGCCTGGTCAACGCGATCCTGGGCACGGTCGGCATCTCGCCGGTGCCGTGGCTGAGCAACCCGTGGCTGATCAAGGTGGTCATCTCGCTGCTGATGACCTGGATGTGGACCGGCTACAACATGATCATCTACCTGGCCGGTCTCCAGGCGATCCCGACCTCGATCTACGAGGCGGCGAAGATGGACGGCGCCGGCCCGGTCCGCACGTTCTTCCAGATCACCATCCCGATCATGCGGCCGATCATCCTGTTCACCGTCATCATCTCGACGATCAACGGTCTGCAGAGCTTCAGCGAACCCCAGGTCCTGTTCGCCAGCAACGCCGCCAACGCGAACCTCGGCGGCCCGGGACAGGCCGGTCTGACCACGCTGCTGTACTTCTACCAGTCGGCCTTCCTCAACAACGACTACGGCTACGGCGCGGCCATCGTGTGGGCCTTCTTCCTGCTGATCATCGTCCTCGTCGCCGTCAACTGGCGCATCACCCAACGAGGGAGGAAGCCGTGACCACAGCCGACCCGGCAGCCGGCCCGACGCGGCCGGCCCCGCGCGCGAGGCGGCTGCGCCGCCCCAAGGGCCTGACCGCGCACATCATCCTCATGGCGGCCGTCCTGCTCTCGGTCTTCCCGTTCCTGTGGACGATCGTCATGGCGACCAACACCACCCAGGACATCTACAAGAGCCCGCCGAAGTTCACCTTCGGCTCGCACCTGCTGGAGAACATCCGGCACGTGCTGAACACCATCGATTTCTTCGGGTCGATGCTCAACACGGTCATCGTCGCGACCGTCACCACCGTCCTGGTGCTCTTCATCGACTCGCTGGCGGCCTTCACCTTCGCCAAGTTCGACTTCCCCGGCCGCAAGGTGCTCTTCGGCACGCTGCTGCTGTTCATGATGCTGCCGCTGCAGCTGGCGATCCTGCCGCAGTTCATCCTCATGTCGAACATCGGCTGGGTCGGCATGCTCAAGGCGCTGATCCCGCCAGCCCTGGCCAACGCCTTCGGCATCTTCTGGCTGCGCCAGTACATCGAGAACGGCGTGCCCGACGAACTCCTCGACGCCGCGCGCATCGACGGCGCCGGGTTCTTCCGCCAGTACTGGAACATCGCGCTGCCGATGATCAGGCCCGCGCTGTCCTTCCTCGCCATCTACGCCTTCGTCGGCGCCTGGAACGACTACGTCTGGCCGCTCATCGTGCTCACCAACCCCGACCACGTGACCCTCCAGGTGGAGCTGGCCCAGCTCAACGTCGGCCACACCACCGACTACAGCATGGTCATGGCCGGGGTGCTGATGGCCTCCCTGCCGCTGGTGCTGGTGTTCGCCATATTCGCCCGCGGTTTCATCGCGGGCGCCACCGAGGGCGCGGTCCAGGGCACCTGACCCGCGCGCGACAGAGGAGGGATCCGGTGAGGGACATCGGCCGGGACGGCAGGGTACTCGTGGTGGGCATGGACGGGCTGCGCCACGACCGGCTGACCCGGCCCGGTGCCCACGCGCCCGTCCTGCACGGCCTCATGGCATCGGGCGCCCACGGCACCAGCCTGCTGCCGTACGGCGAGGTGGACGGCCAGGCCGGGGACGGGCCGTCCACCAGCATGGCCTACACCGACTCCGGCCCCGGCTGGTCGAGCGTGCTGACCGGGGTGTGGCCCGACCGGCACGGGGTCACCGGCAATGACTTCGCCGGCGCCGACTACACCCGCCACCCCGACTTCCTCAGCCGCGCCGCCACCGCCCGTCCCGGTCTGCGCACCGCGGCCGTGGTCTCCTGGCCGGAGCTGGTCCACCGCGGCGCCCTCGGCCCCGCCATCGGCCGGCGGGTCCACCACGACGGCGAGAGCGACGGCTACGCGGCCGCGGACGACCTCGTCGCCCGCACCGCCGTCCACTGGCTCACCGAGCACGACCCGGACCTGGTGTTCGTGTACTTCGGCGCCACCGACGAGGCCGGCCACGCCACCGGCCCGCTCTCCCCCGCCTACGACGCCGCCCTGCTCGCCCAGGACAGCCATCTCGGACGCCTGCTGGCGGCCGTCGGCGCCCGGGGCTCCGGCGAGCGGTGGACCGTACTGGTCACCACCGACCACGGCCACCTCGACGCCGGCGGCCACGGCGGCGACACGCGCGCCGAACGGGAGGTCTTCGTGATCCTGGCCGAGCCCTGCTCGCCCGGCGGCACCCTGCTCGACACCCCCCGCCTCATCGACATCGCCCCCACCGTCCTGGACCGGCTCGGCATCCCCGTCGACCCCGCCTGGGCCTGGGCGGGTCGCGTCCTGCCCGGACCCGCCACGTCACCCACGCCACCCACGACACCAGAGAAGTGAGCCACCAGCCGATGAACGGTCCGTCGATCCCCGGGCCCCGGCCCGCCGATCCCCTGATCGCCCTCCGCCCCTGGGAAGCCCCCGAGGTGACCTCCTGGGGGCGGCTCCCCATGAACGCCGTCGACCGGCGCGCCGGAGCACTCCCCCTGGACGGCGACTGGCACTTCCAGTTGCTGCCAGCTCCGGACGCGGCGGTCGGCGGCTCCTGGTCCACGGCCCACGTCCCGGGAGCCTGGACCGTGCAGGACACCGACGACCTGCCGCAGTACACGAACGTCACCATGCCGTTCCGCGAGTTCCCGCCGGGCTCCCCGGCCGCCAGCCCGACGGGGGTCTACGAGCGTGAGCTGGACGTGCCCGCGGAGTGGGCCGGGCGCCGGATCGTGCTCCAGGTCGGCGCCGCCGAGAGCGTGCTCCTCGTGCACGTCGACGGGCGGCCGGTGGGCGTCTCCAAGGACTCGCACCTGGCGGCCGAGTTCGACCTGACCGACGCCGTCCGCCCCGGCGCGCGGTCGGTCCTCAGGCTCACCGTCGTCAAGTGGTCGGACGCCTCGCACGTCGAGGACCAGGACCACTGGTGGCACGGCGGGATCACCCGCTCGGTGCTGCTGTACGCGACCGACCCGTTCCGGCTCGCGGACGTGACCGTGCGGGCGCGGCGGGACGGCGAGCTGCGCGTGGACTGCCAGGTGCGCAACGCGGCCGGCGACGGGTCGCTGCCCGGCGGCTGGTACGTCACCGGGGACCTCGACGGCGAACCGCTCGCGCAGGACGCCGAGTTCGACCGGCTCAACACCGAGGACGACCGGGTCTCCGACTTCCTCGGCGAGGCCCGCATCCGCGCCGCCGTGCCGGAGGTGCGCACCTGGAACGCGGAGCAGCCCGAGCTGTACGGGCTGACCGTGCGGCTGCACCGCGCGGACGGCACGGTCGCCGACACGTCGTACCACCGCGTCGGCTTCCGGGACGTCGAGATCGTCGGCCGGGACCTGCTCGTCAACGGCGAACGGGTGTTCATCCGGGGCGTCAACCGGCACGACTTCCACCCCCTCACCGGGCGGACGGTGTCCTACGACGACATGCGCACCGACCTCGTGGTGCTGAAGCGCTTCGGGTTCAACGCCGTCCGCACCTCGCACTACCCGAACGACCCGGCCCTCTACGACCTCGCCGACGAGCTGGGCTTCTACGTCGTCGACGAGGCGGACATCGAGTCCCACGACCACGCCCACGAGATCGCCGACGACCCGCGCTACCTGAACGCCTTCGTGGACCGGGTCTCGCGGATGGTGCTGCGCGACAAGAACCACCCGTCGATCATCATCTGGTCGCTGGGCAACGAGTCCGACTACGGCGCCAACCACGACGCGGCGGCGGGCTGGGTCCGGCGGCACGACCCGACCCGGCCCATCCAGTACGAGGGGGCCGCCAAACTCGGCTGGGCCGACCCGGACGTGGCCTCCGACATCGCCTGCCCGATGTACGCGGCACTGGAGGACTGTGTCGCCCACGCCCTGTCCGGGGAGCAGACCAAGCCCCTGATCCAGTGCGAGTACTCGCACGCCATGGGCAACAGCAACGGCACGCTGGCCGACCACTGGGCCGCCATCGAGTCCACTCCGGGTCTTCAGGGCGGGTTCATCTGGGAGTTCTGGGACCACGGAATTCTCCAGCGGGTGAGCGACGGAAGACCGGTCGGGCGCGCGGGCGCCGGACTGTACGACAACGGTGTCGCCGCGCCCGGCCACCGCTGGGCGTACGGCGGCGACTTCGGCGAGGCCCTGCACGACGGGGCCTTCGTCGCGGACGGGATCGTCTTCCCCGACCGCACCCCCAAGCCCGCGATGTACGAGCACCGGGAGATCGCGGCGCCGGTCCGCATCCGGTGTTTCCGGCACGAGGGCATCGTCCTCGCCAACCACCAGCACTTCCGGGGCTTCGACTGGCTGGCCGGCACCTGGGAGCTGGCGCTGGCCGACGGCCGTACCCTGACCGGCCCGGCCGAGCTGCCCGAGCTGTGCCCCGGCGAGACGGCGGCCGTACCGCTGCCGTTCGAGGTGCCGGCGGACGGCGGTGAGGCGTGGCTGACGCTGCGGGTGACGGTCGCCGAGGACCAGCCGTGGGCACCGGCCGGTACGGAGCTCTGCGCGCCGCAGATCCGGATCCGGGCGGCGGACCCGCTCGGGCCGCCGGTACCGGCGGGGCCCGCCGTCGAGGTGGACGGCGAGGGACTGCTGCTGCATCCGCTGCTGACCGCCGCGCCGGCCCTCTCGCTGTGGCGGGCGCCCACCGACAACGACGAGCTGGGCGGGATGGCGCTACGCTGGCGCGCCTGGGGCCTGGACCAGCTGGTGCGCAAGGTGGTCTCGGTACACCGCGACGGCGCCCGGGTGACCGTGCTCGCGGAGTACGCCGGCACGGTCGGGGTCGTACGGCACCGGCAGGAGTTCACGCCGGTCGAGGGCGGGGTCCGGGTCGACGAGTCGGCCGAGCTGCCCGAGGAGTTCGCGGACGTGGCCCGGGTCGGCTCGGTCTTCGAGACGGCGGCCGGGCTCGATCTGCTGGAGTGGTTCGGTCAGGGTCCCTGGGAGTCGTACCCCGACCGTGCCGCGGGAGCCCCGGTCGGCCACCACTGCCTCCCGGTGGACGAGTTGTTCACCCCGTATCTGCGGCCCCAGGAGAGCGGCGGCCGGCACGGCGTACGGCGGTTCATGCTGTCGGCGCCGGACGCCACCGGACTCGCGGTCGAGCTGGACGAGCCCCGCCAGGTCTCCGTCAGCCGCTACCGCGCCGAGGACCTCACCGCCGTCACCCACCACGACGAACTCGTGCCGCGGGCCGGCTGCGTGGTCCACATCGACGCCGCGCACCGGGGCCTCGGCACGGCATCGTGCGGTCCCGACACCTTCCCCTCCTACCTCGTCGCACCGGGCGTCCACCGCTGGAGCTGGACCCTGCGCGTGCTGTGAGATCCGTCTGCCGAGATCCGTCTTCCGAGTCCCCCCACGCCCTTGTCCCCCCACGCCCTTCGCCGTCACTTCTGCTTACTCACGGAGCACACGTGTGTACTTCGCATGACCACCCTCAGGGCGAGGCCGCGCAGGCCGGAGCCGGACGCCGCAGTTTCCTCCGGGCGACGGCGCTGCTCGGGGCCGCCGCCACCGCCGGGGTGGCGCTGCCCACCGTCGCCGACGCGTCCTCCGGCTCCGGCCGGCGGCCCGACCCGGAGAGCCGGCGCTTCACCCTCGCGGTGATGCCCGACACCCAGTACCTCTTCGACGGGCCGAGCATCAACCCGGCGCCCATCGAGGCGTCGCTGCGCTACCTCCTCGAGCACGGCGGCGAGTCCGACGAGAACATCGTCTTCCTGTCCCACCTCGGCGACCTCACCCAGAACGGCGCGGCGGAGGAGTTCGCCGCGATCAGCAAGGCGTTCGAGATCCTCGACCGGCGCGGGGTCGGCTACAGCGTGCTGGCCGGGAACCACGACATCAGGTCGTCCACGGACGACCAGCGCGGTGCCACGCCGTACCTGGACGCCTTCGGCCCGCAGCGCTTCGCAGACCAGCCGACGTTCGGCGGGGCCTCCGCGGACGGCTACAACACCTACCACCTGTTCAGGGCGGCCGGGCGCGAGTGGCTCGTGCTGGCGCTGGACTGGCGGCTGTCGGCCAAGGGGTACGCCTGGGCGAAGGACGTCATCGCCGCGCACCCCACGGCGCCGGTCATCCTCACCACGCACGAACTGGTCGTGGACGACGACGAGTTGTCGTCGTACGGGCAGCAGCTGTGGGACCAGCTGGTCGACGAGCACGACCAGATCTTCCTCACCCTGAACGGCCACTACTGGCCGGCCCGCCGCGCGACCCGCAAGAACGCGGCCGGGAACGACGTGCACCTGCACCTGACGAACTACCAGAACCGGTACTTCGGCGGCGCGGCGATGATCCGCCTCTACCACTTCGACCTGGACCGCGACGTCATCGACGTGGAAACGGTCTCGCCGTGGATCCTCGGCCGGGCCAAGAAGGGCCTGAACGAGCTGGAGCGGCAGGAGATGGAGCTGAGCGGCGACGCGGACCGCTTCTCCGTCGACATCGACTTCGCAGCCCGCTTCGAAGGCTTCGCCCCGGTGCCGGTCCGCCCGGCGCGGCCCGCCTCGCAGATGCTGGTCCGGGGCACGGCCGCCTACTGGCGGTTCGACTCGGCGGTCTCCGGCACGGTCCGTGACCTGTCCGGCAACGGCAACGACCTCACCGTGGTCCCGGTGGGCGGCGGCACCCTCGGCTGGTCGGCGGACCACCACCCGGACCAGCCGGGCCACGGCAGCCTGGAGTTCAGCGGCTACAAGTCGCCGCTGAAGGGCGCCTACCTGCAGACGGTCAGCGGCGCCCCGCTCAACTCGGCCATGTTCAAGGACGGTTACACCATCGAGGCGTTCTTCCGCCTGCCCGCCGACTGGGACCCCGACCACAACGCCTGGGCCGGCGTGGTCAGTCGCCGCGGCACCGGCGGAGCCGCCGGCAAGACCGCCGACGACCCCGACGAGCCGGTGGCCACCCTCTCGCTGTCCAACGACCGCGAACCGCAGTGGGCGATGCGCCCGCTCAACCAGGAGGGCATCGCCACCAACTGGGGCCAGGAGACGCCACTGGAGACCTGGTGCCATCTCGCCGTCGTCAACGACGGCAGACACACGACCCTGTACGTCGACGGCTGCCCGGTCGTGCGCAACCCGAAGGCCTCCGCGGTGGGCATCACCTCGGTCGGCGAGCCCTGGCTGCTCGGCGGCTACACCTACGCCGACAAGATCGACCAGATCCTCTACGGCCGCCTCGGCGACGTCCGGATCGTCTCGCGGGCCCTGCCCGTCTCCTCCTTCATGACCCACTGACCCCCGTTACGAGGATCATCTTCATGACCGAGCAGCAGCTGCCCACCTGGGCCGACCCTGCCGTCTCCCCCGCCGACCTGGACGCCCAGGGCATGTCGAGGCGTGGACTCCTGCGTCGCGCGGGCCTGTTCGGCGCCGCGTTCGCGCTCGGGTCGGCGGCGACCCCCGCGTTCGCCGCGTCCGGCCGGGGCCTGGGCGGCGAGGACCCCCGCCTCGCCTACCTGGTCGGCGACCACCACGTGCACTCCGTGTACAGCCACGACGCCAAGTACACGTTCTCCCAGCAGGCCCGGGCCGCCGCGAAGTACGGCCTGGACTGGATGGTGTTCAACGAGCACTCCAACTTCGGGCACGCCTACTACGGCGCGAAGACGGAGCACGCCGAGATCCTCAAGGCCCGTGCCGAGAACCCGCGCCAGCTGATCTTCCAGGGTCTGGAGTGGTACATCCCGGCCGCCGAGCACTGCACGGTGTTCGCCGCGCCGGGACCGCACGAGACCGACCTGCTCACGCAGTTCGAGCTGGCCTACGACGGCAAGCTCCTGGGCTACACCGAGGGGTCGGCGGGCGCGGCCGACACCGCCCGCAACGAAGGGCACGCCGTCAAGGCCATCCAGTGGCTGGCCGAGCAGCGCCGCACCGGCTACGTCGACGACGTCCTCGTCCTCGCCAACCACCCGCTGCGGCTCGGCATCGACTCCCCGCACGAGATGCGCAACTGGCGGGACGCGGCCGCCGAGATCATGATCGGCATGGAGGGCGCGCCCGGCGCCCAGGGTGCCGCGATCCCCGGCTGGCGCGGTGCCACCTCGATCCGCGGTGAGTACGAGAACAAGCCGTCCGCGCAGTCGTGGTCGGGCTACCCGGCGGACGCGTATCTGACGTACGGCGGCTTCGACTGGGCCACCGCGACGGTCGGCGGTCTGTGGGACGCCATGCTGTCCGAGGGCCGCCTGTTCACCATCACCACCAACTCCGACAACCACCGCACGGTCTTCGACACCTGGAAGAACGGCGACTGGCCGGCGGGGCAGAACTTCGACAACACCGGCAAGCTGCCCGACCCGGTGAACACCGACACGCCGCAGCCCGGCAGCGACTTCTGGCCCGGCGAGTTCAGCCGGACCCACGTCGGTGTCACCCGGTACGGCTACCGTGCGGTGATGGCGGGCCTGCGCGCGGGCCGGGTCTGGCTGGACCACGGGCACCTGCTGGACGGCCTCGACGTCCGGCTGAAGCGGGACTGCGACCACGGCGCCGGTGTCACGCTGGGTGGCCGGCTGCGCGTCCGCAAGGGCGAGCGGATCACCCTGAACGTGACGGTGACGACCGCGTCCCGGGCCAACGCCCAGGGCATCCTGCCCCAGTTGGCGCACGTCGACGTCATCCGGGGCGCCGTGCGCGGCCCGGTCGCCGACCGCGACACCTGGCAGGCGCCCGACACCAAGGTCGTCCAGACGAAGGACGTGTCGGGCCGCGAGGGCACCTACACCCTGCGCATCCCGATCACGGCCGGGGACGAGTCCTTCTACGTCCGCCTGCGCGGCAGCGACGGCAAGCGCAACGGAACGGGCTACCTGGGCGCGGCGATCGACCCGCACGGCCCGATCCCGCACGAGCCGGGCAACGGCGACCCGTGGGCGGACACGTGGTTCTACTCGAACCCGATCTTCGTGGACGTGGTGAACTGAGCTGAGCTGAGCGTCCCACAGGGGCGCGGGGAACTGCGCGACCAGCCCCCACCGGCCCGCAGTTCCCCACCACAGCAAGCCCCTACGCGTAAAAGCGCGACAGGCTCTGCAGTACGGCTGCGGGCTTGGCCCCGCCCTCGATCTCGATCGTCCCGTCGACGGCGATCTGCACACCGCCCGGCACGTCCTCGACCTCCGCCAGCCTCGCGGCCAGCCGGATCCGCGAGCCCACCTTCACCGGGGACGGGAAACGCACCTTGTTCAGGCCGTAGTTGACCTTCGTGGTGACGCCCTGGACGTCCAGCAGCTCGGTGAACAGGGGGATGAACAACGACAGGGTGAGGTAGCCGTGGGCGATCGGGGCGCCGAAGGGGCCCGCGGCCGCCCGCTCCGGGTCGACGTGGATCCACTGGTGGTCGCCGGTGGCGTCGGCGAAGGTGTCGATGCGGTCCTGGGTGACCTCGATCCAGTCGCTGGTGCCGAGGTCGCTGCCGGCGAGCTTCTTCAGTTCGTCGAGTCCGTTGACCGTGACGCTCATGTCGCTTTCCTTACTGGGAGTCGGTGCCGTAGCGCTTGCGCACCCGGGCCTTGAGGAGTTTTCCGGAGGCGGTGCGCGGGAGTTCGTCGGCGAGCACCACCGATTTGGGGAGCTTGTACTTGGCGAGCCGCCCCGCCAGCGAGGCCAGCACCTCCTCGGGGTCGAGGACGGCACCCTCGCGGGGCACGACCACCGCGCGCGGCACCTCGCCCCACTTCTCGTCCGGTACGCCGATCACGGCGCACTCGACGATGTCGGGGTGGGCGAGGAGCAGGTCCTCGATCTCGGCGGGGTACACGTTCTCACCGCCGGAGATGATCATGTCCTTGAGGCGGTCGACGATGAAGACGTAACCGTCCTCGTCGACCGTGGCCGCGTCCCCGCTGCGGAACCAGCCGTCCGCGAAGCAGGCCGCGGTCTCCTCCGGCAGCCCCCAGTAGCCGGGCATGACGTGGGGGCCGCGGACCACGACCTCGCCGGGCTCGCCGACCTCGACCGGGGTGAGGTCGGGACGCAGCACCCGCACGTCGCTGAAGAAGTGCGGTACGCCCGCCGAGCCCGCCTTGTCGATCGCGTGCTCGGCGTCGAGGAAGAGGGTGCCGGGCGAGGCCTCCGTCATGCCGTAGCCCTGGAGGAAGGTCAGGTCCCGCGCCTGGTAGGCGGCGATCAGCGGGGTCGGGACCGGGGAGCCGCCGCAGGTCAGGATGCGCAGCGAGGAGAGGTCCGCGGCGGGCCAGCGCGGGTGGCGGGCCACCTGCTCGAACATCGTGGGCACCCCGAACATGAAGGTGATCCGGTGCTGTTCGATCAGGTCGAGGGTGGTCCCCGGGTCGAAGGCCTCGACCAGGACGCAGGTGCCGCCCTTCAGGAGGACCGGCAGGGTGAGCATGTTCAGGCCCGCCGTGTGGAACAACGGGGCGGAGACCAGGGCACGTTCGTCGGCCATCAGGTCGGTGTCGACCAGGACGTTGAGCGCGTTCCAGGTGAGGTTGGCGTGGGTGAGCATGGCGCCCTTGGGGCGGCCGGTCGTCCCCGAGGTGTACATGATGATGCAGGTGTCGTCGGGGAGGACCGGCTCGTCGATCGTGTCGTCCGCCGCGGCCGCCAGCAACTCCTCGTACTCGGGGCCCACTTCGACGTAGGTCCGGACGTCGGTGGTGCCGGGCAGGCCCGCGACGAGTCCGGCGTGCGAGGGGCCGTACAGCAGGGCCTTGGCGCCGGAGTCGGCGAGCTGGTAGGCGATCTCGGGGCCGGCCAGGCGGGTGTTGAGCGGGACGAAGACCGCGCCGAGGGTACCGGCCGCGAACAGGGCCTCCAGGTAGGCGGGGTGGTTGGGGCCGAGGTAGGCGACCCGGTCGCCGCGGCGGACCCCCAGGGCGCGCAGGGCGTGCGCCAGGCGCGTGGTGCGGGTGTACAGCGTGCGGTAGTCGGTCTTCTCCTCACCGAACACCAAAGCCGTGCGGTGCGGGGTCTTGCGGGCCCGGCGTGCGGGCCACGATCCCAGTCCCTCGTTGCGCATCTGCGGCCCCTTACGGCGTGGCCAGCCCGAGCAGGCGGGCGGCGTTCTCCTTGAGGATCTTCGGCCTGACCTCGTCCTTGATCGGCAGCTTCGCGAAGTCGGCGAGCCACCGGTCGGGGGTGAGGACGGGGAAGTCGGAGCCGAAGAGGACCTTGTCCCTGAGCAACGTGTTGGCGTACTGCACCAGCTGCGGCGGGAAGTACTTCGGCGACCAGCCGGACAGGTCGATGTGCACGCCCGGCTTGTGGGTGGCGACGGCGAGCGCCTCGTCCTGCCAGGGGAAGGACGGGTGCGCCAGGATGATCTTCAGGTGCGGGAAGTCGGCGGCCACGTCGTCCACGTGCAGGGGGTTGCTGTACTTCAGCCGGATGCCGCCGCCCCCGGGCACCCCGGCCCCGATGCCCGTCTGGCCGGTGTGGAAGAGGGCGATGGTGCCGGTCTCCTCGATCACCTCGTAGAGGCCGTAGGCCACCGCGCGGTCGTTCGGGAAGAAGCCCTGGATGCTGGGGTGGAACTTGAAGCCCTTCACCCCGTACTCCTCGACCAGGCGGCGGGCCTGCCGGATGCCGGCCCTGCCCCGGAAGGGGTCGACGGAGGCGAAGGGGATGAGGACGTCGGCGTTGGCGGCGGCGGCCTCGGCGACCTCCTCGTTGGGGACGGGCGCGGTGCCGGTGGCGGACTCGGCGTCCACCGTGAAGATCACGGCGGCCATGTTCCGTTCCCGGTAGTAGGCCGCGGTCTCCTCGATCGTCGGCTTCCGCTTGCCCTCGACCTTGAAGTAGGCGGCGGAGGCGTCGTGCAGGTCGTCGTCGAGGGAGGAGTGTCCCCGGGAGGAGACCTCCGCGTGGGTGTGGACGTCGATCGCGGTGAGGGATGCCAGGTCCATCACGCCTCCGGGAGCTTGGGCGCCGGGATTCCGACCGTCTGGAGTTCGGCACCGACCGAGGTGGGGAAGGCCTCGGCCAGGGTGTCCGGGGTCCAGCCGCCGTCGGCGTAGGCCGCACTGATCTCCTGCGGATGCGACCAGAGTGCCACCTTGTCGCCGCCGATGCCGATGGCCTGGCCGGTGATCGAGCGGGCGGCCTCGGAGGCCAGGAAGGGCACGAGGGCCGCGCAGTCCTCGGGGGTGCCGAAGCCCTCGCCCTTGCGCAGGAAGCCCGGGAGCGGCTCGCCGTTCCGCATGGCCTCGATGTAGGGGGCGAAGGCGGGGATGGTCTCGGTCATCGCGGTGGCGGCCACCGGGACGATCGCGTTGACGGTGATGCCCGCCCGGCCCAGCTCCATCGACCAGGTGCGGGCCATGGCGGCGATGCCGGCCTTGGCGGCGGCGTAGTTGGTCTGGCCGAAGTTGCCGCGCTGGCCGGCCGGGGAGCCGACCAGGATCAGGGTGCCGCCCTCGCCCTGCTCGCGCATCCGGACGGCGGCGGCGCGGGCGCAGGTGAAGGTGCCCTTGAGGTGGGTGGTGACGACGGCGTCGAAGTCGTCGTCGGTCATCTTCCACAGCACCTTGTCGCGCAGGATGCCCGCGTTGGTGACGAGGATGTCGAGGCGGCCGAACTCCTGGACCGCCCTGTTCACGAGCCGGTCCGCGGCCTCTGCGGTGCCGACCGGGACCACCTCGGCGAGGGCGGTGCCGCCGGCCGCGGTGATGGACTTCACGGCCTGCTCGGCGACGGTCTCGTCCACGTCGTTGACGACCACCGAGGCGCCGTGGGCGGCGAGGGCGTGGGCGTAGGCGAGGCCGAGACCCCGGCCGCTTCCGGTGACGACGGCGGCCTTGCCGGTGAGATCGATGGTGGGCACGGTCGGTCCCTTCACAGACGACGGCGGCGGCCCCTGAGGCCACCTGCGGCTTTCGAGATCGAAGCTAAGAGCAATAATTGTTGTCGTCAATAGTTGTTGTCGTCCCACGGGTGCCTCATGCTGGAATCTGTGCCACAGACCGCCCCGCCGCCAGGGCCAGGACCAGGGAGACCGCCATCACCCGCCAGCACACCGAGAACCCGACCTCGATCGACGCGGACGAGCCGTGGATGCGCGGGCTGCACGCGGACACGGGCTACCTGCTGTACCGCCTGGGTCTGCGCTCCGGGCAGGTCTTCAACACGTTCCTGCAGGAGTCGGGGCTGCGGCTGCGCCACTACGCGGTGCTGCGTTTCCTCGCCGGCTCGGAGGGCTCGCTCCAGCGGGAGCTGAGCACCCGGCTCGGCTACGACCCGAGCGCGATCGTCGGCCTGGTCGACGACCTGGAGAAGCTGGGTTTCGCCGAGCGGCGCCCCTCTCCCGACGACCGCCGCAGCCGGATCGTCGTCCTGACCGAGGCCGGCCGGGTGTTCCTGCGGGACACCGACGAGGCGGGCCAGCGGGTGACGAACGAACTGCTGGCCCCGCTGGACCCCGCCGAGCGGGCGACGCTCCACGCCCTGCTGCTGCGCGTCGCCGACCAGCCATGACCGCCGCCGCCCGCTCCGCGCCCGACCGGCTGCTCGCGGTTCTGGCCGCCTTCGACCACGGGCACCCGGCGCTGAGCCTGACGGACATCAGCCGCCGGGCCGCGCTCACCCTGACCACCGCGCACCGCCTGGTCGGCGCGCTCACCGCGTGGGGCGCGCTGGAACGGGACGCGGACGGGTTCTACCACGTGGGACTGCGGCTCTGGGAACTGGCCGCACTGGCGCCGCGCGGTCTCGCGCTGCGGCAGATCGCGCTGCCGTATCTGGAGGACCTGTACGAAGCGACGCACGAGAACGTGCAGCTGGCGGTGCGGGACGGGTCGGACGTCGTCTACATCGAGTGGCTGTCGGGGCGTTCGGCGGTGGGCGTGCACATCCGGGTGGGCGCCCGCTGGCCGCTGCACGCGACCGGAGTGGGGCTCGCCCTGCTCGCGCACGAGACGCCCGGCTTCCAGCAGGACTACTGCGCGGGCCCGTTGACGTCCTTCACGCCGTACACCGTCACCGATCCGGCCCGGCTGCGCCGCTCGCTGGCCGAAGTGCGGCGTACCGGCGCCGCGGTGAGCAGCCGTCAGGTCACCGACGACGCGCTGTCGGTGGCGGCTCCGGTGCGCGGGGCGACGGGACAGGTGGTGGCGGCCGTCTCGGTGGTGGTGCCCGAGGCCGACGCCCAGGTGCCGGTGCTGGCCCCGGCGGTGCGGCTCGCGGCCCGCGGGATCTCCCGGGCGCTGGGCTGGCAGCCGGACCGGACGGCGGGCCAGGCCCTGTAGCGTGTCCGGGTGACGGCGAGCGAGGTGTACCGGGAGCTGGGCGAGGCCGCCTGGGCGTGGGTGCTGGGGCAGGTACGGCAGGACGAGGGTCCGTGGCTGCCGGAAGAGGTGCGTGACGAGGACCCCGACCCGGTCCCCGGCGAGGACCGCGACTCGCTGTACGCGGGGATCGCCGGACTCGCCCCGGTGCTGGCCGAGATCGCGCGGTACCGGCCGCTGAGCGGGCCGGAACAGGCCCTGGCGGCCGGGATCGTGAGCCGCCTGTCCGCGCAGGCCCCCGTCGTGACCGAACCCTCGCTCTACCTCGGCCTGGCGGGCCATGCCACGGCGCTGCGGCTCCTCGCCCCGGGCAGCGAGGCGGTCGTGCTGCGGCGGCTGGCCGAGCTCGCGACGCCCGAGGGCTGGCGGACCACCACCACGTTCGTGCCGGACTCCGACGCGCCCCTCAGCGACATCATCATGGGCGTCGCGGGCGTGGTCATGACGGCGGTCTGGGCGGGCGGCGAGTACGCGGAGCCGATCGCGACGACCGGCGGCGAGGCCCTGCTGCGGATGGCGGACCGCACGGAGGCGGGCCTGGACTGGGGGATCTCGCCGACCACGGAGTGGCGGTGCCCGAACTACTCCCACGGCGCCGCCGGGGTGGGCGCCGCCCTGGCGGTGGCGGGCGCGGCGGTGCGACGCGCGGACTTCGTCGCGGCCGCCGCGGACGCGGCCCGTCATGTACTGTCCGTGGGCTCGCTCGCGGACGGCGGTTTCGTCGTCCCGCACACGATCCCGCCGTCGAAGCGGGAGGTGGAACCGGTCACGTACACCTGGTGCCACGGCCCGGCGGGCACCTCACACCTGTTCACCGCGCTCGCCCACGCGGGCGTCACCGAGGTGGCGGGGCACGGCGTCGGGGAGCTGCGGCAGCGCTGCCTGGCCTCGACCCTCGCCTCGGGGCTCCCGGAGCGGCTGCGCCCCGGGTTCTGGGACAACGACGGCCGCTGCTGCGGGACGGCCGGCGTCGGGGACATCGTCCTCGACGCGGCACAGGACCTCGCGGGGACACCGGGGGCGGACCCGCTGGTGGACGCCGCGCTCCGGATGGGCGACGCGCTGGTCGAGCGGGCCGTCAGGGACGGGGACGGGGCCCGCTGGCGCTTCGTGGAGTACCGCATCGAGACCCCGCTGCTGCCGCCGGGCACGTCCTGGATGCAGGGCGCGGCGGGCATCGCGGCCTACCTGCTGCGCCTCGCCCGGTACCTCGACACCGGTCCGGACGCCCCGGTCGTGGACCGCCCGGACCAGTGGTGGGCGGTGCCGGCGCGGGTGCGCCGTGAGCGGCCGACCCTGGTCAGCTGACCGCCGCCGTCGCCGTGTAGGTCACCTCGTCGTCCCCGTGGTGGGCGGTGCCGTGGCAGGTGAGCGCCGTGGCGGTGGAGACCCCGGGGCGGGTGACACGCCAGTGCACCGTGAGGTGCTCGCCGGGGTCCAGGCGGGGCGCGGTGGCCGCCTCCCGGGCGTGGGCGGTCCAGCCGCTCGGGGTGTCGAGGGTGAGCCGAGCGGCGTTCCACGGGCGCGCGGAGCCGTTGGCGAGTGTGGCGGTGACCGTGAACTCCGTGCCCCGGCCGCTGACTTCGAGGCTCACGCCGAACGGCTTGCGCGGATACGCCGGCGCCCACGACGCGTGCATCAGCTTCACCAGCGCGTCCGCCCGGGCGGGCCGGGCGGCGGCCAGGTCGTGCTCCTCGCCGGGGTCCCGGGCCAGGTCGTACAGCTCCACGTCCCACTGGTCGTCCGGGGCGCGGCGGCTCTGGCCGGGCGCGAACCGGATCGCCTTGAGGTCGCCGTGCCGCAGGGCCTCGGCGAGCCGGTCGCCGCGGCCGTGGTCTGCGGCGTTCTGGCGGGCGGTGACGCCGTCGTGGTTGCGGTAGAAGTAGAGGCTGTCGTGGCGGGCGGTGTCGGCGGAGCCGCGCAGGAGCGGGGCGACGGAGAGGCCGTCGACGTCCGCGGGGGCGGGCGCGCCGGCGAGGTCGGCGAGGGTGGGCAGCAGGTCGGTGAGCGGGGTGGGCCGGTCGGTGGTGCCGGCCTTGACGTGCCGCGGGGACCAGGCGATGAACGGGACGCGGATGCCGCCCTCGTACAGGTTGCGCTTGTAGCCGCGCAGCGGGCCGTTGCCGTCGAAGAGGTCGGGGTCGGTGCCCGCCTCCTCGTGCGGTCCGTTGTCGCTGGTGACGAGGACGACGGTGCGGTCGGCGAGGCCGAGCGCGGTGAGCTTGTCGGTGACGTCGCCGACCAGGGTGTCGAAGGTGGTGACCTGGGCCGCGTGCCGCTTGTTGGGTCCGGTCCAGGGGCGGTCGGCGTACGCGCCGACGTGCGGGTCCTTGCTGGGGGCGTGCGGCACGGTTGGGGCGAGGTAGAGCAGGAACGGCTCGTCGCGGTGGGTGTGGAGGAAGCCGAGGGCGCGTTCGGAGATGAGGTCGGGGGCGTAGACCTGCTGGGCGCCGCCCTGGTTCGCCGGGATCTCCTCGCGGGTGCCGTTGTGCCACAGGTAGTCGGGGAAGTAGTCGTGGGCGTGGTGGTGGGTGAGGTAGCCGTAGAACTCCTCGAAACCACGGGCGTTGGGGTGGCTCGGCTGGCCCGGCGCGTTGGGCCCGAAGCCCCATTTGCCGATCAGGCCGGTGCGGTAGCCGAGCGCCCTGAGCGCCTCGGCGAACGTGAAGTCCCGGTCGGTGAGGGCGCCCTGGCCACCGGGACCGAAGGGGTTGGTGCGCACGGTCGCGTGTCCGCCGTGCAGGCCGGTGAGCAGCGAGCAGCGCGACGGAGCGCACACCGGGGCGGCCGCGTAGGCCTGGGTGAAGCGCAGGCCCTCGGCGGCGAGGGTGTCCAGGCGGGGGGTGTGCATCAGCTGCTGGCCGTAGGAGCCGAGTTCGCCGTAGCCGAGGTCGTCGGCGAGGATCACGACGAAGTTGAGCCGGCCGGAGGGGTGCTGCGCGGCCGGCGCCGCCACGGCGGGCTTGACGGTGTGCCGGGGCTGCTCGGCGGCCGGCTGGGCCGCACCCCCGTCCTCGCACCCGGTGACCGCCGCGAACGCGAGAGGCGTGGCGGCGGCCCCGGTGAGGAAACGGCGGCGGCTGGGCATACGGGTCCCCCGGTGTGACGACGGTGCGAGGTGCTGAGGAGATGATGATCGCAGCCATCTGTCCAGGACCATGCACACGTTTTGAATCCTCCCCTCCCTGAAGCAAGGGGATTCCTGGCTCAGGCCGCCTCCTGGAGCAGCGCTCCAGGAGGTCTTGCGCCGTCGGCACCAGCCGGGTCGAGACCTGCCCGGACGAGCATCACGCGCGCGCGGAGTTCTTGTCCCTTGGGGACACGGTTTCACACACGATGCAGGTGTACGTACGCTCACCCAGCGGCTGGGGGTCCCCCCACGCCCTTAAGGCAGTGGGGGAGCGTGCTTGGCTCTCGCTCCGCAGTGCGCGCAGTCCATCGTGGTGTACGCGGGGTGAACCAGGCGGATTTCCCGGCCGTGCTTGCGGCCCATCTCGATCAGAGCCGTCCTGGTGGCGCCGATGGCGGCGTCAGCGGCCTTGCGGGCCATCGCGGTCCTGGCCAGAAACTTCGGCTTGAAGTCCTCGACTGCGACGGCGTCGTGGTCAGTCACGACCTTCTTGGCCCACTTGCGGCCGGTGTCCTGCCGCTGCCGGGCAACCTTCTTGTGCGCCTTGGCCCGCAGATGCTTGGCCGCGCGGTAGCCCTTCGAAGCGGCCTGTCCCTTGGCCGGTCTGCGGCGGGCCATCATCCGGTCGTACCTGGTCAGCTTCTTCTGAGCCTTCCTGCCGTGCTCGGCGTGTGGCAGGTCGTGGTCGTCGGATGTGGTGGTGGCGGTCTCCTTCACACCCCGGTCCACACCGATCACACGGCTGGTCTCCGGCAGGGGTTCGGCCTGGGCGGGAACGACGAAGCTGGCGTACCAGGCGCCGGTGGCATCCTGGTACACCCGGACCGAGGAGGGACCGGCCGGAAGATCGCGAGACCACACCACGGTCAGGACGATACCGGCCGCCAGGTGCAACTTGCCGTCCTTGAGGCGGAATCCGCGCTGGGTGTAGTTCAGGGTCGGCTGGGCTTCCCGCCTCTTCTTCCACTTGGGCATACCGGTCCGGTGGCGCATCGGCCCGGTCCTTGATGTCCTTGTGCGCTTTGGCACGGGACTTGCCGAAGTCGCGCACGGCCTGCTGCTGCACCACGCTGGATCCCTCCGCGAGCCACGGGATCGTGCGCCTCGCCTCGGTCAGCATCTTGTCCAGCTGGGCCGGGCCGCACGTCCGACGGTCCCGTGGATGGGCCCTGTTGTGCTGATGCGTGGCCCTGGTCTTGGCCACGCACTCGTTCCACACCCACCGACACCGATCCCACTCCGCCATCAGGGCCGTGCGGGCGGTGGACGACACACGCAGCCGGAACGTGTACCTGGCACGTCCCGCACTTCCGGCCCCGGCCGCTGCCGCCATGCCTACGCTCCCGCCCGCTCTCCGGTCACACGCCCCTGTCGTCACACGACCGTACGAGCGAGATTCGCGCACCCACACCTGACTTCCGCCGCGATCACCTCCATCGGTGAACGCAGGCGCGTGTGTTCGACCCCACCTGGCAACGCCGCGCGAACGCGGTGGCGCTGCAGGGCGAAGTGCGAGGAGACGTGTGCCCCGTGCACCGCGCCCCGACGCCGCCCGAACACCCACCCGTCGAACCGGTCCCGCCTCCTGCGCCCCGGACTCGTAGTACACACGGGCGAGGGTGTGCACCGCGCGGATCACCCAGGGTCAGGGGACGGGACTCCCCTTACCCCCGGCCGGATCTCGCACCGCTCCGCAGAGTGATCACCCGCCTCCTCATCGGAATCTCAGGGATCACCCCCGTGATTCAAAGGAACCACCCATACAACCGGCGCAGGATGCCCTGACACAGGTGGACAAGTCAGGAAGGCGTGTCGTGGGCGTCCAGCACATATCGAACGGGTCCGGACGGCAGTCGGGGAAGTGGTCCCGGCGCGGGATCCTCGCCGCTCTCGGCGCGGTGCCCGCGGGGGCCGCGCTGGCCGGATGCAGTTCCTCCGCGGACGCCTCGGCCGGCTCCGACGGCAAGGGTGCCACGGCCTCCGTGAAGTCCGCGACCAAGAAGGCGACGATCACGGTCACGCCCGTCTCGGGCACCAAGAAGGCCGAGTTCACCACTCCGGTCGAGGTCACGGTGACCGACGGCACGCTGGCCTCCGTGACGGTCGCGGGCAACGACGGGACGACGCTGTCGGGCACCTTCAACGACGCGAAGACGAAGTGGACCTCGGCGAAGAACCCGTACTCCGGCACGAAGTACACGGTGACGGCGAAGGCGCAGGGCGCGACCGACGAGACGGTGGCCACCTTCACCACGAAGTCCCCCGGCGAGACGTTCATCGGCTACTTCACGCCCGAGGCGGACTCCACGTCCGGCGTCGGCATGCCGGTGTCGATCAACTTCACGCACGCGGTCGCGGACCGGGCGGCGGTGCAGAAGGCGATCACCGTGACCGCCGAGCCGGAGGTCGAGATCGTCGGGCACTGGTTCAGCGACACCCGGCTCGACTTCCGCCCGGAGACGTACTGGGCGAAGGGCACCACGATCACGCTGAGCCTGAAGCTGAAGGACGTGGAGGGCTCGGACGGCGTCTACGGCGTCCAGTCGAAGGACGTCACCTTCCACATCGGCCGCGAACAGATCTCCACCGTCGACCTGTCGACCAAACAGATGGTCGTGAAGCGGGACGGCGCCACCCTGGCCACCTACCCCGTCTCCGGAGGCAACGCGCAGCACACCACCTGGTCCGGGATCATGGTGATCAGCGAGCGGTTCAAGCAGACCCGGATGGAGTCCTCCACGGTCGGCCTCGGCGACGAGTACGACATCTCCGACGTCCCGCACGCCCAGCGGCTGACCACCTCCGGCACCTTCGTGCACGGCAACTACTGGGCGTCCACCTCGGTCTTCGGGCACGAGAACACCAGTCACGGCTGTGTCGGCCTGCACGACGCCAAGGGGGCGAGCGACTCCTCGGTGGACGGCTACAAGTTCTACGAGAGCTCGATCCTCGGGGACGTGGTGATCGTCAGGAACTCCGGCGAGAAGACCGTGGAGGCCTCCAACGGCCTGAACGGCTGGAACCTGTCCTGGGCGGACTGGAAGGCCGGCAGCGCGGTCTAGCGAGCGGCCGGCTTCACAGAGTGAACTCCCGTGAGAAACAAGGAGATTCTTTGTTTTAACTCTTGACGGCCGCAGCCACGGAGAGCACATTGGGCCCACTTTGAGAGCGCTCTCAGCCAGTCCCCCGTCACGCCTGGCGCTCTCGGAGGCACACCCGCGCACCCCCCTCCGTACCCGAGAGGCACCCCCATGAGCGAAACCTCCGGTATACCTCCTGCGGACCACAGACGGCGGCGCTCGTTCCGGCGCGCTCTCCTCGCCGGGCTCGCCACCATGGGCCTGGCGGTCGCGGCCGCCACGACCGCCACCCTGCCCGCCAACGCCTCGGCTCCCTCCGTCCCGTCCGGCTGGAGCCAGGTCTTCCTCGACGACTTCAACGGCACCGCCGGCACCGGCGTCAACACCTCCGACTGGCAGTACGACACCGGGACCTCGTATCCCGGAGGCGCCGCCAACTGGGGCACCGGCGAGGTCGAGACGATGACCTCGTCCACCGCCAACGTCGCCCTGGACGGCAGCGGCAACCTGAAGATCACGCCGGTCCGGGACGCGTCCGGCAACTGGACGTCGGGCCGGATCGAGACCACGCGCACCGACTTCCAGCCCCCGGCCGGCGGCAAGCTGCGCGTCGAGGCCCGCATCCAGATGCCGAACGTCACGGGCAACGCGGCCCTCGGCTACTGGCCGGCCTTCTGGATGCTGGGCGCCCCCTACCGGGGCAACTACCAGAACTGGCCGAGCGTCGGCGAGCTGGACATCATGGAGAACGTCAACGGCATCAACAAGACGTGGGCGACCATGCACTGCGGCACGGCCTCGGGCGGCCCGTGCAACGAGACGACGGGCCTCGGCAATTCGACCGCCTGCCCCAACACCACCTGCCAGTCCGGCTTCCACACCTACACGATGGAGTGGGACCGCTCGGTGAGCCCCGAAGCGATCCGCTTCTACGTCGACGGCGTCAACTACCAGACCGTGACGGCGAACCAGGTGGACGCCACCACCTGGACCAACGCCACGAGCCACGGCTTCTTCGTCATCCTGAACGTGGCGATGGGCGGCGGCTTCCCGGCCGCGTTCGGCGGCGGCCCGACCTCCGCCACCGAGTCCGGCCACCCGATGGTCGTGGACTACGTCCAGGTGCTGTCGCAAAGTGGGAGCGGTACCACCACCCCGCCGACCGGCAACCGTGACGCCTACAGCGCCATCCAGGCCGAGTCCTACGACAGCCAGGCAGGCGTGAGCACGGAGACCACCACGGACACCGGCGGCGGCTCCGACATCGGCTACGTCGCCAACGGCGACTGGGCGCTCTACAAGGGCGTCAACTTCGGCTCCACGGCGGCCACCCAGTTCTACGCGAGGGTGGCGAGCGGCGCCGCCTCCGGGGTGAGCGGCCTGGTCCAGGTCCGGCTCGACAGCCCCTCCAACTCCCCCATCGGCAGCTTCTCGGTCGCCAACACCGGCGGCTGGCAGACCTGGACGACGGTCCCGGCCAACATCAGCTCGGTGACGGGCACCCACGACGTCTACCTGACCTTCAGCAGCGGCCAGTCGGCGGACTTCGTGAACGTGAACTGGTTCGACTTCGGTCACTGACACGGGAGTCGGGCACGCGGCGCCGGAGGGGCCCCCTCCGGCGCCGTCGCCGTGTCAGCGCAGCTCCGCCCGGAACGCCACCGGGGTCTGCCCGGTGTGCAGCTGGAAGAACTTGGAGAAGTTCGCCGCGTCCGGGAAGCCGACCGCCGCGCCGACCCGGCCGATCGGCAGGTCCGTGTGGGCGAGGAGGCGTTTGGCCTCCAGGACGACCCGCTTGTCGATGAAGCCCTTGGGGGTCTCGCCGGTCGCGGCGCGGACCGCGCGGACCAGGGTGCGGCGGGAGTAACCGAGGGCGTCCGCGTAGGCGCTGACGCTGTGGTTGGTGGCGAAGTCCTTCTCGACCGCGTCCCTGAACAGGGTGAAGGTCGTATCGGCCTGGCGGCGGGCCGCCTCCGCCGAGCTCGCCGCGAGGTGGGCGAGGCGGAGGAGAAACGCCGTCAGGGAGTGCCGCAGCACCGAGGTGTGCAGGCTCAGGGGGAGGGTTTCGGTGTCCTCGTACTCGCGTTGCAGGTGGGCGAGCGACGCCTGGAGCGCGGCGAGCCGCGGGGCGTCGGGACGGAGCAGGGGCGGCAGGTCGTAGCGGTAGAGGCCGGTCGCCTCGACGGTGGCCCGCGGCAGGAAGCCGGGCTGCATGGTCAGGACGGTTCCGCGGTACTCGCAGGTCCGCGAGAAGCGGTGCACCTGTCCCGGGCGGATCCAGAGCAGGTCGCCGGCCCGGGCCTCGTACTCGGCGAAGTCGATCATGTGCCGGACCGGGCCCTCGGTGAAGAGCATGACCACGTGGAAGTCGATGCGGTGGACGCGCTCCAGCGGGGCGTCGGCGTGCCACCGGCGTTCGGTCCCCATCGGGCCGACCTGGATGCCGACGCCGCCGACGCTCAGATCCACCGGGAAGGGGAAGGTTCTGATCCCGTCACCGTCGCCTGCCCCATTGGGCGTTCTGTCCGCCATGTCCTTCTCGTGCCGTCCCTGTCGAAGATCCGTGTCCCACTTTCACCACAGGCTGACACACCCCGACCTTCCCTCCCAAAAGTCAGACTTTTACTTTTGAACGCGTCAGGCCAGCCAGAACGCTTCGAACGAGGACTTCTTGAAGATGAGCACGCAGACATCAGTGGGCGTCGACGACGGCTTCGAGTGGACCGACCTCGACCGGCGTGCCGTGGACACGGCGCGCCTCCTCGCGGCCGACGCGGTCCAGCAGGTCGGCAACGGGCACCCCGGCACCGCGATGAGTCTGGCCCCGGCCGCGTACACGATCTTTCAGAAGGTGATGCGCCACGACCCGGCCGACCCCGAGTGGACCGGCCGGGACCGTTTCGTCCTCTCCCCCGGGCACACCTCGCTCACCCTCTACACCCAGCTGTTCCTCGCCGGGTACGAGCTGGAGCTGGACGACCTCAAGGCCTTCCGCACCCACGGGTCCAAGACGCCCGGCCACCCCGAGTACGGCCACACGGCCGGCGTCGAGACCACCACCGGGCCGCTCGGGCAGGGCGTCGCCAACGCGGTCGGCATGGCCATGGCCGCCCGCTACGAGCGCGGCCTCTTCGACCCGGAGGCGCCCGAGGGCACCTCGCCCTTCGACCACACCATCTGGGCGATCGTCTCCGACGGCGACCTGGAGGAGGGCGTCTCCGCCGAGGCCTCCTCGCTGGCCGGCCACCAGAAGCTCGGCAACCTGGTCTTCGTCTACGACGACAACCACATCTCCATCGAGGGCGACACCGCGACCGCCTTCTCGGAAGACGTCCTCAAGCGGTACGAGGCCTACGGCTGGCACACCCAGCGCATCGAGCCGACCGCCGAGGGCGACGTCGACGTCCACGCCCTGTACGCGGCGCTCAAGGCGGCCCGGGCCGAGACCGGGCGGCCGTCCATCATCGCCATGCGGACGATCATCGCCTGGCCCGCCCCGAACGCGCGGAACACCGAGGCCTCCCACGGCTCCGCGCTCGGAGCCGACGAGGTCGCCGCCACCAAGCGCGTCCTCGGCTTCGACCCGGAGCGGAGCTTCCAGGTCGACGCCGACGTCCTGGCCCACACCCACCGGGCCCTGGACCGGGGTGCCGAGGCCCACGCGGCCTGGGACAAGCGCATCGCCGAGTGGCGGACGCAGCACGCGGAGCACGCCCGGCTCTTCGACCGGGTCGTGGCCGGTCAGCTCCCCGAGGGGTGGGAGTCCGAGATCCCCGTCTTCGAGGAGGGCAAGGCGGTCGCCACCCGCGCCGCCTCCGGCAAGGTCCTCCAGGCGCTCGGCCCGGTGCTGCCCGAGCTGTGGGGCGGCTCCGCCGACCTCGCGGGCTCCAACAACACCACCATCGACAAGACGTCCTCCTTCCTGCCGAAGGGCAACCCGCTGCCCGAGGCGAACCCGTACGGCCGTACCGTCCACTTCGGCATCCGCGAGTTCTCGATGGCCGCCGAGATGAACGGCATCGCCCTGCACGGCAACACCCGGATCTACGGCGGCACCTTCCTGGTGTTCTCCGACTACATGCGCAACGCCGTCCGTATGTCGGCCCTGATGCAGCTGCCCGTGACGTACGTCTGGACCCACGACTCGATCGGCCTGGGCGAGGACGGCCCGACCCACCAGCCGGTCGAGCACCTGGCCGCGCTGCGGGCCATCCCGGGCCTGAACGTCGTCCGCCCGGCCGACGCCAACGAGACCGCGACGGCCTGGGCCGAGATCCTGAAGAGGCACGCCACGCACCCCGCCCCGCACGGGCTCGCGCTGACCCGCCAGGGCGTACCGACGTACGCGCCGAACCCGGACGCGGCCAAGGGCGGCTACGTACTGCGCGAGTCGTCGACCGAGACCCCGGAGGTGGTCCTGATCGCCACCGGTTCCGAGGTGCACCTCGCCGTCGGGGCGCGCGACCTCCTGGAGGCCGAGGGGATCGGCACCCGGGTGGTGTCGATGCCGTCCGTGGAGTGGTTCGAGGAGCAGTCCCGCGAGTACCGCGAGAGCGTCCTGCCGCCGGCCGTGAAGGCGCGGGTCGCCGTCGAGGCCGGGATCGGCCTGACCTGGTACCGCTTCGTCGGCGACGCCGGACGGATCGTCTCCCTGGAGCACTTCGGCGCCTCCGCCGACGCCGGGACCCTGTTCGCCGAGTTCGGCTTCACCGCCGAGAACGTGGCGGCCGCGGCCCACGAGTCCCTCGCCGCCGCCCGCACCGTCTGATCCACCAGCCAGAAACAGTTCAGTAAGGGAAGATGATCACTGTGACCGAAGCAACCGCCACCGCGGGAGCACTGAAGCGCCTCTCCGACGAGGGCGTCTCGATCTGGCTGGACGACCTGTCGCGCAAGCGGATCAGCACCGGCAACCTCGCCGAGCTCGTCGCCGACCGCAACGTCGTGGGCGTGACCACGAACCCGTCGATCTTCCAGGCCGCCATCGGCTCCGGCGAGGGGTACGAGGAGCAGCTGTCCGACCTCGCGGTGCGCGGGGTCACGGTCGAGGAGGCCGTGCGGATGATGACGACGCAGGACGTGCGGGCCGCCGCCGACATCCTGCGTTCCGTATACGACGCGTCGCACGGCACGGACGGCCGGGTGTCCATCGAGGTCGACCCCCGCCTCGCCCACGACACCACCGCCACCGTCGCCGAGGCCAAGCAGCTCTTCTGGCTGGTCGACCGCCCCAACGTGATGATCAAGATCCCGGCCACCAGGGCCGGTCTCCCGGCGATCACCGCGGTCGTCGCGGAGGGCATCAGCGTCAACGTCACGCTGATCTTCTCGCTGGAGCGCTACCGCGAGGTCATGGCCGCCTACCTGGCCGGCCTGGAGCAGGCCGCCGCCAGGGGCCTGGACCTCTCCACGATCCACTCCGTGGCCTCCTTCTTCGTCTCCCGCGTCGACAGCGAGATCGACAAGCGGCTGACGGTGATCGGGACCGACGAGGCGCTCGCGCTGAAGGGCAGGGCGGCGCTGGCCAACGCGCGGCTCGCCTACGAGGCGTACGAGGAGGTCTTCGCGGGCGACCGCTGGACCGCGCTGGCCGCCGCGAAGGCCAACAGGCAGCGCCCCCTGTGGGCCTCCACCGGCGTCAAGGACCCGGCGTACAAGGACACCCTCTACGTCGACGAGCTGGTGGCCCCCGGCACCGTCAACACCATGCCGGAGGCGACGCTGAACGCGACCGCCGACCACGGTGACATCCACGGCGACACGGTGACCGGGGGCTACGCCCAGGCCCGTGCCGACCTGGAGGCGGTGGAGCGGCTCGGCATCTCCTACGACGAGGTCGTGGGCAAGCTGGAGGACGAGGGCGTCGCCAAGTTCGAGGTGGCCTGGCAGGAGCTGCTGGACGCCGTCACGAAGTCCCTGGACAGCAAGGGAGTTGAGGCGTAATGAGCGAGACCGCCAAGGAGGTGCGGGTGCCGGTGGTGCCCGCCGCCGACTGGGACAACCCGTTGCGCGACGCGCGCGACCGGCGGCTGCCGCGGGTCGCCGGCCCGTCGGGCCTGGTCATCTTCGGGGTGACCGGCGACCTGTCCCGCAAGAAACTGATGCCGGCCATCTACGACCTGGCCAACCGCGGCCTGCTGCCGCCGGGCTTCTCCCTCGTCGGCTTCGCCCGCCGGGACTGGGAGGACCAGGACTTCGCCCAGGTCGTCCACGACGCGGTGCGCGAGCACGCCCGGACCCCCTTCCAGGAGGAGGTCTGGCAGCAGCTCGCCGAGGGCATGCGGTTCATCCCCGGCGACTTCGACGACGACACCGCGTTCAAGCAGCTCAAGGCGGCCGTCGACGAACTGGACAGCTCCCGGGGCACCGGCGGCAACTTCGCCTTCTACCTCTCCGTGCCGCCGAAGTTCTTCCCGAAGGTCGTGCAGCAGCTGAAGAAGGTCGGCCTGGCGACCCCGCCGGAAGGGGCCTGGCGGCGGGCGGTCATCGAGAAGCCGTTCGGCCACGACCTGGCGTCGGCGCAGGACCTGAACGCGGTCGTCCACGACGTGTTCGATCCGGACCAGGTGTTCCGCATCGACCACTACCTGGGCAAGGAGACCGTCCAGAACATCCTGGCGCTGCGCTTCGCCAACCAGATGTACGAGCCGATCTGGAACCGGTCGTACGTCGACCACGTGCAGATCACCATGGCCGAGGACATCGGCATCGGCGGCCGTGCGGGTTACTACGACGGAATCGGCTCGGCCCGTGACGTCATCCAGAACCACCTGCTCCAGCTGATGGCCCTCACCGCGATGGAGGAGCCGATCGCGTTCGACGCGGACGCGCTGCTCACCGAGAAGCTGAAGGTCCTCAAGTCGGTGCGGCTGCCGGAGGACCTGGGCCGGCACACCGTGCGCGGGCAGTACGCCGAGGGCTGGCAGGGCGGCGAGAAGGTGATCGGCTACCTCCAGGAGGACGGCATCGACCCGAAGTCGAAGACCGACACCTACGCGGCCGTCAAGCTCGGCATCGACAACCGCCGCTGGGCGGGCGTCCCCTTCTACCTGCGCACCGGCAAGCGGCTCGGCCGCCGCGTCACCGAGATCGCGGTGGTCTTCAAGCGGGCCCCGCACTCCCCCTTCGACTCCACGGCCACCGAGGAGCTCGGCGCGAACGCGATCGTCATCCGCGTCCAGCCCGACGAGGGCATGACCGTCCGGTTCGGCTCCAAGGTGCCCGGCACCTCGATGGAGATCCGGGACGTGACGATGGACTTCGCGTACGGCGAGTCGTTCACGGAGTCCAGCCCGGAGGCGTACGAGCGGCTCATCCTGGACGTGCTGCTCGGCGACGCCAATTTGTTCCCTCGTCACCAGGAAGTGGAAGAGTCCTGGAAGATCCTCGACCCGATCGAGACGTACTGGGCGAAGCATGGTAAGCCCGCACAGTACGAGTCGGGCAGCTGGGGACCGCAGGAAGCCGACGAGATGCTCGCACGAGACGGACGGAGCTGGCGCAGGCCATGAAGATCGACCTGACCGACACCACGGCAAGCAAGATCAACAAGGCGCTGGTGCAGGGTCGCCGCGCCATCGGCACGCCCGCCGTGGGCATGGTCCTGACGATGGTGATCGTCACGGACGAGGAGAACGCCTACGACTCGATCAAGGCGGCCGAGGAGGCCTCGCACGAGCACCCCTCGCGCACCCTGGTCGTCATCAAGCGGCACGCCCGCACCCTGCGCGACCGCACCACTTCCCGTCTGGACGCGGAGGTCCGGGTCGGCTCCGAGGCCGGCACCGGCGAGACGGTCGTGCTGCGCACCTACGGCGACGTCTCCGACCACGCCGACTCGGTGGTGCTGCCGCTGCTGCTGCCGGACGCCCCGGTGGTGGTGTGGTGGCCGGTGGAGGCCCCCGACACCCCCTCCAAGGACCCGCTCGGCGCGCTCGCCCAGCGCAGGATCACCGACCTGTACGCGGTCGAGCGGCCGATGCAGGTCCTGGAGTCCCGCGCCCGCAACTACGCGCCGGGCGACACCGACCTCGCGTGGACCCGGCTCACCCTGTGGCGGTCCATGCTGGCCGCCGCCCTCGACCAGGCCCGGGTCGACGTGACCTCGGCGGCCGTGGAGGCCGAGGCGGACAACCCGAGCGCCGAACTCCTCGCCCGCTGGCTGGAGGCGCGGCTCAAGGTCAAGGTGGACCGCGTGGTCTCCCCCGGCCCGGTCGTGACGAAGGTACGGCTCGGCACGGCGAGCGGCGAGATCGTCATCGACCGCCCCGAGGGCCCCCTCGCGACCCTGACCCTGCCGGGCCAGCCGCCGCGCACCCTCGCCCTGAAGGTCCGCGCCACCTCCGAACTCATCGCCGAGGAACTGCGCCGCCTCGACGCCGACGAGATGTACGCCGTCGCTCTTCGGGGCGAGGGCACCAAGGAGACCGCTTCCCATGCCTGACACCCCCGAGCTCACCCGGCGGCCCGAGTGGGCCGCCCTGGAGGACCACCGGGCCGAGGGACAGCCCGTCCTGCGTGAGCTGTTCGAGGCCGACCCGGCGCGCGCCGAGCGGTACGTCGTACGGGTCGGCGACCTGTACATCGACTACAGCAAGCACCTGATCACGGACGAGACCCTCGCCCTGCTCCAGGAACTGGCCACCGCCACCGACGTGTTCGGGCTGCGGGACGCCATGTTCCGCGGCGAGAAGATCAACATCACCGAGCGGCGGGCGGTCCTGCACACCGCCCTGCGCGCCCCGCGCGACACGGTGATCGAGGTCGACGGGGTGAACGTCGTCCCGGCCGTGCACGCCGTGCTGGACAAGATGGGCGGCTTCGCCGAGCGGGTCCGCTCCGGCGAGTGGACCGGCCACACCGGCAAGCGCATCCGGAACGTCGTCAACATCGGCATCGGCGGCTCGGACCTCGGTCCCGCGATGGCCTACGAGGCCCTCCGTGCCTTCACGGCACGGGACCTGACGTTCCGTTTCGTCTCCAACGTGGACGGCGCCGACCTGCACGAGGCGACCCGCGACCTGGACCCGGCGGAGACGCTGTTCATCGTCGCGTCGAAGACGTTCACCACGATCGAGACCATCACCAACGCGACCTCGGCGCGCACCTGGCTGCTCGACGGGCTGGGCGGCGACGAAAAGGCGGTGGCGAAGCACTTCGTGGCCCTGTCCACGAACGCCGGCAAGGTGACGGAGTTCGGCATCGACCCCGACAACATGTTCGAGTTCTGGGACTGGGTCGGCGGCCGCTACTCGTACGACTCCGCGATCGGCCTCTCGCTGATGATCGCCATCGGCCCGGACCGCTTCCGGGAGATGCTGGACGGCTTCCACCTGGTCGACGAGCACTTCCGCACCGCCCCCGCCGAGGCCAACGCGCCTCTGCTGCTCGGCCTGCTGGGCGTCTGGTACGGCAACTTCCACGACGCCCAGTCGCACGCGGTGCTGCCGTACAGCCACTACCTCTCCAAGTTCACCGCGTACCTCCAGCAGCTGGACATGGAGTCCAACGGCAAGTCGGTGGACCGGGACGGCCGGCCGGTGCAGTGGCAGACCGGCCCGGTGGTGTGGGGCACGCCCGGCACCAACGGCCAGCACGCGTACTACCAGTTGATCCACCAGGGCACCAAGCTGATCCCGGCGGACTTCATCGGCTTCGCCGAGCCGGTCGCCGAGCTGAGCGGTGCGCTCAAGGCGCAGCACGACCTGCTGATGGCGAACTTCTTCGCCCAGACCCAGGCGCTGGCCTTCGGCAAGACGGCGGAGGAGGTCCGCGCGGAGGGCGTGGCCGAGGAGCAGGTGGCGCACCGCACCTTCAAGGGCAACCACCCCACCACCACGATCCTGGCCCGCGAGCTGACCCCGTCGGTCCTCGGCCAGCTCGTCGCGCTCTACGAGCACAAGGTCTTCGTGCAGGGCGCGATCTGGAACATCGACTCCTTCGACCAGTGGGGCGTGGAGCTGGGCAAGGTGCTCGCCAAGCGCATCGAGCCCGCCCTGACGGAAGGCGCCGACGTGCCCGGCCTCGACCCGTCCACCACCGCCCTCGTCTCGACGTACCGAACGCTTAGGAAGTGAATGACATGCAGCTCGGACTGATCGGCCTCGGCAAGATGGGCGGCAACATGCGCGAGCGGATCCGCCGCGCAGGGCACACCGTCATCGGCTACGACCGCAACCCCGACGTCTCCGACGTCAAGTCCCTCGAAGAACTGGTCGAGAAGCTCGACGCGCCGCGCGTGGTGTGGGTGATGGTCCCGGCCGGCCACGCCACCCAGTCCGTCGTCGACGAGCTCAAGGACCTGCTGTCCGAGGGCGACACGGTGGTCGACGGCGGCAACTCCCGCTGGACGGACGACGAGAAGCACGCCGCCGAGCTCGGCATCAAGGGCATCGGCTTCGTCGACGCCGGTGTCTCCGGCGGCGTGTGGGGCCTGCAGAACGGCTACGCCCTGATGGTCGGCGGCGACAAGCAGCACGTGGAGCGGCTGGAGCCGATCTTCGAGGCGCTCAAGCCGGAGGGCCCGTACGGCTACGTCCACGCCGGCAGGGTCGGCGCCGGGCACTTCTCCAAGATGGTCCACAACGGCATCGAGTACGCCATGATGCAGGCCTACGCCGAGGGCTGGGAACTCCTTGAGAAGGTCAAGTCGGTGGACAACGTCCGCGAGGTCTTCCGCTCCTGGCAGGAGGGCACCGTCATCCGCTCCTGGCTGCTCGACCTCGCGGTCAACGCCCTGGACGACGACGAGCACCTGGACAAGCTGAAGGGCTTCGCGCAGGACTCCGGCGAGGGCCGCTGGACCGTCGAGGCGGCCATCGACAACGCGGTGCCGCTGCCGGCGATCACGGCCTCCCTCTTCGCCCGGTTCGCGTCCCGCCAGGACGACTCCCCGCAGATGAAGATGATCGCGGCGCTGCGCAACCAGTTCGGCGGCCACGCCGTCGAGTCGAAGGAGTAGTGCACGGTGGGGGACCTTCTCCTGGTCCGCCACGGTGAGACCGAGTGGAGCCTGTCGGGACAGCACACCAGCTGGACCGACCTGCCCCTCACCCAGCACGGCGAGGAACAGGCCAAGTCCCTCGCCCCGCTCCTCACCGGCCGGACCTACGCACTGGCGCTGTCCAGCCCGCTGGACCGCGCGATACGCACCGCCGAACTCGCCGGCCTGACCGGGGTCGTGCCCGACCCCGACCTGCACGAATGGGACTACGGCGGCTACGAGGGTGTCACCACGGTGGACATCCACCGCACCCGCCCCGACTGGTACCTGTGGACCGACGGCGTCCCGCCCGGCCCCGAGGGCCACCCCGGCGAGTCGCCGGAGCAGATCGGTGCGCGGGCCGACCGGGTGCTCAGGAAGGTCGAGACGGCGCTCAACACCGGCACGGGTGACGTGATCCTGGTGGCCCACGCCCACTTCCTGCGGGTGCTGACGGCCCGCCGCCTGGGGCTGCCGCCCGCCGAGGGCAGGCTGTTCCAGCTGTCTACGGGAACCGTCAGCCGGCTGTCCACCGAGCACGGGTGGCCCGTGATCGCCGAGTGGAACACACAGCCGTAACCCATATCGCGACGGCCCGTCAGTGACAACTGGCGGGCCGTTTCGACTGCCGGCCCCCGGCCACCGCCGCGAAAGTTTCTACGGCCCCTTTCCTAACCCCTTGTCGAAAGTCCCGCGAAGCCCATAGCCTGACGCGGCGCCGGTGCCGTCGTACGCCCCGGCCCGGCCGTGACGGGATGGGAGGGGCAGCCGCGTGAAGCGCACGTCGCGTGACATCCGCACCGCGAACCGCTACGAGGTGCTGCGCCAGATCATCGCCCGGTCCCCCACCTCCCGGCAGACGCTGGCGGCCGCGACCGGACTCAGCGTCGCCACGGTCGCCACCCTCGTCGGTGAGCTGCTCGACCTCCGGATGATCACCGAGGTCGGCTTCGAGGACTCGGCGGGCGGCCGCCCCCGGGGCCTCGTCGCCGTCAACTCCGCGGGCGGCGCGCTGATCGGTGTCGACATGGCGGAGACGTACGTCCGGGTCGAGCTGTTCGACCTGGGGCTGAACGTGCTGGCCCGCGCGGTGGAGGACATGCGCCCCGGGGAGAGCCGCCCCGAGCAGGCGGTCGGCCATGTGGCCACGGCCATCGGCTCGGTGGTCGCGCAGGCCGGCGTCGAGGGCGCCCGGGTGCTGGGCGTCGGGGTGAGCGTGCCGGGGCAGGTCGACCGGGCCACCGGCATCGCCGAGTACGCGCCCAACTGGGACTGGCACGACGTGCCGTTGCTCGACCTGCTCGCCGAGCACATCGCCTATCCGCTGTATCTCGACAACCCGTTGCGGGCGAGTGCCGTGGCCGAGCTGTGGTTCGGGGCCGCGCGCGGGCGCGAGGACGCCGTCGTGGTGAACCTCGGGACCGGGGTCGGTGCCGGACTGGTGCTGGGCGGCGGGCTGTACCGAGGTGTCAGCAACAGCGCCGGGGAGTGGGGTCATACGACACTCGTGCTGGACGGGCGGCTGTGCCACTGCGGCAACCACGGCTGCGTCGAGACGTACGTCGGCGCCCCCGGCATCATGCTCAACCTGCGCGAACTCAGCCCCCGCTCCACGCTGTTGCATCCCGAGGACCAGACGGCGACCATCGACGCCCTGGCCCACGGAGTCGCCGCGGGCGATCCGGTGGCGGTCAAGGTGGTCCGCGACACCGCCCGGTACCTGGGCGCGGGCATCGCGGACCTGGTGAACCTGTACAACCCCGAAGTGGTCGTGCTCAGCAGCTGGGTCGCCAGGAAGCTGGGCGCACCGCTGCTCGACGAGGTGCGCGAGGCCGTCCGGCGGCACGCGCTGAGGCGGCCGTTCGCCGCCACCGAGATCGTCCTCTCCCCCGTCCCCACCGACCCGGTCTGCCTGGGCGCGGCCACGTTCGCGCTGGAGGGCGCACTGCAGTCGGTGGGGCAGCGGGGCGCCAGACGCACCGCCGGCCCCGCAAGGAGCCGTACCGCACCACCTTCATGACGACGGAAGGGATGCACGTGTCACACCCCCACCGCAGGAGATCGGTCCTCCTGACGGCCGCGGCCGCACTGGCCGTCGCCGGCCCCCTGATATCCGCCCCGCCCACCTCGGCCGCCACCGCCACGGCATCCGCTGCCGAGGTCTCCCCGCACGCCGCCCAGACCATCGACGACATCGGCGCCTCGGGCGCCTGGTGGGTCAACGACCTCCAGCACTTCTCCCCCAAGGTCCAGGCCAGGGTGGCGAAGCTGCTCTTCTCCAAGCAGGGCCTGGACCTCAGCTCGTACCGCTACAACATCGGCGGTGGCGGGGTCGCGGTCACCACCCCGGCCCGGGCCGCCGAGGACTTCCTGGACTCCGACGGCTCGTACGACTGGAGCCGGGACAAGGGCGGTCAGACCTTCCTCCAGTACGCGGCGAAGTACGGCGTCGAGGACCTGATCGGCTTCGTCAACAGCGCGCCCGCCCGGTGGACGACCAACGGGCAGAGCTGCGGCGGGCAGTTGAAGGCCGAGGACGAGACCGCCTACGCGAACTACATCGCCGACGTCACCGACCACTTCGCCCGGCAGGGCGTGAAACTGGACTACATCAGCCCCTTCAACGAGCCGGACAACGACTTCGGCTCGTGCGGCCAGGAGGGCATGCAGGTCACGGTCGACCAGCGCGACGACATCGTCAGAGCGCTGGGCGCCGAGCAGCAGGCCCGGCACCAGAAGACCTCGGTCATCGCCGACGAGTCCAGCCAGACGACCCAGTTCGTCTCCGAACTCCCGCAGTGGATCTCGCAGCCCGGCACCGCACAGTACGTGTCCGCGCTGGCCCACCACACCTACAACAACCCCAACGACGGCCAGCTCGCCAACGTCTACGAGACGTCGAAGACGGTCGGCCAGAAGTCCTGGGCCACCGAGATCTGCTGCTTCGGCAAGGGCTCCACGGGCTGGAACCAGGAGTACGACCCGTCCATCGACAACGCCCTGTTGATGTCCCGGATCATCTACAAGGACTTCGCGAGCGCCCACGACTCGGCCTTCCAGTGGTGGGTGGCGCTGGCCAGCGGCTACGGCACCGACCCGTACGCGAAGAACGACGTCGGCTGGAACGACGGCCTGATCTACTACGACCCCGACTACGCGACGAACGGCAACCAGACGCTGTACTTCACCAAGCGGTACTACGCCCTCGGCCAGTACAGCAAGTTCGTGAAACCGGGCTCGGTCGCGCACAACGTGACCGGGGCGCCGGACGGGGTCGAGGTGTCGGCGTACGACAGCGGCGACCGGTGGGTGGTCGTGGTCAACAACCACAACACCACCGACACCCCGCTGAGTCTGCACTTCAACAACGCGACGCCGGTGAAGGCCAGGCAGGCGGTGCGTACGTCGGCCACCGAGGACTGGGCCGAGGTCGCGAAACCGTCGGTGAGCGCGGGGACGGTCTCGGCCACCCTCGCCGCCCGCTCGGTCACGACGTACGTCTTCGACCAGAAGGGCCACGGCAGTTCGGCCGTGACCGGCGCGCTGGCCGGCAAACAGTCCGGCAAGTGCCTGACCGCAGGCGCCTCCGGGGCCGCCATCAGCACCTGCACGGGCACGGCGGACCAGTCGTGGTCGTACGACGCGAGGGGCACCCTGAAGGGCGCGAACGGCTATCTGACGGCGTCGGGTTCCGGCCTGACGACGAGCGCCGACTACACCGGTGACACCGGCCAGCGCTGGCTGCTGAACGCCAACGGGCAGATCCTCAGCGAGGCCTCCGGCAAGTGCCTGGACGTGAGCGGGCAGGCCACCGCCGACGGCGGCAAGGTGATCCTCTACAGCTGCAACGGCGGCACCAACGAGGCCTGGACCAGGCAGTAACGGACCCCGCTCCCCCGCAGACCGAGGGCCGCCGGCCCCTCCCTGACCCGGCGGCCCTCAACTCCCCCCGCCCCCCTCTCTGTTCGTCATCCCGAACCGGGTACAACGTTTCGCGCAGACTTCGTCCAACCTCTTGCCGAAGTATTAGCCGAAGGTTAACGTCCCGCTCCGCAACGCAATTTCAGCCATCCGGCTCCCGAGGTTTTCAGGGCCTCCCACGGCCACGGCGCCCAAGCCGCACTCGACAGACAAGGACGTCAGCATGTCGGCACTCAGCAACAACAACTGGTCCCGCCGGTCTCTCTTCCGGGCGGCCGCGGGCATGGCCGCCGCCGGCACCCTGGCCGCGTGCGGCAGCAACAACGGCAGAGGCGGGGGCAGCGGGTCGGGCACCCAGCTCACCCAGTACTTCCACGCCTACGGCGAGGCGGGCACCGAGCAGGCCCTCAAGCGGTACGCGGCGGCCTACAAGAAGGCCGATGTGAGCACCAGCTGGATCACGGGCAACAACTTCGAGTCCGCACTCTTCGCGGCCCTGCTCACCAAGAAGGCCCCCGACGTCTTCGAGTTCCACCCGCAGCTCCAGCTCGTCAAGAGCGGCCAGGTGGCGGACCTGAGCGACCTCATCGACCCGGTCAAGGACGACTTCAACCCGAACGACATCAACTCCCACACGGTCGACGGGAAGATCTACGGGATCCGGATGATCGACGACCCGCAGTTCTTCTACTACCGCAAGTCGATGCTGGAGAAGGCCAAGGTCGACGTGCCGACGACGCTCGACGAGCTGATCGAGGCCGCCGCCAAGCTCACCACGAGCAAGGTCAAGGGCGTCTTCCTCGGCAACGACTTCACCGCGATCCAGAACACCCTGATCTGGTCGGCCGGCGCCGACACCCTCGACGCGAAGAACCAGATCGCCTACCACACCCCGGGCGTCATCGAGGGCCTGAAGAAGCTCAGGACCCTGTTCACCAGCGGCCACGTGCTGCTGGACGCCCCGACCGACTTCTGGGACCCCTCCTCGCTCAACCAGGGCCTGTGCGCCATCCAGTGGGGCGGCATGTGGTCCATGCCGGCCATGCAGCAGGCCCTCGGCGACGACCTCGGCATCTTCCCGTTCCCGAAGATCGGCAGCGCGGGCAAGCCGTCCGTCTACAACGGCGGCTGGTCGATCTTCGTCAACGCCAAGGGCAAGAACGTCGACGCGGCCAAGGAGTACGTCAAGTGGCTGTGGATCGACCAGAAGCAGTACCAGGAGGACTGGGCCACCTCGTACGGCTTCCACATCCCGCCGCGCACCTCGATAGCCCAGTCGGCCACCAAGCTGAAGTCGGGCCTGCCCGCTGAGGGCGTCAAGCTCTTCACCGACTACGGCCACTTCGACAACATCGGCTTCGACCAGACCATGATCACCGCCTTCAACGACGTGATCGCCTCCTCCGTGCGCAAGAACGGAGACCCCGAGGCCGCGCTCGACGCCTGCGACAAGAAGGTCGACGTCGAACTCAAGAAGCTGTTCGGATAGGCCGCCGGGAAGACCACGACATGTCGACCACCACCACACGCGGGGTCGCCCAACCCGCCCCGGCCAAGGCCTCCCCGGCCCGGCCGCGGCGGGGTCTGCGGGGCAACCCGACGCTCAACTTCTGGCTCTTCACGGGGCCGTTCCTCATCGGCCTGGTGATCTTCGTCTTCGTGCCGATCGTCTGGAGCTTCTGGCTCAGCTTCTTCGACGCCCGGTACACCGTCACGCCGAGTCATTTCATCGGCTTCGACAACTACAAGCAGATCCTGACCAACAGCAACTTCCCCTCCTCGCTGGTGACGTTCACGGTGTTCGCCGCGTTCATCGTGCCGACCACCTGGGCGCTGTCGCTGGGCCTCGCGCTCCTGGTGAACCAGCTGCGCTTCATGAGGGCGTTCTTCCGGTCGGTGTTCTTCCTGCCCACCGCCGTCTCCTACGTGGCCGCGGCGCTGATCTGGAAGATGTCCATCTTCAACGGTGTCCGGTTCGGCCTGGCCAACACCGTCATGAGCTGGTTCGGCGTGGACAACACGTCCTGGATATCCAACCCGAGCCCGCCCTGGTACTGGCTGGTCATCGTGACCCTGCGGCTGTGGATCCAGGCCGGCTTCTACATGATCCTGTTCCTGGCGGCGCTGCAGAACATCCCGCCGGAGCTGTACGAGGCCGCCTCCATCGACGGCGCCAAGCGGGGCTGGCAGACCTTCCGGTACATCACGCTGCCCCAACTGCGCGCCACCTCCACCGCGGTGATCCTGCTGCTGCTCATCGCCGCGTACCAGGCGTTCGACGAGTTCTTCAACATCATCGGGACCAAGGCGACCTGGGCGCAGACACCGCTCATGGAGCTGTACAAGACGGCCCTGGGCACCGACCAGGACTACGGCGCCGGCAGCGCGGGCGCGGTCATCCTGTCCGTGCTGATCTGCATTGTCACCCTGGCCCAGGGCAAGATCATGGGCTTCGGCGGAGGGGAGGAAAAGTGACCGTCACCGCACCGCACGTCCGCAAGAACCGCAAGAAGCGCGGAGGCGTCCTCGGCAACACCGGTCTGTACATCGCCGTCAGTGTCGCCGCCTTCCTCTTCCTGATCCCCTTCTACCTGATCGTCCGCAACTCGCTCTCCACCGACCCGGAGATCACGGGCGAGAACTGGAAGCTGCTGCCCTCCTTCCAGTGGGGCAACATCTCCGAGCTCTTCGACGACCCCACCGTCGAGTTCGCCCACTCCATGTGGAACTCCACGGTGATCGCCGTCCTGAGCACCGTCGGCACCCTGTTGTTCTGCTCCATGGCGGGATACGGGCTCGCCCGCATCCCCTACAAGCACGCCAACAAGGTCTTCTACGCCGTTCTGGCGACCCTTATGGTCCCCACGGCCGTCACCTTCGTGCCCAGCTTCGTGCTGGTCTCGTCCCTCGGCTGGATCGACACCTACCGGGGCATGATCATTCCGGGCCTGTTCAGTGGTTTCACCTGCTTCCTTTTCCGGCAGTACTTCCTGGGGTTCCCCAAGGAGCTGGAGGAGGCGGCACGCGTGGACGGGCTCGGCTACTGGGGCGCGTACTGGCGGATCGTCGTCCCCAACTCGCTGAACTTCTTCGCTGCGATAGCCACGATCACATTCATCAGCGGCTGGAACGCCTTCCTGTGGCCGCTGGTCATCGGCCAGGACCCGAACGCCTGGACCGTGCAGGTCGCGCTCTCCTCGTTCATGACCAACCAGACCGTCAACTTCCATCTGATCTTCATGGCCACGGCCATCTCCATCCTGCCCCTGGTGTTCGTGTTCCTCTTCCTCCAGCGCTGGCTGGTCCAGGGGATCGCGCAGACCGGCATCAAGGGCTGACACCGCACTCTCACGACCTGGAGACCGATGTCTTTCCGCACCTCCGCCACCGACTATGTCGAGGACGTCTCCCCGGGTTCGGGCGCCCTGCCTCCCCGGGCCTGGTGTCCGCGCTCGGACGCCGCGTCCCTCTCCCTGAACGGCAGCTGGCGTTTCCGGCTGTCGCCCACGGCGGACGCCGAGGACGACGCGTTCGCCGAGCCGGGGTACGACGCCGGCGGCTGGGCGGAGGTGTCGGTCCCGGGGCACTGGGTGCTCCAGGGGCAGGGCGCGCCGATCTACACGAACCACCTGTACCCGTTCCCGGTCGACCCGCCGAGGGTGCCGACCGAGAACCCCACGGGTGACCACCTGCGCGCCTTCGACCTGCCGGAGGACTGGGACCTGACCGACGGCGGGACGGTGCTGCGCTTCGACGGGGTCGAGTCCTGCGCCCGCGTCTGGCTGAACGGCACGGACATCGGCGAGTTCAAGGGCTCCCGGCTGCCGCACGAGTTCGCGGTCGGCCACCTCCTGAAGGCGGTCGGCAACGTGCTCGCCGTCCGCGTCCACCAGTGGTCGGCCGGCTCCTACCTGGAGGACCAGGACCAGTGGTGGCTGCCCGGCATCTTCCGGGACGTGACCCTGCTGCACCGCCCGGCCGGGAGCGCCCTCGACTTCTTCGTGCACGCCTCCTACGACCACGTCACCGGCGCGGGCACGCTGCGCGTCGACTCCGACGTGGACGGCAGGGTCACCGTGCCGGAACTGGGCGTCGACATCGCGACCGGTGAGCCGGTCACCGTCCCGGTCGAGGCGTGGACGGCCGAGACCCCGAGGCTGTACGACGGGGTGCTGGCCACCGAGGGCGAACGGGTGCCGTTGCGGATCGGCTTCCGGACCGTCGTCCTGGAGGACGGCCTGATCAAGGTCAACGGGAAGGCGGTCCTCTTCAAGGGCGTCAACCGGCACGAGTGGCACCCCAGGAAGGGCCGGGCCCTCGACCCGGAGACCATGCTCGCTGACGTGCTGCTGATGAAGCGGCACAACATCAACGCGGTCCGCACCTCCCACTACCCGCCGCACCCGGCCTTCCTCGACCTGTGCGACGAGTACGGCCTGTGGGTGATCGACGAGTGCGACCTGGAGACCCACGGCTTCACCGAGCAGGCCTGGCGGGACAACCCGGTCGACGACGACCGCTGGACCCCGGCGCTGCTCGACCGGGCCGCCCGGATGGTCGAGCGCGACAAGAACCACCCGTCGGTGGTGATCTGGTCGCTCGGCAACGAGGCGGGCACCGGGCGGGGCCTGACCGCGATGGCCGAGTGGATCCACGGCCGGGACGCCTCCCGGCTCGTGCACTACGAGGGTGACATCGACTGCCGTGACACGGACGTCTATTCACGGATGTACGCCGACCACGCCGAGGTCGAGCGGATCGGCCGGAAACTGGACGGCGGTACCCATCGGCGTCGTCAACTCCCCTTCATCCTGTGCGAGTACGGGCACGCGATGGGCAACGGTCCCGGTGGGCTCGCCGACTACCAGCGGATCTTCGAGTCGTACGACCGGCTCCAGGGCGGCTTCATCTGGGAGTGGATCGACCACGGCATCGAGGACGAGCGGTACGGCTACGCGTACGGCGGCGACTTCGGCGAGGAGCTGCACGACGGGAACTTCGTCTGCGACGGACTGGTCTTCCCGGACCGGCAGCCCTCCCCGGGGCTGGTGGAGTACAAGAAGGTGATCGAGCCCGTCCGCATCGAGGGCGACGGCGCCACCGTCCGGGTCACCAACAGGCAGGACTTCGCCGATCTGTCGGCGCTGGACTTCGAGTGGTCGTACCAGGTCGGCGGCGAGACCGTCGAGTCGGGCCCGTTGGCGGTACCGGCCCTGGCGGCCGGCGAGTCGGCGGAGGTGAAACTGCCGGAGCCGCCGGTCGCCGCCGGCAGCGGCGAGACGCAGTGGACCGTACGGGCGGTACTGGCCGCCGACACCGGCTGGGGACCGCGCGGTCATGTGGTCGCCTGGGGTCAGTTCCCCGTCTCGGGGCGGCAGCTGCCGGCCTTCGCCGCCTCCGCCGGACCCGTGGTGTCCGGTGACGGGTCGATCGCCCTCGGCCCGGCCGCCTTCGACGCGCGCAGCGGCGCGCTGAGGAGCATCGGCTCTGTGGCGGTGACCGGACTGCGCCTGGACGTGTGGCGGGCGACGACCGACAACGACGACGGTGCCGCCTGGCAGACGGACATCCGCTACGGCGCGCTGTGGCGGAAGTTCGGTCTGCACCGGATGCGGCACCGGCTGGACGCGGTGGAGCAGACCGCCGACGCGCTGACCGTGCGCACCCGGGTGGCGCCCGCCGCCTGGGAGTTCGGGCTGGTGACGGTCTACCGTTGGACCACGGACGGCAGCCGCCTCGGACTCACCGTCTCCGTGACCCCGGACGGCGACTGGACGGTGCCGCTGCCCCGGCTCGGCGTCCGCTTCGGGCTGTCGGCGGCGGACCGTGTGCGGTGGTTCGGCGGCGGGCCGGGCGAGGCGTATCCGGACACCAGAACGGCTTCGGTGGTGGGCCGTTGGCAGTCGACGGTGGACGACCTGCAGACGCCGTACCTCCGTCCGCAGGAGAACGGCGCCCGCGCGGACGTCCGTTGGGCGGAGATCGGCGGGCTGCGGATCGAGGGCGACCCGGAGTTCTGGTTCACGGGCCGCCGCTGGACCACCGAGCAACTGGACGCGGCCGCTCACCGCAGCGACCTCACCCCGGGTGACACGGTCTGGGTCAACCTGGACCACGGCCAGCACGGCATCGGTTCGCAGTCCTGCGGCCCCGGCGTCCTGCCGCAGTACCAGCTGCACGCCGCACCCGCCGAGTTCTCCTTCGTGTTCTCGGACATCGGCTGATCCGCAGCACCCTGGAAGGCCCCGGACCGTGCGTGGTCCGGGGCCTTCGGTCCGCTCAGCGTCCGTGCCCGGCGGCCCCGCAGCGGTAGAGGGTGTAGCGCGCGACGTGGACCGGTGAGCAGTGGCCGATGGTCCAGCGGACCAGGGCCCGGCCCGGGGTCTTCGCGCCCCGGGCGCGGTGGGTGAGGTCGGCCGCGGAGAGCAGGACGTAGCGGAGCCGGCCGGTGTCGATCAGGTGGTGGAAGGTGCCGGGCGCGGGGTACGGCACATGGGCGGTGAAGCCGCCGAGCGGGAGGATGGAGGCGTTGTCCGAGAGGATGTACGGCGCCGCCATCTGCCAGCGGGGCACGGCGGCCAGGTAGCGGGCGCCCTCGCGGTGGGCGGTGAGGTAGGCGAGGACGCGCTGCTGGGCCGGGGTCAGGGCGGAGGCGCCGTTGCGGGTGGCGATGCTGCCCGGGCCGATCCGGCCGAACCCGCCGGGCTGGTTGTAGCGCAGGGAGGTCGCGGACGCGGACCAGACCGTGGGGACGACCAGGACCGCGGCGAGGGCGACGGCCAGGGCGGCCCTGCGCGGACGTGACCCGCCGACGGCGAGGAGGACCAGCGCCGGCAGGGCCAGGGCCGCGGCGACGCCGACCGACCAGGCGAAGAAGCGCGGGTAGTGCAGGGTGAGGGCCGCGCACCAGCCGACGTTGACGGCGAGGACCGCGCACAGTACGGTCCGGCGCCGCACCCGGGTCACGGCCGTCGCGGCCAGGGCCGACAGGCCGACCGCGACCACACCCATGTAGTAGGTGTGCCCGGTCACGCTGCCGAAGCTGAAGACCAGGAAGAACGTCACCAGCCAGACGCTCCACAGCAGGTACCCCGCCAGGAAGGGGTCGGTGCGCTGCGGGCGGCGGCGCCACAGGCCGTACAGCCCGGCGGCCAGGCCCAGCGCCGCCAGCGGGTACAGCCAGCCCGTCTGGCTGGCCAGCCCGGGGCTGAACATCTTCCAGACGCTGTCCCCCATTCCCACCGACGCCCTGCTGTGCGCCCGGTCGGCGACGATGCTCCCGGTGCCGGCCGCGTCGACGCCCAGCGTCTGGAAGCGGGTCAGGAAGTTGTAGCCGACGACCAGGGCGATCGGCGAGTTGTCGGTCGTGCCGTCGAGGTAGGGGCGGGCGGCGGCCGGGGTGAGGCCTGCGGCCAGCATCCAGGACAGGGACACCGCCAGCATGACCGCCCCGGACAGGGCGAGGTCCCGGATCCGGCGGCGCACCGTGGTCGGAGCGGCCACCAGGTAGGTCACGGCCAGCGCGGGCAGCACCGCCCAGGCCTCCAGCATCTTGCACTGGAAGGCCACCCCGACCCAGACGCCCGCCAGGACGAGGGTGCGCAGCCGGGCGCGGGCGGTGGCCCGCTGGGTGGCCTCGGCGGCCAGCAGCAACAGCAGGACGAACGGCGCGTCCTCGGTGACCGAACGGCCGAGGCCCACGGTCACCGGGGTGAGCGTGAGGAAGGCGGCGGCCAGCAGCCCGGCCGGTACGCCGGCCCAGCGCCGTACCACCACGTGGAGCAGGACCACCGAGGCCACGCCCTCCAGGGCCTGCGGGACCACCAGGGACCAGGGGTGGAAGCCGAGGACCAGCGCCGACAGGGCCTGCGGCCACAGGAATCCGGGCAGCTTGTCCAGGGTGATGGAGTTGCCCGGGTCGAAGGAGCCGTAGAGGAAGGCGACCGGGTTGTCGGTCATGCTGCGGACCGCGCTCGCGTAGAAGGTGTGGTAGGCGCTGTGCCAGATGCCCCAGAAGAAGAGCAGCGCGGCGACGGTGGCGATGCCGGCGAGGATCGGGCGCTCGTAGCGCCGGGTACGGCTCCGTGCCGGGGCCGGCGCGGGGGGCGGCCCCTCGACACGGACGAGCGGCTCGGCGCTGACAGGGCTCGGCATCGCGGACGGCCTCCAGGACTCCCGGTGTCCAGGGCTTCCTGAGCGCCCCGGAGTGCTACGGCCTGTAGGACGACTGGATTCCGGCGAACGTCACGTCCGGGTTGTCAAGGAACATTCAGGATGTTCGTGAGTATCACCCATGGAAGCTGTAAGAATCCTGAACCCCGCCTGTGACTCACCGTCCGGCGTGCTGGGCCGCGAGGCGCACCGGGGCGTTCTGGGCGCCGTAGCCGCGATACCCGGGATCCCGCTCGACGAGTTCGAAGAACACCCGTCCGACCGTCCGTGTGTAGCAGTGCCGGAAGACCCCGTCCGCGTCCCGGTCGTAGAGGATGCCGAGGTCGCGGTACGTCTCCAGCTCGCCGTCCGCGAACTCGTACCGGGCGGCGAGGTCGTCGTGGTAGTTGGCGGGGATGGGCAGCAGACCGCCGCCGGCCGCCCGGAAGGCCCGGGCGGCGGCGACCACGTCGGAGACGGCGAGGGCGATGTGCTGGGCGTGCAGGGTGTCGTCGGCCGGGGCGGCGCCGACCCCGAGGACGATCCGGACGGTGCCGTCGGCGTTGGTCACGGCTCGGGAGCGCAGTAGCCCGTAGGGGTCGGCGACGTCGACGCTCTCCTGGGGGTGCAGGCCGAGGACGCTGCGGTGGAAGAGGGCCGCCTCGTCGTACTGGTGCCAGGGCTGGGTGAGCGCGAGGTGGTCGAAGTACGCCGGGCCCGGCGCCGGTTCGTGCGGCACCTCGGCGAAGTCGGCGCGCCAGTCACGGAGTTCGGGGTCGTGGCCGGTGGCGCAGAAGAACAGTTCCGTGCCGTCGGGGGCGGCGACCGCGTCGAGCGGGGCGTCCTCCGGGGCGCGGCGGCGGGGCAGCACGGGGGCGAGCAGGGCCTCGGCACGGCGGGCTGCGGCCCGCGGGTCCGGTGACTCCAGGCCGATCGCGGCGAGGCCGGTGCCCTCGCGGCGGGCGGCGGGACCGGTGTTGACCAGGATCCGGGCCTTGCCCTGTTCCCACAGGTCGACGGGCTTGCTGCGGTGCCTGGCGGTCCGGGCGAAGCCGAGGGCGCCGAGCAGCGCCGAGACCGGTTCGGCGTCCGGCGTGACGAGTTCGGCGAACGCGACCCCCGTCGGCACGACCGGCGGGGGCAGCTCCCCCACCCCGACGGCCTCCTGGAGCACCAGCAGCGAACGGTGCGCGTCGACGGCGGTCGGCCCGGCCTCCGCCTGCCGGAAGACGTCGTTGAAGACTTCCAGGGAGAGCGGCCCGTCGTACCCCGTGCGCAGAACATGCCGCACCAGCCCGGCGACGTCGAACCCGCCCTGCCCCGGGAAGCACCGGTAGTGCCGGCTCCACTGGAGCACGTCCATGGCGAGCAGCGGGGCGTCGGCCAGCTGGAGGAAGAAGATCTTCTCGCCGGGGATGTCCTCGATGCCCTTCGGATCGGACCCGCGGGAAAGGATGTGAAAGCTGTCCAGGCAGGTCCCGAGGGCGGGATGACCGGCCGACTCGACGATCTGCCAGGCGTGGTCGTACGTACTCACGTGCCGCCCCCAGGCGAGCGCCTCGTAGGCGACCCGGATGCCGAAGTCCTGTGCCAGATCAGCGAGTCGGGCCAGTTGGGAGGCGGCGAGATCGTCGTCGTCGATCGCGAGCGCGCAGACGGAGGAACAGACGAGGACGGTGTCGGCGCCCAGTTCCCGCATGAGCTCGAACTTGTGCCGGGCGCGCCGCAGATTGCGCGCGAACTCGTCGTCGGGGACGGCTTCGATGTCCCGCATGGGTTGGTAGAGATCGACGGTGAGCCCCAGATCGGCGCACCGGGCCCGTATCTCACGGGGCGGGAGCGGGCTGGCGAGCAGGTCGTTCTCGAAGATCTCGACCCCGTCGAACCCGGCCCGGGAGGCCGCGGTGAGCTTCTCGGTGAGAGACCCGCTGAGCGAAACGGTGGCAATGGAAGTACGCATGACCCTTTTCCTCACGTGCACTGCAATTCCCTGCTTTCAGGGGCGCGGGGCTGTATCGATGTGCGGCTGCCGCCGCGTGGGCGCGATCAACCCCCACCGGCCCGCACCCGTCACACAACCTGACCCGCCGAGCTCTCTGCCAGCTCCTCGATATCGACGAGCATCCGAGCAGTGTCCGGCTCCCTCCCCGTGAACAACCGAAACGCATCCGCGGCCTGGAACACCGCCATCCCGCCCCCGTCCAGCACCGCGCACCCCAACGCCCGAGCGGTCCGCAACAACTCCGTCTCCAGCGGCCGATACACGACCTCAGCCACCCACAGCCCGGGATGCAGCAACTCCGCGGGCACCGGCAGCCCCGGATGCGCGGCCATCCCGGTAGGCGTCGCGTGGACGAGCCCGTCCGCACCGGCCAGCATGTCCGGCAGCCGCTCCAGGCCCGCGGCCACCGCGCGGCCCGCCCCGAACTGCCCGCACAACTGCCCGGCCAACCCGCCCGCCCGCTCGGCCACCGCGTCCACGACAGTGACCCGCTCGGCCCCCAACGTGAGCGTCGCGTGCGCGACCGCGGCCCCCGCGCCCCCGGCACCGAGCTGCACCACCCGCTCCAGCGAGGCATCCGGCAATCCCCGCGCGAACGACGCCGCGAACCCGGTCACGTCCGTGTTGTGGCCGACGGCCCTACCGTCGGCCCCGAAGACCACCGTGTTGACCGCACCGAGCGCCTCGGCCTGCGGGGCCAGGGCGTCGAGGTGCTCGATGACGAGCTGCTTGCAGGGGTGCGTGATGTTCAGCCCGTCGAAGCCGAGGTCCTGCGCGGCGCGCACCAGCTCCCCCACGGCCTCCGGTGCCACGCCGAGCGCGTCGATGTCGATCAGCCGGTACAGGTACCGCAGCCCCTGCCGGCCGGCCTCGCGCTCGTGCAGGGCGGGGCTGAGCGACGGGCCGATGCCGGCACCGACCAGTCCGACGAGATACGAGTCCTTGGCCACGTGGCCCTCCAGAGCGGCATCACAAACGTTAATGTACGAACTAGTACGTTAGCTATAACACCGGAGGCCGCGGCAGGGGAAGACCTCGCCGACAACACCTCCGCCCCGGGCTTCTACAATCTCCGCACCGGCCTCCCCGCGAAGGAACCCGATAGGAACCCGATGACCAGCGTCGACGAACCGGCACAGACCCACGGGCGGCTCCGTGACGCCGCCCGCACCCAGGCCGAGATCCTCGACGTGGCCACCCAGGAGTTCGCCCGGGCCGGCTACGACGGGGCCCGCGTCGACGAGATCGCGGCCCGCACCCGCACCACGAAGCGGATGATCTACTACTACTTCGGCGGCAAGGAGCAGCTGTTCACGGCGGTCCTGGAGCGCGCGTACGGCGTGATCCGCGAGGCCGAGCAGCAGCTGGACGTCGAGCACCTGGACCCGGTCGCGGCGATCCGCCGGCTCGCCGAGCTGACCTTCGACCACCACGAGCAGCACCCGGACTTCATCCGGCTGGTCAGCATCGAGAACATCCACGGCGCCGAGCACATCGCGGCCTCCGAGAAGCTCGGCAGGATCGGCTCGCCGGCGCTGGAGGTGATCCGCCGGATCCTGGCCGCCGGGCAGGAGTCCGGCCTGTTCACGGCCGACGTGGACGCCGTCGACCTGCACGCGATGATCAGCTCGTTCTGCTTCTTCCGGGTGGCGAACCGGGCGACCTTCCGCGCCCTCTTCGGCCGCGACCTGGTGGACCCGGCGCAGCGCGCGCACTACCGGGCCATGCTGGGCGACATGGTGATCGCCTACCTCACCGCGGAGCGCGCGGCGGACTGACCGCGCCGGGCACCGGACACCGGGCGGGACCGGACGGGAACGGCCCGACCTCTTGACACCGGGGAAACGCGAGCGCAACATCCGTACCCATCGCGACTAACTATCCAGTGGGTTAATTAGCACCGACCCCTGGTCCGCCGACCCCGTCATCCCTGGGAACCGGCCTTCTCCCCCGCCGCTCACTCCGCCTACGTTGGAGTTTCCCGAAGGAGCACCGCCGTGTCCGTCCCCGCCCAGTCCGCCGCCACCGCCGTACCGCCCGGTGGCCAGCCGAGGAAGGCCGCCCTGGCCGCCTGGATCGGCAGCGCCCTGGAGTACTACGACTTCTTCATCTACGGCAGCGCGGCCGCGCTGATCTTCCCGAAGGTCTTCTTCGACGAGTCGGACCCGGCCAACGCGACCCTGCTCTCGCTGGCCACGTTCGGTGTCGCGTACGCGGCCCGTCCGGTCGGTGCGCTGTTCCTCGGGCACTTCGGGGACCGGATCGGCCGCAAGAAGGTCATGGTCTTCACGCTGCTGCTGATGGGCCTGTCGACGTTCCTGATCGGCTGTCTGCCGACCCGCGCCCAGGTGGGCGGCCTGGCGCCGGTGCTGCTGGTGCTGTGCCGGGTGCTGCAGGGCATCTCGGCGGCCGGCGAGCAGGCCAGCGCGAGTTCCATGAGTCTGGAACACGCGCCGCCGAACCGGCGCGGCTTCTTCACCAGCTTCACGCTCGGCGGCACCCAGGGCGGCCAGCTGATCGCCACCCTGGTCTTCATCGCGGTCTCCCAGCTGCCCGAGGACCAGCTGATGTCCTGGGGCTGGCGGGTGCCGTTCTGGCTGAGTGTCGCGGTGGCCGTGGTCGGCTGGTTGATCCGGCGCAAACTCCAGGAGACCCCGGCCTTCGCCGAGCAGGCGGCGACCGAGGGTGTCGTACGGCTGCCGCTGGTGACGCTGGTGCGGTACCACTGGGCCGACGTGCTGCGGGTGGTCGGCGGTGCGCTGATCGCCTCGGTGAGCACGATCTTCACGGTGTGGGCCCTGGCGTACGCGACCAGCGACTCGGTCGGGATGTCGAAGACGTCGATGCTGTGGGTGGGTGCGCTGGCGAACCTGGTGGCGCTGGGCGCGATCCCGGCGTGGGCGACGCTGTCGGACCGGATCGGGCGGCGGCCGGTCTACCTGATCGGCGCGGTGGGCAGTGCGGTGGCGATGTTCGGCTACCTGTGGGCGATCTCCACCGGCTCGTACCCGCTGATCATGCTCCTCGGGACCGTCGCCTTCGGTGTCGTCTACAGCGCGGCGAACGGGGTCTGGCCGTCCTTCTACGGCGAGATGTTCTCGACCCGGGTCCGGCTGTCGGGCATGGCGATCGGTACCCAGATCGGGTTCGCGGTGGCCGGGTTCGCGGTGACCTTCGCGGCGCAGATCGCGGGTCCGGGCGGCGACGACTGGTCGGCGGTGGCGCTGTTCACGGCCGCGCTGTGCGTGCCGCCGGTGATCGCCGCGCTGTCCGCCCGCGAGACCCACACGGTGGCCACGGAGGACCTCGGGTCCCGCACCCCCCGCGAGGCGTCCCGGCCGGAGACCGTGACGGCCTGAGGGCCCGTCCGTACCGCGAAGCAGGCACACGTCCGCCCGGGCCGGCGCCCGGGCGGACCGTCGCCGCCGCTCAAGGAGATTTGGTCCCACGCCGTTCACACCCTGGACATGAGCGATGACCTGCGGGGATGCCGTTCGCTGCGATGGTGTGCCGTAGGCGGCACCATGTCCGACAACCTCGAGCAACGGCGGGGAACCGATGAGCCCGAGCACAGCTGACCGTTCTGAACAGACCGTCGCCGAGGGCGACGCCGACACCGCGGCCGGAGTCAGGCCGCTGCTCGACGCCCCGCAGAACGCCGCGGCCGGCGTCGCGATGTGGATCTTCGTGGTCGGCCCGCTGATCTGCCTGGTCGTCGCGGTGCCGCTGCTGTGGGGGCGGGGGCTGTCGGCGCTGGACGTCACGATGGCCCTGGTCGCCTATCTGGTGTCCGGCTTCGGCCTCACGGTGGGCTATCACCGCCTCTTCACGCACCGCTCGTTCAAGGCGAAGCGGGGTCTGCGCATCGCTCTGGCGGTCGCGGGTTCGCTGGGGGTCGAGGGCTCGCCGGTGCAGTGGGTGGCGAACCACCGCCGCCACCACGCCTTCGCCGACCGCGAGGGCGACCCGCACTCGCCGTGGCGCTTCGGAACCGACACGCGCGCGCTGCTCAAGGGGCTGCTGCACGCGCACATCGGCTGGATGCTCAAGCGCGAGCTGAGCAACCGGGCCAGGTTCGCGCCCGACATCGACGCCGACCGCGACCTGCGGATCGTCGGCCGGCTCTTCGGGCCGCTGACCGTCGTCTCCCTCCTGGCCCCCGCACTGGTCGGCGGGCTCGTCACCGGCACCTGGGCCGGTGCGCTGACCGGGTTCTTCTGGGCCGGCGTCATGCGGATGGCGCTGCTGCACCACGTCACCTGGTCGGTGAACTCGGTCTGCCACGTCGCCGGCAGGCGCCCGTTCGCCAGCCGGGACAAGGCAACCAACTTCTGGCCGCTCGCCCTGCTGTCCTTCGGGGAGAGCTGGCACAACTCGCATCACGCCGACCCCACGGGCGCACGCCACGGTGTACTGCCGGGCCAGATCGACCCGTCGGCACGTCTGATCCGGATCTTCGAGAAACTGGGCTGGGCCCACGACGTCCGCTGGCCGAGCCCGGACCGCCTCAGCGCCCGCCTGCTGCCCGAGCCGGCCGGCCGGCCGGAGTCGGCGGCCTGACGCCCCTCCCGGCGAAACCGCCGGACGCGGGGTCCTCGGGCACCGCGTGTCCCGCCTGGCCTCACCCGGACACCAGCAGCTCCGTCCACTCCCCGGCCACCCGCTCCAGCGAGAACCCCTCCCGCACCTGTTCGCGGGCCGCCGCCCCGGCGGACTGCCAGTCCTCCTGTTCGGCGAGGCCGGTGATCGCGTCGGCCATCGCCTCGGGGGTGTCGTGGATCCAGCGCCGGTCGTAGATCTCGTCGGCGCCCGGCCACGGCAGCAGCGCGGGTACGGCGCCGGAGGCCATGCCCTCGGCCGGGGAGAGGTGGAAGCTCTCGTCGTCGCTGGTGGAGAGCACGTGGCCGATGCGGCGCAGCCAGTTGGGGACGTCGGGGCCGAACTGGTCGAAGACGACGGCCCCTTCGAGGAGCGGCGAGGTCTGCATGCGGCGCAGGATCGCGTCGTAGTGCTCGCGTTCCTCGGGCTTGTTCCAGATCCACCAGTACTCCCACGGCGGCTTGGACTTGACCGAGAGGTGCCAGCGCCGGTCGCGGGCGCGGAGTGCTTCGAGGACGTCGAGGCCGAGGTCGAGGCGTTTACGGCTGGGCGCGATGCCGATCATGCCCAACCGGTGGCGGGCGCCGGGCGCCTTGGGCCGGTCGAGCTGGTCGACGTCGACCCAGTTGCCGATCGTGGTGATCTTCGCCGCGGGCCAGCCGGTGCGGTCCCGGGTGGCGCGGGCGTAGTAGGGGCTGACGCACACCACCCGGTCGACGGCGTCGATGTCGACCTGCCGCGGGTATCCGGCGTCGAGTTCGAAGCGGTGCAGGCGCACGATCAGCCGGCTGCCGCGCCGCTTGTGGCGGCTGTACCAGATGGCCGCCGGGCCGCACCACTCGACGACCACCACGTCGGCCCAGGCGGCGAGTTCGCGGCTGGCGGCGACGTCGTGCCGGGCGAGCGCGGGCCAGGCGTCGATCCGGACGTCGAGGCCGGGCAGCGCGCGGAGGTGGTCGAGGAGACGGGTGAGGAACTTCAGGTCGTGGCCGGCGACACCGACCCGCAGCGGGCGGGCCCGGTCGGCGACGGCGGCGGGTGCGGCGGGGAAGGCGCGGTCGAGGTGGCCGCGCCAGCGGGCCGCCGCGGCCTCCATGGTGTACTCCCGGGCGGCCGCCGCGCACCGGTCGGCGGCGAGGTGCCGGGCGGCGGTGTCGCGTACGGCGAGACAGACGGCGTCCGCCGCGTCCGCGAGGGTGGCGGTGCCCGGGACGAACAGGGGGTAGTCGGCGCCGAGCAGGGCCTCGTGGGCGGGGGTGCGGTTGAGCACGACGGGCAGGCCGAGGGAGCCGAACTCCAGTACTTTGGTGGAGAGTTCGAGGCTGGCGTCGAGGGAGGCGTCGCGCCAGCCGAGGCCGAGGTCGCAGTCGGCGGCGAGGCGCATGGCCTCCTCGCGCGGTACGCCGCCGTGGTGGACGACCTCGGGGGTGGTGCGCAGCGCCTCGGCCATGGCGGTGTCGAAGCCGGGGTGGCCCGGGTCCTTGTGGATCTTGTCGCCGACGGCGTGCAGTTCGGTCCTGATGCCGCGTTCGGCCAGCATCGCGGGCAGCCGGGTCATGGGCAGGGTGTTCCAGCGGGGCGCGAACTTGCCGGTGTAGACGAGGCGTACGGGATCGTGCAGGCCGTTACGGGCCGGGACCGGGAAGCCCGGCTCGGGCACCGCGGGCGGGCAGAGCACGGACCGGCCGCAGGCCTCCGGCACCCAGGCCTCCAGAAAACAGCGCAACTCCTCGGTCTGGCACAGGAGTTGCCGGGAGGCCGCGGCGATCCGGGCGAGGTCGGCGCGGGCCTCCTCGGTCATGTCGGCCGGGGACTGCGGGATGTCGGTGAGGTAGGCCCAGATCCGGCCCTCGAAGGCGCCGTCGCCGACGATCTGCTTGACCAGCCGGCGGCCGCGCAGCACCAGCAGGTCGCAGGGCTCCTCCGCGTCCAGCCGGGCGAGCAGCTGCGAGGCCTGGAAGGGCGAGAGGGGGTGCGCGCCCTGGCCGGGGACGAGGTGTTCCTCGTACGGCCGCACCACGGTGACCCCGGGCAGGCCTGCGAGGGGGTCGGTCAGCCTGCCCGTCTCGACCGGGGCCTTGAGGACGAGGCGGGTCCGGCAGCCCACGCGGGACAGGGCCTGGACCGTCGACTGGGCCCAGACGGCGGAGCCGTCGATGAGGTTGAGGTCCACGTCGCCGTAGACGAGCGCCCTGAGGGTGCGGGTCATGACGGTTCCTTTCCACGCACGGCGAACAGGCGGTGCCCGGCCCGCGACCAGGTGTCCGGCGGGGTGCCGGTGTCGAGGAGGGACCGGCGCACGAGCAGCGGCTTCAGGGCCGGTACGAAGGCGTAGTCGTCGGCGGCGGGGGTGTGGCCCACCGCGTCGGCGCCCGAGAACTCCTGGGCGCAGAGCAGGTCGAGGAGGAGGGTGTCCGGGCGGTCCTCGGTCAGGTCCGTCCAGTCGGCGACCCAGGGTGCGGTGGGCGGTCCGGCGTGCACGGCGACCGAGGCGGCGGTGAGTTCGTCGAGGGCGAGGCCCGCCGGGTCGGCGACGACCACCTCGGCCGGCCGGTGCAGCTGGCCGAGCGCCTGGGCGACGAGCCGGGCCACGTCGGTGGCGTCCCGGGGCGCGGCGAGGACGGCGATCCGGCGCTCGGCGAGCGGGTCGGGGCCGCCGGTGAGGGCGGCGAGCCGGGCCAGCCGGACCCGGGTGCTGTCCTGCACGAAGACGTCCCGGAGCCGGTCCCGGCCGTCGGTGACCGGGTCGAGGCGGAAGAGCGCCGTCCCGGTGTCGCCGTCGAGGACGGTGTCCCAGGGCAGCAGGGACAGCCCCGGGGCGGACGACGCCGGGCCGTCCCGCCACAGCACCGCGGTACGGCCCAGCCCCCTTGCCCGGGAGACCAGTTCGGCGAGCCGCCGGTCCAGGTCGGGGGCGAGCCCGGTGCCGGTGAGCGACCAGGGCCCGTCCTGGGCCGCACAGGCGCTCAGCTGGACGAGGAAGACGTCCGGGTCGGTGCGCTCGACCAGCAGCCGCCCGTCGTGCGGCAGCACCCGGCTGACCACCGCGTCCGCCGCGAAGTCCTGGGCGGTGCCGTCCGTGAGCACGCCGGTGATCACCAGCCGGTCGCGGGGCACGACGGACAGGGCGCGGTGGGAGAGGTGGAAGCGGTCGTCGGCGTGCGGCTCCGGCGCGAAGGCAGGGGCTGAGACGGCGGCCCGGGAGCCGGCGGGGCGGCCCTTGGCCTTCCGCTGCCGCCACAGCCCGTACAGCTCGCCCGGCAGCCGGGCCGCGCGGCGCTTCGGCGACCGGGCCGCCGACACCAGTGCCTTGCCGACCCGGAGCGAGGTGGAGCCCTCCAGCATGGACACCCGCGCCTCCAGCACGCCGGTCCGCTCCCGGGCCCGGCGCAGCGCGGAGGAGAGCTGGTCCTTGTCCCGCAGGGCGGCGGCGAGCCGTTCGGCGAGGCCGTCCTCGCGGGCGGTCTCCAGGGCGCGGGCGGTGTCCTCGGCGGCCCGCTCCAGGTCGATCAGGCGGGCCCGCTGGGAGCGGGAGACGAAGTCGGCCAGGACGTACTCGTCGGCGATCCTCAGGGCGGTGGCGAAGCCGTCGGCCGGCAGCGGGCGGCCGAACCAGTCGTGCGGGGGCAGGAGTTCCTCGGTGCAGGCGAACACCGCCCCGGCGTGCAGGTGGGTGTAGCCGAGCGAGGCGGCGTGCAGCACCTGGCAGCGGTGTGCCACCAGGGCGTCGAGGAGCCGGTGGTAGGGCAGGTCGGTGCCGGGGTGGCCGAAGACGATCAGGCCGCGGCCGCCGGGCCGCATCCGTTCCAGTGCGGCCAGACAGTCCGCCTCGGCGCCGTGCAGGGCGGGGTCGGGTCCGTAGCAGAGGAGCATCAGCTCCCCTTCGCCGACGGGTTCCTCGTGCCGCCGCAGCTCGACGCCGGGCGGCAGGTGCAGATAGGGGTCCAGACACAGGCCGCCGCTCGTCGCGTCCACGACCGAGGTCACGTCGTCCAGGTGCGGGTGGAGCAGATCGGTCAGGCGCATCAGCGGGTCCTTGTGAAGACATGGAAGCCGACCCGGTTCTCGCGGAAGCCGTAGGGCCGGAAGAGGGTGTGGCGCAGGCCCAGGGGATCGAGTTCCTCGCGGTAGGCGGCGATCGGCCGGTGCAGGATGTAGTCGCCGCGCGGGACGGGTTCGTCGGTGTTCTCGTCGGTGACGATCAGCCGGCCGGTGATCCGGACGAGCGAGGCGAGGTTGCGCAGGCTCGCGGCCCACTGCGCGTCGTCCAGGACGTGGAAGAGGACGTCCACGCACATCACCACGTCGTAGAGCCAGGGGCTGCGCCACTCGTCGAGGGCGGCGACGGTGAAGCGGGGGCCGCCGCCCTCGGACCGCGCGTGGGTGACGGCCTCCTCGCTGGCGTCGAAGGCGTCGACGTGGTGGCCGCAGCGGGCGAGGGAGCGGGCGAAGTGCCCCTTGCCGCAGCCGGCGTCGAGGACGAACAGCGGGGAGGCGGGGCTGGACAGGTCGCCGATCAGGGTGAGGAGCTGGCCGAGCCGGATCGCGTAGAAGATCTCGTTGCCGGGCCGGTCCAGGCCGATGTGGCCGCCGGAGGCGAGGTCGTCGCGTTCGCGGTGCCGGGTGTCCCAGTAGGTCAGAGGGGCTTCGGGGTAGGTACGGGTGGCGTCAGTCATGGCGCTCCAGCCACTCGGTGAGCACACGGGCGATGCGGGGGCCGGCCTTGCCGTCCCACAGCGGTGGTCCCTCGGGGTCGGCCGCCGTCTGCCCGTCGAGGACCTTGCGCAGGGCGGGCACCAGTTCGCTGTGCCGGACCAGGCGGTTGGTGCCGTGGGTGACGGTGACCGGGCGTTCGGTCGTGGTGCGCAGCGTCAGGCAGGGCACGCCGAGCACGGTGGTCTCCTCCTGGACGCCGCCCGAGTCGGTGATCACGGCGGCGGCCCCGCGGACCAGGCCCATGAACTCGACGTAGCCGAGCGGTTCGAGGAGATGGATGCCGGGCGCGTCGGCGAGGCCCGCCTTGCGCAGCGCCTCCCGGCCGCGCGGGTGCAGGGGGACGGCGAGGTCGAGGTGGCCGGCGGCCTCGGTGAGGGCCCGGGCGGCGGCCGCGGCGGCCTCGGGGTCGTCGACGTTGGCCGGGCGGTGCAGGGTGACCACGCCGTACCGCTCGGGCAGCGCGTGGGCGGTGCGGGCGGCGGCCGGGTCGAAATGCTCCAGATGGGTGAGCAGGGTGTCGATCATGGGGTTGCCGACGAAGTGCACCCGACCCGGGTCGACGCCCTCGCGGGCGAGGTGTCCGACGGCTTCCGGGCTGGTGACGAAGAGCAGCTCGGCGAGCTGGTCGACCAGGCGCCGGTTGACCTCCTCCGGCATCGCCATGTCGAAGCTGCGCAGCCCCGCCTCCACATGGGCGACCGGGATGCCCAGCTTGGCGGCGACCAGGGCCGCGGCCAGGGTGGAGTTCACGTCGCCGTAGACGACGACCAGGGCCGGGGCGCGGGCGAGCAGCTCGCCCTCCAGGGCCACCAGCAGGTCTGCGGTCTGCCTGGCGTGGCTGCCGGAGCCGACGCCGAGGTCGGTGTCCGGGGCGGGCAGGCCCAGCTCCCGGAAGAAGACGTGCGACATCCGTTCGTCGTAGTGCTGACCGGTGTGCACCAGGACCTGGTCGTGCCCGGTCGCGCGCAGGGCGGCGACGACGGGCGCGGCCTTCACGAAGTTCGGCCTGGTCCCTACGACATGGAGTACGCGGCCGTTCATGTCGTACGTTCTCCGCTCTGTCGGCCTACCTTGGCGACATGGCCCGACGTCCGTCCCGGTACCTGCCGCGTGGTGTGCTGCGGTTCCCCCGTGCACTCAGCTTGGCCGCATCCGTCGCCTGGGGCGAGTTGCGGCACGACCCCGCCCGGGCCGCGCTGCTCGGCGTACGGCTGCTGCCGGGGCGGGTGCGGCGCCGGCTGCTGCCTGTGGAGAAGCGGCTCGCGGCCCGGGCCCGTACGGCCGGGCCCGCCGCCGCCCCGTCCGCTGCCCGGGTACCGGCGCCCGCCGGGCGGGCGGTGCGGCCCGAGCCGGGCCGGGTGCTCCATCTGGTCACCAACGGGCTGCCGTTCAAACACGCCGGCTACACCGTGCGCACCCAGGCCCTCGCCGAGGCCCAGCGGGCCGCCGGGCTCGACCCGCACGTGGTGACCCGGATCGGGTTCCCGGTGGCGCAGGGCGTCCTGGACGCCCGCCCGTCGCAGGTCGTGAACGGGGTGCCGCAGCACCGGCTGCTGCCGTACGGGCTGCCCTACGGCCAGGGGGCGGTCCTGGCCCGCAACGCCGAGCTGGCCGGGCGCCTGGTGGAGCGGCTGCGGCCGGCGGTGCTGCACGCGGCCACCGACCACGGCAACGGGCGGGTGGCGCTGGCCCTGCGGGAGACCTACGGGCTGCCGGTGGTGTACGAGGTGCGGGGGTTCCTGGAGGAGACCTGGCTGACCCAGGCGCCCGGCCGCAGTGCGGACGACCCGTCGTACCGGGCCCGGCGTGCCCTGGAGACGTACTGCATGCGCGGGGCCGATCTGGTGCTGACGCTGGGCGCGGCGATGAGGGCCGAGATCGTGGCCCGCGGGGTGCCCGGGGAGCGGGTCCTGATCGTGCCCAACGCGGTGGACGACGCCTTTCTCGCGCCGCCGCCGGACGGGGCGGAACTGCGTGCCCGGCTCGGCATCGCGGCGGACGACTTCGTGGTGGGCACCGTGAGCAGCCTTACTCCACACGAGGGAATCGGAACATTGCTCCATGCGGGTGCCGAACTGCGCCGTCGGGGTGTCCCGCTGCGGCTGCTGATCGTCGGCGACGGGCCCGAGCGCGGCAGGCTCCAGGCACTGGCCGAACGGCTCGGGCTGGGCTCCGGCGCCGCCCTGTTCACCGGACGTGTGCCGCACCACCAAGTGCGCGCCTACCACGCTGTTCTGGACGTCTTCGCGGTGCCGCGCACCGACGAACGGGTCTGCCATCTGGTCACCCCACTCAAGCCGGTCGAAGCGATGGCGAGCGGTCTTCCCGTGGCGGCCAGTGATGTCACAGCCCTACGAGAACTGGTGAAAGACGAAGTGAACGGACGGCTGATCCCGCCTGAATCTCCGCAGGCTTGGGCAGAAGCTCTCGAAGTATTGCTCTACAGTCGAAATCGGCGGCATGAATGGGGAGCATCCGCCCGCGCGCTGGTGGCGCGTGAACGCACCTGGAAAAGGGTCGCTGCCACGACCCGAGACGCGTACCGCGCTCTTGGATGTGTCTGAGACCCCGCGCCCGGAACCGCTCACCGTCCGGGCTCTTCGGATCCATACGGCGTCTGCCGTTGCTGCCGTCGAGGGCGGAGTGAATCCCTATGCAGGTCGAAAAGGCCGTACCGCTCGGGGAATCGAGCGCATCGCTCGGGGATGAGGAACAGACCGACAGTTACGAACTGGCCGTCATCGGACTCGGCTACGTCGGGCTCCCGCTCGCGCGGGAGGCGTCGCTGGTCGGCCTGAGAGTGGCCGGGCTCGACCTCGACCCACGGGTCGTGGAGGGCCTCAACGCCGGGCACTCCCATGTGGACGACGTCTCCGACGAGGACGTCGCCCGGATGCGGGCGGCCGGGTTCACCGCGTACACCGACGACAAGTGCCTGGACCGGGCGCAGACCGTGGTGATCTGCGTGCCGACCCCGCTCAGCGAGGACGGCGGCCCCGACCTGAGCGCGGTGACCTCCGCCGCGCGGGCGGTGGCGGGCCGGCTGCGCCGCGGGCGGCTCGTCGTCCTGGAGTCGACCACCTATCCGGGCACCACCGAGGAGATCGTCAGGCCGCTCCTGGAGGAGTCGGGGCTGCGGGCCGGCGAGGACTTCGCGCTGGCCTTCTCACCGGAGCGCATCGACCCGGGCAACACCACGCACGGGCTGCGCCAGACACCCAAGGTGGTCGGCGGCTGCACCCCGGCGTGTGCGGCGAAGGCCGCCGCCTTCTACGGCAAGCTCGTCGACACGGTCGTGCAGGCGAAGGGCACCCGCGAGGCCGAGATGGCCAAGCTCCTGGAGAACACCTACCGGCACGTCAACATCGCCCTGGTCAACGAACTGGCCATCCTCTGCCGCGAGTTGCACGTCGACGTGTGGGACGCGATCCGCTGCGCCGGGACGAAGCCGTTCGGTTTCCAGCCCTTCCGGCCGAGCGCCGGGGTGGGCGGGCACTGCATCCCGATCGACCCCAACTACCTGTCTTACAAAGTGCGTTCGATCGGCTACGAGTTCCGGTTCGTGGAACTCGCCCGGGAGATCAACGCGCACATGCCGGAATACGTCGTCCGGCGCGCCCAGGACCTGCTCAACCACGAGGGCCGGGCGCTGCACGGCTCCCGGGTGCTGCTCCTCGGCGTCACCTACAAGCCGGACGTCGCCGACCAGCGCGAGGCACCGGCGGTGCCGGTGGCCCGGCTGCTGCGGGAGCGGGAGGCCGAGATCGCCTTCCACGACCCGTTCGTACCTGCCTGGTTCGTGGACGGGGAGGCCGTGCCGCGGGTCACGGACGTCATGGCCGCGGTGCGGTCGCACGACCTGACGATCCTGCTCCAGGACCACTCCGCCTACGACCTCCCGGCCCTCGGCGACGAGGCCCGCCTGCTCTTCGACACCCGGGGGCGGATCTTCCGGCCCGGCGTCGAGGTGCTGTAGCCGACCCGTGTAGCAACTCCCCTTCCGTGGCTCGGAGTCGAAGGGCTCCGAGCCACGGAGCCGAAAGGCGCTCAGATGCGGATACTCGTCGTCACCGTCGTCCACCACCCCGAGGACGCGCGCATCCTGCACCGGCAGATCACCGCGCTGCGGGACCGCGGACACCACGTCGTCTACGCGGCGCCGTTCTCGGCCCGCGAGGTGCGGCCCCGCCCGGACCTCGAAGGCATCGACCTGCCGCGGGCCGCGGGCCGCAGCCGCCGCGCGGCCGTGGGCGCGGCCCGGACCCTGCTGGCCCGGCGCGGCCACGAGGCGGACCTGATCCTGCTGCACGACCCGGAGCTGCTGCTGGCCCTCCCCGGCACCCTGCGCCGCTGGCGGCGGTCCGGCACCGGTCCGGTGGTCGTCTGGGACGTGCACGAGGACACCGCGGCCGCGCTCGCCATGAAACGCTGGGTGCCGGGAGCGCTGCGGCCACCGCTGCGGCTCGGTGTCCGCGCGGCCGAACGGCTGGCGGAGCGGCATCTGCGACTGCTGCTCGCCGAGGACGCCTACCAGGAGCGGTTCCGCCGCAGCCATCCCGTGGTACCGAACTTCACCACCGCCCCGACCACGGCACCGGAACCGCCGGGCACCGAACGGGTCGTCTACGTCGGTCACCTGTCACGGGCGCGCGGCGCGCTGGACCTGATAGAGACGGCCCGGCACCTGGGCCCCGGCCTGCGCGTCGAGGTGGCCGGCGCGGCCGACCCCGACGTCCGGGACGCGCTCACGGCCGCCAACCGGGACGGCGTCCTGCGCTGGCACGGCTTCCTGCCCAACGACCGTGCCCTCGCCCTGTTCCCGGGCGCCCTGGCCGGCCTCTCCCTCCTGCACGACCAGCCCAACTACCGCCATTCCCGGCCCACCAAGGTCGTGGAGTACATGGCCCACGGCGTCCCCGTCATCACCACGCCCACCCCGCTGGCCGCGGACATGGTGGAGCGGCACGGCTGCGGGCTCGTCGTCCCGTACGAGGATCCGCGGGCTGCGGCGGAGGCGATCCGCAGGCTGAGCACCGACGCGATCCTGCGTCACACCGCGGCCCAGCGCGGCCGTGAGGCGGCCCTCACCCACTTCAACTGGCCGGACAAGGCGGCAGAGTTCACGCAGTGGCTGGAGACCTGGGTACGGGAGGAGACCGGTGCTAGGCGCGCGGGTGACGCGGCTCGTACAAGGCGACCTCGCCTCCGCCCGGCAACCGGAAGCCCGTCACCCGGCCCCAGGCCGCGACCTGGACAGGTCGGCTGAACTCAACTCCCTTGCCGGTGAGTTCGGTGACCGTCTCGTCCAGGTCGTCGCACATCAGCATCAGTTCGTGCGAGGGCTCGCCGTCGGCCGGATGGCACGCCACCTCGGCCGGCGGCAGCCGGAAGATCAGCCAGCCGTGCCCCACGTCGACGTGCGGCCAGTCCAGCACGTCCCTCAAAAAGGCCCGGTCCGCCTCGGCGTCGCGGGTGTAGATCACCACATGTGCCCCATTGATCACGCGCGGAGGCTAGTCCCGGGAGGCCGGGACGGCAAGGACCTCGCGTCACGCGTTGGACCAGCCGCGCTCGCAGAGCACCAGCCGGTACCCGTCCGGGTCCTCGACCGTGACGCCCCACCGGTTCCAGTACGGGTTCGGCGAGGGCACCCGCTTGCCGCCGTGCTCCTCCAGCCGGGCGACCAGGTCCGCCGGCACCGGCCCGTCGACGTAGACGACCAGCAGGTCCTCCTCGGTGGGCCGGGGCTCCACGGGCCGGGCGGGCTCGTGCACCAGTTCCAGATGCCAGTCGGCGTCCGGCCAGCCCAGCATCAGCAGGTCGTGCTCGCCGGGTTCCGGCCCGCCCTCGGCCCGCCACAGCACACCGAGCCCCAACCCCCGCACCCAGAACCGCTCGGCCACCGCCAGGTCCCGGGAGGGCCGGGCGATCCGGATGTGACTACGGCCGTTGACGGACATCGTGACCTCTTCCCGAGCTGCCGTTTCCTCCTCCGCAGCCTAGGTGTGCGCCGCTCGCGCGGCCATCGGCCGATCGCCCTGCACCACAGGTCCTAGGCCCCGTCAGGCGCGCGGCATGCCGTACGCCCGCTCCACGCGCAGCCGCAGCACCAGCCGGCGGTCGCGGACCATCGCGGCGCGGTAGTCGTCCCAGTCGGGGTGCTCGCCGCGGACGTCGCGGTAGAGGCGGATCAGCTCCTCGACGGTCGCGTCGTACGGGTCCTCCGCCACCGGCGACAGCTCGGCGATGCCCTCGGCGACCGTGTAGGCCCAGCGGTCGGGGCTCGTGACGTGGTACGAGGCGCGGGGGTCGCGGCGCAGGTTGCGGGTCTTGGCGCGGTCGTCGGTGATCGACACGCGCACGGTCCGCTCGTCCGGGTCGTAGGCGTGGTTGACGTTGGACAGCTGGGGGCGTCCGTCGCTCTTGAGGGTGACCAGCACCCCGTCGTGTCCTTCGCCGAGCAGCTTCAGAAGAGCTTCCTGGGTCATGTCAGGTGGAACCCCGCCGCGTCCGTCGGGCATTCCCGCCGTCGCTTCCCCGCCCTTCTCGGACGTCCCCCGGCCATCGCACGCCGGTGCCGCACCCAACCGGCCGTGCGCGGAGAGTGGCCGTCGGGCCACAGTGCGGTCGCGCCGGGCGCACAATGTGCCGCGCCGAGCCGGGTGTGCCCGGAGTCGGCGCGGGGCGGCGCGGGCATGTACGAACTGATGAGCCATCATGACCTGCCATACGACTCGGGCGCCCGGCCGTGCTCGGCGTGGCGGCGGCGCGTCCGTTTCCGGGGTCCCCTCTATAGCGTCCGTCACACCACACGTGGATGAGCGGGACCGTTCCCCTCTTCCTGCGCGACGATGAGGTCCGAGGTCGGACCGCACCGCGGACGACACGACCCAAGGAGAGCGATGGCACAGCTGCGACAGGAAGTCGACCCCGGTGAGGTGGGGCTGGACGTGAAGGCGCTCGACCGCCTCGACCAGCACTTCGCCCACTACGTCGACGAAGGGCGGCTGCCCGGTTACCTGGTGGCCGTGGCACGCGGCGGCCGGGTCGCCCACCTCACCGCCCAGGGCCACCGCGACCGCGCGGCCGGGCTGCCGGTCGAGGCGGACACCATCTGGCGGGTCTACTCCATGACCAAGCCGGTCACCGCGGTCGCCGTGCTGCTGCTCATGGAGGACGGGCTGCTGTCGCTGGACGACCCGGTCGACCGCTTCCTGCCGGAGTTCGCCGCCCCGCGGGTCCACGTCTCCGGTTCGGGCGACGACATGGTGACCCGGCCGGCCGACGGCCCGATCCGGATCCGCCATCTGCTCACCCACACCGCCGGGTTGACCTTCGCCTTCTACCACACGCACCCCGTGGACGCCTGCTACCGCGAGGCGGGCCTGGAGTTCTCGGTGCCGTCGGGCGCGGACCTCGCCGAGGCGATGGCGGTGTACGCCCGGATGCCGCTCCAGTTCGAGCCGGGCGCCCAGTGGAACTACTCCGTCGGCTTCAACGTGCTCAGCCGGGTCGTCGAGGTGGCCTCCGGGCAGCGGCTCGACGAGTTCTTCGCGGACCGGATCTTCCGTCCGCTCGCCATGCCGGACGCGGGCCTGCACATCGTGCCCGAACAGGCCGACCGGCTCTCGGAGTTGTACGGCGAGACGGAGGGCGGCGGCATCGAGGTGATCCCCGGGCTGCCGTTGCGCGGCCGCCCCCGCTTCCTGTCCGGCAGCGGGGGTCTCGCGGCCACGGCGTACGACTACCACCGTTTCATGGAGATGCTGCGCCGGGGCGGCGAACTGGACGGCGTCCGGCTGCTGTCCCCCGCCTCGGTCGGGCTGCTCGCCGCCAACCACCTGCCCGGCGGGGCCGACCTGCGGACCTACGGCGCCCCGGTCCACCGGGAACCCGGCAACGACGGGCTCGGCTTCGGCCTCGGCGTCTCCGTGGTGATCGACCCGGACCGCACCCTCTCCCCGAGCAGCCCCGGCGCCTACGGCTGGACCGGCGCGGCCACCACCGCGTTCTGGGTCGACCCCACCCACGACCTGACCGTGCAGTTCCACACCCAGCTCCGGCCGAAGACCCTGAAGGTCTTCCCGGACCTGCGCCGGCTGGTGCACGAGGCGATCCTGGACTGAGCGTCGTTCACACGAGGTTCGACTCCGGACGTGGGGCGCCGGCCGCGAACCGGCCGGCGCCGAGCGGGCGGACGTCCAGGAAGGGGGCGCGGCCCAGGTAGAGGTCGCGCACCACCTCGCCGACCGCCGGTGCCTGCAGGAAGCCGTGGCCGGAGAACCCGGTGGCGTACAGGAACCGGGAGACCGAGGGTGCCTCGCCGATCAGCGCGTTGTGGTCGGGGGTGTTCTCGTACAGGCCCGCCCAGCCGCCGGTGCGGCGCAGGTCGAGCAGGGCCGGGGCGCGGCGTTCCATCGCCGCGTACAGGCGCGGGATCCACCGGTCGTGGGTGTCGGTGGCGAAGCCCGGCCGTTCGTCGGGGTCGGACATGCCGAGCAGCAGTCCTGGGCCCTCGGCGTGGAAGTACAGGCTGGTGGTGAAGTCGATCGTCATCGGGAGCGTCGGCGGCAGTCCCGGTACCGGCTCGGTGACCGCGATCTGCCGGCGCAGCGGCTGCACCGGCAGATCGACGCCGGCCATCGCGCCGACCGCCCGCGACCAGGCGCCGGCCGCGCAGATCACGGTCTCGGTGACGATCCGGCCGAGAGTGGTGTGCACGGCGGTGATGCAGGGGCCGTCCCGTTCGACGCCGGTGACCTCGGTGTGGCGCAGGACGCGGGCGCCGTGGGCGCGGGCGGCGGCCGCGTAGCCGTGCACGACGGACTCGGGCGTGCAGTGACCGTCGTCCGGGGAGTAGGCGGCGGCCAGCAGTCCGTCGGTGGCGATCAGCGGGGAGAGCCGGGCCGCCTCCTTCGGGGTGAGCATCCGGCTGGGCACGCCGAGGTGGTTCTGCAGCCGGACGCCCGCCTCGAAGGAGGCGACCTCCTCGGGGGTGGAAAGGAGAAAGAGGTAGCCGACGCGGTGCAGTCCGATGTCGTACCCGATCTCCTCGCCGAAGCGGGCGAAGGCCTCTAAGCTGCGCGCGCCCAGCTGGATGTTGAGCTCGTCGGAGAACTGGGCACGCACACCGCCCGCGGCCTTCGAGGTGGATCCGGCGGCGAGTTCGTCGCGTTCGACGAGGACGACGTCGCGGACGCCCGCCCTCGCGAGATGGCAGGCGATGCTGGTGCCCATCACCCCGCCGCCGACGATCACGACCTGGGCCCGAAGATTCACGCGTGTCCCTCCTGTCGGTCTCCCCCGATCCTTCCCCGGGAGGCCGCCCGGTACCTCAGGACCAGTGCGCCACCGCGTCCAGGTGGGGCAGCACGTGGTCGAGACGCTCGCGCTTCGTCCGCAGGTAGGTGATGTTGTTCTCGCACGGCTCGATCAGCAGCGGGACCGTTTCGGCGACCTCGATGCCGTGCCGTACCAAGGACTCTCGTTTGCGCGGGTTGTTGGACATCAGGCGTACCGAACGCACCCCGAGGTCGCTCAGGATGCCGGCGGCGACGCCGTAGTCACGGGCGTCCACGGGCAGTCCGAGCGCGAGGTTGGCCTCGACCGTGTCCAGGCCCTCCGCCTGCAGGGCCATCGCGCGCAGCTTGGCCAGCAGGCCGATGCCGCGGCCCTCGTGACCCCTCAGGTAGACGACGATGCCGCTGCCTTCGGTGACGACCGCGCGCAGCGCGGCGGCGAGCTGGTCGCCGCACTCGCAGTGCTGGGAGCCGAACGCGTCCCCGGTCAGGCACTCGGAGTGCAGCCGGGTCAGCACCCGGTCGCTGTCGATGTCCCCGTACACCAGGGCGACTTGCTCGTCACCGCGGTCGTGGTCCAGGTAGCCGATCGCCTGGAACTTCCCGTAGACGGTGGGCAGCGGTGCATTCACGACGCGTTCCACGCCCGAACGCCGTGGGGACTTCTTGCCGAGTACGCCGATGTTCTCTGTCATGATCTGATTCCTAAGAGGAGACGAAAGGCCGTGAAATGATGAGTGGTTCGGGCGCGCGTACGGCGGCATACGGCTTGGTGCCGACGGACACTACGGAAGAGGTACGGACCAGGGGGGCGGGCGTTTCAACACAGGTCGCCGTCCTTCCCGTGGGGAGCTTCGAACAGCACGGCCCCTACCTTCCGCTCGCGACGGACACCCTCGTCGCCTGTGCCGTCGCCCGGGAGATCGCCGCCGCGTACCCGGTGCACCTCCTCCCTCCGGTGACGGTCTCCTGCTCGCACGAGCACGCGGCCTGGCCGGGGACCGTCAGCATCTCCGCGGTGACGCTGCACGCGGTGGTGAACGACATCGCCGGCTCGCTGCGCCGCTCGGGCGTCGAGGCGCTGGTCGTGGTCAACGGCCACGGCGGCAACTACGTGCTGGGCAACGTCGTACAGGAGGCGTCCGCGCGGGGCGAGCGGATGGCGCTGTACCCGGCCGCGGAGGACTGGGAGGCAGCCCTGGAGCGGGCCGGGGTGGAGACCTCGGCGCTCACCGACATGCATGCCGGAGAAATCGAGACCTCCATTCTGCTGCACGCTCATCCCGAATTGGTCCGCCCTGGTCACGAGTCTGCCGATTTCATCGCTGACGACCGTCGTCATCTCCTCACCCTGGGAATGTCCGCCTATACCGAGTCGGGCGTCATCGGCCGTCCTTCCCTGGGCTCGGCGGAAAAGGGGAAGGAACTCCTGTCGAGCCTCGCGGATTCCTTCGGCGCGATTTTCGAACTGCTCACCGCCGGGCGGGAGTAGCGCAGCCCCGCGTACCAGCGGACGACCAGGACCACCAGACCCGGCAGGGCCGCCACGAAGCTGAGGACGCCGTAGACGACGGCGGTGGCGAGCCCGCTGTCCGCGCCGAGGCCGGCCGCGGCGAACGCCCAGGCGGTGACGCCCTCCCGGGGGCCCCAGCCGCCGACGTTCAGCGGCAGGCCCATCGCGACCAGCGCCAGGACCGCGATCGGCGTCAGCGCCGCCACCGAGGCGGTGGAACCCGCGACCCGCGCGGCCACCACGAACATCCCGACGTGCCCGGCGAGGATGACCGCCGAGGACAGTGCGACGCCCGGCGCGTTCCGCCGCGACAGCAGCGCGCGGCGGGCCTCGCCGAGGGTGGCGCGCAAGGCACCGGCACGCTTGCCCGGGGCCTTGTTCATGCGGACGGCGACCACGATCGCGCACGCGCCGGCCAGCCCGGCCGCCGCCAGCGGGGCGAAGCTGCGCACCTCGGCGCGCACCGGCGAGGGCAGGATCAGCAACGCGGCCGCGCCGAACACCGTCAACGCGATCTGTCCCGCGGTGCGTTCGAGGACGACGGCGCGGACCCCGCGGCCGATGTCACCCTCGCTCTGCCCGTGCCGGACCGCCCGGTGCACGTCGCCGAGCACCCCGCCGGGCAGGGCCGCGTTGAGGAACAGCGCCCGGTAGTAGTCGCCGACGGCGGGCCCGAGCGGCAGCCTGAGGCCGAGGCTGCGGGCCACCAACTGCCAGCGCCAGGCGCTCAGTACGGTCGTGACCGCGCCGACCGCCAGGCCGACGACCAGCGTCGGGGTGTCGATGCGGCGCAGTCCGTCGAGGAAGACGCCGGTGCCGAGCCGCCACAGCAGCACGGCGATGATGGCGGCCCCGGCGACGGTGCCCAGGTGGGTGCGGACGGCGCGGAGGTTGAGCCGCCGGGGCGCGGCGAGCGTGGCGGCGACGGGCGCGGCCTCGCGGACCAGGGTCGGGGTGCTCATGCGGTGCCTCCGGTCGGCCGGGCGAGCGCGAGCAGGTCGCTGTGGTGCACGACGACCCGCAGTTCGCCGGCCGTGTTGGCGGCGAGCCGTTCGGCCAGGTAGGCGTCGGCGCGGCCGGCCAGTTCGGGGCGCTCCTCGACGGCCGCGCCGACCCAGCCGCGCAGCCACTGCTCGGTGAGCGCCTTCTCGTCGGGGCCGAGCCGCCACGCGCTGGGGTGCACCTTCACGGTGGCGCCCCGGTCGGCGAAGGCCTCGCAGGCGGCGGTGACGGCGTCCGGGCCGAGCAGTCCGCCGCGCCGCTGATGGGCGTTGAACGCCTCGGTGAGTTCCGCGTCCAGCGGGTGGGCGGGGGTCAGCTCGACCCGCCCGGCGACCGAGAGGGTGAGCAGCGCGGGGCAGCCGGCCCCGGTGCAGGCCTCGGCGAGTATGTCGACCTCCTCGCGGGTGAGGACGTCCAGGAGCGCGGACGCGGTCACCAGGGAGGCGCCGATCAGCGCGTCGGGGGTGAGCCGGGCGACGTCGCCGCGCCGGGTCTCCACGGTGACCCGGCTGCCGTCGGCGGCCGCGCGGGGCGAGGCGACCGCGGCGAAGTGCAGCAGGTACGGGTCGCGGTCGTGCAGGATCCAGTGCTGGGAGCCGTCCAGACGGGGTGCGAGCCAGCGGCCCATCGAGCCGGTGCCGCAGCCCAGGTCGTGCACGACGGTCCCGCCCGCCTTGCCGGGCAGGTTGGCCAGCCGGATCCGCAGCGGGTCCAGCAGCTCGTGCGCCCGGGCGGCCGCGTCCGCGCTCTCCCGCAGCTCCAGCCACTCGGGGGCGTAGCGCGGCGGCTCCTCCGGCCCGGTCTCCCGCAGCCGCACGGTGGCCCGTTCGCCCGGACGGACGACGGGACCGGCTCCGGCGATCACCTCGGAGGGCGCCTGTTCGCGTTCTCGTCCCATTCCCGCATCCGTAACATCCATCGGTCCCGGCTGCGCGGGTATCGCGCCGACCGGAGTAGTGGTCGTGGTCTCGCTGGTCATGCCGCCCTCCGGGGTTCGTCAGGGAGCCGCAGCAGGACTCCGGCGAGGCTGCGGGCGGTGGTCGCCCAGCCGTCGAGTGCCGCCCGCCGGCCGCGCGCGGCGGCCTTGAGGCGGCGGCGTACGTCCGCCTCGCCGAACCAGCCGCGCAGTTCGGCGGCGAGCGCGGCGGGGTCCTCCGGCGGCACGAGGATGCCGGGCACCCCGCCGTCGGGGGCGCGGCCGACCGCTTCCGGCAGGCCGCCGACATCGGTCGCGAGCACCGGGATGCCACGGGCGAGGGCCTCGGTGACGGCCATGCCGTAGGTCTCGGCGTACGAGGTGAGGACCATCAGGTCGGCGGCCGCGTAACTGGCGTCCAGGTCGGCGCCGGCGCGCGGGCCCGCCAGGTGCAGCCGGTCCGTCAGCCCGTGCTCCGCGATCAGCGACCGCAGGTGGGCGACGTACTCGGGAGCCGCGTCGAGACCGCCGACGCAGGTGCAGGTCCACGGCAGGTCCCGGACCGCCGCGAGCGCCTCGACGAGCCGGTGCTGGCCCTTGCGCGGGGTGACGGCGGCGACGCACAGCAGGTGCGAGACGCCGTCGGTGCCGGCGGCCAGCGGGGCGATGTCGGCGCCCGGGGCGGCCACATGGACCCGCTCGGGGGCCAGGCCGTGGTGCGAGACCAGCCGTCGTACCGCCCAGTCGCTGGTCGCGATCACGGCCGGTACGGCGCGCAGCACCGTGCGCTCGCGGGCGTCCAGGTCGGCTGCCACGGCCGCGTCGAGCCCCGTCTCGGCGCCGAGCGGGAGGTGCACGAGGACGGCGAGCCGCAGCCGCTCCGTCTCCGGTACGACGATCTCCGGGACCCCGCAGGCCACCAGACCGTCCAGCAGGACGGCCGTGCCGTCGGGCAGTTCCCGCAGGGTGCGGGCGAGGGCGTCGCGGGCGGCCGTGTCGGGGCGCGGCCAGGAGCCGGGCACCGCGTGCTTGGTGACCTGCCAGCCGAAGCCGGGCAGGTCGAGGCAGACCCGCCGGTCGTAGGCGTTGCCGCCGCTCGGGTTGGCCGGGTCGTCGACGCCGCCGGGCATGACGAAGTGCACGTTGCGCAGGGACATGGGGAGGATCCCGATGTTCGCCGGAGTCTCGCTGTCGGTGGTGGACACGCGCTGTGCGGGCACGTAGGTGAGGGCCGGTTTGCGGCCGACGGTCATGTCGGTCACAGGGCACGCTCGTAACTCGCCCAGGCGACGTGGGACTCGTGGAGGGTGACGGTCAGCCCGGCGAGGCCCCGGGCGCCCTCGCCGAGCGCGCCCTTCTCGATGCGCTCGGCGAGCCGGTCGGCGATGACCTTCGCGAGGAACTCCGTGGAGGTGTTGATCCCGGCGAAGTCGGGCTCGTTGTCCAGGTTTCTGTAGTTCAGCTCGCTGACCACGGCGCCGAGTTCCTGGGTGGCAAGACCGATGTCGACGACGATGTTGTCGTCGTCCAGCTGCTCACGGCGGAAGGTGGCGTCCACCAGGAACGTGGCGCCGTGCAGGCGCTGCGCGGGCCCGAACACCTCGCCGCGGAAGCTGTGGGCGATCATGATGTGATCGCGGACGGTGATGCTGAACAACGGACGACCCTCCAGGTGCGGCGCGTCTGGTCCCCCGGCTGATCCCTGCCGGGGGATGCCCTTAATACGGCTCTTGGCTTCCCCGCGTTCAGTCCACTCTCACTCTTTTCTCAGGTCAGGACCTCTTGGCGGCCCGCACCGGTGGTCATTGGACGTTCCGTCAGCCGTTGTCGCCGTAGCGGACCCGGTGGCAGAGGGCGGGAAGCTCCCCGGAGGCGAGCCTCGGAAGCACCTCCGGCAGCTCTTCGAACGCGCTTTCCCCGGTGATGAGGGCGTCCAGCGCCGGGTCGGCCAACAGGTCCAGGGCCAGGGCGAGCCGGTCGGCGTAGGTGCGGCCGGCGCGGGCGGCCGGGGAGACGGTGCCGACCTGGCTGCTGCGCACGGTGAGCCGGCGGGAGTGGAAGGCCTCGCCGAGCGGGAGGGCGATGCGCCGGTCGCCGTACCAGCTCAGGTCGAGGACCGTGCCCTCCGGCGCGAGGAGCTCCAGCGCGCGGCCGAGGCCCTGCTCGGTGGCGCTGGCGTGCACGACCAGGTCGCACTCCCCGAGGGCGTCCCCGGGGGCCGCGAAGTCCACGCCGAGCGCCTCGGCGGTCCCGGCCCGGGCCGGGTCGGCGTCCACCAGCTGGAGCCGTACGCCGGGGAAGCGGGCGAGCAGGGCGGCGACCGAGCAGCCGACCATGCCGCCGCCGATGACCGCGATCCGGTCGCCGACCAGCGGCGCCGCGTCCCAGAGGGCGTTCACGGCGGTCTCGACCGTGCCCGCGAGTACCGCACGTGCCGGGGGTACCCGCTCCGGTACCACCGTCACCGCGCTCACCGGAACGACGTAACGCGTCTGATGCGGATACAGACAGAAGACCGTACGCCCGATCAGCCCATCGGGTCCCTGCTCGACCTCGCCGACGCTGAGGTAGCCGTACTTCACCGGACCTGGGAACTCGCCCTCCTGGAAGGGCGCCCGCATCACGGCGTGTTGGCTCTTGGGCACCCCGCCCCGGAACACCAGTGTCTCCGTGCCCCGGCTGACCCCCGAGTACAGCGCGCGCACCAGTACCTCACCCTCGCCGGGCTCCGCGAGGGAGACCTCACGGAGCTCGCCATGGCCCGGAGAGCGGAGCCAGAACGCGCGGGCCGAGGAGTTCATCGGCATCCTCCTGAACGATCGGGAAGTGGTTCACGTACGGAGATGTGCACAGCGAGAAGTGCACAGGCCGCGCACAGTACGCGGCGTTGATCGACTCTGTCACTCGGCCGGAGGACGTGCGGTGGCCCTGAACAACACTTACGAAGCCAGGCTGGTCCAGCAGGAGACCGCTGTGGGAGCGGGCGTGCAGATCCTGTTGCTGGCCCTGCTCGGGACGGCGATCGGCATGGGGCCGGCCGGCTGGCTGACGGGTCTCGCGTTCGCGATAGCCACCTGGGCCGTGCTCTCCCGGGCCCTGCACCGCAGTCGCCCCCGCTCCTTCGGCCCCGCCAACCGGGTGACCCTCGGCCGCGCGATCCTGGTCGGCGGCGTGACCGCCCTGGTCGCCGACTCCTTCGAGAGCTCCCCGCCGGTCACCCTGCTGGTCGGCCTGACGGCCGTGGCCCTCATCCTCGACGGCGTCGACGGCAAGGTGGCCCGCAGGACGGGTACGTCGACCGCGCTGGGCGCCCGCTTCGACATGGAGGTCGACGCGTTCCTGATCCTGGTGCTGAGCGTGTACGTCTCGATGCAGCTCGGCCCGTGGGTCCTCCTGATCGGCGGAATGCGCTACGCGTTCGTCGCGGCGGCGAAGGCCGCGCCCTGGCTGAACGCCCCGCTGCCGCACTCCATGGCCCGCAAGACGGTCGCCGCGATGCAGGGCATCTGCCTGCTGCTGGCCGGCGCGGACCTGCTGCCCTACCTGGCCAACCTGGGCGTGGTGCTGCTGGCGCTCGGCTCCCTGGTGTGGTCCTTCGGCCGGGACGTGCGGTGGCTGTGGCGCAACGCGCGGCCGGCTTCCCTCGAGGCGGCGCCCGCGGTCACAGCGGAGCGCGTGCCGGATTCCGCCGAGGAACTGGAGCTCCTGGAGCTGGCGGTGCGCTGAACCGCGCACGGCGAAGGGGCCCGGACCGGTGAACGGTCCGGGCCCCTTCGCCGTCTGCCGACGCACCGACGGGTGTTGGCCTACGACTTCGCGCCCCGCGTCCGTACGACGGCGAACGCGGCCGCCGCCAGGCCCAGGACGCCGACGATCAGGCCCGCGATGCCGAGGCCGCGGGCGGTCGAGTCGCTGGAGTCGGCGGCCGCGGTGGCCGTCTTCCCGCTGCTCCCGGTGGCCGGCGCGGCCGACGCGGCGGAGTCGTCGTCGGCCGCCGTCAGCTTGAGCGTCGGTGCCGGGTTCTCCGGCTCGTCGTCGCCGCTCTGCGCTTCCTCGATCCAGCGGACGACCTTGCCGTCGGAGTAGGTCTGCAGGGTCTTGAAGGTCAGCTGGTCGGTGTCCTCGGGCAGTTGCCCGAAGGCGACGTCGAAGTCCTCGAACTGGCCGGCGCCGATCTTGCCGCCGGTCCAGGTGATCTCGGAGGCGGCCTCGGTGATGGTGCCGTCGTCGGTCTTCACGGGCGTCTTGAGCTTGGTGGTGGTCACCTTGGCGGTCCAGCCGTCGTGCGGGGTGACGAGGACGCCCAGGACCGGGTGGTCGGTGGGCAGGTAGACCTGGACCTTGGTGGTGGCGGCGGTGTCCTCCTCGTTGGGTACGCGGAAGGTGAGCACGCCGTCGGTGGCGCCCTTGGCGTAGCTCTCGGGGTGAACGGTGACGTGCGCGGCGGCGATACCGGCGGCGGCCAGGACCGACACGGCGGTGAGCGCGGTGACGGTGGCGGCGCGGCGGAGGGTCAGTCGGGTGGTGGACATGAGCGAGTCGATCTCCGTACGAGTGAAGTCTGTTTGGGCGTCTTACGACTGTCAGGCCGGGTACGGGATCGGGTTCGGGGGGGCCGCGCCGGCTCACCGCGTGCCGCAGCGCGAGCAGCCGGCGGGGCCGTATCGGGCCGGCCGGGGCCAGGCGGGGCCCGCCGGCCGGGACGGGCAGCGGGGCGTCGTGCCACCAGGCGGCCAGACCGGGGACGAGCGCGGCGGCCCGCCTCAGCAGCGACCAGAGCGCGGCCTCGCCGCGCCGCAGCCACCAGGAGGCGACGAGCGCGGCGACGACGTGGGCGAGGGTGGCGTGCGCGGTCAGGACGTGGACGTGCGGGTACTGCTGCGCCACACCGTGGATCCCCGGCATGCCCGACATGTTCGCCATACCGGCCATGGCATGTCCGTGCATGCGCGTGGGGGCCATGGTCATGGGGGGCGCGGGAGCCGCCGGAGTGACCGCGCGGGCCGCGTCGAAGCCGAAGTGCAGACCGGCCTGGGTGAGCAGCATGCCGACGCCGATCTCCGGCAACCCGCGCTCACGCTCCGCGAGGGCCCGCCCGAGGGCGAACACGACTGCGAACCCGGCCGCGTCGGCCCACAGCGGCGGCATGTCGCCCATGGCGAGACCGTGCCCGGCGGCAGCCAGCAGCACGCACACCGCGGCGAACACCGCGGCACGCAGGCTCCGTACCGCCGGTGACGCACTCATGGTGAGCGATCCTCCCACGGTGGGGGGATACGCGAGGCGAGGACGCCCCGTTCACTCCCGGCTGGGGTTTTCCCGTGTGTTGGCCGGGGTTCGCTGTGAGCTCGCGGGCGCCGGCCCTCAGCAACCTCGGCGCGGCGTCCGCCGGCTCCGGGACTCCCCGTTTGGCGTTCTTAATCGAACGGACTAGTTTGTCTGATTAAGGAGGGTCGGATCATGGTGACACAGATCAGGAAGACGAAGTCCGAGGAGAGGATCCTCAAGGCGGCGGCAGAGCTGTTCTACGCGAACGGGCTTCGCGGTGTCGGCGTCGATCAGGTCATCGCGGCGTCGGGCGTCGCGAAGTCGACGCTGTACGTGCACTTCCGCACCAAGGAAGAGCTCGTCGCGGCGTACCTGCGCAGGACCGACGACTCCTGGACGGCACAGCTGCAGGAGGCCGCCGCGCGGAGCGGGGGCGACCCTCGCGAGCAGCTCGTCGGAGTGTTCGACGCGCTGACGGACGCCTTCGACCGGCACGGCTTCTTCGGGTGTCCGTTCGTCAGCGCGGCGGTCGAGGCGGACCTGGACTCGGAGGCCCGGGCCATCACCGTGCAGCACACGCAGCGCCGTCAGGCATGGCTGACCGAACTGAGTGAGCGTGCCGGCGCGGAAGCCCCCGGCGCGCTCGCCCGGCAGATCGGACTTCTGATCGACGGCGCCCTGGCCTCGGGACGCCTGCTGCAGGACCGCTCCGTCGTGGCGGAAGCGAAGTCGGCGGCGCGCCTGCTCGTCGGCAGCCACGTCTGACCGCGGTCGGTGCGCCACCGTGCCGACCGCGCCCCACCGGCAAGACAGGAAGGAGGCGCAGTCATGCGCGCAGTGGTTCTCCGGGAGTTCGGCGCTCCGCTGGTCCTCAGCGAGATCGACGAGCCCGACGCCGGCCCGGGCCAGGTGCTCGTCAGGATCAAGGCCAGCGGCGTGAACCCGTTGGACACCAAGATCCGGGCCGGCAAGGCCGCCCACGCCCAGCGCACGCTCCCGGCCGTCCTCGGCCTGGACCTGGCCGGCGTGGTCGAACAGGTCGGCCCCGGCGTCACGGACTTCGCCCCCGGCGACGAGGTCTTCGGCATGACCGGCGGCGTCGGTGACGTGCAGGGCACGCTCGCCGAGTACGCGGCCGTCGACGCCCGCCTGCTGGCCCGCAAGCCGGCCGCGCTCACCATGCGCGAGGCAGCGGCCCTGCCCCTGGTCGTCATCACGGCCTGGGAGGGACTGGTGGACCGGGCGCAGGTCCACGCGGGGCAGAAAGTTCTCGTCCACGGCGGAGCCGGCGGCATCGGCCACGTGGCCGTACAGATCGCCCGGGCCCGCGGTGCCGAGGTCTTCGCCACCGCCTCACCCTCCCGACGGGAGGTCGTCCAGCGCCTGGGGGCCACCCCGATCGACCACACCACCACCGCCGTGGAGGAATACGTCGCCGAGCACACCGGCAGCGAGGGCTTCGACGTCGTCTTCGACACCGTCGGCGGCTCCGTGCTCGACGACTCCTTCGCAGCGGTACGCACCTACACGGGGCACGTCGTGAGTGCCCTGGGCTGGGGAACCCACAGCCTCGCGCCCCTGTCCTTCCGCGGCGCGACCTACTCCGGTGTCTTCACCCTGCTGCCTCTGCTGACCGGACGCGCGCGGCAACACCACGGAGAGATCATGCGCGAGGCGGCCGCACTCGCCGACGCCGGGGCGCTCAAGCCGCTGCTCGACCCGAGGCACTTCACGCTCGCCGACGTCGCCGGGGCCCACGCCGCCGTGGAGAGCGGCACCGCACAGGGCAAGATCGTGATCGACGTCGGCTGACCGGGCCGGGCGCCGATGTCCGAACCGGTTCGGCGCCCTGCGGCCGGCCCCGCAAGGCCGGTCCCGCGCCTCGGCCCCGATCGCTCCCTCTCGTGGTCGCGCGGAGTCTCGGACCAGGACAGCCCCGGAGCCGCGGCAACGTCCGGACACTCCCGCCGCCGCGCGTGCTGTGGCCGCTCTTTCGCCGGGCGGTTTCCGGCACGGCGTGCGCCATGCGAAGCGCGCGGCGCGGAGCACCGCGCGGATCCGGCACCCGGAGTCGCGGTGGGCGCGGTACTCCCCTGGTCCGCGCCCACCGCAGTGTGTGTCAGGCCGCCCGGCGGGCCTGTCCCCGGTGGTCGCGGATGATGTCGGCGTAGCGGTGGCCGCTGCCCTTGATCGTGCGGGCCTGGGTGCGGTAGTCGACGTGGACCAGGCCGAAGCGCTTGTCGTAGCCGTACGCCCACTCGAAGTTGTCCAGCAGCGACCAGGCGAAGTAGCCGGCCAGCGGGGCCCCCTTGCGGGCCGCCGAGGCGCAGGCCGCGAGGTGGCTGACCAGGTAGGCCTGGCGCTCGGGGTCGTCGACCGTGCCGTCGGGGCGGACCACGTCCGGGTAGGCGGAGCCGTTCTCGGTGACGTAGAGCTTGCGGGCGCCGTACTCCTCGGTCAGGCGCAGCAGCAGCGTCTCGATGCCGCTCGCGTCGATCTCCCAGTCCATGCCGGTGCGCGGGACGCCGGGGCGGTGGACCGAACGGGCGTAGGGCGCGGGGCCGTCCGGGTCGTTCTCGATGTAGGCCGGGAAGTAGTAGTTCAGGCCCAGCCAGTCGAGCGGGGTGGCGATGGTCTCCAGATCGCCCGGGCGCTCGGGGAGTTCGACGCCGTAGGTCTCGACCATGTCGGCCGGGAAGCCGCGGCCGTGCACCGGGTCCAGCCACCAGCGGTTGACGTGCCCGTCGTGGCGGCGGACGGCGGCCGCGTCCTCGGGGCGGCCCGTGGCGGCGAACACGGTGGAGAGGTTGTTGACGATGCCCACCTCGGCGCCGGGCGCGGCGGCGCGGATGGCCTGGGCGGCCAGGCCGTGGCCGAGGAGCAGGTGGTAGGAGGCCCGGACGGCGGCCGTGAGGTCGGTCCAGCCGGGGGCCATCGTGCCCTCCAGGTGGCCGATCCAGGCGGAGCAGGAGGGCTCGTTGAGGGTGGTCCAGTGCCGGACACGGTCGCCGAGGCGTTCGGCGACGACGGAGGCGTACGCGGCGAAGTGCTCGGCGGTCGCCCGCTCGGGCCAGCCGCCCCGGTCCTGGAGGGCCTGCGGCAGGTCCCAGTGGTAGAGGGTGACCGACGGGGTGATGCCGGCCGCCAGCAGGGCGTCGATCAACTCGTCGTAGAAGTCCAGGCCCTTGGCGTTGACCGGGCCGTCCCCGCCGGGCCGCACGCGCGGCCACGCGACCGACAACCGATAGGCGTTCGCGCCCAGTTGCCGCATGAGGTCGATGTCATCGCGCCAGCGGTGGTAGTGGTCGCATGCGACGTCGCCGTTGTCGTCGCCCGCGATCTTCCCCGGGGTGTGCGAGAAGGTGTCCCAGATGGAGGGTGCACGGCCGTCCTCGGCGACGGCTCCCTCGATCTGGTACGCCGCTGTTGCCGTGCCCCACAGGAAGTCGTGCGGGAGGGCGGCGAGGTCGATGGTCACGAAATTCCCTTCGGAACTGGCTTCGTTGCGAAGCGGGTTCACTTGACGGCGCCGGCGGTCAGCCCGGCGACGAGGTAGCGCTGGAGGAGCAGGAAGCCGGCCACGACAGGGACGCTCACCACGAGCGAGGCGGCCATGATCTGGTTCCAGTACACGTTGTTGAGCGTGGAGTAGCCCTGGAGGCCGACGGCCAGCGTGCGGGTGGTGTCGTTGGTCATCACCGACGCGAACAGCACCTCGCCCCAGGCGGTCATGAAGGCGTAGACGGCGACCGCGACGATCCCGGGGACCGCGGCGGGTACGACGATCCGCAGCAGCGCGCCGAGCGGCCCGCAGCCGTCCACCAGCGCCGCCTCGTCCAGATCCCGCGGCACCGAGTCGAAGTACCCGATCAGCATCCAGATCGAGAACGGCAGCGAGAACGTCAGGTAGGTGAGGATCAGGCCGCCGCGGGAGCCGAACAGGGCGATGCCGGTGGCGTTGCCGATGTTGACGTACAGGAGGAACAGCGGGAGCAGGAAGAGGATGCCCGGGAACATCTGCGTGGACAGCACGGTGACCGTGAAGACGCGCTTGCCGCGGAACTCGTAGCGGCTGACCGCGTAGGCGGCGAACACCGCGACGACGACCGAGCAGACCGTCGCCGCGACCGACACGATCAGCGAGTTCACGAAGTACCGGGCGAGCGGGATCGTCGACCAGATGTCGATGTACGGGCGGACGGTCAGCCCGCTCGGCAGCCAGCGGAACTTGCCGGTGACGTCCGAGAGGGGCTTCAGCGAGCTGGAGATCATCACGTACACGGGGATCAGCACGAACCCGGTGAGCAGCGTGAGGAAGATCCGCCGGGACCAGAGGAAGGAACGCGGCGGGGCCATGGGCGAGCTGGGGCTAGACATCCGAGGTCCTCCGTCCGCGCGAGGTGAGCACCAGGTACACGCCGGTCACCACCAGCAGGAAGAGCAGCAGGAGCACGGACATGGCCGAGCCGGTGCCGAAGTTCCAGGTGACGAAGGAGGCCTGGTAGATGTGGACCGAGATGAGGTCGGCGGCCTCCGGGGCGGACTTGCCGAACAGCACGTACGGCGTGTTGAAGTCGTTGAACGTCCAGAGGAACAGGACCAGGATCAGCACCTGGTTGACCGGGCGCAGCGACGGCAGGGTGATCCGGCGGATCTGCTGCCACAGGCCGGCGCCGTCCAGGGCGGCCGCCTCGTACAGCTCCCGCGGGATGTTCTGGAGGCCGGCCATCACGATCAGGAAGGCGAACGGCCAGCCCTTCCACACCGACACGGTGAGCAGCGCGTAGAAGCTGTTGTCGCCGATCAGCCAGAAGGACGGCTTGTCGGTGAGGTGCAGCTGGTCGTGCAGGACGTGGTTCACCAGGCCGTTGTCGTGCTGGAACATGAACACCCAGGTGATGACGGCCGCGTAGACCGGCAGCGCGTACGGCACCAGGAACAGGGCGCGCAGCAGGCCGCGGCCCTTGAAGGTGTCCTGCATGAACACGGCGGCCGCGGTGCCGATCAGCCAGCACAGGCCGACCGAGAGCAGGGTGAAGCCGACGGTGACGAGGAACGAGTGCAACAGGGCCTTGCCGATGGGGGCGTTGAACTCGACCGACAGCTTGTAGTTGTCGAATCCGGCCCAGGGGGCGGTGGTCCAGTCGCGGATGTAGAACTGGGTGAGCTCCTTGAAGCTCATCACGACGCCGATGACCATCGGGACGAGATGGACGAGGAGTTCGAGCAGCAGGGCGGGCAGGAGCAGCAGGTAGGGCAGTCCGATCCGGCGGATCCGCCCGGGACGGCGGCCCGAGCCGCCCGCCGTCCCGGGGGAGTTCGCACGCACCGGCTCTTGTACGGCGGTGGTGGTGGTCGTCATGGTGCTCAGGCCGCCGGCATCTGCTGCTGGGCCTTCTCCAGCTCGGCCTTCACGGAGTCGGTGGTGATGGCGCGACCGGCGGCGGCGTCGGCGAACAGGTTCTTCACCGCGGTACCGACCGTGGTCTCGAACTGCGACTCCGACGCCACCTGGGGCAGGGCCGCGGCGCTGGTGGCGAGGGTGTTCTTCAGGACGGAGTTGGCCGGGGTGTTGAAGGCCGCGTCCTCCTGGGCGGTCTTGACCGGCGGTATGGAGCTGTAGGCGGTGTTGAGGATCTTCTGCTCGTCGTCGCTGGTCATGAACTTCACGAACTTGGTGGCGCCGTCGAGGTTCTTGGTGTTCTTGAAGACCGCCAGGTTGATGCCGGCGACCATCGAGTTGACCTGGGCACCGGTGCCGGGGGTGCCGGACTGCACGGGCACCGGGGCGATGCCGTAGTCGCTGTCGCTCATGCCCTGCGACTTGAGGTTGGAGGACGCCGACTGCCACAGCAGCATGGCCTGCTTGCCCTTGGCGAAGTCGCTGACCGACTGGTTCTGCGCGTACTCGGCGTCACCGGTCGGGATGACCTTGTCCTTGGCCATCAGGTCGACGTACTGCTTGACCGCGGCGACGACGTTGTCGTCGGTGAAGTTGGGCTTGCCGTCGGAGGTGAAGAAGTCGGCGCCGTGCTGCTTGGCGAAGACGAAGACGTGGTGGATGTTCTCCGAGACGTTGCCGCCCTCGGCGCCCAGCACCGACTTGCCCTTCGCCGATATCTTCTTGCCGTCGGCGATCAGCTCGTCCCAGGTGGCCGGGGGCTTGGAGATGCCGGCATCAGCGAAGATCTTCTTGTTGTAGTAGAGCGCGTACGCCATCGAGTACAGCGGTACGGCCGCCGGGTCCTTGCCCTCGGCGCCCGTGGAGCCGAGCGCGGAGTCGACGAACCGGTCCCTGCCGCCGATCTTGCCGAAGTTCTTGGCGTCCCAGGGCAGCAGCGCGCCGGTCGCCTGCAGCGAGGCGCTCCAGGTGTTGCCGATGTTCAGCACGTCGGGGCCCTGGCCGGAAGTGGTCGCGGTCAGGATCCGGTTGAGCAGGTCCGACCAGGGCACGACCTCCAGCTTGACCTTGATGCCGGTCTGCTTCTGGAACTTGTCGAGCTCCGGCTGGAGGACCTTCTTGTCGACCTCGATGCTGGCGCCCTGGTTGGAGGCCCAGTAGGTGAGCGTCTTCGGGGAGTCGTCGGACCCGCCCCCGGTGGACGAACCGCCACCGCAGGCCGTGGCCGCGAGGGCGAGAGACATGGTGACGGCGCCTACGGCCGCGGCTCGGATGCTGCGCATGGCTCCAGCTGTGCCTTTCCGGGAGTCGATAACACCGAGAGGGCTTCGCGAAGGCCGGCGCCCGCGCGGTGCGGACGCCTGGGCCGACGTTCGGCTTCCAAAGCCCCTCATGGCTTAATTTAGGACGTGAGTTAATCCCTCGAACAGTGGCTCGTCAAGGGATCCGGCACGGGTATCGGTGCAGGCGGGCCGGGGAACAGCCGGTTCCGCGGCGACAGCACCCCCGCCCCGGCGGCGTGACCTGGGCCGAAGCGGAGTGGCCTGGGCGGGGCGGGGGCGGCCTGCGTTCCACAACGGTTGTGTTTCGGCGGGCGGTTGCGGACGGTTACGGGCGGTGCGGCGAGGCCGGGCGCCCGGCGCGTCGGCAGGTGCGAGGGGCCGGGCGCGGACGGCGAGGGCGTCGCCGGGCGCCGTCGGCGGAGGCGTCGCCGGGCACCGTCGGCGAAGGCCTCGCCGGGCGCCGGGAGGCGGATCCGGAAGGCGGGTACGACGGTGCAGGCGGAGGAGACCGTCGGGTACGGGTACCGGCGGCAGCGCGTGACCGGGCGGCGGCAGGCGCGCGCGTGACCGAGCGTCGGCGGAGGGCGCACGGCCGGGCGGCGCCGGAGGGCGCACGTGGCCGGGCGGCGGCGAAGGGCGCGCGGCCGGGCGCCGACGGGCGCACGCGTGCCGGCGGGTGCCGGGGAGGTGGTCCCCGGCACCCGCCGTGGTTCACCGGACGGGCGCCGCGACCGGAGCCGGGGCGTGGCCGACCGGGCGCGCGGTGAAGGTGCCGCGCCCCTGGGTGCGGCCGCGCAGCCGGGTCGCGTAGCCGAAGAGTTCGGCCAGCGGCACGGTGGCGGTGAGCACCGCCGCGCCGCTCCGCGTGACGGAGCCCGTGACCCGGCCGCGCCGGGCCGCCAGGTCGCCGAGCACGCCGCCCACCGCGTCCTCGGGCACGGTGACCGTGACCTCGGCGACCGGCTCCAGGAGCGTCATCGCGCAGGCCCGCAGGGCCTCCCGGAGGCCGAGCCGCCCCGCCGTACGGAACGCCGTGTCGGAGGAGTCCTTCACATGCGTCGAACCGTCGGTCAGCGTGACGCGCAGCCCGGTCACCGGATGCCCGCCGAGGGGACCCTCGGCGAGGGCGTCCCGGCAGCCGGCCTCGACCGCGCGGACGTACTCCTGCGGCACCCGGCCGCCGACGACCGCCGACCGGAACGCGAAGCCGCCGTCGTGGCCGCCTTCACACCCGACCTCGGGCCCGCTCTCGTACCCGAGCGGTTCGACGTCGAGGACGACGTGCGCGAACTGCCCGGCCCCGCCGGTCTGGTGGACGTGCCGGTGGACGAAGCCGGTCACCCCGCGGGCCACGGTCTCCCTGAGGGCGACCCGCGGCCGGCCCACCGTCACCTCGGGGCCGCCGTCCCGGCGGATCTTCTCCACCGCGACCTCCAGGTGCAGTTCGCCCATCCCGGACAGCACGGTCTGCCCGGTCTCGGCGTCGGTGCGCACCACCAGCGAGGGGTCCTCCTCCGCCAGCCGGGCCAGCGCCTGCGCCAGCCGGTCGGTGTCGGTACGGCGGCGGGCCTCGACGGCGACCGAGACCACGGGTTCCGCGACGGCCGGCGGCTCAAGGAGCAGCGGGGCGTCCGGAGTGCACAACGTGGCACCGGGGCGGGCCGACTTCAGCCCGACGACGGCGACGATGTCACCGGCCGCCGCCCGGTCGAGGGGCTCGTGCCGGTCGGCCATGACGCGGAGGATCCGCGCCACGCGTTCGGTGCGGCGCGTCGCCGGGTCCCACACGGTGTCTCCCTTCCCGATCGTGCCCGAGTAGACCCGGACGTGGGTGAGGCGCCCGGTGGCGGTCGCGGTCACCTTGAACGCGAGCGCCGCGAACGGCCCCTCGGGGTCGGCGGCCCGCCGCTGCTCGGCGCCCTGATGGGTACCGCGCACGGCGGGGACGTCGAGCGGCGAGGGCAGGTAGGCCACGGCCGCGTCGAGGAGCGGTTCGATGCCCCGGTTGCGGTAGGCGGAGCCGCACAGGACGACGACGCCCTCGCCGCTCAGGGTGAGGTCGCGCAGGGCGCCGGCCAGCGTGACGGCGGACAGCCGGCCGGGCGGGGCGCAGAACTCCTCCAGCGCGGCCGGGTGCAGCGCGGCCACCGCCTCCTCCAGCGCGTGCCGGCGCCGGTCCGCCACCTCCCTCAGCTCCTGGGGAACGGGCCCCTCCGTCGCCGTACCGCCGCCGTCCGCCCAGACCAGCGCGCGCATGCGTACGAGGTCGACGACGCCGGTGAAGCCGTCCTCTGTGCCGATGGGCAGCTGGACGACGAGCGGGACCGGGTGCAGCCGGTCGCGGATCGACGCGACGGCCCGGTCGAGGTCGGCGCCCGCGCGGTCCAGCTTGTTGACGAAGGCGATCCTCGGGACGCCGTGCCGGTCGGCCTGGCGCCACACCGACTCGCTCTGCGGCTCGACGCCGGCGACCGCGTCGAACACGGCGATCGCGCCGTCGAGGACGCGCAGGGAGCGCTCGACCTCGTCGGCGAAGTCGACGTGGCCGGGGGTGTCGATGAGGTTGACGCGGTGGCCGCGCCAGGCACAGCTGACGGCCGCGGCGAAGATGGTGATGCCGCGGTCGCGTTCCTGGGGATCGAAGTCGGTGACGGTGGTGCCGTCGTGGACCTCGCCGCGCCTGTGGATGGTGCCCGTGGCGAAGAGGATGCGTTCGGTGACGGTGGTCTTCCCTGCGTCGACGTGGGCGAGGATGCCCAGGTTGCGGACGACGGCAAGGGGGTTGACGGAGTTCGGGTGGAGTTCGGTGCGCATGGCCCGGTGCCTTTCGGATGACGGTTCCCGGAATCGCTCCCGGAAGGGGCGGCGCGATGTCCCGTGCGGCGAAGCCCACCGGTCAGGCCTGACGGCACGTCAAAGTAGGTACATGTACCGGTGGGCGACTGATCCGGTCGCGCGTCACGGAGTCCGGTGCCCGCCGCGCAGCGGGCACCGGAGGGACGGGGACACGAGGATCACGTCGTAGCGGGAAAGGGAGGGGACGACAGCGGCGCGATCCCGCATGGCCCTCTCCCCTCGTTCGTCCGGACTCGTCACGGCTCAGCACCGCGCCCGCGGTTCGCGGCTACGGTGCGTGACAGTAGATGAGTGTAGGGAGGGGGCACGGGGCACGGCACCCGGTTTTCGACCGGCCGTCCCGATCCTTCAAGTCCCGGACAGACCTCTGCACTTCGACTGTCACCTCGTGGCCGCCCGACCGGGAGCGCCGCTGGGTAGCGTCGTCGCGTTTGAGCCACCGGCACGGGAAAGGCGGCCCCTGTCCCATCGAGACGACACCCCGGCGCAGGAGAGCACCGGGCAGAGCCGGCGCGGTTTTCTCTTCAGTACGGCGCTGGCCGGAGCGGCGGCAGCGGGAACCGGTGCGTCCATGCTGGGCGCGACACCCGCGTCCGCCGCGGAGGCCACCGGCGGCACCGGGAGCGGCGCCTGGAGACCGGATCCGAACGCCCTCCGGTTCACCCTCGCGGTGATGCCGGACACCCAGTTCCTCTACTGGGGCTGCCAGGACAGCGTCAACCGGACGCCCCAGGAGGCGTCGTTCCGCTACGTGATCGACCACAGCGGAAACGCGAACGGCGACAACATCGTGTTCATGGCGCACCTCGGCGACCTGACCCAGGACGCGGACCCGTCCTCGTTCCAGCAGGTCGACAAGGCGTTCGCGCTGCTGGACGCGCACGGTGCCGGGTACAGCGTGCTGGCCGGCAACCACGACGTGAGCGGCGACGACGGCCGCGGCGACACCACGCCGGCCTGAAGTTCAGCGGCGGCCGCAACCCACTGCACGGCTCGTACCTGACCACCGGGGCACAGTCTCCGCTGAACGGCGAGACGTTCAGGTCCGGATACACCATCGGGACGTTCGCGATGCTGCCGCCGGACTGGGACGCCGGGAACAACGGCTGGGCGTCGGTGCTCAGCCGCCGCGGCTCCGCCGGGGACGCCGGCAAGCACGGCTGGAACACCGACCCGGGTGAGCCGGTGCTCCAGCTCTCCATCTCGAACAACGGCCGCGAGCCGCGCAGTTCGACCACTACCCGCTGAACGACACCTGGCCGACCACCAACTGGGGGCACGGGCTGGTTGAGCTGAAGTGGTGGCACCTCGCGGTGGTCAACGACGGCCGCCGTACGAGGCTGTACGTCGAGGGTGCCCCTGTCGTCGACAACCCGAACCGCCTGTCGGCCGGCCTCAGCTCGCTCGGGCTGCCGTGACTGGTGGGCGGTTACGAGTACGCGGGCGCCGTCGACATCGTGTCCCGCGGCAGTATCGGTGACATCCGCATCTTGAATCCTCCCCCTCATGAATGAGGGGGATTCCTGACTCAGACAGCCTCCGGGAGCAGCGCTCCCGGGGGTCTTACGCCTTCTGCGCCAGCCGGGTTGAGACCAGCCCGGACGAGCATCACGCGGGCGGAGTTCTTGTCCCTGGGGGAGGCGGTTCCGCATGCGGTGCAGGTGTACGTTCGTTCCGACAGCGGCAGGGCGTGCTTGGCTCTCGCTCCGCAGTGCGCGCAGTCCATGGTGGTGTGGGCCGGGTGCACCAGGTGCACGATCCGGCCGTACTTGCGGGCCATCTCGGTCAGAGCCCGTTTGGTGGCGCCGATCGCGGCGTCAGCGGCCTTGCGGGCCATCGTCGACTTCGCGAGGAACGCGGGCCGGAAGTCTTCCACCACGATGGCGTCGTGGTCGCGGACCACGTGCTTGGCCCATTTGCGGCCGGTGTCCTGACGCTGCCGGGCGATCTTCGCGTAGGTCTTCGCGCGCCACTTCTTCGCCTCCTGGTAGCCCTTCGATCCAGGCTGCCCCTTCCTGGGCTTGCGGCGGGCCGTCATGCGGTCGTACCTGGACAGTCCGGCCTGGGCTTTCTTCCCGTGCTGGGCGTGCGGGAGGTCGTGGGCATCGGACGTGGTGGTCGCGGTCTCCTTCACGCCCCAGTCGACACCGATCACCCGGCCGGTCTCCGGCAGCGGCCGTACCTGGGCAGGGATCACGAACGAGCAGTACCAGTGCCCCACCGTGTCCTGGTACACGCGTACCGAGGAGGGCGCGGCGGGTAATTCCCGCGACCACACCGGTGCCAGGACGATGCCCCCGGCCAGGTGCAGACGGCCGTCTTTCAGCCGGAACCCGCGCTTCGTATAGTTCAGGCTCGGCAGCGCCCCGTGCTTCTTCTTCCACCCCGGCATCCCGGCCCGCTGCCGCTGAGGAAGGCGCTCGCGGATGTCCTTGTGCGCCTTCGCCCTGGATTTCCCGAAGTCGCGGATGATCTGCTGCTGCGGCACCGACCTGCCCTCCCGCAGCCAAGGAGTACGCGCACGGGCCTCGGTCAGCATCCGGTCCAGCTGTGCCGGACCGCACGTCTCCTTGCCCGTGCCCTCGGGCCGGGTCCTGTTCCCGGCGTGGACCCGCCGGGACTTGGCCACACTTTCATTCCACACCCACCGGCACCGGCCCCACTCGTCCATCAGCGCGGCGAGCGCGGTGGACGACACGCGCAGGCGAAACGTCCACCGGGCATGCCCGGCAGCCTCTGCGACCGCTCCCGCTCCCGCTCCCGCTCCCGCTCCCGCTCCCGCTCCCGCCACACCCTCACCCCCTCCGCGACCCTCGCGACCCTCGGGACCGAAAGTCCGCGGCCTGCCGACGCCTTGTGATGAGACCGTACGTGTGACAGCCGCACGCCCGTACCCCGATCACACGATCACCACTCCAACCGGCGGCCACCGGCACGCGCGTTCGCATTCCCCAGCGTCACCGGGCAGCCATACAGGCGCTCCGCGCCCACAGACCGGAGGCGGCGGCGCTCCGCGCCGCACCACCGGGATGCGATTTCTCCCCGGCGTGAACGCCGGGGCATCCTCGCAAGAAGGAGGTGAACCGCCCCCTGGCCGCGGACGAGTTCCTGACGGCGCGGTGAGCCGAGGTCTCCCGTCTCTGGTCCGCCCGCCGGAGACGGAAGACATCCCCGAATGGTATGGAGTTGGTCTAGTCCTCTTGACTGACAGGCCTCGACGGCGGTTTGGTATGTACCAAATCTCGGCCCACCCCCCACCACCCCGCCCTCGATGGGCATCCCGAAAGGGCCACTGTCATGCACCTGGCAAGATTTGCGGCCTCCGCGTGTGCGCTCGCACTCGCGGCCACCGGCGTCACCATGGCGCTGGCCCCCGCCGGCAGCGCCGCGGGGAGCAGCGTCTACTCCGTGGCTCCCTACGTCGACATGTCGAACGGTCAGGAAGGACTGCTCGACACCGCCGTCACGGGACACGGGCTCAAGGCCTACACGGCGGCCTTCGTACTCGGCGAGGGCTGCACCCAGATCTGGGGCGACACGCTCCCCATGGGCAACGACTCCTACACCGACCCCGAGATCGCCAGGGCGAAGTCCGAGGGCGCCTCCGTCATCATCTCCTCCGGCGGGGCGAGCGGTGAGCCGCTCGCCTGGACGTGCTCGACCCAGAGCAGCATCGACGCCGGGTACCAGGCCATCATCAACGACTACGGCGTCACCCAGCTCGACTTCGACGTCGAGGGCGCCGCCATCGCGGACACCGCGGCCGCGGCCCGTCAGATGCAGGCGATGAAGGACCTCAAGGCGTCCAACCCCAACCTGAAGTTCTCCATGACCCTGCCCGTGCTGACCAGCGGACTCACCGGCGACGGCGTCAACATCCTCAAGGCCGCGAAGACGGCGGGCATCAGGATCGACGTGGTCAACATCATGGCCATGGACTACTACGCGGGCACCGGCACCGAGATGGGCCAGGGCGCGGTCTCCGCGGCCAGGGCCACGCTGGCGCAGATGCAGTCCGTCGACTCCGGCTACACCTATGCCAACCTCGGCATCACGCCGATGATCGGCAAGAACGACGACGGGTCCACCTTCACCCTCGCGGACGCCCAGACGGTGGAGTCCTTCGCCGCACAGAACGGCGTCGGGCGCCTGTCGTTCTGGTCGGCCAACCGGGACCAGCCGTGCAGCGGAAGCGCCAACTCGCTGTCCACGTGCAGTGAGATCAGCCAGAACACGCTCGCGTTCACCGACGCGTTCGTGCCCTACGAGGGCAGTACGGGCGGCGGAGGCGGCACCACCACCGACTTCTCCCTGTCCCTGTCGCCGGGTTCCGCCTCGGTCGCCCAGGGCGGTTCGGCGACCGCGACCGTCTCCACGGCCGTCACCTCCGGCAGCGCCGAGTCCGTCGGCCTCTCCGCCTCCGGCGCGCCCTCCGGCGTCAGCGTCTCCTTCTCCCCCACGTCCGTGACGTCCGGCGGCAGTTCCACGCTGACGGCGACGGTCGGCTCGTCCGTGGCCGCGGGCACCTACCCGATCACCGTCACCGGCACGGCCGCGAGCGGCAGCCACAGCGCGACCTACTCGCTCACGGTCACGTCCTCCGGCAGCGGCGGAGGCGGCGGGGGCTCGCTGACCAACGCGGGCTTCGAGACCGGCAGTCCGAGCCCCTGGACCTGCACGGGCGGCAGCGCGGTGGTCTCCAGCCCCGTCCACAGCGGCAGCCACGCCCTCCAGGTCACGCCGAGCTCCAGCAGCACCGGCGAGTGCGACCAGAGCGTCACCCTGTCCGCCAACCACACCTACACCCTCACCGCCTGGGTGCAGGGCCCGTACGCCTACATCGGGGTCAGTGGCGGCGCCACCGCCAGCACGTGGTCCAACAGCAGCAGCTGGAACCAGCTCACGGTCAGCTTCACCACCGGGAGCAGCGGAGCGGTGACCGTCTACGTGCACGGCTGGTACGGCCAGTCCAACGTCACCGCGGACGACTTCACCCTCGGCTGACGGCCCCGTCCACCCGCGCCCCGGCGGCGACCTCGGGCTTCATCACCCGGGCGAGTCGACGGGGCGCGTCTCGCGCTCCGGTCCGGACGACAAGGCTCCGCACCCGTATTGACTTGCACGCGTCAACCCTGCTTGCCTGGACCCACTCCCGATTGGTCTGCACCACTCGCCCATCCTAGTTTTGAATCGATTCACATACATTCACACACCTCGACAATCCGAAGCTTCATCGCGTGCGTCTCTTTTCTGGCGACTCGTTGAAGCGAGTTGAAACGTTCTAATCAACCGAGGGGACCCTCCCGTGAACCATCCCTTCAAAGGCGCGTTCCGTATCGCGCTCGTCGTCGGCCTCGGCCTGGCCTTCGGCGGCGTGGCACCCTTCGAGTCCCCGCCCCCGGCGGTGGCCGCCACGCCGGCCGCGGCCACCCCCGGCGACCCCTACAACCTCGCTCCGACCTCGCGGACGCTCGCACCGGTCTCGGTGTACCGGACCGCCGGCTCGGTGAGCGATCCCACCCATGTGCTGTCGCACCAGGCCACCCGGCTGAACGGCAGCGGCTCGGCCGTGACCCTGGACTTCGGCAAGGAGGTCGGCGGCATCGTCACCCTCAGCTTTTCCGGGGCGAGCAGTGCCGGGCAGAGCGTGGGGCTGGCCTTCAGCGAGTCGTCGCTGTACGTCGGCAACAGCAGCGACAACTCGGGCGGCGGTACGGACGGCGCGATCTACGCGACGGTCAACGGCGCCGGCAGCTACACCATGCCCGCCGACAAGCTGCGCGGCGGATTCCGTTATCTGACGCTCTTCCTCGACTCCGGTGGCTGGGTGGACGTCAACGGCGTCTCGCTCGCGTTCTCGGCCGCCCCCGGAGCCACGAATCCGGCGGCCTACCCGGACTACTTCTACTCCAACGACACGCTGCTCAACCGCATCTGGTACGCGGGCGCCTACACCGTCCAGATGGACACCATCGACCCGGCCCAGGGGCGGCCGTATCCGCCGGTCTCCTCCGGGTGGGAGAACAACGCGGTGGTGGGGGTGGGCAGCGAGGTCCTGTCCGACGGCGCCAAGCGCGACCGCTCCGTGTGGCCCGGCGACCTGGGCATCTCCCTACCCACGGCGTACGTGAGCACCGACGATCTGACCGCCGCCCGCAACTCACTGACCACCGTGTACCAGATCCAGAAGTCGTCAGGCGAACTCCCCTGGGGAGGCCCGCAGTTCAACCTCTTCGGTTCCGACACCTACCACATGTGGACCCTGCTCGGCACCTACACCTACTACCTGGACACCGCCGACCGGAGCTGGCTCGACGGCATCTGGTCGCAGTACAAGCGCGGCGTGGACTTCATCACCGGCAAGGTGGACGCCAACGGCCTGCTCAACGTCACCGGCACCCTGGACTGGGCCCGCACCGGCCAGGGCGGGGAGAACATCGCGGCCAACGCCATGCTCTACCGGGTCCTGACCACCGGCGCGTCCCTGGCCCGCACCGAGGGCGACAGCACGCTGGCGACCAGCTACGGCAACCAGGCCGCGGCCCTCCGGACGCAGATCGACTCCCGTCTCTGGGACGCGTCCGCCGGCGCCTACAAGGACAACCCCACCAGCACCGTCCACCCGCAGGACGGGAACGCCCTCGCCGTCTGGTACGGCGTGACCTCCTCCGCCGCACAGGCCGACAGCGTGACCGCCTACCTGCGCACCCGCTGGGGCAGCCGCGGCTCGCAGACCCCGGAGTGGAACAACAACATCTCGCCGTTCACCGGCTCCATGGAGGTCTACGCCCACCTCGCCGCCGGTGACGACACCAACGCCCTGAACCTCATCAGGACCGAGTGGGGCTTCATGCTCGACTCCCCGATCGGCACCAACAGCACGTTCTGGGAGGGGTATTCGAACCAGGGCGACGTCGGCCCCTACGGCGGCTCCTTCACCAGCATGGCGCACGGCTGGTCGACCGGCCCCACCGGCGCGCTCACCTCCGCCGTCCTGGGCATCCAGCCGACCGGCGCGGGCGGCACCGCCTACCAGGTGGTCCCGCACCCCGGCGATCTCACCCACGTCGAGGGCACCCTGACCGTCGCCGCCGGAAAGACCGTCCACGTCAGCTACGACCACCCCGCCTCCGGCAGCTTCGCCCTCCAGGTCGACACGGGCTCCGACACGGGCTCCACCGGGGTGATCGCCGTACCCAGGTTCGGCCAGAGCCACACGGTCACGATCAACGGCACCACCGCCTGGAACGGCACCGCCTTCACCGGCGCCACCGGCGTCGCGAGCGCGGACCAGGACGCCGACTACATCTACTTCCGCGGCGTGCAACCCGGTTCGTACACCGTCGCCTACCCCACCACGGGCACCGTGTCTCCCACCGAGCACACCTCGCTGCCGGGCACCTGGGCACAGTGCGCGCTGGAGAACGGCACCTGCGCCGTCTCCGGCACGCAGACCCTCGCCTTCGGCGCCCAGGGCCGGTTCGACTACCTCACCGCCACCGGAAACACCGCGTGCACGAACACGGCGTTCGGCGACGACCCGATCAGCGGCATGGCCAAGGCCTGTTACGTCCAGACCCCGCCGCCCACGACGAACGTCTGGGCCCCGTGCGCCACCGAGGGCGGCACCTGCTCGTACGCCGGCGTGATGACCGTCGCCTACGGCGCCAACGGCACATACACCTATGCCACCGTGCCGAGCACCGCCTGCAGCAACGCGGCCTTCCCCGACCCCACCCCCGGCACCGCCAAGTCCTGCTACCTGACGGCCCCGCCGCCCACGTTCACGACGTGGACCACCTGCGCGGCCGAGAACGGGAGTTGCTCGTTCACCGGCACCCACGAGGTCGCCTACGGGGCCGACGGCCACTACGCCTACGGCAGCTTCACGGGCGGCACGCCCTGTGACAACGCTGTCTTCGACGACCCGGCCGCCGGGACGGTCAAGAACTGCTACGTCCAGTAGCGGCAGGCATCGAGGAGGGCCGGTTCCCCGGGCACACGCCCGGGGGACCGGCCCTCTCTTTGCCGGAGTTACTGGCCGAAGCCGTAGGCGAACAGGTGGTCGGTGCCCGTCTGGCCGGTCACCGGCAGCGTCACCGACGCCACCTGCTTGGACGGATCCAGCGCGACCTTCGTCGCGAAGACGTAGGTCTTCACGCCGTCCCGGCCCCCGCTCCCGGTGTTCCGGTAGGCGGTGGTGACGGCCGTCGTGTCACTCGGCAGCGGCTTGCTCGGGCCGCCGTTGAGCGTCCAGTCCGAGAAGCCGACCGTCGCCTGGGAGGTGGTGCCGTCGGTGTAGGTGACGGTCAGCGTGCCCGAGACCCCGCTGCCGTCGGTCGGGGCGTTGACCGCGGCGCCCAGCAGGCCCAGCGACGACCCCGAGGTGCCGGCCGGCATCGGAATCGTCTGGCCGGCCATCTCCAGGTTGTCGAGCTGACCGGACGTCACCGCCGGCCAGGTGTAGGAGATGCCGTCGACGGTGAGGGTGGAGCCGCTCGTGACGCCGGCCGCCGACAGCGCGTTCTGCGAGTAGGCCCAGCCGCCGCCGTCGAACCCGCCCGAGTAGGTCGTGCCGTCGGGGTAGATGCCCTCGTTGGTGGCGTACGGCCACAGCGCCCCGGCCTTGGCGACGGCCACGCGCAGGGTCGCCCCGGACAGTGCCGTACCGGTGCCGTGGTCGGTCAGGGCGAAGGTGACCGGGTACGTCCCCTCGCTCGCGCCCGCCGTCACGTGGACCTTGGCCTCGGCGCTGCCCGACGCGGGAACCGTCAGCGAGCCGGACGCCGTGTCCAGCGTGACGCCGGAGGGCGCCGTCGCCGTCCAGTCGACCGTGACGGCCTTGCTGCCGAGGTTGGTCAGGTCGAGGGTGGCGTCGTCGCCCTTGCCCGGCTGGAGGACCAGGCCGTTGCTGGGACCGGTCGCCGCCAGTACCCGGCCGCCGCCCGTGGTGTCCGACGGCGGCACCGCCGACGGGCCGGACGCCCAGGAGGTGTTCGGCTGGGTGCCGAGCGTGTAGTCGAGCGTGCCCGCGCCCTTGAACTGCTGGTAGGTCAGCCAGGAGGCGTTCCAGGCCTTGCCCTTGACGTTCAGGGACTGCACGTACGGCGCGTCGGGCGCGGCCTGCGGGGCGTTGATCCGCACCGTCTTGCCGTTGCCTAGGGTCACCTGGGCGACCGGGAACGCCGGGCTGCCGAGCACCAGGGTGTCCGTGCCCGGGGTCTCCGGGTACATGCCGAGCTCGGACCAGACGTACCAGGAGCTCATGGCGCCGAGGTCGTCGTTGCCGAACGAGCCGACCGGGGCGTTGAAGTAGAGGTCCTGCTGGGCCGCGCGGACGGCCGCCTGGGTCTTCCAGGGCTGGCCCGTGTAGTCGTACTCCCAGGGGATCTCGACGCTGGGCTCGTTGCTCAGGTCGGCGTCGGTGCCGCCGGGGGCGGTGATGTCGTCGAGGAGGCTGTCCAGGTAGGACGAGTACGCCTCGGTGCCGCCGCGGGCCTGGATGAGCTGTTGCAGGTTGAAGGGGACCATGGGGGTGTACTGGGCGGAGGTGCCCTCCACGAAGCCGTTGGAGGTGCCGGGGGTGAAGCCGCCCGCGAACTGGCCGTCCTTGTTCTTGGCCTGCATGTAGCCGGTCTGCGGGTTGAAGACGTTCATCCAGTCCTGGGCACGGGTGGCGAACTTCTGGTAGACGGCGGTCTTTCCGAGCGACTTCGCGAAGGCCGCGAGGGCGTAGTCGGCGGAGTCGTACTCCAGCTGGGTGGAGACCGGGCCGTAGAAGTTGCAGCAGTTGTAGTCGTTCTCGTCCAGCGGGAGGTAGCCCTTGGAGTCCCGCACGGACTCGCCGGGGCGGTCGTTGTTCGGGACGGTGGCCTCGTGCTGGAGGGCGGCGAGGGCCTTGGCCGTGTCGAAGTCCGTCGCGCCGAAGGCGTACGCGTCGGTGATGATGCCGGCGGCCGGGTCACCGACCATCACGTAGCTCTCGCCGTTGTTCGAGGCCCACTTGGGCAACAGGCCCGTCTGGTCGTAGCCGTTGAGCATCGAGGTGACGACGTCGCTTGCGACCTTGGGCTCGGCCATCGCCATCAGCTGGGTCTGGGAGCGGTAGGTGTCCCAGCCCGAGTAGTTGGCGTACTGGGCCTGCTGCCCCTTGGCCAGCTTGTGGATCTGGTTGTCCATGCCCATGTACTGGCCGTTGTCGTCGGAGAAGACGTTCGGGTGCAGCAGGGCGTGGTAGAGCGCGGTGTAGAACTGCGCCTGCTGGTCGGCGGATCCGCCGCCCACCTCGATCTTCTTCAGTACCGCGTTCCAGGCGTCGTGGTTGGCCTTCTCGACGGCGCCGACGTTCCAGTTCCTGATCTCCGTGGCGAGGTTGCCCGCCGCGTTGGCGTCGCTCGTGTACGAGATGCCGACCTTCGCCGTGACCGTGGTGTTCGCGGTGGTGTCGAAGGTCAGGTACATGCCGTTGGCGCCGGTCGTGGGCGGCTGGGCGGCCTCGGCGGCCTTGGACAGCCGGGAGGCGGCACTGGCGCTCGGGGCCGCGGAGGCCTTGGCGGAGGCCTTGGCGGCGCTCCCGTGGACCGTCGGGGCCGGCTTCGCCGGGACGGTGAAGTGCTTCTCCTTCAGCGGCTTCGACGTGGACTTCTGCGGGGTCTGGCCGACCCTGCCCGCCTTCAGCGACTTCGCGTCGGGGGTGATGGTGCCGCCGACCCAGGTGCCGCTCGCCGCGAACGGCCGGTCGAACTTGATGTCGAAGTGCAGCGTGTACCGGTTGCTCGCGCCGCAGAAGTGGCCGCTGTCGATCGCGCCGCTGATCTCCTTGCCGTTCACCACCTGGACGCGGGTCCCGTCCACCTGGGTGGCGCCCCCGCTGAGCTTGAACAGCAGGTTCGCCTGCTGTCCGGCAGGGAAGGTGAAGGTGCCCAGTCCGGCGCGGGTGGTGTCGGTCAGCTCGGTCTTCACACCGTTGGCGTCGGTGAGCTTGTAGGAACCGATGGCGGCCTGCTCGTCGGCGTGGCTGAAGCCGACCGAGGTGCTGCCGAGGTCGCCCGAGAGCGCGCCGGTCACCGGCAGCACGGGCAGGTCGCCGGCGACCGGGCAGCCCGGGCCCGAGACGTGGGTGAGGCTGAAGCCGGAGATCTTCTGGTCGGCGTACTCGTAGCCGCCGCCGTCGGGGCGGTTCGGCGTCGTGTCGGGACCCCACTGCACCATGCCGGCCGGCATGTCGGGGCCGGGGAAGGTGTCCACCGCACCGGAGGTGCCGATGAGGGGGTTGACGAGGGACGCGGGGTCCGTCACGAGGGCCGGCGTCCCGGCGCTCGCGGCCAGGGCGCTTCCCGTCGCCGAGAGCGGCAGGGCCGTCATGCCCAGGACGCAGACGACGGCAAGGCGTCGGCGGAATCTCGCTCGGGTGGAGGGTGGTGCGGCTGAACGTCGGGGTCTCACCATCGGTTGCCTCCGCAGCAGTTCGTGCTTCGCACATCAGGTGTCGGCGCGCCGACAGTCACCGGAATGCCGGCGACAGGCAACGAATCCGGTCGCTCCCACGGCCTGACAACGTTGCCATGCACGAGAGTTGAGTGAAACGCCTGCGCTTGCGGCATGTCAACGAGGCCAACAAGACTTTCTGGGTGCGAAGTTCACGAAGGGGCGTATGCCGGGCTCAATGCCGGTGCCGCTTGCGCGAGTGACGACTCCCCGGCAACGCCCCTACTGCCCCCGGGTGACGAGGCCGAGTGCGTCGGCGAGCTGTTCGCGGTGCCGGCGCAGCGCCTCGGGGGTGACGCCCTCCCCCACCACGGCCCGGGCGAGGTCGTCGGTCGCCACCTTCAGCACGGCGCTCATGGTGGCGGCCCGCATCCGGATGCCCAGCAGGTCGGCGGAGCCGCCCGCGCGTTCGGCGAGCACTTCGGCGAACGTGCCCTCCGCGCGCTCCCGGAGCACCAGGTAGACGGCCCGCAGCGCGGGTTCGTCATGGGTCAGCCGGATCACGGTGAGCACCGCCTCGGCGTCCCCGCCGGACGACGGGTCGAGTACGGGCCGGTAGGCGGAGCGCAGGTGCTCGGTGAGGTCGACGCCGGGCGGCCAGGCGCGCAGGACCGCCCGGAAGGCCGCGATCGACTGGGTGAGCAGCGGCTCCACACAGCTCTCCTTGCTGGGGAAGCAGCGCCACAGCGTGCGTTCCGAGACGCCGGCCGCCCGCGCGATCTGCTCGCCGGAGGTGGCGGCCACGCCCTGTTCGGCGAAGAGCCGGACCGCGTGGCGGGAGATGTCCAGGCGCTGCCGCTGCCGTTGCCGGTCGCTGGCCGGGGGCCGTCCCCGGCGGGGCGCTATCGGGCCACTGTCCACGGTCACGTCCTCCATCGGGCGATCCAACCACGCCCGGGCCGCGGGGCGACTGGCCGAAAACATTATTGGCAGTGACTGACAATAAAGTGTTACGGTCGAAGTGCCGGAAGATCGCGTTCCGAGGTCCAGGAGGAGGACCATGAACGGTGCCGCCGAGCGTTCCCGACTACCCTTCGCACGGCCGAACGTGCTCGATCTCGCACCTCTCTACGAGGTGCTGCGCCGGGAGGCGCCGATCACGCCGGTCACCACACCGGCCGGGGATCCGGCCTGGCTGGTCACCCGTTTCGAGGAGGTCCGCGACCTTCTCGGCGACAAGCGGCTCGGCCGCTCCCATCCGGAGCCGGAACGGGCGTCCCGGATCACGAGCGCCGCGGTGCAGGAGGGCCCCTCGGGCAACTACGCCACCGAGGAGGCCGATCACACCCGGATGCGCCGGCTGCTGACCCCGGCCTTCTCCGCCCGGCGCATGGTGATGCTCTCCGATCACGTACGGCAGCTGGTGGACGGCTGCATCGACCGGCTGCTCGCCGAGCGTGCCGCGGCCCCCGACGGGGTGGTCGACCTGCATGCCGGGCTGGCCTTCCCGGTGCCCGTCGCGGTGATCTGCCGGCTCCTCGGCGTGCCCGAGTCCGACCGCGAGCACTTCGCCTCGCTGTCGGCGCGCATGGCCGACTACGCCATCGGGGACGAGGCCGAACGGGCCCGGGAGGAGTTCAACGAGTACATGACGACGCTCGCCGAGGCCAAACGGGCCCGGCCGGGCGAGGACGTCATCTCCGACCTCGTACACGCCCAGAGCGCCGACGCGGACTTCGACTACTCCGAAATGATCAGGCTCTGCGTCGGGCTGCTGTTCGCCGGCCACGAGACCACCGTCAACCGCATCGGGCTGGGGACGCTCTTCCTGCTCACCCGCCCCGACCACTGGCAGGCGCTGACCGCCGACCCGGCCGGCCGGGTCAACGCCACCGTCGAGGAGATCATGCGCCTGGGCGCACCCGGCGACCTCGGTCTGCTGCGCTACGCCCACACCGACGTCGACGTCGCCGGGGTCACCATCCGCAGCGGCGACGCCGTGATCCTCTCCATCAACTCGGCCAACCGCGACGCGTCCGTCTACACCGACGCCGAGACGTTCGACCCCGACCGTCCGGAACGCAACCACCTCGGATTCGGCCACGGCCCGCACTTCTGCATCGGGGCGAGCCTGGCGCGCACGGAGCTGCGCATCGTCTTCGCCGCCCTGGCCGAGCGCCTGCCCGGTCTGCGGCTCGCCAAGGACGTCGACGACCTCGCCGTGCGCACCACCCTCACCGGCGGGGTCAGCGAGCTGCCCGTGACCTGGTGAGGGCACCCCCCGGACAGGGGCGCGGCATGGCCCGGCCGGGGCCGGGCCACGCCGCGCCCACCGGGTCACCCCTCGTCGCGCAGCCGGGCCGCCAGGGTGGTCAGCTGCTCTGTCTCCTCGGTGTGGCCGAGGGCGGTGAGCCGGGAGACCGCACCGTCCAGGCGGGCGAGGGCGGGATCGGGGCGTTCCAGGTAGAGGCCCTCCACGACGGCCGCGAGCCGGACGCACTCGGCCCACTCGCCGACGTGGTCCCTGTCGTGGGAGGCGGGTTCGGGTTCGCCGAGGAGGGTGAGCGCCTTGTCCAGGGCGGTCAGGGAGGTCTCGTACTCGCTGGCGTAGGCGTTGACCCGCCCGTGTTCGTAGGCGAGGGCGCTGTCCAGGTCGCGGCCGCGGGCCTCGTACCCCACGGCGCGGGCCTCGTCGGCGACCCGGCCCGCGTCGGCGAGCAGGGCGAGCGCGTCGGCCAGGCCCTCGGCACCCTGCTGCTGGGCCTGGAGACGGGCGAGTTCGCGCAGGCAGCTGCTGAGCTGCTCGTAGCGCGGGTCCCGGGCGTGCGCGGCGAGGGCCTGGCCGGCGGCCTCGCGGGCCCGGCCGAACTCGCCGGACTCGGCGAGGACCACGGCGGTCTCCGCGGCGATCATGGCGTGGCTGCCGGGGTCGTCGTCCCAGCCGGCCGACTCGGCCGCGAGGGCGGCGTACTCCACCGTGGCGGCCTTGAGGTCCTCCCCCGCGTGCAGCGCGCGGGCGCGGGCCAGGCGCAGCTGGGCGACGAGCCGGTCGTCCAGTTCCCCCGCGGCGACGTCCGGTTCGGCCAGCACGGAGTCGAGCAGCGCGATGCAGTCCTCGACGCGGCCCAGGTCGAGGCTGAGCTGGGCCGCGTTGCTGTAGGTGCAGAACGCGTCGAACCGACTGCCGTGGCGCAGGTCCAGCTCCGCGGAGCGGGTCAGGTGCCGCAGCGCCTCGTCGGGGCGGCCCAGGCGCATGCAGGTCCGGGCCAGATCGGTGTGCAGGCGGGCGGTGGCCACCGCCTCGGCGGGCCATTCGGCGGCCAGGCGGAGAGCCTCGGCCAGGTCCTCGTGGGCCGCCTGCGCGTCCCTGAGACCCAGCCGGATCCGCCCCCGGAGTCCGAGGGCGTGGGGCAGGTGCCAGGCGGGGCCGTGTGTCCTGAGCCGGTCGAGGAGGGCGTCGCTCGCGGTGACCGCGGCGGGCAGGTCGCCGGAGAGGGCGTGGGTGCCGGCCCGGAGCAGCAGGGCTCCGGAGATCTGCCCGGCGACCTCGTGCCGGACGGCGAACGCGTGCAGCAGGTCCGCCTCGGCGAAGACCGGCGCGGCGTGCTCCTCGTCGTGGGACGTCTGGAACCGCAGGCCGAGCGCGGTCGCCCGCAGTCGCAGCAGCCGGGCCTCCTGGTACGGGGCGAGGCCGGTGGCCCTCTCGTGGAGGCGGACCATGGACGCGTGGGCGTCGGTCAGCGCTGCGGTCCTCGCCCCGGCTTCGTCGGCGCCCTGCGGGGCGACCTGGGCCGCGGCGAGCAGGGCACAGGCGCGGACGAACGCCGCGTGCCCCGGCTGGGCGGCCTCGTCGTACAGGCCCGCCGCCTCCTCGTACAGGGCGGCCGCCTCGTCGAACTTCTCCTTCTCGCCGGCCCGGCCCGCCTCGTCCTCCAGCAGGTCCGCGCGCAGCCGTACGAGCGGGCCCACGGCCGGGTCGTCGGGGTGGGCGTAGCCGGGGGCTGCGACGAGCGCGCGCAGCCGGGCCCAGCAGGCCGCCGCGTCCGGATGTCCCTGCTCGTCCAACTCCCGGGCCCGGACGATGAGTTCGGACAGCGACTCGGGGACGGCGGCGCTCGTGCGGACGGCGGCGGGGGCGGCTGCCGGGGCCACGTCGTCGAGGCCGCGGGTGCGCAGGGTCAGTTCGAGTGCGTCCAGGATGGGGGCGCGGTCGAGGCGGGCCCGGCGCCGGTCGGTGTGGGCCGTGGTGCCGTTGCGGGCGTCGAAGCGGGCGGCGAGGTCGTCGGCGCGGCCGCGCACCTCGGCGCGCAGGCCGGCCACCGTCCAGGTGCGGCCCGCGTATCCGGCGGCGGGCAGCTCGCCGTGGCCGAGGAGTTCGACGCGCTGCAGGAGGACCTCGACGCCGGTGAGGAAGCCGAGCAGGTCCTGCGGCGAGTCGACCTCGTCGAACAGGTTGCGGTTCTCGGCGAGGAGTTCCAGACCGCGGGCCTCGTTGCCGGTGAGCGCGCAGAACTCCAGGTGGCGGCCGACCTCACCGGACATCGAGGGGTTGCGGCGGCAGGCGCGGTAGCCGGTCAGGTGCAGCGCGCGGGCCCGGTCGGCGGCGCCGGCGCGCAGCAGGGGAAGCAGCGCGTACGAGACGGAGCGGGCGGGCTCCTCCTGGCAGGACTCCTTCCCGTCCAGGACGGGCTCCCAGGTGCGCAGCGCCCGCTCGTCGTCGTCCGCGGCGAGGTGGTACAGGGCGCGGTCGCAGATCTCGCAGGCCTCGCAGTCGCTGAGCCGGGTGCGGGTGCGCCCCGCCCACAGTTCGTAGGCGAGGTCGGTGTCCTCGCCGACGTGGGCGGCGAGCCGGTAGGCCTGTGCGTAGTAGGGCTGGAGCTCCAGACCGGCCTTCTCGTACCGGTCACGCATCTCGGTCAGCCACTGGCGCAGACTCGCGAGGGGTATCTCGGGCAGGGCGACCAGGGCGTTGGCCACCCACTTGAACCGCCAGAACAGCATGTGCCGCAGCCGCTCGTCGAAGACGTCGGGCTGTTCGTCGAAGAGGGTGAGCAAGCGGGCGAAGACGACGGGCGACTTACGGGGTTCGGAGCCGTAGGTGTAGGCCTCCTGGAGTTCGAGGAGCGCGTGGACGAGCGCGCGGGGTTCCTCGAACTGCTCGGCGGCCTCGGCCAGTTCCTCGGCCGCGACGGTGCGGGTACGGCCGTACGGGCGCCGGTCGTTCTCCTGGAGCGCCTGGTACAGCTCATCGGTGGTCTGGGGTGCGGTCGGCATCGTCAGCTGTCCTTGCGGAGGGCGTGGGCGAGGAGGTCGAGGAAGGAGCGGTTGATGAGGCTCGACTCGGCGGGCCTGAGCGGGCGCCGGGACAGCATCGCGGCCTGCCCGTAGAGGGCTTCGGCGCTGGTGCGGGCCAGTTCGGGCTCGTCGATGGTGATCGCGGTGCGGACCAGCGGGTTGAGCTGGTTGAGGATCAGCTGGGCGCGCGGGGCCTCCTGGCGCAGGTGGCCGAGGATGTCGCCCCACACGCCGCCCTGCTGCTCGCGGGCGAGCTGGGAGCGGGTGCGCTCGTGCCGCGCCTCACGGCTGTCGAGGAGGAGGGCGGGGGCGGAGGCGGGCTGGAAGGTGCGCAGGGCGACGTCGCAGTCGAAGACGGCGAGGGCGTCGCGGGCCTGCGCGAGGTAGGCCGCGGCGGCGAGTTCCGTCTCCCGGTCGACGGGGTCGAGGTGGGCGGTGAGGGTGCCGGGGTCGAGGTCGGCGACGACCACCTCGGGCCTGATCTCCGGCAGCCGGTGGACCAGTTCGCGGTCGTAGGTGTAGCCGCCGTTGACGACGCCGAGCCCGGCGGCCGCGGCGATCGCCGCCACCTGCCGGAACTCCTCGACGCTGGAGGTCACGAGGACGGTGCGGTGGCTGCGCGCGAACTCGTCCAGGGTGGCGTGTCCGTCGGTGGTCTCGAACGGCAGCCACGGCAGCAGCATCCGCAGGATCTCGTCGTCGTGCACGGCCAGCGACTTCACGGCCAGGTGGTGGGTCTGCAGGAAGCGGCCGAGGAGGTCCGGGTCGCTGGCGGCGGTCCGGGCGATCCAGGCGCGCAGCCGTTCGGCGAGGGCGTCACGCACCGCGGCGAGGGTGTCGTCCTCGTACAGGGACTCCCGGGAGGCGGTCGGGCGCAGGCTCTCGGCGTCGAGGACGCAGCGGACGAAGAACGCCCACTCGGGGAGGATCTCCTCGGCCTGCTCGGACAGCAGCATGCCCTTGACGTGCACGCGGTGGCCGTGGCGGCGCCCGGCCGGCACCGCCTCCGGGAGCACGCAGGCGATGCCTTTCAGGCCCACGGCCGGCAGGTCCAGGTCGATGGTGTCCAGCGGCGTGAAGCCGAAGATCTCCTCGCCGTACGCGGCGAGCGCGCGGGAGCGTGCCCCCGGTGTGGGGTAGCTGCGCGCCCAGGGTGCGGGCTCGGGGTTGACGGGTGCGGCCGCGCCGCCGGTGCCGTCGTCGAAGGTCACCGGGTGGCGCAGCAGGGAGCCGAAGTGCCGGGCGAGCGCCTGTACTTGGACCGGCCGGGTCCAGTCCCCCGCGTCGGCGCGGGGCGTGAGCGTGACGGTGGTGCCGGGCCGGGGGCGGGCGGAGGCGGGCAGCGCGCGGACGGTGTAGCTGCCGTCGCCGCGACCCCGCCACTCCACGGCGGGCGCGTCGGGGGTGCGGGCGGACCGGCTGACGACGTGGATCTCGTCGGCGACCAGGAAGCAGGAGAGCAGGCCTATGCCGAACTGGCCGATGAAGTCGGCACGTTGCTCGGCGACCTGCTCGGCGCGCTTGCTGCTGCGGCCGATGGTGGCGAGGAAGGTGTGCACGTCGGCCTCGGTGAGACCGACCCCGTCGTCCTCCACCCGGACCACCGCACCGTCGGCGTACAGGCGGATGCCGAACGCATCGGCGGCGGCGCCCGGTTCGAGGCCGTGCCGGGCGGTCAGCGCGTCCACCGCGTTCTGCAGGAGTTCGCGCAGGTAGACCCGGGGGCTGGAGTAGAGGTGGTGGGAGAGGAGGTCGACGAGGCCGCGCAGGTCCACCTGGAAGGTGCGGTCGGCGCCGGCCGGGCTCGCGGGGGTGTGGGGCAGAGTCATCACAGAGTCCGGGGTGGGGTTGTCGAGGGGTGGCGGGCGGAAGGTGTGCCGGGCGGCTCGAGAGGCACCGGTGACGGCGGCCGGCTCAGGCGCGGCGCCGGAAGCGGGCGTACGTCTTCTCCGGCTGCGCCATGTAGGTCCAGGGCCACCGGGTGTAGGCGCCGTCCAGCTCGTGGTAGACCCGCGGGGCCACGACACTCTCGGCCGCCAGCGCCAGGGCCATGGCGAAGATGTTGAAGTCCTCCTGCCAGCCCGGGCGCCGCTGGTAGCCGGGGTGGAGGATGCTGCGCTTGGCCGCGTCCCTCAACTCACGCTGGATCTCGGGGGTGTCGAGGCAGTTCTTGTCGTCCGACTCCACCCAGTCCTCGACATGGGCCATGGCGACCACGCAGCCGAGACGGTGGCCGTCGGGAGCGCCCGCGAACGCCTTGCGCGCGAACTCCAGGGCCTGGCCCGGCTCGCCGTGCCACCGGGGCTGGAGGTACGACACCCACTCGAGGTGGGTCGCCAGGTCCAGCGGGTCGCGGCGCAGGGCCGCGCCGAGCCGGGCCTCGTTGACGGTGGTGCCCACCGACATGCCGCGGCCCGAGGTGAGCAGGCGCCGCCAGGGCGTGATCCACTCCGGCCGCAGCTCGGCGGCTTCGAGCAGGTGCTCCTCGGCGATGTGCAGCCGCTCGTGGAAGAGGCGCCACTGCTCCCGCGACACGTCCGAGGCACGCGCGGAGGTGCGCGCCTCCCAGCCCCAGCTGATGTGCCGCGCCCCGGATATCAGCAGGGCCGTCGCCCGGTGTTCCTTGTCCTCCTCGGCAGCCCGGCCGATCCAGTCCTGCAGTCCGTCCACGTCGGACAGCTCGCCCAGCACCTGGTGGTCGCGGCCGAGATCGAAGTGGGCCGACGCCATCTTGACCGCGTCCCAGTCACCCGACTCCGCCGCCACCAGCAGCGCCATGACCCGGGTGTCCCCGAGGAACTGCAGCTTGTACACACCGTTCTGCCTGCGCGGCGCAGGAAGGGCGTGCGGGTCCGTCGCCGGTCTCTCCCCGCCCCTGCCGAACAGCTTGCCGAACATGCCGCGCCCTCCCCAGGTTCCGCGTGATCATTCCGGTGCAGCATAAGGGGGCCCACTGACATCGTTTCCACAGGGTTTTCACCGGGGGCACACGCGGACCGGTCCCGCCGGCCGCGGGACGGACGCGACGACCAGAGGGTTTTCAGCCGCAGTGGACGGGTTTCAGCGACGGTGGACGCTGACGGCGTACCCGCCGCCGTCGTACGGTTCGGCGTCCCAGGTGGCGAACCGGTCGACGAGGGCGAGGCCGGCCTCGGCGCAGCAGTCGTCGTACTCCGCCAGGGTGATGCCGGGCGGCACGGGCAGATGGGCCTCGTCCAAACCGAAGCCGGCGACCAGCAGACCGCCCGGGCGCAGGGCCGCGGCCAGGCGCCCGACCACGGCGGCCTCGGTGCCGGCGGCGAGCAACGGGAAGATGTTCCCCGCGGCGACCACGAGATCGAAGTCCGCCGCGATACCGAGCCGGCGAGGCTCGAACTCGGCCAGATCGGCCTGGAACCACGGCAGTTGCGGCGCCTGCTCGCGCGCCACCGTCAGCATCGACGCGTCGAGGTCCACACCGACGCAGTCGTACCCGAGCTCCGCGAGCCGGATCATGACCCGCCCGGTACCGCACCCGGCGTCCAGCACCCGCGCTCCGGCCGGTACGAGCGCCGCACAGAACCGCGCCTCACCGTGCACGTCCTTGCCGCTCCGGGCGACGGCGGCGAACCGTGCGGCGTACTCCCGTCCGGACGTCCCACCGGTCAGCTCATGCCAGCGACTCATGCGCCGAACTATAGGCCGCCGGCGTGCCCGGTCCAGGACGCGCCTGAGGCACCGCGAAGGCACCACGGGGACCAGGACCGTGCGCCCGGGACCACCGGTCCCGGAAGACCGGCGTGCGGGTCCGCCGGCTGCGCCGCCGATCCCGTACGCGCCGCCCCTGCCCGGGGATTCCCTGCGGAGTCGAGACGCGCCCCCGACGCAGCTCCACGGCCCCGCCGCTACACCACCTCCTCCTCGCTGGGTACCGATCCGCCCCAGGCCTTCATCCGTAGCTCCTCCTCCCGGGTGCTGTCGATCCGTCTCATGGCGAAGCTCAGGACGGGGGGTGCCATGACGGACGTGACCACCGCGACCAGAACGATGATCGTGTACGAGTCGGTCGTCAGGACACCCAGCCGCAGCCCGACCATCGCCACGATCACCTCGACCACGCCGCGTGCGTTCATCCCGGCGCCCAGCGCCAGCGCCTCCCAGCGGCTCAGCCGGCTCAGGCGCGCGCCCACGAACGCGCCGGTGAACTTGCCGATCACCGCCACGACGAGCACCATCAGCGCCGCCGCGAGCACCGGGGGCTTCGCCAGGGCGCGCAGATCGATCCGCAGCCCGGCGGTCGCGAAGAACACCGGTGCCAGGGCGGCCGGCACCACCGTGCGCAGGGACGCCGTCCTGGCCGGCACCCACTCCCGGCTGGAGCCGATCACGATGCCGCAGACGAACGCCCCGAACACCGGCTCGAGACCCAACGCCTGCGTGCCCGCGGCCGACATCAGCAGCAGGGCCGCCACCGCAGCCACGGTCCGCTCTGCGGAGTGGCTGCACCGGCGCAGGACCCGCCCGGCTACCGGCCTGCCGACCACCACGGCCAGCACCAGCACCAGCACCAGCGCGCCGACCGAGTGGCCGACCGTCCCTGCGGTCAGCCCGCCGACCGCCGCCGCCGAGATCACCGACAGCATCATCCAGCCGAACGCGTCGTCGATCATGCCCGCGGCGAGCGTGAGCTGACCGATGTCCCGGTGGACCAGCCCCATGTCCATCAGCGTCTTGGCGATCACCGGTATGGCGCTCACACACATGGCCACGCCCATGAACATCACGAACACCGGGGGCGTCGGAGTCCGAGTCGAGCAGGCCGGCCAGCGGGTAGCCGAGCGCGATGCCGAGGCCCAGCGGAACGAGCAGCCCGGCGAGGCTGACCCTCAGCGCGGTGGACCGTCGGCGGCGGATCATCCGCAGGTCCGTCTCCATGCCCGTCAGCCCCACCAGCAGCAGCACCGCGACCTGCCCGACCGCGTCGAGAAGGTGCGTCTGCTCCGGCTGCCGGGGCAGCAGCCAGCCGGCCGCGGCGGGGGCGGCCCAGCCGACCAGTGAGGGGCCGAGCAGCACCCCCGCGCTCAACTCCCCGACGATGGGCGGCAGTCCCAGCCTTACGGCCAGTCTGCCCAGCACGATCGCCAGGGACAGCAGCACGCCCACCTGGAGCAGGAAGAGCAGCATCGGGTGCGCGCCGATCGGCGGGACCGGCGCGGCCGTCAGGATGTCAGTCACGCGCACCCCGGGAGACGGGCAACGGACGGGGCAACTCGCCGTACTGCCGGAAGCCGTAGAGCAGGGAGCTGTCCCGGTCGAAGCGTTCGACGGACCGCACCACCCCGACGACGGTCACGTGGTCGCCGTCGGGGTGGGTGCGCCCGACGGTGCAGTCCGCGATGGAGTGCGCGGCCTCCACCAGGGCGGGGCTGCCGGTCCGGGCGGACGGTTTCCACACCACCCGCTCGAACCGGTCCACCGCGCCGGAGGCGAAGAGCGCCGCCACCGGCTCGGCGTCCCCGTGCAGCAGGTTCACCGCGAACGCGCCGCTGGCGAGCACCGCGTCCAGGGTCGGGCTCTGGGCGCGCAGACAGACCAGCAGTCTCGGCGGGGCAGTGCTCAGACTGCACAGGGACGAACAGGTCATGCCCCATGGCGGGTCGACGCCGCGCCGGGCGGTGACCACCGACACGCCGGTGGGGAAGCCCGCCATCATCTCGCGGAACTCGCCGTCCATCGGCACCCTCACCTCACCCGTGCCGCCCGGCGCCGGCCCGTGTGTCCCACGCTCATGCGCCGTCACGCGTCCTCCGGAAGTACTCGTTCTGGGTGGGCAGGCTCGCCACCAGGGCCCGGGCCTTGTCCTTGATGAGCTGGAACCCGGCGAGCGCGTCCTTCTCGTCGATCAGGTCGAGCGCCGGCGAGGGCCGTACGTCGATACCGCCGGTACCGAGCAGGATGCAGTTGTAGGAGTACGGCGGCAGCCCGTGGTAGCGGGGGTAGACGCTGCCCGTGTCCGGGACCTTGCTCTCCCACTGCTCCAGCCGCTCGGCGAGCGCGTCGGGTACGGCCCGGGTGTTGGTGTCCCGCCAGTACTGGTTGTCGGCACGCTTGGCGCCCCGGTAGTGCAGGCAGAGGAACTCACGGACGCCGTCCATGACGTTCATCACCGCGCTGTTGTACTGCTCGCGCAGCGAGAGGTCCCAGTCGGCGGCCGGGTAGTACTTGACCAGCTGCTCGATGGCGTAGTGGATGAAGAAGATGCCGGTGGACTCCAGCGGCTCCTCGAACCCGCGACAGGCCTATGGCCACACAGTTGTCGACCCATGACCGCCGGCTGCGGCCGATCCGTATCCTGATGTGGTTGGCCTCGACGTCCGCGGCGGCGGGGCCGACGAACTCGCGCAGCGTCCGCTCGGCCTCCTCGGGCTCCAGGTAGTCCCGGGAGTGGACGTATCCGGTACCGATCCGGCTGATCAGCGGGATGGTCCAGATCCAGCCCGCGTCCTGGGCGGTGGCACCGTCCCCTCCGCCCCGGATCATCCTCACCACGTACGACCTCGACCAGTACGTCTACGGGGCACTGGCCGTGGGCGCCAGCGGGTTCCTGCTCAAGGACGTCACCCCGGAGCACCTGGCCGCGGCCGTGCGGCTGGTCCGCTCCGGGGATGCGCTGCTCGCGCCGTCCATCACCCGCCGCCTGGTGGAGCGCTTCGCCAGGCCCGCGGGGCGTACGACCGCGCTGCACCGCGACCTGTCCGCGCTCACGCGCAGGGAGCTCGAGGTCCTGGAGTCGCCGGCCCGCGGGCTGACCAACGCGGAGCTGGCCGCCCGGCTCCATCTGAGCGAGGCGACGGTGAAGACGCACGTGACGCACGTCCTCGCCAAACTCCAGCTCCGCGGCCGCGCCCAGCCGGTCATCGCCGCGTACGAGACGGGTCTGGTCACCCCCGGCTCGATGGAGCTGCCGCCGAACTGACACCCCCGGGCGAGGCGAGGCCGTCAGGTACCGAAGACCCGGAACTCGGCGATCTGACCGGCCGGCCAGCCGTTGTTCGCCGTGATGTCCACCCGGAAGTACCGCTGGGTGGTCGCGGTGAAGGTGATGGTGACCGTGTTGCCGGTCGTGGGGTCGAAGGTGTACGTGGCCGACGACTTGACGGTGGTGAAGGAGGAGCCGTCGGTGCTGCCCGACAGGGACAGCGTCTGGTTGCGGGCGCCCCAGGTCGCGGGGAGCTGGAGGACTACGCGGCTCGCGCTCTGCGCGGAACCGAGGTCCACCTGCACCCACTGCGGGAAGGCGTTGTCGGCGCTCTCCCAGTAGGTGCCCTGGTTGCCGTCCGTCACGTTCGACGACGGGTACACGTCGGTGTGGCTGGACTCGGTGGTGGCCGCGCCCGCTGCCAGGTTCCTGCTCACCGTGCCGGCGCCGGTGCCGGTCAGCGCGACCGTGGTCGTGCCGTTCGACGCGTTGCCGGCGATGCTGAGATCACCGGTGCGGGTGCCGGACGCGGTGGGCGTGAACGTGACGGCCACCGTGCAGGAGGCGCCTGCCGCGATCGACGTCCCGCACGTGTTGGTCTGCGAGAAGTCACCCGTGACCGTGATGCCGGAGACGGTCGCGGCCGCGGTACCGGTGTTGGTCACCGTGACCGTCTGCGCGCTGCTGGCGGTGTTGAGCGCCTGGGTGGGAAACGACAGTGACGTCGGGGTCGCCGACAGCGTCGCGTGGGAGGAGCCGCCGTCGCCGGGGAACACCTCGAAGTCCGACAACTGGGCGGCGTTCCAGCCTGTGTTGGCGGTGATGTTCACCCGCACGTATCGCGCCGTGGCGGCGCTGAACGTGAGGGTCACCGTGTTGCCGTTGGCGTTCGGGTCGAAGGTGTACCCGGCCGACGCCTTGATCGTGGAGAAGGTGGAGCCGTCCGTGGATCCCTGCACCGACAGCGTCTGGGTGCGGGCCGACCATGCGGTCGCCGGCGGGAGCTTGAGCACGACCTTGCCGACGCCGTAGTTCTGGCCGAGGTCGACCTGCGCCCACTGCGGGAACGAACCGTTCGTGCCCTCCCAGTAGGTGGAGGCGTCCGGGTCGGTGAGGTTCGAGGCGACGTACGGGCTGTTGCTGGAACTCGCCGTGGCCGGCCGTCCGGCGGCGACGTTCGTGGTGCTGTCGACGCCGCTGCCGGACAGGGCGACGACGGTCGGGCTGTTGTTGGCGTTGCTGGTGACGGTCAGGTTGCCGGTGCGCGCTCCGCCCGTGGTGGGCTTGAACCCGACGGTCACCGTGCAGGAGGCGCCGACCGCGAGGGTGGTGCAGTTGTTGGTCTGGCTGAAGTCACCGGTCGCCGTGACGCCCGAGACGGTCGCCGAGGTGGTGCCCGAGTTCGTCACCTTCACCGTCTGTGTGCCGGCCGAGGAGCCGACCACCGTGGCGGCGAAGGCGAGGCTCGCCGGGTCGGTGTTCAGCACCGGGCCCGGCGCGCTGCCGGTACCGGAGAGGGTGACGGTGTCGGTGATCCCGCCCGCGTTGACGGTCAGGGTGCCGCTCCGGCTGCCGGTCGCCGTCGGCGCGAACTTCACGCTGACGGTGCACGAGCCGTTCGCCGGTACGGACGAGCCGCAGGTGTTGGTCTGGGAGTAGTCACCGCTGGTGGAGATCGACGAGACGGACGCCGCGGTGTTGGTCGGGTTGGAGACCGTCACGGTCTGCGCGTCGCTGGCCGAACCGGTGGGGACCGAACCGAAGTTCAGCGCGCCGGGGGTGGCCGTCACGCCTTCGGACGGGTAGGGCGGGTAGACCGGGGCCGGCCACCCTCCGCAGTACGGTGTGCCGCCGATGCCGGAGTTGCCGCCGCCGTCGGTCACCGTGAAGCTGCCGGTCGAGCAGCTGTACACCGGCGAGGAGTAGCCGACACCGGTGGCCGTGACGTCGGTGAACTTGGCGGCGCCGCCGGTCTGTTCCTGGAGGGCGAAGGTTCCGGTGCCGGCGATGGTCACGGTGTCGAGGCTGACGCCGCTGATGGTGCCCTCGACCCACTGGACCGCCTCGTACGGGCTCTGCTGGATCAGCGCGTTGGTCACGTTGATCGGCCCGGTGATCGCGCCCTGGCTGCCGTCGAACCACAACGCGCCCACGCCGAACTGCCAGTTCGGGTCGAGGCTGCCGTCCCGGACCAGGGTGTTGCCGGAGATCGTGGTGGTGCCGACCGGCGTCGACGAGAAGCGCTGCCCCACGTGGATGCCGCCGCCCTGGGTGATGCCGGAGTCCACCACCCGGTTGCCGCTGACGGTGTTGTCGTGGCCGCCGTAGATCGCGATGCCGTTGGCGAGGATCTGCAGGGACACGGTGTTGTCGGAGATGGTGTCGTTGGCGTCGGCGCCGATGCCGGAGTCCGCCCACGTGGCGATGCCGTCGTCACCGGTGTTGCGGATGTCGCTGTTGGTCACCTTCGAGTTGGTGACGCCGCCGTGGAAGTTGATGCCGTCCGCGGTGGTGTCGCGGATGCGCATCCCGCTGAACGTCAGGCCGTCCATCGGGCCGTCCATCCAGGCGCCGACCTTCATGTGGTCGATCCACAGGTTGGCGGCGGTCGAGTTGCTCATCGCGCCGCCGATGCCGTTGACCTGGGCGCTGTCGTTGCGCTCCTGCACGTTGCCGAAGATCGCGAAGTTCTGCAGGTGCACGCCGGTGCTCGGTGAGGGGGCCGAGTTGCCGTAGAAGCCGGGTGCCGTGCCGGTGACGGTCGAGTACCACATGCCGGCGCCGGCGATCGTGACGTTGTTGACGCTGAGGTGGCCGGGGATGTTGTAGGTGCCCGGCGGGATCCACACGGTGCCGCCGGGGCCTGCCGCGCTGATCGCGGCGTTGAACGCGCTGGTCGCGTCGGTCGCACCGGTGGGGTCGGCGCCCTTGCCGGTCACCGACACCGACCCCGAGGGCGCGGTCAGGGCGGCGCCGACCTGCTCGAAGTCGGCGAAGTCGATGGTGCACGAGGAGGCGGTGTCGCCCGGGTCGACCTGCAGCTTGAAGGTCGTTCCCGCCGGATAGGTGGTGGAGAACAGGCGGTGGGCCTCGTCGAAGAAGTGGTGCGGGTTGCTGCCCGGCGTGTTGGTGAAGGGGTAGCTGCCGTAGTACCAGCTGTAGGCGTTGGTCAGGGTGAAGTCGGGCTGCTTGACGCCGTTGATGTAGAGGGACAGCGCGGCGGTGTAGACCGAGCCGCCCGACGTGTCCGGGATGCTGTACCGGAAGTTGATCGAGTTGGTCGCCACCGGTGTGGTGAACGTGACGTACTGGCCGGTGCCCTGGAGGGTCGTCGCCTTGCGGTACGACGCCTCGTCGGCCAACTGGCCCTGGGTGTAACTCGGTCCGATGGTGGTGCCGTTGGTGGCGGAGTTCTCCGCCTGTACCTCGACGTACGGCAGGCTCGCACCGCTGCCGCCGGTGGCGGCGGTCGCCGCGGCGGCCGGCTGGACGGCCAGCGCGAAGACGCCGGCGACGGTCAGCATCGCGGTGCTGACCGCCCAGACGAGAGCTCGTCTCAGATCTCGGACGGAATGGAACACTTACCACTCCTTTCATCACGGGATGCCCGAAAGCTTCCGCCTACACCGCCAGGGGCGGGAGGGGAGACGGAGGATGGTGATGACGCACGGGGGGACCGTAATGTCGTCGACATAGCAACGCAATAACTAGACAATGCATTGCAACAATAAAAATTTGACATGCAAGATCTAATGCTTCCTGCTGCCCCATGGCTGCCGACAAGACGCACACGCACAGCGCGCCGACCGCGGCGCCAGCGGCCACCCTCAAGATCTCATGCAAGTTTCTTATCAGATGACGCAAATATCGGATCTGGCGATCCTCCGCGGGGCAGGAGTGCGGAATATTGCCCCGTACGGTGGGAACAGCCGGTCCGGCCGACGATGTTGCACCGGCCGAGGGAGCCCGCCCAGGTGCCCGCCGCGGACTCGGACCGAGACCTTGTCACACAGGAGGACTGTTATATGAACGACCGGCCCTTGACGCTCATGGCGGTACACGCCCACCCCGACGACGAGGCCACCGGAACGGGCGGCGTCCTCGCGCGGTACGCGGCGGAGGGCATCCGCACGGTCCTCGTGACGTGTACCGACGGCGCTTGCGGCGACGGACCGGGGGGCGTCAAGCCGGGCGATCCCGGGCACGATCCGGTCGCCGTCGCCGCGATGCGCCGTCAGGAACTCGAGGCGAGCTGCGATGTCCTGAAGATCAGCCATCTGGAGATGCTGGACTACGCCGACTCCGGAATGATGGGCTGGCCGGCCAACGACGCCCCCGGATCCTTCTGGCGGACGCCCGTGGCGGAGGGCGCTGCCCGGCTCGCGGAACTCCTGCGTCGCTACCGCCCCGATGTGGTCGTCACCTATGACGAGAACGGCTTCTACGGCCACCCCGACCACATCCAGGCCAACCGCATCACGATGGCGGCGCTGGCGATGACCGAGCCGACGCCGAAGGTGTACTGGACGACGGCACCGCGTTCGATGATGCAGCGGTTCGGGGAGATCATGCGCGAGTTCGGTGCGGACGTACCGGAGCCGGATCCGGCGGAGGCCGCCGCGATCGCGGAGATCGGGCTCCCCGACGAGGAGATCACCACCTGGGTGGACACCACCGCGTTCGGGGGCCAGAAGTTCGACGCACTGGCCGCGCATGCCAGCCAGGGCGAGAACATCTTCTTCCTCAAGATGGGCCGCGAGAGGTTCACCGAGCTGATGGGCGTGGAGACCTTCGTCCGTGTCCAGGACACCACCGGCGCGGCCGTACCCGAGAACGACCTCTTCGCCGGACTGCGCTGACCCGCCCGCCCGCGGGGCTGCCGGTCTCTTCCGCCCCTTCGAGGACGGCAGCCTCGGCCTCCTCGAAGGGCCCGGCGAAAAAATGCCGAACCCGGGGGCTGCACCCGCGCCGGGACGACGCCCAAAGCCCAGGTCAGGGACGTAGGAAGTGGTGGTAACCCCCCGGAGGCCCGGAGGCGGTCCCCCTGCGGATCCGGTGGCTGGCCCGCTGTCGGCGCGGAGCGGCCGTGCCCAGACTCGGCGGCATGACGTTCTCCATCGACGCTCCCGTCGCGCCCGCCGTCCCTGGCCGGCCCTCCGGTCCCTGCAGCGATTTCGCCAGACTCTCCCGACGCATCGGCGAGGCGGGTCTGCTGGACCGGCGCCCGGGCTACTACACGGTGCGGCTCGGCATGGTGATCGCGGCTCTGCTGGGCGGCGCGGCGGCCTTCCTCGCGCTCGGCGACAGCTGGTGGCAGCTGGCTCTCGCCGCCGCCATGGCCCTCGTGTTCGGCCAAGTGGCGCTCGTGGCCCACGATCTGGCGCACCGTCAGGTCTTCCGTCGGCGCCGACCGAGCGAGACGTGGGGGCGCCTCTTCGGCAACCTCGCCATCGGCATGAGCTACGGGTGGTGGATGAACAAGCACACCCGTCACCACGCCAACCCCAACCACGAGGAGCTCGACCCCGACGTCGCTCCGGACATCCTGGTGTGGTCCACCGACCAGGCACGCAACAGCAACGGCACGGCCCGCCTCATCGGCGGCCACCAGGCGTTCCTGTTCTTCCCGCTGCTGACGCTGGAGGGCTTCAACCTGCACGTGTCGAGCGTGCGGGCGCTGCGCTCGCCGTCCATGAAGAACCGGCTGACCGAGGGCGTGCTGCTCCTCCTGCACTTCGCGGCATACCTGTCCGCGCTGTTCCTGGTGCTCTCCCCCAGCAAGGCCGTGGCGTTCCTCGCCGTGCACCAGTGTCTCTTCGGTGTCTATCTCGGCTGTACGTTCGCCCCGAACCACAAGGGCATGCCCACCTTCACCGGCGACGAGCGGCCCGACTTCCTGCGCCGCCAGGTGCTCACCTCCCGCAACGTGAAGGGCGGTCGGCTCACGGACGTACTGCTCGGCGGGCTCAACTACCAGATCGAACACCACCTGTTCCCGAGCATGCCCACACCTCACCTGCGACGCGCCCAGGTGATCGTGCGCGAGTACTGCGCGGAGATCGGTGTGCCGTACCACGAGACCGGTCTGCTCCGGTCCTACCGCGAGGCCCTCGCCCACCTGCACCGGGTGGGAGAACCCATCCGGCGCCGACGCAGGGCGACTTGACGGTGAAGGCGCGGGGCCGGCCGGGCGCCGCCGCCGAGGAGGCCGGGGCCTGTCCTCGACGAGCGGCATCCTGGCCGGCACCGCCTACCGTCTGCCGCCGGCCTGACGGCCCGGCCTCACCTCAGGTGCCGGGCGAAGAACCGGTTCCCGTCCTCCAGCTCGAACCACGGGGTGCCGGTGTGCCCGCCGAGATTGGCGTGCAGCGTCTTCTCCTTGCTGCCGAAGGCGTCGAACAGGTCGAGGGCCCGCTGCCGGGGGTTGCCTTCGTCGTCCCACTGGAGCAGGAACAGCAGGGGCACGGTAACCTGCCGGGCCTCCTCGCGCTGGGCGCGCGGCACGTATCCCCCGGCGAAGAGACCGGCGGCCGCGATGCGCGGCTCGACCACCGCGAGGCGGATGCCGACGGCGGTCCACCCGGAGTACCCGACCGGGCCGCCGGTCTCGGGCAGCGCGAGGAGGGCGTCCAGGGTGGTCCGCCATTCCGGCACCGCGTTCTCGACCAGCGGGCCGACGAAGGACTCGAAGATCTCGTCGACGGGTTCGCCGGCCTGCATCGCGCGGCGGAGGTCGGCGCGGGCCTGCTCGCCGGCGGCGGAACGGGGCCGGTCGCCGCATCCGGTGGCGTCGATGGAGGCCACCGCGTAGCCGTACGCCGCGGTCCTCCGGGCCCGGGCCACCAGCCGGGGCTCGCTCTTGGGCAGGCCGTTGTTGTGGGCCATCAGGATCAGCGGAGCCGGTGTGGCGGATTCCGGCGTCCACAGGGTGCCGGGGATCTCGCCGAGGATGAACTCGCGTTCGAGGACACCGTCGTCGAGGTGCCGTTCGGAAGTGAAGTGCATGGTCGTGCCTTTCGGGAGTGCGCTTGAACGGCGCTCCCGGACGACCTATCGTCCGACCGCGACCCCGGAGGGGAGCACCCATGTCGATACTGCGTTCACGGGTACCACCTCCTCTTCTCCGGCACGGCCACCGGAAAGCTAGCAGCGGTCGCCGTGGTCCGCCAACGGGTTTCAGCTCAGGGTGTCCAGCAGGGCGGTGACGTAGGCGTCCAGCCGCCCCTCCACCGTCCGCGTCGTCAGTTCCGTCCTGCCCGCCTCCTGCCACGGCCGCGCCACCCACCGCATCTGCCCCGCGAACCCCAGGGCGTCCATCAGCCGCCAGTGGAGCCGTTCGCCCGCGGCCGCGGCAAGCACCCCGCCGGCCTCCTCGTACGCCTCGGCGAACCGCAGACCCCACGCCGGGCCGTGCAGCATCGCGAGATTGGTGGAGCAGTGCGCCACATCGATGTCCGCCGGGCCCCAGGAGGTCTGCACCCAGTCGACGACCCCGGTGATCCGGGGGCCGGCCAGGCCTGGTGGCGGCACGTCGAACAGCACGTTGCCGGGGTGGAAGTCCCGGTGCAGGAACCGCCCTTCATAGCGGGGCGCCGGCTTGCGGATGACGTCCGTCGCCGCGGCCCATGCCGCCGTGTCGGCGCCGTCCGGCGGGACGACGGCGTCGGCGGTCGTCCACGCCTGGTACTCCCGGGGACGCACGGCGGGCCGCAGCGCGTGGATCGCCACGAGCTGACGGGCCAGCAGGGGGACGCGTGCCTCCAGTCCGCGGTCGTCGAGGACCGTCCGGCCCGGCAGATGCGTCATCAGGAGTGACGGGTACTCGCAGTGCGCGGCGGCCGGGTCGACCGCGACCGGTCCGGGGGCCGGCACGTCTGTCCCCGCGAGCAGGGCAAGGACGCCCGCCTCGCGGTTCAGCAGGTCCTCGGCGTGCTCCACGAACCCCGGGTCGACGAAGGTCCGCAGCACCAGGTCGCGGGTGCCGCCGTCCCGCGTGCCGATGGTCAGCCGCCGCATCTCGGCGGTGATGCCCCCGTGCAGTGCCTCGGTTGCGACGACCCGTTCGCCGGCCGCCAGATGGCGGCCGACCCAGGCCAGTGCCAACGGCCGGACGGCCCCTGCCTCATCGTGGTCGGACACCGTGCCACCCCATCATCCGGACGGGGGCACGCGCAAAGGCTTTCCGGACGGGCGCGGTGCACGCCCGGCCGCGTCGCCGGGCTTGTGGGGCGCTTCGCTACGGTCGCAGGGCGGCGGCGCCCGCCCGCACCATCGCGGACACCGGTGACCTTGCCCATTGCACGAGGTCACGCGGCAAACCGGTGTCCAGCTCGATGGTCAACCGCACGTAGCGGGTGTGCAGCCGGGTCACTTTGACGGGACGCGGTACGACCGCGTCCGGCCCGCGCTGCAAGGCGGCTCGGTAGGTGTCCTTGCGCTGGTTCATGCCGGGTCCTGTCGCTTGATGAGTTCGTCTGCGAGGTCCATGTACGCCGAGCCCTTGACCTGCACCTGGCTTCCGAACGACTGGGCGTACAGGTCGAGCCGGGGAATGTGGGTGGACAACACGTCGAAACCCCGCTCGGTGAGGGCTTCGCGGGCGTCGGCGTCGGGACCCGTACGCGTGGCGTCGGCCCGGTTCGTCCGGTTCAGCAGCACGGCGGCGTGGGCGGGCTGGGCGCGCAGGGACTGTACGTCGCCCATCTCGCCGCCGATGGGCGCCATGCGGTCCAGCTCGATGGGAGCCGGAGTGACCGGCACGATCCATTCGCTCGCGTATCTCATGATGCTGCGGGCGATGTGCGCGTGGTCCTCCAGTTGCGGGGCATCGAACACGACGGCCTGCCGGTCGCCCAGGAAGTCGTTCACGCGCCGGTGCACATCGCCCACCGGAAGGGCGACCACCGGAAACGGGAAGCCGCCTGCCAGTTCGCTCCAGCGCAGCGCGGAGGAGGCGGGGTCACTGTCGACCAGCAGCGGTGGGATGCCCGACTCGTGGAGTGCGTGGGCCAACCAGACCGCGCTGGTCGTCTTTCCCACCCCGGGCTTCAGGTTCACGAAGGCATAACTCAGCGACACACGGGCCAACGTACGGGCGCGAACGGCTGCCGGCGGTCGACTCGGGGCGCGGAGTGCCACCGTTCACCCTGAGGCGCCGGTGAATCATTCGTATGGGCCAGTGCGGAGGCCGGCCACCGCATCGCCCGGTCACGCCCCGGCGTGCACGAAGGCCGCCCACAGAAAGGGGGCCTGCGGTGTCCGGTCGCGCAGCCTGCGTACCGCCCGGTGCAGGGCGAACGCGGCCCGGTCACTGTCGAAGACACCTTCTTCGTTCCGTATCTCCGTGTAGAAGTGGTCCGCGATCTGCACGGCTCTGGCGTCGCTGATCTCCCACTGGGTGCCGACGACGTGCGGAAATCCGGCCAGCTGGAACGCGGACACCAGGTGGATCGCCTCGTCGGCGAGCTGCGGGGAACCGCCGAAAGCGGTCCGGCACGCCGACAGATAGGCCAGCTGAGCCCGATCGAGGCGTAGGGGGGCGAGTCCGGCGACTGTGAACGGCGCCGTCTCGTGGTCCAGGAGGAACAGCCGGCTGCTGGACGGGTCGTCGGCGCGGGCCTCGCCGTGGCAGGAGAAGTGCGCCACTGTGCAGCCGGGCAGGTGGGCCATCACGTTGTCCCTGGTCGGGAGGCGGTCTCCGGTGGCGTTTCCGTTCCCCTTCGCGTCCGGGGAGAGAACGACCGGTCGCGGCAGCCGGCTGCTGACCTTCTCGACCTCCTGCCGGACCTTGTGCAGCGGTGGTGCGCCGGGCGTGACGGGCATGGCGACGATCAGCGACCGGTCCTCCTCCGCGGCCGTTCCCGCCCCGGCCGCCCCGGCCGTCCTGGCGGCCGTCGCCGATGCCCGTGCCCGCTGTGTCTCGCGTCGGCGCCGGGCGTGGCTCAGCGCCCGGATGGTGGGCGTGTGGGAGGAGACCACGCGGTCCATGACCGTGCGCCGTCCCCCTGCCGAGGCCGCGCCGGGCGGGTCGGCGTGATGACCGGCCGCGTGCACCGGCAGCAGTCCCAGCACTCCGCCGGTCGCCCACCACACCCGGGGCCACGGCGTGCCGGGCGCCGGTTCGGCGGTGTGGCCCAGCGCCTCCAGGACCGGCCCTGTCGCACGGTCCCAGAGCCATTCCAGGACACCTCGCAGTGACTTCTGTGCCTCCTGGATCTGCTGCCGGGACGACTCCGCGTCCCCGGCGACCGCCAGGGCACGGTGGCAGAGGCGGATCTGTTCCAGCAGGTCGTCCCAGGTGAGCCGGGGCAAGGGGAGAGCGGTGACGTCCGTCCCGTGGAGCAGCAGGGCGTCGCTGCGATAGCGGCTGACGGCGAAGGCCACGACCGCACCCTCCCGGGCCTCGTCGAGGAGGTCGGAGAGGGCGGGAGGACGGGCGAACGAGGCGAAGCCGTCCAACTCGCGGATACCGGCGAGGAGATCGGTGAGACCGGCCGCCCACCGGCGGCGGTCGGCCGGGGCACCGGACTGTCCGTCCAGCAGGGCTCGCAGCCGGATGAACCGCTCCGCCAGGTCCGCATGTCGCTCACGGAGTTCGCTCAGGTCGCCCCGCACGTCGAGGGCCTGACCGAGGAGGACCGCCCGGCCGGCCTCCAGCAACCGCAGCGCCCGCACGGCCCGTTCTCTCTCTTCCCCTGTGCCGCCCCCGGCCAGAGCGAGTGAGGCTGCTTCGCCCGCCAGCCCGGCCGTACGGCCGAGTTCGTACTGCTGATCGCCTCGCTCCTGCTGCCCGGGGGCCACTTGAGGAAGCAGGCGGACGGCGAGTTCCAGCAGTTCGGCGGCGCGCCCGGGATCGGCGGGCACGGTCAGGTCGGCCGCGCTGCGAGCGGCGTAGACGCGCAGCGAGGGTGCCGCTGTCTCCGTCCGGGCGGCGTCGGTGAAGACCGAGACGGCTTCGCGGAGGTCCTCGTCCGCCGTCGTACCGGCCGTGTCCGCGGGACCCGTCGCCGTCTCCGTGCCGTCCGCCGCGCTGTCCCCGGGGCCGCTGTCCTGCCGCGTCCTCAGATGGCGGAGACGGAGCGCGAGGCCGAGATTGGAGGAGACCCCGGCCGTGTCGGGGTGGTCCGGGGACAGCAGGCCGACGGCGTCCCTGCCTTTCTCGATGGCCTCGTCCAGGTCGGTGAGATCACCGCGCCCCTCGTACCGCTTCCGCAGCGCCAGACCGAGATTGGACAGCCGGGCGGCCCGCTCGGCGTGATCGGAGGGCGTGCGGGTCAGGGCTTCCCGGCTCGCCTCGATCGACTCGTCGATGTACTCCGCGCCGCGTTCCCGGCGCTCCGCGTCCCCCTCCCCGTCCTCCTCGCGTCGTCCTTCCCGGTCCCCTTCCTGGAAGAGTTCGTACCGTGTCCGCAGCACGAGGCCGAGGTTGGACAGGAACCCGGCACGTTCGGGGTCGTCCGCCGGGGTGAGCCGAACCGCCTCTTTCGCGGCGTCGACGGCGTCGTGCACATCCCTCTCCCGGGCGTCCGTCTCCCCGCGCCCGGCTCGTCGGCGGAGCGCGACGACGAGACCGTTGAGCATGGTGGCCCGGTCGGGGTGGTCGAGGGGGGCACGGTCCACGGCCGCTCTGGCCGTACGGACCGCCTCGTCGAGATCCCCGGCCATACCGTCCCTGCCGAAGCGGACGGCCTGGGCGATGCCGAGGTTGGTGAGTACGGCGGGGCGGTCGGGGTGCCCTTCGGGGGTGCGGGCGACGGCCTCTTCGGCGGCCTGGATCGCGTCTTCCAGGTCTGCCGGCCGGCCGCCGTGCTCGTACCGTTTGCGGAGCGCCTGTCCGAGGTTGGAGTGACGGCGGGCGAGAGCGGGATGGCCGGCCGGGGTGAGACGGACCGCCTCCCACGCCGCGTCGACGGCGGCGTCCAGATCTTCCGGGTCTGCCTGGGTGCCGAAGCGCTGCAGGAGGGCGGTCGCCAGGTTGGTCAGCATGACGTCCCGGTCGGGATGGTCACCCGGGGCCACGTCGAGGATACGGCGCCACCGACGGACGGCCCGATCGGGAAGGCCGGGGTCGGCGGAGCGGAGGACCTGCTCCAGCAGGGCCGTGGCCTCCACGATCGCCCGATGGATCAGCAGCGGGCGGAGCGGGTCGGGGAGAGAGGTCACGCCGGCGAGCAGGCAGGGGGTGAACATGACCGCGGCGGCGTCGAGTTCCCGCTCTTCCGCAGGCCGGTCGTCGGGCAGGGCACGGTAGCGGTACCAGTGGAGCCAACCGAGGCGGTAACGGGCGGTGAGCGCGGCCTTCCGGCCCTCCTCGGGGCCGCCGGTGCCGCCGTTCTCGTTGTCGTAGCCGTGCGGGTCCAGCAGGGCGGCCAGCCGGAGGGCCTCGTCCTGTGCGCCGGGCTCCAGGACGGGGGCGAGATCCCGGGACTCGGCCACTCTGCGCAGCCGTTCCGCCACCATCGCGCTCAGCTCGTCCCGTGTCACCGCGCCCCGCCCCTCGTCGCGACGTCCCCGTACGCAGTCCTCGCACATGGCGCGCTGTGGACCCCGCTGTTCGCCCGGTACGCATACCCGGCCCGCGCCCCTCGCCAACCCCATGGTGGCCCGGACGTACCGGTCCTGCAGCGGCGGGCGGTCAGCCCTCGCCGACCAGGACGAAAGCCGCCCAGTGCGAAGGCCGCTCGGTGTACGTGGCGCGGGTCCGGCGCAGGCCCACGGACGCGGCGAACCGGTTGAGTTCGGCCGTGTCGGCGTCCCGCAGCCAGGCCTGGGCCCGGGCCAGTGCCGCCGCGGGCGGCATCGGCGGCTCGTCCTGTTCCGGGTCGCCCAGCAGGTGGCAGGCGTAGAACCTGGCGATCAGGAGCGCCGTGGAGCGGTCGTTGACCTCCCACAGGCTTCCGACGACGCCGGCTGCTCCGGACTGCACCAGTCCGCCCGGCAGGCCGATGCCCTCGTCGGGCAGTCGCGCCATGTCGGTCACCGCCGTCCGGCAGGCGGAGGCCACGACGAGCCGGATGCCGGCGAGGGCCTGGCCGTCCAGTAGTTCACGAAGGGTGAGCCGGTCGCCGTCGGCGAGCTCAAGACAGGACGCGACCGGGTCGGCCGCGTCGTAGTAGCCGTGCCCGGCGAAGTGCAGATGGGTCGCGGCCGGCAGTGCCCGAAGCAGGTTCTCCCGGGTGGCGTCGGCCCCGGTCAGGGCCGCACCGGGCTCGGTGAACAGCCCGCGCACCGCGCCGAGTTCGGATCCGGCCCAGGGAAGGGGCGGGTCGCACGGGTGGGGCTCGGCGACTCCCAGCAGCCGGGCCCTGCCGTGCGGGGGCTCCGTGCTCGTGGCCCGGGCGGCGATGAGCACGCGCGCGGAGGGCGTGTACGACACGGCGACGTCGTCGAACAGGCAGCGCGTCGTGCCTTCCACCGGGATGCGGGCGGCGTGAACGGGCAGGACGCCGAGGACGCCGGTGGTCACCAGGACGGCACGGTTCACGTCCAGGGAGCGCAGCCGCCTGGCGAGCGGAGCCAACAGCCGGGCGCCCAGCAGGTCGAGCAGCGGCAGGAGGTGCTCGTCCTCCTCCAGCGACGGGTGTGCCCCGAGCGCGACGAGCAATTCCGGTTCGGTCAGCGGCGCCTGTACGACGTCGATGCGGATCCCGGGTTCCTCCGGCGCCGCCTGGACGAGCAGGGCCACGCTGCCGTGTCGTGCCGTGATGAGGTAGACCAGCGGTGGTCCGTCGGTCACGGCCCGGCGCACGGCCGTCATCGGTGCCGAACGCAGGAAGTCGTGGCGGCCGGGCAGGGCCCGGATGGCTTCGGTGGCGGCGGTGAGCTGCGCCTGAGCGTCCGTCATCGCGGCGCGCAGGCGGCGCGGGGTGCCGGACTCCCGCGGGTCCCGGTCGGCGCGCTGACGAGCCTCCACGGTCCGGACGCGCTGCACGGCTGAGCGGAAACCGGCCACGGCGTCCGGGTGTTCGCGGGCCAGGACCTCCAGTCCGACGCGGTCGCGCTGCAGCCTGTCGCCCAGGTCCCGGGCCCGGCTCTGTTCCAGGACGGCCACCGCGCGCTCCGGGCGGCCGGCGCGCACCAGGGCATGGGCGGCCTCCCTGGGAAGGTCGGCGGTCTGGACGATTTCCGCCTCCTTGCCGCCGGGCAGCACGGTGATCCGGTAGAGGCTCTCAGCCGCCTCCAGCGCCCGCTCGTAGGCGTCGGCCGCCGCGTACCAGGCCCCGGACTCGGCGTGCGCGTCGCCCAGCAGTCCCCAGGCACGCCGGGCGTGATCGGGGGCGGTCGCCGGGGACACGACGGACACGACCTCGGTGAGGAGCCGCACCGCCTTGGCGACCCGGTCGCCCCTGTCCCGGGGACCGAGTGACGTCAGCCAGGCCCTGGCCAGCTCGGTGGCGGACTCGGCCCACTCCAGGGGCACCGTGTCCGGCGTGCGTGTCTCGAGACTGCTTTCCAGGAGCCGGACGGCACGTTCGGAGTCGGGCCGGTCCCCGCGGCGCAGGGTGGCTGCCAGGTTGTACCGGGCGCGTGCCGCCTCGTGGCGGTCGCCGTGCGCTTCGTACGTCTCCAGCGCCGTCGTGTGCAGTTCGATCGCGGTGCCGAGGTCCTCGGCCGTGACCTCGCGGCGCTGGACGAGGGTGTTGGCCAGGTTGTCCGCGATGGCGGCGTGCATGAGGGGGTCCTCGGCCGCGGGGGCCAGTTCGAGGCCGCGCCGGTACCACCTCACCGCCTCGTCGAGGGCGGCCGTGCCGCTCCGGACCGCGGTGTTGGCCAGGGCGTCCGCGATGGCGGTGGCGGCGTTCGCCATGTCCAAGGGGAGCCGCAGCTCCTCGTAGAGTGCGAAGGCCTCCTGCGCGTGGTGCAGGGCCGTGCTCTGGTTGGCGTCGTGGTCGCCCTGGAGCCGCATCCGGTAGCAGCGGCTGAGGTTGACGAGCGCGTGGGCGCGGGCACGGCCCCTCAGTTCCGGCGCCCGCACCGCCTGTTCGAGGTGGCGTCGGCCGAGTTCCAGGGCGTCGGGGTCCGCGGCGAGCGCCGGTTCGGACAGGACGAGGCCGATGTTGCTCTGCGCGATGGCCCAACGGTCCGGGTGTTCCTCGCGGTTGAACACGGTCAGGGCCGCCATGTGACGGTGCAGCGCCCGGCGCAGGTTACGGGTCCGGTCGTCCGGGCATTCCCAGTAGGCGTTCGCCAGGTTGGCGACGGTCGCCGCCCACTCCACGGGGCTGGTGGACCGGCGGAAGTGGGTGAGGGCGGCACGGAGGGCACGCTGGGCCCGGGCGACGTTGTCGGCCTTGTTCCCGCGCGGGCGGGAGCGCCAGACCGATCCCAGGAAGGCCTGCATCGTCGCCCACTTGTCCCGGCTCTCCGGCCGGTTCAGCAGACGGGTCGCCTCCTCGGCGAGCCGGATCGCGTGGTCGTGGCTCTCTGGGTCGCCGCCGGAGCCCGTGGCGTACAGCTGGGCGAGTTCGGCGAGGAGGAGACCGTGTACTCCTGGATGGCGGTCGGCGGGGACGACGGCGAGCGCCTCGGCGAGCAGGGCACCGCGCCGGTCGGGCCGGTCCGTGAGCAGCCTGAGCCGCAGCAGTCCGGGCAGGTCGGGTGGCAGTCGGTCGGCGTCGTCCCCCGCGACTGCGCATACCTCCGCCCAGTCGATCCGGTGCCACTCGGCCAGGGCGCCGTCAGGGAGTGCCGCGAGGTGGTCCAGCGCCGCGTCCAGTCCGTCTGCTCCGGTCCGCCCGCCCGTCGCGCCCGGAGCCGGGCCGACCGCGTCCCGCCGGTTGACGAGCATCTGCAACGCCAGCCCGCCGCACAGCGCTGGATGACCGGCGACGGCCGCGTCCCGCTCCTCCTTCGTCGCGGCGGTGAGCAGAACGGCCAGGGCTTCCTCCGCCTCCAGGACGGCGTTCAACTGCTCCAGCTCGGGGGCGGGCGCGCCGGTGGCGCGGGCCCTGTCCAGGGCTTCGTGTGCGGCGGCCCGCGCGGCCGGCGTGTCTCCGCGCCGCACGTGCAGGCGTGCGGCGGTGTGCAGTGCCTCCGCCGCGTCGGGGGCGGCGCCGTCGGCGTCGAACATCCCGACAGCGGCCTGGAGAGTGCGCAGTGCCTCCTCGTCCGCCCCCGCCTCGGCCTGGGCCGCCGCGATCAGCCGCAGGGAGCGTGCCTCGTTCAGCCGGTCGCCCAGGTCGTGGAAGAGGCGCCGGGCCCGGGCCGAGTAGTCGGCCGCCTGGTCTGGATCGCCGAGCGCGTGCAGCAGCGGAGCCAGATCGCCCGACGTCCGCGCCTCGCCGCGCGGATGGCGGGCGTTGCGGTAGGCCAGCGCCGCCTGCTGCAGCAGGGCCGCGGCCTGGGCCAGGTCACCACGCCGGTGGTGAAGTTGCCCGAGGTGGGCCAGGGCCGAGGCCCGGACCGGCTGGTCGTCCAGGTCGGCGGCGAGGTCGGCGACCTCCTGGAACTGCCGCTCGGCGTCGGCGTCCCGTCCCTGATGCTGGAGCGCGACTCCCAGGCTCTGGAGCAGGTCCATACGCACCCGGTCGGCTCCGAGCCGCACCGCGCCCGCCACGCCGAGACGTCCGGTCGCCTCCAGGGCAGCCCAGTCCTGTACGGCGATCAGGAAGTGCACCAGGTGCTGGGCCAGTTCGACGGTCCGTTCGTCGTCTCCCGCGCCGGCCGACGACTCCAGTCGCTCCGAGAGCTCCGCTCTGGCGGACGAGAACCAGGCGAGGGCGGCGCCGCGCGCCTCTCCGTCCGGTGCGACGAGGCCGTTCAGCCGCCCCGCCATCTCGGCGAGCAGGTCCGGCTCCCCCGTGTTCGTGCCCATACCCCTCCCCCGGGTCGGCGATCACCGTCGTTCCGTTGTTCGGATCCGCGGGCGGGAACCGGAACGGCTGTCCCGACCGTATAGATCTGTGTCGAGACGGATACGCTAAGTGAAGCGTACGGGGTCGAGGGGGATCGGTGACCGGGCGGCAGACGATCGACGACGAGACGCGGACCGACGTACTGGAGATCCTCGGAGATCTGCTCGAATGGAGGCTCCCACCGCAGCGTTGGGACCGCGTGCAAGCTCTTGTCGACGCACTCGCCGAGGCCCTGGCGGCCGGCGACGGCGACGGCGTACGCGACGTCACCGCCGAACTCGAGCTGTCCGGTCCGGTGCGGATCACCAGGATCGGTGCCGACCCGGTGCTCCCGGCCCCACCGCACACCCGGGACCAGGCGAACCATCTGGTCCACTCGCTCGGCGGCCCGCCGCCGCAGGATGCCGGTGACGGTGCCGGCACCGTCACCGGGGGAGGTGGCGATGACGACGGACCCGACCAGGTCTCCCGTTGACCAGGAGCTCGTCGTCCACCTCTGCACGGCGCTCGACGGACCACAGGCCGCCCGGGGGTACGAACAGATCCGCCGCATCTGGGAGCGCTGCCGGGACGAGCTCGGCATGGATCAGCCGATCGCCGGCACGGGGCTGCCGACCACGCTGCCGCCCGGCCCCCGAACCCTCGTGCCGGGAAAGCCCGCGGCAGCCCAGGAGCACCCGACGGCGGACTTCCAGGCGGTCGTGCGGCGCGAGCACGACATGGTCAACCTGTCGGTCGCGCTCGCCGCGCCGCTCGGGGCCGCCTCCAGGCGCCTGCGCATCGGTTCGGCGTCGCCGCCCGGCTGGGTGGAGTTCGACCGGTGGTGGGCCGGGCTGACCGCCGACGGCACCGAGGCGGTGCTGGGCGAGACGCGGGTGTACCAGGCGAAGTCCGTCGGTACGGACGTCCCGCCGCTCGACCTCGCGGCGGCCGAGGTCCGCCGGGCCCTTCCCGACGGCGACAACGCTCCGTACTGGTGGCAGCGGGGCTGGACCACCGAGCAGGGCTTCGCCGTCTGGGAGCTGTCGCCGGACGACACCGGGCCCCGGCGGCGCATCGTCGTACTGGCCCCACAGGACCAGGACGCCGAGCTCAGCGCCTGGACGTGGAGCCGGGGACAGCCCGACATGCCGCCCCTGTGCCGCTACTCCATGCACGCGGCGAAGCTGCGCTACCAGGCCCGGGTGCGGGACGACGGGGATGTGATCGGCACCCTGATCCGGCAGGTCGTCGAACGCACCGATCAGCTGCCCGAGTTGTCTCACCGCCGCCCTGCCGACGCGTCGGCCGAGCTCGGTGCGCTGCGCGACGACGAGGCTCGTCTCGCTCTGGTGCACGCCGATGTGCGGGACATGCTGCACACCGTGCGCATAGCCGTCGACAACATGGCCAAGGCCCAGTCCGCCCTCTTCCCCACCGACCGGGAGCTCGCCGAGTGGCTCCCCCGCCAACTCGGCAACGACGCCGACTACCTGACGAGCGCCCGGCAGCGCGCCGAGGATCTGCGCCGCCTGCTCGGCCCCGCGGCCGACGCGGCGGGCCCTGCGACCGACGGCGGGACCCGACGGAACCCGTCTCAGCCGGGCGGCGGTGCCATCCGCTCGGGCGGCGGAGCCGTCCGCTCGTCCGCGGCGGCGGACGCACCCCGTTCTGCCCGCCCGCCGGCCGGCGGCGTCCCGGAGCCCGTCAGGCTCCGCATGGGGTTCGCCGTGGACATCGAGGGATACAGTCGCCGCACCGCCCCGGAACAGAGCGACCTGCAGGTCCGGCTCGCCCTCGTCGTCCGGCAGGTCCTCGAAGGCCTGGACATCGCCCTGGAGGAGACCGACCACCAGGGGACGGGGGACGGGATGAACGTCTTCCTCCCGGCCGGGGCGGAACTGCACCGGGCGCTTCCCCACGTACTCCGTTCCTGGCAGGACCGACTCGCCGCCGACAACCGCCGCTTCCGCGACCGGATGCGCCTGCGCCTCGCCACCGTCGTGGGACCGGTCGGGATCGCCGCCCTCGGCTACTCGGGCAGCACCATCGTCAAGGTCAGCCGCATGCTCGACAGCGCGGTGCTGCGCACCGCCCTCCGGGACAACTCGCAGGTCGACTACGCGGCCCTGGTCTCCGAACCGCTCCACGAGTACGTCGTCGGGGAGGGCCATCCGGGGCTGGACCCGCAGGAGTTCCGGCGTGTGCTGGTCGAGTTCAAGGAGTACCAGGCACACGCGTGGCTGTGGCTTCCCGCCTGACGCCGCAAGCATCACCGAGGAACGAAGGGAGCAGTACGGTGCTCGGACCACGCCGTCGGCACACGTCCCCACCGCAGATACCGCCGCCGCAGGCATCCGCGGTGGACAACGCCTGGCGAACGCTCCAGACCGTCACCGACTGGATCAAACACGCCGAAGCGAAGGCGGCGGTGACGCTCACCGCGGCGGGAGTCATCGGCGGCATCGTGTACAGCCTGGTCACCACCGCGCGCCTGCACGACCTCCCCTTCGCCCTCGCCGCGTCCCTGTGCGCTCTGCTGACCGCAGGCTCGGCGACCGCCACCGCCATGGTCCTGCGCCCGCGGAGGAAGAACATCGGGCAACCGCCCAACCTGCTGTTCTTCGAACACGTGGCCCACGCCTACCGTTCCCCCGAGGACGGCTACCCCGAGGCGCTGGCGCGCCTCCTGGCCGACGACAGGGCACTGACCGTCGCCGTCGCCGAACAGATCTGGGCCAATGCGCACGTCGCCCGCCGAAAGTACTTCTGGAGCGGTGTCGCCACCGTCCTTCTGCTGTGCGCCTTCGCGGCCCTCGCTCTGACCGCGGCCCTCGCCGTGCTCGGCGACGCATCATGACGCACTTCGCTCGGGGAAATGAGCGGCAGGGTCCCCCTGGTACGCGGTACGGTGCGCCGATGCCAGCGATCAAGAAGTTCCAGGTCACCTTCGACTGCGCAGAACCCGAGCGCGTCGCCCGCTTCTGGTGCGAGGTGTTGGGGTACGTCGCACCGCCGCCGCCGGAGGGGTTCGCCACCTGGGAGGATTTCAACCGCACGCTGCCCCCCGAGAAGCGGGGTTCGTGGTTCGCCTGCAGTGATCCCACAGGTGTGGGCCCGCGCCTGTACTTCCAGCGCGTGCCCGAAGGCAAGACCGTCAAGAACCGGGTGCATCTGGACGTCCGGGTCGGCACCGGGCTCGTGGGGGACGAGCGTCTCGCCACCCTCGAAGCCGAGTGCGCACGTCTGGTCGCGCTCGGTGCGACCCATGTGCAGACGCTGTATGCCGACGGGGAGAACGAGTCGTGCATCCCCATGCTGGACATCGAGGGCAACGAATTCTGTATCGACTGAGCATGAGGAAGGCTCAGTGCGGGAACGCCCGCGGCGGACGCTGACGGGGCAGCGTGGTGCGGAACTCCTCGATCACGGAACTCACCTGCCGCATCAGCGAAGTCCCCTCCAGCAGACCGAGGTAGAGATTGCGGCGGGCCAGTCCGGGCAGGTCCACACAGAAGTACAGCGCCATCAGCGGGTTGACGAACAACTCGCCGCCCCTGGTCCGTTCCGTGAACCGGACGTCGCCGAAGTCACCGCGCACGGCGGCGGCGACGGATCCGTTCACGATGCTCGGACGGCTCGCGGTGTGGCGCTGGGCGTGCGCCACCGCGTCGAGATAGAGCGCACCCTCCCGTGCCGCCCCGAGCAGCGAGAACGCCCCGAGGTAGGCGCCGTCCCGGTCCAGGGCGGCCAGGTTCTCCAGTACGAGCGAGTGGTTCACGCCGTGATAGGCGTCCACCCCGAAGCCGAGGCAGGCCACCAGCCGGTGCGGGACCTCGTCGAGCCCGCTCACGGCGGCCAGGCTCGCCATGTCCTCCTCCGGAGTACCGAGACCGTGTTCGTCGCCGCGCATCAGGATGTCGGTGCCGCCGTCCACCAGCACGACCGCGTCGACACCGCCGAGATGCGTGATCAGCGTCCGGTAGGCCGCCCGCAGCGGGACGACCCCGATGCTCGGGAACGCGTACACGGTCGACGGCATGTCCTGGGCCGCGAGCCACCGGGCGAGCGTCCGCTCGGGGAAGTAGTCGCCGCGCAGCGGGGTGTCGGGCCCGACCGCCGCGACGTCCTGGTCCACCCACACATCGAGGTCCAGGCCGTACAGGTCGGCGAAGGACAGGTTCGCGAGGTGCACCTCCTTGCCCGCCGACCGCAGCGCGAGCGCGAGCGGCAGCCCGGCGTACACGTCGAAGCCGCCGCCCGCACCGGCGACGAGCACCCGTCGCGCAGCGCGCAGGCGGGTGAAGAACGCAGGTTCCCCCAGAGTGATCACCGCAGGACGCTACCAGGAGGGCGAGCGGGGGGCTGGCGATCGTGTCTGCTCCGGCTTCCGCCTGCTGTCGCCCCCGGCTCGTCGGGCTCCGGTTGCGCTCCGGCAGGGTGCACCACAGGCTGCTGGTATGGAGGGCGTCCCGCAAGCCAGTGTGCTGCCCATACTGGTGACGGGCGCGGCGGGCAGCACCGGTGCCGTCGGACGATCCGTGGCCGAAGGCCTTCGGCAACGGGGCCTGCCCGTCCGGGCCATGGTGCATCGCGAGGACGAACGGGCGGAGACGCTGCGCGCGACGGGCTGCGAGGTCGTCGTCGGAGACCTGACGCGCACCGGCGACGTCGCCGACGCCCTGGCCGGCTGTGGACGTGTGTACTTCGGCATGGGTGTGTCGGCGCAGTATCTGGAGGCTGCCGTGACGGCAGCGGCCGTCGCACGCGAGTACGGCCGCTTGGAAGTCTTCGTGAACATGTCGCAGCTCACTGTCTCCGAGATGGACCTCACCAGCACCTCCGAGTCCGTGCAGCAGCGGCAGCACTGGCTGGTGGAGCAGGTCCTCGGCTGGTCCGGCCTGCCCGTCGTCGAGGTCAGGCCCACCGTGTTCATGGAAAACCCGCTGTTCCGGGTGGGCTTCGCCTCGATCGCGAAGAACGGAAGCATCAGACTGCCGTTCGGCCGGGCGAAAACCTCCCCGGTGGCGGCCAGGGACGTCGCCGCGGTCGTGGAGGAGATCCTGGCCGATCCGGCCCCGCACATCGGCCGAACCTACGAGCTGACCGGCCCTCGCTCGCAGGACGTCGCCGCCATGGCGGCAGAGGTTTCCGCAGCCCTGGGACGACCGGTCGGTTACACCGACGTCCCCCTGCAGGAATGGATCGACGACTGTCTCAGACCGCTGGGACTGCCGGAGCACACCTTCCAGCACATCTCCACCATGGCCCGCCTTCACGCGGAGGACCGGTACGACCGCAAGGCGGACGGCGTCGAGCAGGTCACCGGGCGGCCTCCGTCGGGGGTGGCCGACTACGTCCGTGAGAACCCCGGCCTCTTCAGCCTCTGAACTCGCGTCGTCGTGCGGTGTACAGAGTCTTCGGAGGGACGGCCCGGTCGCCGCCGCCGCGACAGGCAACCGAGACCGCCACGTACCGGCTCATTGCGGAGTCGACGGACAGCCTCTCCGCCCGCGAACCGGTCGGCTTGCCGACCGAGCGGGGCGTCCAGAGATGTCGTACGGGACGGCGTAACCGTTCTGCGACGCCCGTCGGGCCGTCGGCCCCGTCAGGGCATCGCGAACAGTCGCCCGCCGCACCCACTGCCCGCACCGATCACCGATCACCGGTCCTGACGAGACCACTCGCCTCGGCTCACGCCGGCTCCGTCGCGCACCGCACCGTCAGGCGACGGCGCCGGGGACAGGGTGGGCGGCGCCCTGGAGGAGGAGGGTGTCACGGCGGCCGGTTCGACCCGGCCCGGTTCGTGCTGGGGATCAGCCAGCGCGGGGATGCCTGCAAACGCTCCGACAACGCTCTCGCAACGCGTGGAATTCGCCACAATTCCTATCTTCAGGGCGTATGAATCCATAAAAGTAGTTCTTCAAAGCTGGTTGCACTCTGCCGGTAACCAGCTCCAGGGATTCAACGACCGGCGTCACGGGAGAAGCGTTTGATCACGGTACGTAAGCGAACCACCGGGCTGATGGCTACGGCCGGCGTACTGGGCGGCATACTCGCGCTCACGGCCCTCGGCGGCACCAGCAACGCTGCCACCAGCGGCAACGACACCGGGACTCACCCGAAACCGCAGGCACAGGTAGATCGGGCGGCCGCCCAGGACGCTTCCGACGCCCGAATAAGGATCACGCCCGGGCAGGGCGCCTACGGCGTCGGAATCAACGGCCCCGTCAAAGTCACCGTCAGCGACGGGAAGCTCACCAAGGTGACCATGACAGCCGTCGCGACCGGTACCGAGATTCCGGGCACCCTGTCCGCGGACGGCACGTCCTGGAAGCCGAACGGCCCGCTGGAGCGGGCCACCAGGTACCAGGTCGCCGCAGAGGCCGAGGACGCCAAGGGCCGCTCCGCCACCGGGAACGCCACGATCACCACGGTCTCCCCGGCCAACGACTTCGTCGGGCACCTCTCCCCCGAGGACGGCTCGACCGTCGGCGTGGGCATGCCGGTGACGGTCAGCTTCGACAAGGCGATCGGCGACAAGGCCGCCGTGGAGTCGGAGATCCAGGTCAGCTCCAGCAGCGGGCAGCAGGTCGTCGGTCACTGGCTCAACGACGCCCGCCTGGACTTCCGCCCCGAGAGCTACTGGAAGCCCGGCTCCACCGTCACCGTCAAGCTCACCCGCCACGGCGTCCAGAAGACGGTCACGTTCACCATCGGCCGGAGCCAGATCAGCACCGTGGACGCCAGGACCAGGCAGATGACCGTCGTACGGGACGGCAAGACGATCAAGACCGTCCCGATCTCGTCCGGCAGCCCCGAGCACCCGACGTACAACGGTCGGATGGTCATCTCCGAGAAGTTCGGGCAGACCCACATGAACGGTGCGACCGTCGGCCTCATGAAGGACGGCAAGCCCGCGTACGACATCGACGACGTACCGCACGCCATGCGCCTGACCGCCTCGGGCACGTTCATCCACGGCAACTACTGGGGTGCCGACTCGATCTTCGGCAAGATCAACACCAGCCACGGCTGCGTGGGTCTCAACGACGTCAAGGGCGGCAGTGACGGCAAGCAGCCCGCCGCGTGGTTCTTCGACAACTCGATGATCGGTGACGTCGTGATCGTCAAGAACTCCGCGGACAAGACCGCCCTGGCCCCGGACAACGGCCTCAGCGACTGGAACATGCCGTGGACGGAATGGGTCTCGGGCAGCGCGACCGGCTGACACCGCTTCACTCCACGCGTGGGAGCTAGCGCTTCCCCACTGGTCCATCCATTTCGAGCGCGGCCATCCGCGCCCGGCGGCCGGCGGCACACAGCGCCTCGTCACTCACCCGGAAAGAGTAATCACGGTCCGTTATCCCCTTGTCCCCACTGGCCCGTCCCCCATTCGGAGTTGCGTCCGCACGGGGGACATGAGGCCGTTGGAGTCGTGTCCTGCCGGATCTCACCCTCAGGAGGAGACATGGGCACGAGGAACAACGGCCGGCCGGCCGACAAGCTGAGCGTCGTCTTCACGGTCCGAGTGATCGAGGGCGGCGAGCAGGGATTCCTGGATCTGTACGACCAGCTCCGCAAGTCCGTCGCCCGGACCCCCGGCCACATCGTCGAGAGGCTGGGAGCACCCGTGGACGACTCCCGGCAGTGGGTCATCACCAGCGAGTGGCAGACGGCCGAGCACTTCTTCGCCTGGCAGCAGAGCGCGGAGCACCGCGCACTGGTGGCTCCGCTGCGCGAGTGGGTCGACTCGACGCAGTCGCTGCGGTTCCGGGTCGTCAAGGAGACCAAGGGGGTGACGTCATGACGCGCACCGCCAACGGCCCCGTCGCCGTACTCGGGCTCGGCACGATGGGCACCGGCCTGGCCACCCGTCTCCTCGACCGGGGAATACCGGTCCGGGTCTGGAACCGTACCGTGGAGCGGGCCGAACCGCTTGCCGAGGCAGGCGCCTTCGTCGCCGCACACCCGGCCGACGCCGTCGAGGGCACGAGCGCTGCCCTCTGCGTCGTCGCCGACGGCGAAGCCCTCGGCTCCGTGCTGCGCGGACCCGACGGCGTCCTGTCCAAGGGCCCCTACCCCGGGGTCCTCATCTGCGCCAGCACCGTCTCCCCCGACGAGGTCATCCAGATCGCCGGGGACATCCCCTCGGTCGTGGACGTGGGCATGCTCGGCAACCGCGACCACGCCCGTGACGGCGAGCTCCGGCTCTTCGTCGGAGGCGAGGAGCCGGCGTTCGACGCCTGCCGCCCGCTGTTGGAGGCGCTGGGCAAGGAGGTCGTCCATCTGGGCGCACTCGGTTCCGGCATGCGGATGAAACTGTGCCTCAACCTCCTGATGGGCATCGAGGTGCAGGCCCTGGCCGAGGTCACCGAACTGGCGACCGCCTGCGGCCTCGACCGGCAGCTGGTCCTCAAGACCATAGCGGGCAGCGGTTTCGCCTCTCCGGTCATGGCGTTCAAGTCGAGGCGCCTGGGTTCCGGCCGCTTCGAAGAGCCGGACTTCCGGCTGCGGCTGATGGCGAAAGACCTCATGCTCGCTACCAAGCAGGCGGCGGCAGTCGGCCTGAGTCTGCCGCTGGCGACCGCCGCGGCAGAGACCCACGTCAATGCCACCGAGCAGGGACTGGGCGACCAGGACTGTGCCGCGGTCACCCGCGCACTCACACCGAAACCGGGTAGCGACACGTGATCATCGACATCCACGGGCATCTCTCCCCGCCGGAGGCGGCCAAACGCTTCCCCATGCCCCCGAGCCTGACCGACGTCGACGGCATGCTCGCCGCTCGCGCCGAGGCCGGCATCGACCTCACCATCATCGGCAGCCCCGTCGGCGCCGGAGCGATGGCGCGGGTACCGGGCGTGGACAACTACGCGCAACCACGAGACCGGCTGCGCAGTTTCCACGCCTGGATGTCGGGGCTGATCGCCAGGTTCCCCGACCGGTTGCGCGGCTATGTGTACGCCAACCCGTTCGGTGACGACGATCATCTCGACGGGGTGCGGGAGACCCTGGAGGACCCGGCCTTCGTCGGCCTGATCACCACGTCCAGCGTCCACGGGGAGCTGCTCGGCTCCCCGCGCGCCGACTCCTTCTTCGCGCTGGCCGCGGAGGCGGGCGTACCCGTCCTGGTGCACGCCCCCGCTGAACCGGTCGGCACGGAACGGGTCGACGAGATCGGCTTCGTCGAGCAGATCGGCCGGTTCGGCGACGTCACCATGGGCATGGCCATGATCGCCTTCGCGGGGTGGCTGGACAAGTACCCGGATCTACGGCTGATCGGTGCGACCGGCGGCGGCGCGATGGCGCTGCTGCCGGAGCGCCTGCAGACGGCGGCGGGGCCCCCGCCCCGGGGCCGGGGGGCGCCCCCCCCCCCCCCCCCCCGGGGGGGCGCCGGGGGGGGGGGGGGCCCCGGCCCCCCCCCCGGCCCCCCCCCCGGGGGGCGGGGCCCCTTGGGCGGGCCCA
>NZ_JBVHTI010000002.1:601511-679488 GCF_055565975.1 Streptomyces sp. NPDC028289 | reverse complement strand
GCCCCCGGCACTGGGCCGGGGGCGCGCCGCCCGCCGGCCGGCCCGAGGCTGCCTCGGCCATGTCGGCGGCCCAGGCACCGGCCGTCGACCCGGCCGCTGCGCTGCAGCGCATGTACGTCGACACGAGCCCGTGCAGTCCGGCGCATCTGAGCCTGAACGCGGAGGTGCTGGGGCCCGAGCGGATGTTGTTCGGTACCGACTCACCACCGTTGGCCGTGCCGCTGGAGGAGCAGATCCGCATGATCGAGAAGCTGCCGGTCGACCGGGCGTCGCAGCAGCTCGTCCTCGGTGGCAACGCCGAGGCCCTCTTCGACCTCAGGAGTCGTCCGTGACCACCACGCAAGAGGCCGTCACCGCGGCCGAACGCTGCACCCCGGAGTTCCGGCGGGACCCTCACACGGTCTACGCCAGGCTCCGCGACGCGGCCCCGGTCTGCCCCATGAGACCGCCGCACGGCAACGAGACGTACCTGATCACCCGGTACGAGGACGCGCGGGCCGCCCTGGCGGATCCGCGGTTGAGCAAGGACATGTACGGGGCCATGGACGCCTACCGGAGGATCTTCGGTGATTCGTCCGTCGCGCTGGACGACAACATGCTCAACTCCGACGGGCCCAAGCACACGCGGCTGCGCAGGCTGGTCAACTCCGCCTTCACCCCACGGCGGGTGGAGGCTCTGCGGCCGAAGATCCAGGACATCGTCCGGGGCCTGCTCGACGAGTGCCCGACCCGGGAGCCCTTCGACCTGTTGCCGGTCTTCGCGTTCCCGCTACCGGTCATCGTGACCTGCGATCTGCTCGGTGTACCGCCCCAGGAGCGGTCGCGGATGCAGAACCTGTCCTCCACGGTGGCTCAGAGCGGCTTCAGCGAGGAGGCCAAGCGGGTCCGGCAGCAGGCGGAGGAGGATCTGCACGCGTACTTCTCGGATCTCGTCGCCGCCAAGCGGAGGCGTCCGGGTGACGATCTCCTGAGCGCGCTCACCGCGGTCCGGGACGACGACGGCGGGCTGACCGAGAGCGAGCTGGTCTCCACGGCGTTCCTGCTGATGTTCGCGGGTCACAAGACGACCGCGTACCTGATCGGCAACGCCGTGCATCACCTCCTGTCCCATCCCGAACAGCTGCGCGCCGTGCGGGAGGACGGGGAGCTGATGCGTGCCGCGGTCGAGGAACTGGTGCGCTACGACGGCTCCGTGGAGAGCGCGACGTTCCGTTACGCGACCGAGGATGTGGAGTACAGCGGGACCCGGATTCCCAAGGGCGCCCTGGTCCAGGTCGCGATCAGTTCGGCCAACCGCGATCCGCTGAAGTTCGACGCCCCGGACGAGTTGAACGTGATGCGTCCGGGCAATGCGCAGGACGCGCATCTTGGGTTCGGGCACGGCAGTCACTACTGCCTGGGAGCCCCGCTGGCCCGGCTGGAGATGCAGCTGGCCCTGACCATCCTGTTCGACCGTTTCCCGAGGATGGCTTTGGCGGACCCCCGCGCCGAGACGCGGTGGCTGGAGGTTCCCTTCCCAGCCTTCCGCGGCCTCGCGGAGCTTCCGGTCGTGCTCGATCCCGTCGGGTGACCGACGCACAGGGGAAGGATTGATCTCGCTCGGCGCGAAGATCCGGAACGACGGTCCCCGGCAGCCCGCGCCGCGGCTGGTGCAGAGCTGGTCGCGAATCGAGCGGACCGCCGACGGGCACCCGCGGCGCTTCGGCACGCAGGTCGCGGCGTGCCGGCGCTCGAGAAGATCGCGGTGCCGGCGCAGGCTCGTGTCCGAACGCACCCACAACAGACGCAACGAGGACCGCGACCGCAAGGTCGAGGCCCTCGCTTCCGTGTCGTTATAGCGAGTGTCCGAGGGGCGAGTTGAACCAAAAGCCCAACCAGTCGTGCTGCGAACAGGCAACGGCCTTCCGCTCCGTCACCGTGATCATGGGTACTGACGTCGGCCTCCTTCCTGCTCGGCTTCGGCGACGTATGAGCCCTTGCTGTACGCCTCGGCGTCCCCGCCCTCGTCGCACCACTGGTGGCACCCGCGGTCGACCTCTCAGTCCTCGGCCTCCTCCTCGCCATCCGCTGTCTCGCATTGCACGGCGCGCCCTCCGAACAACTACGCCCGGCACGACGGTTGTTGATGTTGTCCAGCACGATGACCCTGGCTCTCAACATCACGGACCCACTCCTCTCCGGCCAGACCGGCAAAGCCGCCTTCGACGCAGTGGGCCCCGCCCTGCTCCAAGCGATGAATGGCGTGGCACAACAGGACGGCGCGCACCCGACGGCGACGCAGGGACCACCAGGCGAAGAAGCGGTGCACTATGAGCCACGACCCGAAACGGACCGCACATGACGCCCTCCTGGAAAGGGCCCGCCGAGAGGATGCCGAACACTGGGAACCACCGCTGTTCGATCATCCTGATGACTGTGGTGACGACCTCACGCCTGCCGACTGCGCGGTGCTCCTGCCCCGGCTACAGGCGATCGCCGACGAATGGGCACAGGACAGCGACGACGACCCGCTCCGCCACCAGCACATCGAGGACGCCCGCCAGTTGGCCGTCAACAGTCTGAGCAGCCGGGTTCGGCCCGCGGCCAGCCGCGGTCGGCGGCACAACCGTGCGGCCGGACGGCCGCCGAGTTCGATCGCGATCGACCGCAGCCACCTGGTCAGCCCGGTGCTGGAACGGCGGTGCCGCTCGGACAGGCCCGGTACTTGCTCGACGAACGTCTTGCGGGAACAGCTCTTCCGGTCACAGAAGTACCGGCGGACCCGCAGCCGGACCATTACTCTGCGCGACGCCAACGGCCTTTCGTCCAGGGTGCGTTGATACGAGCTGTGTATACGTCTCGCCTGTTTCCGGCAGTCCGGGCACCGGCCAGGGCGAGCGATGGACACCGCCTCCACTACAAGGACGTCGGTGGAGTCACTGACGCGTTCCACTCGCACATCCGTCCCAGGAAACAGCACAGCCTCGACGGTCTTGCTTGCCACGCCAGGAAACACTCTTCCGAAACGATCCCTCGTTCCTCTCGCTGACCTGGGGATTCACGGAACTGCGGACAGAGCCCTGAAAATCCCCACCCCTGCTCGTCGTTCCTCAAGGGCACGTGCTGCGAGCGCGAGTCGGGTGCGACGGCCGCATGCGTCAGGGCCAAAGGTGCTTGAGGGTGAACTCGGGCTCGGCATAGAGGCCGGCCTGGACTCCGGTCGGATCGGCTGGGAGAACCCCGGGGATGTCCGCAGCGCGGGCTTCGGCGTTGTCGACGGGGACATAGGCCAGTTCCGTCACGTCGGGGAGTTTCCAGAAGCGGCGGGTATTGGCGGAGACGGCGTACGCCGTGACGAAGCGGGTGGAGGACGGTGCGGTCAGGGCGGCCCGGATGTATCCGACGGCGTCGCGCGGGCTCAGCCAGGTCGCCAGGTGCCGGGGCTCGGTAGGCGTGGGCTCGAAGCTGCCAATGCGCAGGCAGATCACCGACAGACCGAACTTGTCGGCGTACAACTGCCCGAGGGCCTCGACGGCCACCTTGCTCACCCCGTAGAGGCCGTCAGGGCGTGCCGGCTCCTGTGGACCGGTGAGATGTCCGGCGGGGTAGAACCCGGTCACACGGTTGCTGCTCGCCAACACCACCCGCTCGATGCTCATGCGCCGCGCCGCCTCCAGGACGTGGTGCGTGCCCAGCACATTGGCTTCGAGCAGGTCCGGGAGAGGAGCCTCGTCGGGCACACCGCCCAAGTGGAGCACGCGGTCGGCTCCCGCGAGGGCCGATTCCACTGCGGCGGCGTCCCGCAGGTCCACCGTGTGCACGTCTTCGTTCTCGGCCTCCGGGCGGAGCGGTACGCGGTCGAGCAGGACCAGGCGTGCCGCCTCATGTCGCAGCGCCTCGCGCACCACGGAACCGATGGTGCCCGCCGCCCCTGTTACCGCCACTGTTCCCAGACTCACTGCGCTCCCCCTGTTTTTCGGCACTCCTTCCATCTTTGCGCCCGTTGATCCACTCATCAAGGCGGCGGGGAACTGAACGAGCAGGGCTGGGGACCCTCGGAGAGAAATCGTCAAGAGTTGTGGATCAGCAGCGTCAGGGAGTGCTCCGGCGGTAGGTCCACATCTCCGCCATCTGACCGTCGAGGAGTCGGATCAGCCAGATGAGATGGCTGTCGATCGTGCCTGGGCGACTTTCATGGCCGACGCCGCCGACCACGCACAGCAAATCGTCGGTGCCGAGGATCGTCTCGATGTGGAAACGGAGTCCTGGCCGGCTGACGTGGTTCTGCGCGACGGCGCGTTGAACGTCGGTGGGCCCGGTCACCTCTGGGTGTGCACGGTCGATCCAGTCCGGGCTCAGCACTTCCGGAGCAATCGAGGTGTCGCCCGTGTTCCACATCTGAAAGTACCGCTGCACGACGTGGTGGGAAGGGACCGCTTGCGCGTCCATCGTGTTCTCCTTGCTCCTGATGGGGACAGCAGGCGAGATGAACCGTAAAGATCACGCGGCTCGCGTGTCTGTCCGTTCGGCCAGGACGCCGTTCTCGAACCGGGCGCCGGAGCGGACCAGGGCAACGAGGTGGGCGCCGGTGATCGCGCGCCAGCGGGCCTGGGCGGACTCGATGAGCTTGAACACCATCGCAAGGGCCGCGGCCGGACTGCCGGCGCCGCGGGGGACCTAGGTGCGGAGCTTGACGGTGCGGGCGGCCGCCGACGGACCCGGGCGTCTCCGCCGGGCTGCGTCCGGACGACCAGGTGGCGCTGGAGGCCACCGGCAACGCGAGCGCGGTGGCGGTGCTGTTGGAGCCGCACGTGGCCCGGGTGGTGATCTCCAGTCCGGTCAAGACCCGGGCGATCGCTGAGGCGAAGGTCAAGACCGACAAGGTCGACGCCCGCATCCTGGCCCAGTTGCCGGCCGCTGACTTCCTGCCGGACCCCTGGCTGCCGGACGAACGGATCAGGATGCTGCGGCGCCTGTCGGCGCACCGGGCGCAACTGGTGCGCGGCCGGATCCGGGTGAAGAACCAGGTCCAGGCGGTGCTGCACCGCAACATGCTGCCGCTGCCGCCGGTGACCGATCTCTTCGGCACCCGCGGCCGGGCCTGGCTGGAGCATCAGACACTGCCGGCCGACAAGTGGCAGGCTCTGGGCGCCCTGTTGCGCCAGCTCGACTTCTACGGTGCCGAACTCGCCACGGTGGAACGGCGGTTGGCCGCCGAGGCATTGGACGACCCGGTCGTGCGGCATCTGATGACCATCCCCGGGGTGGACGCGATGACCGCGGTCACCGTGCTGGCTGCGGTCGGGGACTTCCACCGCTTCGGCAGCGCGGACAAGCTCGTGTCCTACCTCGGCCTGAACCCGCGGGTGCGCCAGTCCGGCGGGACACCCGCCCGCCACGGCCGGATCACGAAGGCCGGCTGCGGCAAGGCCGGCATCGTGACCTCATTCGCCGTCGTCGGGGGCTGCCTCTCATCGCAGGCGATCCGGGAGGCCGCCTGCCCAACGCTCCATACAGGAACTCGGGCCTGCGGTCACACCGCTGAAGCGGCATGCACCAGCCCAGGCTCACCAGAGGCATCCCCGCGCGGGATGTCCTGCTCTGTCCAGATGCACTTGCCGTCATCGAGATACCGGGCACCCCAGCGCTGGGACAGGGCTGCGACGAGTTGCAAGCCACGTCCGCCTTCGTCCGTGTAGGTGGCACGGCGCATGCGCGGGGTCGTGAGGCTGCCGTCGTAAACCTCGCAGGTCAGTGAGTGGCTGCGTATCAGGCGCAGGCGGATTGGGCCCTTGGCGTGCCGAACGACGTTACCGACCAGCTCGCTCACCAACAGCTCCGTGGCGGGTACAAGCTCATCCAAGCCCCACACGTCGAGGCGCTCCCGAACATACGCTCGGGCCAGCCCGGCCGCCTGAGGGCCCTCGGGGAGGCTGCAGGAGGCGACATCACCTGCAGCGGTGCACCGGGTGTGGACGATGAGCAGGCCGGCGTCGTCATTCGTCTGCCCAGGGTCGGGCAGCAGAGCCGAGACGACGGTGTCGCACAGATCTTCCAAGTGCCGAACGTCGCTGTCCTCGTCAGCGGGGTCGAAGTACGCGGTGTGGGCAGCGGCCTGCGACACGATCTGCCGGAGCTGAGCCAGCCCCTGATCAACATCCCGGGTGGGCGATTCGACGAGGCCGTCGGTGCACAGGACGATAAGGCTCCCGTCGGGCAGGTCCAGCCGGTGAGTGTCGAACGGCGGTTCAGCGGCTCCCAGCGGCGGGTCCGGACTCACGTCGGGGATGTGGACGGTGCCATCGGGGTGGACGACGACGGGCGGGGGGTGACCGGCCAGGGAGTAGGTGCACCTACCTGCGACGGGGTCGAAAACGGCATACAGGCAGGTGGCGTAGCTGTCCTCGCCGAGGTCGCTGACGAGGTCATTGAGATGGATAAAAAGCTCGTCAGGAGGCATTTCGAGGTCGGCGAGGGTGCGTACGGCGGTGCGCAGACGGCCCATCATCGCCGCTTCGGTGATGCCGTGCCCCATGACGTCGCCGATCACCAGGGCGACCCGGTCGGCGGACAGTGGAATCACGTCATACCAGTCACCACCCACATCTTCGTCCCTTCCTGCGGGCAGGTAGCGGGCGGCGGCGCTGGTGGCAGGCAGGCGAGGCAGCATCCTGGGCAGCAGACCGCGCTGCAGTTCCTGGGAACGGGCGTGCTCTACGTCGTACAGCCGGGCCCGCTCCAGCGCCTGGCCGACCAGACCACCGAGAGCCGTCAGCAAGGTGCGATCCTCGTCTCCGAAGGAACGTGGATGGCCGAAGGACACCGCGCACACACCCAAGACGCGTCCGGACACCATCAGGGGCAGGAACGCCCAGGCCTCCTTCGGTGCCAGCTCCCACAAGCCCCTCATCGTCGGGTATCGCTGCAAGAACTCCGCACCTGATTCGACGAACCGGGGAACACGGGTGCGCACTACGTCGAGCGCCGGGGCACTGGCGGAGACCGGAGTGTCCCTGACCGCTTCGAGGAACTCCTGTGGGTAGCCGATGCCGGCGACCACATGGACTCGCCCGCCCTCCAGCACCGTGAACATCAGCCCGTCGGCTCCGAACGGAGCCAGGACATGCTTCGCAAACACCTCCGCTACGTCCTGTGAGGTGACAGCCTCGGCCAGCGCGGCGGTCAGCTCCCCCATGCGGACGGAGCGCTCGGCTCCGGCCACTGGCCCCGGGCCCGCCGGTATGCCTGGTCCGCCGCCCAGGCGCCCAGCAGCCCACCCCGCCACCGCACGCAGGAAGGACCGTTGAACCTCACCCGGTTCATCAGCCCCTGCGGTGAGGACAGACAGCACTCCGACCGGCCCATCGGCCCCCAGGAGTGGCACTGCCGCCGTGCCAGCCGCCCCGACGCCCAGGCTGTCCCCGCCCACCCAGACGAAGTCGCCACCCCGCATGGCCCGCACGGGTGCCACGTCCTGCTCAGCGTGCAGATCTGCCCACGCTTCGGCGCTTAGTGGGGTGAGCCCGCTGAGCGACACCAGGCGCAGCCGACCGGCAGAGGGAACCCACCGGTGCATCAAGGCTCCCAGGCCACCAAGGCACACCGTCGCCTGCTGAAGCACGAGGGTCAGCGTCTCCATGGTCTCCTTGCCCGACGCTCCCTCGCGCCGCACCCCTTCGTCCCAGATCGCCGGGCAGCCGGACGCCACCGGCTGAGGCTGCTCCTCTGCGCGGTTATCCGGGCCAGCATCCTCAGGGGTCACCTCGGCTCCTGCTCACGAAGAAGTCCACCCGTACACAAATAAATGGTATGCGCCACCAAGAAAGCCGCCATGCCTGTCTTACCGGAACAGACGGCGACCTACGCAAACGATCGGGTGAGCAAGCGCAGACGGTTCGGGCTCGCAGCGCACGCAGCAGTCGCTCACCCTCGCCCCCGGGAGACGTCACCACCGGCACGTCGAGCATCGCCTGTGCATGCGTACGGAAGACCGCCCCCGCCGCGGCTCGTGCCGCATCGGTCAGTCGCCGCAGCGCGGCGTCGCACTTTCCGCGGGACGAGACGCAGCCGACCAACTCCGCGCGAGCGCCATCCGGGTCATGATCCTCGGCCGACACCCCGACCGGTCAACGACGCCTGGACCAAGCTCACCGACCAGCGGTGCGTCCAGGCCAGTAGCCGCTGCCGTGTTCACCGCACAACTCGGCGGGATCCACGTCGTCGCCTTCGGGGCGAACGGCGACCTGGCCCAAGCGGCGTAGCCGGGCTTACCGTGCCGCAGCCGACGGGACAGCAACACAGCGTGACCAATGCTACTCCGTGTTACTCATCGGTTGACCTGAGCACCCTCTGGATCATGCACCAAAGTACACAAGGGTTGCCTTGCTTAACACATGGTTCGGGATGTCCCCGATGAAGTACCTGCAGAACGTTCGTCTCGAAAGGGTGCATCGCGATCTCCTGAACGATGCGGGACCGGTCGGCGACCTCTGCACACGCTGGGGATTCACACACCTGGGGCGCTTCGCCGGCGCCTACCGCGAGCGGTACGGCGAGCCTCCGTCGCAGACCCGCCGTCGTAGCCGGTCGGCCCCGGTCTGACCAAACTTTCGCATCCCGGATCGTCCGCTTCGGAATCCGGATCGCACAGCATCGGCAGCCCGCTGAGACTGACGCAATCGACTGTCAACGCGGACAGGAGCTTCCGATGCCCGAGACACTCAGCCAGCCAGCCGGCCGCACGGCCACCGACGCCGACCTCGTCGCGAGGGCGACGGACCTGCGTGAACTGCTCCGCAAGGAGGCTGCCGTCGGGGACGAGCAGCGCAACATCACGGATACCGCCGTTGCCGCGCTGCGCGACGCGGGTATGTTCCGGCTCGGCACGCCCAGGCGGTGGGGCGGCCATCAGGCAGGCATGCGGACCACCCTCCAGGTACTCGCCGAACTCGGGCGGGGCGACGCGGCCGCCTCCTGGGTCACGATGATCTACGCGGTCACCAACCTCGCGGCGTCGTTGAACACCGACCGCGCGCAAGAGGAGATCTGGGGGACAATCCGGACGCGGCCGTCGCGGGCACCTCCAACTTCATGGGCAGCACGGCGGTGAGGGTCGACGGCGGCTACGTGGTCAAGGGGAAATGGCCGTTCAACTCCGGTTGTCCGCACGCCGGCTGGACGATGACGCCGTTCCCGATTTTCGCCGAGGACGGCAGCCTGGCGGGCGTCAGGTTCGGCCTCGTTCCCTACACGGATCTCACCATCGAGGACACCTGGCACATCGCGGGAATGCGTGGCACCGGAAGCAACACGGCAGTCGGTACGGACGTGTTCGTCCCCGACCACCGCATCATCGAATTCGACAGGATCGTGTCCGGGGGCTCGAGGTCCGAGCATCCGGAGGCACGGGAAATCCCGGGGTCCGTACAGATCGCGATGATCCTGGGACTCATGGGACCGTTGCTCGGAGCCGGTCAGGCCGCTGTCGACCTGGCCCGGGAAGCCATCGACAAGGGACGCCCGGTGGTCGGATCCCTTTATCAGAAGGCGGCGGAATCACCCAGTTACCAGCTCAACTACGCGACTGCCGTGTCGAGGTTGGACACCGCGTTTCTGCACGTCCTCCGTGCCGCTGACGATGTGGATCGGTCGGTGGGAACAGAGCCGCCCGACGACGTGACCCGGGGCAGGGTCCGCATGGACATCGCGGTCGCACTGCAGAGTCTCCGCGAAGCCGTGACGCTGTCCATGAGCATCGGCGGCGTCGGAAGTTTCGCGACCGTGAATCCGGCCAACCAGGTATGGCGGGACTTCGAAACAGGCGCGCGGCACGCCATCTTGAACCCCGGCATCGGAGCCGAAACCTACGCCCGGGCACTTCTGGGCCTCGAGCCCATCGCCGTCTTCTGAACAGAACTTCCCGACTCTGATGCGGACTATCCACCCGCCCACGTCGGCGGTGCTCAATGAGGAGCGATGAAAAGATGGCGATGAAGCAGGTGCCGCAAGCGGGCGACGTCGTCCACACGGACGTCCTGGTCGTCGGCGCCGGACCCGCGGGACTGACCGCGGCCGCGTTTCTGGCCGAGTACGGCGTCGACGCGATCACGGTGACCAAGTACCCGTCGACCGCACCCACCCCTCGCGCTCACATCACCAACCAGCGGACCGTGGAGGTGCTGCGCGACCTGGGCATCGAGGACCGGGTCCGCGAGATCGCCATGCCCGCCGCCCTCATGGGCACCAACGTGTGGGCGACCTCGTTCGCGGGCGTCGAACTGGCACGCATGATGACCTGGGGCGAAGGCCTGGACCGCCGCAGTGAGTACGCGGCGGCGAGCCCGTGCGACATGTGCAACGCGCCCCAGAACGTACTGGAACCCGTGATCCTGGCCGCGGCGCGGGAACGCAAGGCCGACATCCGGTTCAACACGGAACTCATCGACATCAAGCAGGACGACGAGCGGGTGCGGGCCACTCTGCGGCGCCGCGACGATGGTGCGGAATACACCGTCGAAGCCCGCTACGTGATCGGTGCCGACGGCGGGAACAGCACCGTCGCTCGCGTTCTCGACTTCGCCATGGAGGGCGAGGCCGGTATCGGCTCCGCCTTCACGGTGTGGATCGAGGCGGACCTGAGCCGTTTCGCCAAGCACCGTCCCGGCGCCCTGTTCTGGGTCTCGCCCCCCGGCACCAACGTGCTGTGGAGCCCGTGGACGACCATCGTGCCCCACACGGAGTGGATGGCCCTGTTCCTGATGCACGACCTGCTGCCCGCCGACACCTCGGACGAGGCGGTCGCCGAGATCGTCCGGGCCGGAATCGGGGATCCCGACGTCGAATTCAAGATCAAGCACATCGGGCAGTGGCAGGTCAACCATGTGGTGGCCGAGCGGTACCGCAAAGGCCGGGTCTTCCTGGCCGGCGACGCGGCGCACCGTCATCCGCCGTCCAACGGACTCGGCAGCAACACCTCGATCCAGGACTCCTACAACCTGGCCTGGAAACTGGCCCTCGTGCTGCGCGGAGACGCCGGTGAGGAGCTGCTCGACAGCTACCACGACGAGCGCAAGCCGGTGGGACGTCAGGTGATCGACCGGGCGATCAAGAGCCTCGCCGAACTCCAGCCGTTGAGCGAGACGATCGGCCTGGCCTACGGGCAGACCCCCGAGCAGGGCTGGGCGATCGTCGACGAGCTCTTCGCCCCGGGCGAAGCCGGGGCGGCCCGCCGAGCCAAACTGCTGGACGCGGTGCAGCTGGTCAATTACCAGCTGAACGCCCACGGCGTGGAGCTGGGGCAGCGGTACACGTCCACCGCCGTCGCCGACGACGGCACACCGTTCCCCGAGTACACGCGAGACCCCGAGCTCCACTATCACCCGACGACGCATCCCGGCGCCCACCTGCCCCACGTCTGGCTCCAGCACGGCACCGAGTACGTCTCGACCCTCGACCTCGTCGGGCACGGACGGTTCACCGTGCTCACCGGCGTCGACGGAGCGGCCTGGACCGAGGCCGCGGCGGCCGACTCGCGCGAAACCGGTCTCACCATCGAAGCGCGGACGATCGGAATGCGCGCCGAGTACGACGACGTGCTCGGGGAGTGGACCAGGATCCGGGAGTTCGACGACGACGGATGCCTCCTGGTCCGCCCGGACCGCCATGTGGCGTGGCGCTCCCGTAACTCGGTCGACGACCCGGTGGAGACGCTCCGTGGCGTCCTCGCCTCCGTGCTGGGGACGCCTCCTGCCGACGACTGAGAGAACCAACGGCCCGGTCCGGTGACTCACCTGCGCCAGTGGCATCGGTTGCAGGGCTGTTGAACCAGCCGGACGAGGCCACCGCCTATGCCCGCCACATGGTCGGGGGCCGCTGTGACGGGCGCTGGTCGCCCAGATGCCTTTCACCTCGGGCGGGCCACCCCAGGTGAAGGGCATCTCTCTCGTAACGCACATACCTGGTAGAGCCGACGGCGCGGCTCCGCGAGCGCAACGACGTGGTCTTCGCCGGGCTGAACCACAGGACGGGGTACCGCGGCACGACGAACACGCTGCCGAAGTTCGGCGAGGGCAGCTACCAGCCCGATGTTCCACAGGACGAACAAGGCGCGGATCGGCGTCGGAGCAGGGGCGATGGATTCTGCCGCCCCGTCAGGGCCCGGAACAAACACATTGTTTCGTCGATGCCGACTGGAGACCCGCCGATGTCAGAAACAACTGATCGCGATCAGACACGGGAGCACATTGCGTTGATCGACGATGCCTCTCTGGAGCCGGGGTTGTCGGCCGACGCTTTCCGCGAGGCGTTCCGCAACCACGCGGGCGGGGTCGCGGTCGTGACCGCGGACGCCGGCCGGGGCCCGGTCGCCTTGACCGCGACGTCGGTGATATCGGTGAGCGCGACGCCACCGCTCCTCGTCTTCTCGGTGGCGGCCCTCTCTTCGGCGACGCCGACGATCCTGGAGTCGTCGTCCGTAGTGGTGCACCTGCTCGGGGCCGGTCAGGTCGGCCTGGCCCGGCTCTGTGCGACGAGCGGAGCGGACCGCTTCGCGGACACCGGTGCCTGGGCCCGGCTGGCGACCGGCGAGCCGTACTTCGTCGCTGCCCCGGTACGCATCCGTGGCAGCATCGCCGCCACCTTCGCAGCGGGAGCTTCGATCCTCGTCGTCGTCAACGCCACCCACGCGTACTACGCGCCGGCGGACGCCGCCGCCCGGGACGACGCGTCGCGGCCGCTGGTGTATCACAACCGGACTTGGCATCAGTTGAGCGAGCAGTCCCAGTTGGTGTCGGGCACGCAGTAGCGCGGTCGCATCCCGAATCCCCCGGCCATCCAGCCGGAGCCGAAGGCGGCAGATCGCTGGACCGCGCAACTGGAAATGTTCGGCCGCGCGCTCTGAGACCGTCACACCCACACCCTTGACCGAAGGAGCGGAGAGCTTCCCGTGACAAAGCTGGAGATCATTATCGCGAGCACGAGGCCGGGCCGGATCGGCCTCACCATCGGTGAGTGGTTCGAGACCCATGCCAAGGAGCACGGCGGGTTCGACGAGATCGAGTTGGTCGACCTGGCCGAGGTGAACCTGCCGTTCATGAACGAACCGCACCACCCGCGCCTGGGCCAGTACACCCACCAGCACACCCGTGACTGGAGCGCCAAGGTCGCGGAGGCGGACGCCTTCGTGTTCGTGATGCCCGAGTACAACTTCGGCTACAACGCCGAACTGAAGAACGCCATCGACTACCTGCACCGCGAGTGGCAGTACAAGCCACCTGTGAACCGAAGGAGTCGGCATCCGACGGTTGAGCACCTACGCGGTCGGCGTGCCGCTCGCCGGCGGCCCTCCGGCCCAGGCGGCACGCAGGAGGTGGCCGAGGCCTTCCGCGGTCACCATGCGAGGGTTGGCATAGGGGTTGGCCAGCGCGACCTGGACGATCCGGTCGATGTCGTCCTCGGCCATGCCGAGTTCGCGCAGGGACCTCGGGGCGCCGAGCCGGCCCGCGAGATCCCACAGGTACGTGGCCGGGTCGGCGGAGGTGCCCAGAGCGCGGCCGAGCGCGGCCACCGCCTTGGGTGCCGCGACCTGGTTGTAGGCGAGGGCGTGCGGGAGGACCACGGTGTGGGTGGCGGCGTGGGGCAGGTCGAGGGTGCCGCCGAGGGCGTGGCAGAGCTTGTGGTGCAGGGACATGGTGGTGGCCCCGAGGCAGGCACCGCACAGCCAGGCGCCGTACTGGGCACGGGCGCGGGTGTCGAGGTCGGCGCCGTCGGCGACGACGCCCGGGAGCGCGGCGGCCAGCGCCCGTACACCTTCCTCGGCCATCAGGTCGATGACCGGGGAGGCGTCCGGCGCGTACAGGGCCTCGACCGCGTGCGCGATCGCATTGATGCCGCTGGCCACGGAGACGGCGGGGGGCAGGTTCACGGTGAGCGCGGGGTCGTACAGCACCGAGACCGGCAGGACGCGTGGATCGCGGCCGGTGCGCTTGACGCCGTTCTCCGTCAGACCCCACACGGGCGTCATCTCGGAGCCGGCGTACGTCGTCGGGACGGCGATGACCGGCAGGCCGTACCGCAGGGCGACGATCTTCCCGAGGCCGATCGCCGAACCGCCGCCGACGGCGACGCAGCCGTCCGCGTTCACCTCTTTCGCACGTCGTTGGGCCTCGGCCGCCGACTCGGCGGGCACGTGCATCCGGGCGTGGGGGTGGATGTCCACAGCGCGCGGGCCGATGAGGCCGGCGACGGTCGCGGCGAGCTCCCGCTGTCCGGGTGAGCACAGGACCATGACCCGCTTGAGGCCGACGTGGTCGATCTCGTCGGCGAGCCGGTCGAGTGCGCCGGTGCGCAGCACCACGCGCATCGGGAGCGCCTGGTAGCTGAAGTCGAGCGGGGTGTTCATCACCGGGCGTCCTTGTCCGTCTCGGGGTCGACGGTGATGTCGAACTCGGCCAGGCGGAACGGAGCGGTGACCCGGTACTCGAGGGCCTTCTCCTCGTCGTCGACCTGTGGAAAGTCGACGACCAGGCTCTCCTTCACGGCGAAGACGGCGTCCGAGTCCAGGTAGGGGCCGTCGGCGACGAAGATGTGTGTCGTCAGCGTTCGGTGACCGTCGGCCTCGACGATGAAGTGGATGTGCGCCGGGCGGTAGGGGTGCCGCCCGGTGGCGCCGAGCAGCACTCCCACCGGGCCGTCGGTCGGAATGGGGTAGTGGCTCGGCACGACCGTGCGCAACCACACGCGGCCTTCGTCGTCGGTCCTGAACAGTCCGCGTCCGTTGCCCAGCGGCTGGACGTCGGGCTGCTGCACGTCGTAGAAGCCGTCCTCGGTGCACTGCCAGACATCGACGCTCGCTCCGGCCAGTGGGCCGCCGTCCGCCGATGTGACGCGGAGCGAGACGACACAGGGTGTTCCGGTGCCCATGAGGTCGATGTTGTCGCCGCTCTCGCGCTTGGGGGACTCCACGACGTGGAAAGGACCCAGGACCGTGCTCTCGGTGCCGCCGCCCTGCTCGTTCACCGTCTCGACCAGCATGGAGACACCCAGCACGTCGGAGAGCAGGATGAACTCCTGGCGGGTGGGATCGCATTTCTGCCCGACGGCCGTGAGGTAGTCCACCGCGTACTCCCACTCCTGGATCGTGGGGCGCAGCTCACGGACGTAACCGTGCAGATGGCGGACGAGCCCTTGGAGCAGTTCACGCAGGCGCCGGTCCGGGGTGTCACGGAAACTGTCCACGGCGGCGGCCGTGATGGCCTTCGTCGCCTCGCCGGTTCCGGGCATGACATACCTCCAGTGGTGGCGCGTTCCTCGACCGGGGTCGCGGCCCCGATGTGCGTCTGCTGCCGTTCGCCGACGAGCGTCCGCACGGGCGAACGGTCCCGCCAAGCGCCGAAGGTGCGGAGGCCAGGATGCGAGGCAAACGCTTCTCCGCACGCCGGGCGGTGCCGGGCGAACGGGCTGAGGGAAACGCTAGGGGGCCGTGGCCGGGGGCGATATCCGCAAAGCGCGACCGCCGCCCGAATCGCGCGACGCGTTCCGGACGGCCGGTCCGGGGAGCGGCCAGGAGGGCTCAGGAAGACCTCGCGTCCACCGCCTGTGTGACGAGGCTCGCACCAGTCCGATGACCTGGCGTGATCTGCGGGAACCCGTGGGTCGGCCCTTGTTGCGCAGGCTGGGCGCGGATAACAATGGCGCATGGGCCGCTCCCTCTTGGCGAGCCACGTGCTGTGCCGCGACTCGGGCTTCGAGGACTTCCGCGAACGCCTCAACGACCTGTTCTACCCGGCCGAGGTCACTCCGCTGTCGGGCCCCGAGGGCCCCGGCGGCGAACTCCGCGGCACACGCACCGAGCACATCACCGTCGGCCTGATGACCTTCGGTCAGCGCACGCGCGTCGATCCCGGGCGGACGCCGTCGCACTACCACGTCAACGTCGTCCTGCGAGGGGCCATCGAAGCGGCCACCGGACGCCAGGAGATGGTGGCCACCGCCGGAGACGCGATGGTCTTCACACCGACACAGCAGCACCGGCTGCTGAGCTGCGACCACGGCGAGCAACACCTGGGAATCAAGATCGACCGAAGTCTCGTCGAAGCCGAACTCGAGGCTCTCCTGGGCCGCACGCTGCAGGCTCCACTGGAATTCGCGTTCGACTTCGATCTGACGTCCGCGCCGGGGCGTAGCTGGCGCAGCACCCTGGACCTGTTGCTTGCGGAGTCCGACAGCACCGGCGGGCTCATCGGCCGACGCCCGGTCCAGCAGCACTTCGAGCGCCTCCTCGTCAGCGGCCTGCTGCTGGCCCAGACGCACAACTACACGGAAGCGCTGCTGCGTCCGCAGCCTCCCGCCTACCCGCGGACGGTACGCAAGGCCGTCGACCTGATCGAGGCCCACCCCGAGGCCCCGTTCACCATCGGGGACCTGGCCCGGGCGGCAGGCGTCAGTGCCCGACGTCTCCAGGAAGGATTCAGGGAGCACCTCGGGGTGACCCCGCTGACGTACCTGCGTAACGTCCGCCTGGATCGTGTTCACGCCGACCTTCTCACGGGTGCCACCGGAGTCACCGAAGCGGCCGGGCGGTGGGGCTTCACCCACCTGAGCCGGTTCTCCGCCGCCTATCGCCGGCGCTTCGGTGCCGCGCCCTCCCAGACACTGGCAGGGTCCGGCGGTCGGGACCTCGGCGAGCGGGGGAACCGCGGGTTCAGCGGCGAGCGGATGCCGACCTAAGCGGGTCCGGCGAAGTCCGGTGCGGTTCGGCAGCGCCCCGAAGGGGCGCTGGGGGTACCCCCGGCCGAAGGCTGGGGGAGGAACTGCGCGACCAGCCACGACGGCGCCGCAGTCGGCAGACGGCACATCGCGGCACTTCCAGCGGAGCGCTTAGTCGGCCACCGCGCTCACCCGAGGGATCTCCACGCGGCTGCGGAGGAGAACTCTGGGAACTTTCTGAGAAAGGGGCGGCACGTCGGTCGTGGGCGCTGCGTTACCTGCGTCGCTCTCTCACCGGCTCTCAGAAACCTCCCAGAACCTCTCGGGAACGTCGTACCCGGAACCGCCAGTGTGTGCGGGTCCCCTCACACGCGGCGCCGTGGTCCCCCGCTCGGCGCCGCGTGTTCCCCCGCGAGCGAAGCGGAGTGTTTCCCCCATGGCTGCCATCACGCCCCGCCCCCGGACCATGCCTGGTCCCAGCCCCTCGCCCGGTACGGATCCGCGGCCCCCACGCCGCACCGTGCCGGTCCGGTTGATCGGCCCGTGGCAGAACGCTCTGGAAGGCGCGGCGGCCGCGCTCTGCGCAGTGGTCGCCATGGCGGCCGTGTCCGCGCTGGCGCTGGCCTTGTTGGACGCGGGATCGTTCGGATCGCTGTGGTCGCTTTCGATGGCCCTGACCGCCATGGCCGTCGGCGGCTCGGTGAGCGCGGGTTCGGATGTCTCCGCGGACACCGGGTCGATGGGCGGCCTGGCGTCCCTGTTCGGCGGTGGCGGCGGCATGGGACCGTCGATGAGCGGCGCGGTCGATGCCGTACCGCTCGGCGTCACGCTGGTCGGCGCCCTCGTCCTGTGGATCGCGTTCTCCCGGCGGCTGCGTCAGGGGCAGCAGCGGCGGTTCACCGCCGGTGAACTGGCCGTTCGGGTGGCCGGAGCGGGATCCACGGCGCTGGTGACCTTCATGATCGTGGCCGGCCTGGCAGGAGGATCGGCCAGCATGCCCGCGTCGGCGATGACCGGGATGGGAGGAGCCGGCGGCGACCGGTCTGCCGGGGGATTCGGTGGCGGTGGTGGCCTGGGTGATCTCATGGGCGGTGGGAGCGGTGGTGGCCTGGGTGACCTCATCGGCGGTGGCGGTACGGGGGCACAGCCGGCGTTGTCGTACCACGTGAGCGCGGGATCGACGGGCCTTGGCGCGGTGCTGTGGGTGGCCGTCGTGCTCGGTGCGGGTTGCCTGATCAGCCGCCGGGTGCGGCTTCCGGTGGGCGGTGCGCTGGACGGGCTGCGCGCCGGCTGGGGCCCGAGCCTCTCGGCCGTCGTCCGCACTGCCCTCGTGCTGGCAGCCGTTCCGCTGGTGGCCCTGACAGTCGTCGGGGCGGTGGCCGGTGGCCGGGCCGGCTCGGCGGCGGGTGCCGTCCTGCTGGTCGCCCCGAACGCCCTGGCGGTGTTCCTGACGCTCGGCGTCGGTTCCTCGTGGACGGCCGCGGTGCACCCGGTGCAGAGCGACGGCGGCAGCAACCCGCTCGCCGCTCTCATGGGCGGCATGGGTGGTGCGGGTGGGATGGGCGGTGGTCAGCAGCCCGACCGTACCGAGCGCCTGAGGGCCCTGTCGACGGGCGGATGGCCGCTGTGGCTCGCGGCCCTCGCGGTGACCTGCCTGATCCTGCTCGCCTGCGCCTACCGGGCGGCCCGGGCCACGCACCCCGGCCGGGGCCGCCCCTTGCTTCCCTATCGGGGCCCGCTGTCCGGGCACCTCGCCATGGCTGAGCGGTTCGGCGTCGTCACGGCGGTCGTCCTGGGCCTGGCGGCCTGGCTGGTGGGGGCGTCCGGGAACTTCGGCGTCAGCATGTTCGGCAGCCAGATGGGGGGAATGGAGGCCGAGCTGAGCGGCAGCGTGCTGCGGACGGTTGTGTTCGGGCTGCTCGTCGGGGGCCTGGCCGGGTTCGCCGGGAGCCTGCTGTCGGCGGTGCGCGGTTTCCGTGGGCCGCGGTGACAGGGGGTCTTACGTGTGGTGCCAGGGGGCCTTACGTGGTGATGACAGCCTGCTTTCGTATCCTGCCGGGCAGGATCCCGCCCGCCGCGGGGTGCGTACCTTCTGCCGTGTCCGCGTGCCCGGCGGGGCCGGGAGCGTTTCCCGGTCGCCTGGAGGCCTCTTTTGACCCCTGCTGAGCGCTCTGCCCCACCTGGCACCGGCCTCGTAGGCCAGCCCCGCGCAGCGGCCTCGACCGGCGTGAATCTGCTGGTCGTCGACGACGAGCCCACCGTGCGGGAACTGCTGTGCGCGGCCCTGCGGCACGCCGGTTTCACCGTCGCCGCCGCCGGCACCGGCCAGGAGGCCCTGGACCGGGCGGAGGAGGTCTCGCCCGATCTCGTCCTGCTGGACGTCATGCTTCCCGACCTCGACGGCTTCGAGGTGATCCGCCGACTGCGTGAGCGGTACGGGTCGGCCGCGGCGCCTCGCACCGGCCACATCCCGGTCGTGTTTCTCACCGCCCGCGACGCGACCCAGGACAAGATCGAGGGCCTGGTTCTGGGCGGCGACGACTACGTCACCAAGCCGTTCGACCTCCAGGAGCTGATCGCGCGCATCCGTGCCGTGTTGCGCCGCACCAGCGGCGACCCCACCGCGCTGCTGCGCGTGGCCGACCTGGAACTCGACCCGGACGGCGTCCAGGTGGCCCGCGCGGGCGAGCCGCTGCGTCTGTCGCCCACCGAGTTCCGGCTGCTGCACTACCTGATGGCCAACGCCGGGCGCACGGTCTCGAAGCCGCAGATCCTCCACCGGGTGTGGGACTACGACTTCAACGGCGACACCGGCATCGTCGACACCTACATCAGCTACCTGCGCCGCAAGATCGACAACGGTGGTCCGAAGCTCATCCACACCGTGCACGGCGTGGGTTACGTGCTGCGCGGAGCGAAGACGTGACCCGGCCGGGTCGCGTTCGTGCGCTGTGGGTGCGCGGGTCCCTGCGCAGCCGGGTGCTGCTCTTGTGCGTCGTCCTGCTGGCCGCCGGCTTCACGGCGTTCGCCCTGGTCACCGGAAACGCCCTGCGCGGCTATATGGAGAACCGGGTCGACGCCCAACTCCGCGCCGCCGCGCAGGTACTCGCCGTACTGCCGCCCACGGTGGCGGAGAACGGAGCCGACCGGAAGTCACCGGCGAACTTCGCCGACTTCGGTACGGAGGTCCTCGGCAATCCCGTCATCACGTATGTCACCGCGGCCGGCACGGTCGAGAGCAGCATCGACTCCTTCGCAGGGGCGAACCGGACGAACAGCGCTCATGGTCCGGCACTCCCCCGGCTGGACACGGCCGCGGTCGAGGCCCACGGCGGCTACCCCTTCACCGTCGACAGCACGAAGGGCGACGCACGCTGGCGGGTGATCGCTGTGCCCAGAGTCGCGCGTGCCGCACTGCCGGGGACGACGGTGACGAGCCCTGCGGCCTCCGGCAGTGTGGTCGTGGCCATGTCGATGGACCAGGTGGACGGCACGGTGGGCCGCATGTGGCAGAACTACCGGACCACCGGCTTCGCCCTGCTCCTCGTCCTGGCCGTGGCGGGCTGGTTCGCGGTCCGCTCCGGGCTGCGTCCGCTGTCCCGCGTCGAGCAGACCGCCGCCGAGATCGCGGCCGGTGACCTGTCCCGCAGAGTCCCCGAACTAGCTGGGCCAAGAACGGAGTTGGGGCGTCTGGCCGCCGCGCTGAACAGCATGCTGGGACAGTTGGAGACCGCGTTCGCCGCGCGCGCCGAGTCCGAGGCGCGGATGAGCCGGTTCGTAGCCGACGCCAGCCACGAGTTGCGCACCCCGCTCGCCGGTATCAAGGGCCTGACCGACCTGCACCGCATGGGCGCCCTTCCCGCACGCGAGGACGTCGACGGCACGATGGACCGCATCGCCCGCGAGTCCGAACGCCTCACCCGTCTCGTCGAGGACATGCTCCAGCTGGCCCGCCTCGACGAACACGCGTTGAAGACCACGGGAAGCCCCACCCGTTCGCACGCGCCCGGCATCCCACCGGACCTCGACCTCACCCCCACCGACCTGCGCACCCTCGCCGCCGACGCCCTGCACGACGTACGCGCCCTGGACCCGGCCCGCACCGTCACGCTCACCGGACCGGCCGGCGACGGCCCGCCCGCCCCCGCACCGGCCCTCGCCGACGAGGCCCGGCTGCGCCAGGTCGTCACCAACCTGGTCGGCAACGCCGTCACCCACACCCCACCCGGCACTCCCCTCCGGATCGGCGTCGGTAGGGTCGGCGACCACGCCGTCCTGGAGATCGCCGACCAGGGACCAGGTCTCACCCTGGAGCAGAGCGGCCGTATCTTCGAACGCTTCTACCGCGCCGACACCTCACGCAACCGTGCCACCGGCGGCGCCGGCCTCGGCCTGTCCATCGTCCACTCCCTGATCACCGCTCACGGCGGACGCATCGAGGTCGAATCGGCCCCCGGCGAAGGCGCCACCTTCCGGATTCTGCTCTCTCGGCTCACAGATCAGCCGACGCCGGCAAGCCCGCCGGAACCAGCGGTTCGCCGGCAGTGACCGACGGCTGCGCAGACCCGTACCAGGTGCACGGTCACCTCCGGAACACCCGGGCTCCGCAGGGCACTGTCCACGCAGCTGAAAGTGGCCCAGCCGGACCCAGGTTGGGCTGGGCCGCTCCCGGCGCTGCGGGACGGCCCGGTCGCGGCCTCCGCATCGGCGTGCCGGATCGCAAGGGGCAAGCGCTGCCTCGCAACGGAGTTCGCCCACCTCATGAGGGTCGTCCGCTCGGCGCGGCGCGTTGTTGCCGGAGCATGGGGGCGAGCACCCCGCTGCGTTTGAACGAGGTGATGACCAGGCGGGTGTCGACGGCATGGGCGGTGGCCAGCGCCGGAGAGGTCGTCACGAAGTCGTAGAGCTCGCGACGGTCGCGGGTGATGATGTCGGCGAACAGCTGGTGTTCGCCCATGATCGCGGCGGCGTACCGGATGCGCGAGTCGTCGGCGAGCAGAGCGCCGATCCGGTCGACGTCATGCGGGCCGGCCTTGATCCACAGCACCGCCTCGGTGCCGAGGCCGAGGTGGTGCGGTTCCACCACCGCGCGAATCGTCAGCCGGCCGTCGCGTCGCAGCGCCTCGAGCCGTCGGCGCGCCGTGGATTCGGCGACCCCGAGCAGGCGCGCCAGCCGGTCGGTCGGGATGCGGCCGTCCTTTGCCACGGCCTGCGCGAGCGCTCGGTCGGCGCTGCTGAGTGCCTGCGGTGCGCTGTCCGCCGACTGCGGTGGCGGGACGAAGGGACGCAGCGCTTCGATCTCTTGGGGCCGCAGGAGGTCGGGGTGCCACTGGAAGCCCGTGCGGAAGTACTTCATCACCGGCAGTGTCGACATGGCGACCAGGCCGGGCGTTCCGGGCAGGTCGTCGTGGAGCAGCGTGGGGAGAGCGCCGGGAGCGGTGCACACCTCGGTCACGCAGTCGGCCGGTCCGGTCAGCGTGTAGGTGAACGTCGTGTCGGGGCGGTGCGCGAGCGCCGTGGCGGTGAGGCGGATCGTGTGCGCGGTCCCGCTGATGCTCAGGATCGAGGCCGTTCCGGGGGTCTCCCATCCTGAGATCACCACGGTGCCCGATTCCAGGAGAGCGGTACCCCGTCGGCTGATCGTGCGTTCCGGCTCACCGAGCGCCTCGGCGATCAGGCGCCATGGGGCTCGTCCGTCGATCTGCAGCGCCCCGACGATCCGCCGGTCCAGAGCATCGAGCGTCATCGGCCAACAATATGGCCAGATTCGCGATTTCGCCATCAGTCATTGCCGGTTTGCGCCAGGCGCAGCGAGTCTTTGGCGGCATCGATGCGCCGCGACCACCCCGCGTCGCACGGCGTTCTCACTCGATCCCCGGAGACGAACCATGGCAAGCACCGCCGACGGCACAGCCGCACTCTCCTTCACCACGCTCGCCCGCGAGGCGGTGACCGGCACGATGCCGTCACTCCGCCAGACCACGGACCGCCGGCCGTGGCTGCGGTTTCTCGATTCCTGTCTGCGCGGGATCGGTCAGGGAGGGCTGGTCGACAACCCCGTCGGCGGCCTGTTCTTCCTGGCCGCGATCGCGACGTTCTCACCGTGGATCGGTGCGGCCGCGGCGGTGGGCGTGCTCGCAGCGACGGCGACCGCCGAGTTCTTCGGCCTCGACCGCGCCCACATCGGCACCGGACTCTACGGCTACAACGGAGCCCTGGTGGGCACGGGCCTGGCCACCTTCCTGGGTCCCCAGTGGAGTCTCGCGGTCCTCGGCTGCGTCGTCGTCGGCGGGGCGCTGACGAGCCTGGTGATGGCGGCGCTCGTGGTGACCCTGCTCAAGACGTGGAACGTGCGCCCGACCGCGCTGCCGTTCAACGTCGTGCTCACCTTCCTGCTGATCGCACTGCTGCACAGCTCGCGTGGGCACGCCGGTCCGTTGGTGGCCGCCAAGAACGTCGGCGCCGTCGACCACGTCGACACCGTGCTGCGCGCGGCCCCCGACGGTCCAGGCGCGAACTCGGTGGCCAACGTCTACGAGGCGGTGCTCCACGGGATCGGTCAGCTCTTCTTCCTCGACAGCAACCTCGGCGGCTACCTGATCCTCGCCGGCCTGGTGATCTGCTCGCGTCGGACCGCCGCGCTCGCGGTGCTCGGCTCGGCGACCGCCGTGCTGACCTCGATGGCGCTGGGCATGGACGGCTTCCGCATCTACCTCGGCGTGCCCGGTGTCAGCGGATTCCTCACCTGCGCCGCGCTGGGCGCGGTGTTCCTGCGCCCCTCGATCCGTTCCTACCTGATCGGCACGGTGGCTGCCGCCGCCAGCGCGGTCTTCCTGGCCGCCCTGACTCCCGTGGTCACCGCCTGGGGACCGCCGGCGGCGTTCTCCCTGCCCTACTGCCTCGTCACCATCCTCGTCCTCTTCGCCAGCGGCGCGCAGCGCACGGCCTCGACGCCCTTGGCTCAAGCCGCGTGACCACCCGCCCCAGCCAGCCCCACCGACCTGCGAAGGAAGCCGCCGTGACCGACACCCCCGCCGACCACATCGACCTCTGGGTCGCGCTGCCCACGCCGTTCCTCGCCGACGGGGAGGTGGATCACGCCGGTCTCCGGCTCAACGTCGAGAAATGCGTCGAAGCGGGCCTGGACGGCGTGTACTGCAACGGCCTGATGGGCGAGGTGTGGGCCCTGGACCCCGACGAGCGCAAGGCGGTGCTCGAGACGATCGTCGAGGCCGGCTCCGGACGCGTCATGGTCAGCCCGGTCACCCGCGGCCGGACACCCGAGGAGACCCTGGACTACACCCGGCACGCCCAGCAGGCCGGCGCCACGCACGCCGTGCTGAGCGTCCCCGCGGACGCGGCTGGGGACGGCGAGCTGGTCGAGTCGCTCACCGCGGTGATCGGCGCGGTCGACATGCCGTACGTCCTGTTCAACCCCGGCCGCGACGGCAGCCGCGAAAGCCTCCTCACCCCAGGGGCCTTCGCGCAGCTGTGCCGGATCGAGAACATCCGCATTCTGAAGACGACCGCCACCGACGCCGAGAACAACCGGCTCCGGGAGATCGCGGTCGGCACCCACGTGCTCGTCTCCGACCCCCTCGAAGAGCACCTCTTCACCAACATGACCCGGTTCGGTCAGCGGGTCCTCTACTGCGACCCCGAGGGCTACCTCTACCAGTCCGCGCACAACCGGCCGATCCGCGAGTACGTCGACCTGTACCTGGCGGGCCACCATGACCTGGCCAGGCAGCGGTTCGACTCGCTGGCCCCGCTGCGCACGGTGTACCGCAAGTGGATCATCGGCCCGCTCGAGCACGGTGCGATGCCGAACGCGGCACTCAAGCGCTGGTGCGAAGCCGTCGGTATGGCCGGTGGACCGGTGCGTCCGCCCCTGACCGAGCTGAGCCCGGCCCAGCGCGACGAGTTCGACCGAGACCTCGCCGCGGCGACCCAGGCCGTCGCCGGACCGGTCCCTTCCTGACCCATCCCCCATGACAACCAGCCCCCGGAACAAAGGGACACCCGCTCGATGACGCACACCATCACGCACTGGATCAACGGTCGCTCACGGGCCGGCACCTCCTCGCGCTCCGGCGAGGTCTACAACCCGGCAACCGGGGAGGTGACCGCCCACGTGGCACTCGCCTCGGCCGACGAGGTCGACCACGCCGTCACAGCGGCGGTCGAGGCGTTCGCGACCTGGCAGCGGGTCTCGATCGCGAAGCGGTCGGCCATCCTGTTCCGGTTCCGTGAGCTGCTCGACACCCACGCCGACGAGCTGGCTCGATCATCGTCAGCGAGCACGGCAAGGTGCACTCGGACGCGCTCGGTGAGATCGCCCGCGGTCTTGAGGTCGTCGACCTCGCCTGCGGCATACCGCAGCTGCTCAAGGGAGACTTCAGCGAGCAGGCTTCGACCGGGATCGATGTCTACTCCTTCCGGCAGGCCCTGGGCCCGGTCGCCGTCATCTCGCCGTTCAACTTCCCGGCGATGGTGCCGCTGTGGTTCTTCCCGATCGCGATCACGGCCGGCAACACCGTCGTACTCAAGCCCAGCGAAAAGGATCCGTCGGCGGCCGATTTCCTGGCCGCCTCTGGCACCGGGCCGGACTTCCGGACGGTGTGTTCAACGTCGTACACGGCGACAAGGTCGCCGTCGACCGGCTGCTCGAACACCCCGACATCGCGGCCGTCTCGTTCGTCGGCTCGACCCCGGTGGCACGGCACGTCTACGAGACCGGGACGCGGCACGGCAAGCGCGTCCAGGCGCTCGGCGGCGCCCAGAACCACATGCTCGTCCTGCCCGACGCCGATCTGGACCTGGCCGCCGACGCCGCGGTCAGTGCGGGCTTCGGTGCGGCCGGTGAACGCTGCATGGCGATCTCCGTCCTCGTCGTCGTGGACCCGGCCGGTGACGAGCTGGTCAGCCGCATCCGCGAACGGATGGCGCGCATTCCGGTCGGTCCGGGCAACGCCCGGGAATCCGAGATGGGCCCACTGATCACCGCCGCGCACCGCGACAAGGTGGCGTCGTACCTGGAAGCAGGGCTCCGCGACGGCGCGACCCTGGCCGTGGACGGCCGCGAGCATCCCGTCACCGGTGCACTGCGACGCCGGTTTCTGGCTCGGCCCGACCCTTTTCGACAACGTGGCGCCCGGGATGCGCGTGTACGACGACGAGATCTTCGGCCCCGTGCTCTGCGTGGTCCGCGTCGGCTCGTACGACGAGGGGCTGGCGCTGATCAACGCCAACCCCTACGGCAACGGCACCGCGATCTTCACGAACGACGGCGGTGCCGCCCGACGCTTCCGCAGTGAGGTCCAGGTCGGCATGGTCGGCGTCAACGTGCCGATCCCGGTCCCGGTCGCCTACCACTCCTTCGGCGGGTGGAAGGCCTCGCTCTTCGGCGACACACACGCCTACGGCGAGGAGGGCGTGAAGTTCTTCACCCGCAACAAGGCCGTCACCGAACGCTGGCCGGATCACCGCCACCGCGGCCTGAACCTCGGCTTTCCGACCCACGCCTGATCCGTCATCGAGGCGAAGAGGGAGCCCCATGCCCTTGATCTACAACACACCCACGACAACCGGACCCCGGACGAGATCACAACTCTGCTCGGCGCCGTCCACACCGCGGTGGTCGACGCCTTCGAGGTCCCCGAGCGCGACCGCTACCAGATCGTCACCGTCCACGCCCCCGGTCACCTGGTCGTCCAGGACACCGGGCTCGGCATCCGCCGCACGCCGAGGGTGGTGGTCGTGCGGGTGGTCAGCAAGAGGCGCGGCCCCGAGAAGAAGCAGCGGCTCTACGAGCTGCTGGCCGCGAACCTGCGCGCTCGCGGCCTCCGACCTGGTCGTCGCCATCACCGAGAACGAGGCGGGAGGACTGGTCCTTCGGACACGGCCGCGCGCAGTTCGTGACCGGGGAACTCCCCAGCTGACCGGCCTGCACTCGGTCCCCGTATACCGAGACGGCCGTTCCGTCGACGGCCGCTGTCCGCCGACGCGCTCGACGTGGGGGATGCCGGTGACCGGGCTGCCCTGGATGCTGCGCGCCGGCGGTCGAGATGGTCCAATCTTCATATTCATACGAGAGCCGGCAAGCTTGAGCCACCTGGACTGGCACAGTCTCGTCGCAGGACGGCCGGACGGGAGGCGGCGTTGGGCGAGCACATCGGAGCGTGGGCGAGGCGGTTGCGCCCGGCCGTGAACGCGGGGGAGCCCACCTGCACGCGCGAAACGGTACGCCGTGCGACCGACCAGGTCGGTGACCTGCCGGTCGCGTGGGCGGTCGGGGTGGCCGCCGACATCGTCCAGGGCAACGCGTTCCCGGATCTGACCGGCGGCGGCCTGAAAGGCCCGCAGGTGCTGCGCTCCGCCATCGAGTCGATCGTCGTCTCGACGCTCCTCGCCATCGAGGCCGACGGCCACCCACCGGCCCGGCTCCCGCCCGAGGCGGAGGCGCAGATCGTGGACCTGGTCCACCGCCGGGTTCCTCTCGACCTGCTCCTCACCCATCAGCGCAGGATCCACTCACAGCTGGCCGACCACTTCATGGGCGGCTGCCGCTCCCTGGTACCGGTCCCCGATCTCGCGGCGTCGCTCGAACACGTGTCCCATGTGCTCTTCGAGTTCGCCGACACGTTCGCCACCATGACTGCCGAGTCGTACACCGCCGAGAACGAGCGGTTCCTGAGAAGCACCGCCGCAGCCAGGTACGAGACGGTTCTGGCGCTGCTGGCGGGAGAGGGCTCCGTCGACGCGGCGTCCCGGCAGCTGGCCTACCCCCTGACGAACGCCTACCACATCGGCCTGGTGCTGCATCCCGCGACCTCGCCGAGCCGTACCGCGGATCACCTGGACAAGGTGGCCCGGTCCCTGCTGCGCGGCATCGGCGCGGACGCTCACCTGGTGGTGCCGGTGGACCGGACCGAGGCATGGGCCTGGGGAGCGTTCAAGGCGAGGCCACCGCGTGAACAGCCGCCGCTGTCCGACGGGTCCGACGTGATGGTGGGCATGGCGTCACCACACCGAGGCGTCCAGGGCTTCCGGCGCACCCACGAGGAGGCCCTCGACGCGGCGCGGGTGGGGGCTTTGGGCATGCCCTCGACGGCGGACGCGAGTGTCGTCCGGTACGACGAGGTCCGGCTGCTCTCGCTGCTGATCGCGGACCCCGACAAGGCCGCTCGCTTCGTACGGGCCGAACTCGGCGCACTGGGATCGAGCGCGGGTTCCGCGCAGGTTCTCCGCCGGACGGTGCGGGTCTACCTCGACTGCCAAGGCAGTCCGCAGGAGGCCGCGAAGGAGCTGCAGGTCGCGAAGAACACGGTCATCTACCGGCTCAAGCGGGCCGAGGAGCTGCTGGGCCGCTCCGTCAGGGACTCCCAACTCGAGCTGCACGCGGCGCTCCGCCTCGCGGAGCTGTTTCCCGATCCGGACGACACCGGTCACTGACCGGCACACGTCACACATCCCGCCCGCCGCCACGGCCGTCGGGCACTTCGCCGCGCACGGGAGGTTCGGGCTGATCGGCCTCCGGCTCGCGCTGCTCGACCCGCGAGCACAGCGAGCCCGGCGACCGTGCCACCTTCTTGGACCCCGTTTTGGACCCCGGGTCCAATCGGCGTCGAAACCTTGGCGGGCCAGGCATAGAGGCCTGCGTCACACGCGGACTTCAATCAACAGCAGGACGACACGACCGGCCACCGCTTCGGCAGGTGAGCCACCGAGGCAAGGAGGCCTCATGACGACTCTCGATGACGTCACGACTTTTGGACCGCAGGCGCAGGCCGAAGTTCGCGAACGTCTCCTGCAGACCGCTCGCGACCTGCGGCCGCTCCTGCGTGAGCACGCCGACGAGTCCGAGCGCAACCGCCGCCTGGCCGAGAACACGGAGCGGACCCTGCGCGAGTCCGGGTTGTTCCAGGCCACGACGCCCCGCCGGTCGGGCGGGGCGGGCGGAGACGTCCGGACCCTTATCGAGCTTTCGGCCGAGATCTCTCGGGGGGACTCGTCCGCGGGCTGGGTCGCCTTCATCGCCAACACGACCGCGTTCGGTATGGGCCTCTTCCCCGACGACGTGCGCGAACTGGTGTACGGCCCGGACCCTCGCAACGTCGCGATCAGCCAGTTCGCGCCCGCCGGGACCGCCGAGAAGGTCGACGGTGGATACCGCATCAACGGCAAGTGGGGTTTCGCCTCGGGTTGCTACCAGGCCCAGTGGACGCTGAACGCGTTCCTGGTCCTCGACGCGGAGGGGCAGCCCTCGGAGGTGCGGTGGGCGCTGATGCCGCTGGCCGACATGCGGATCGAGGACACGTGGTACGTCGTCGGCATGGCGGGGACCGGCAGCAACACCCTTGTGGCCGAGGACCTCTTCGTCGAGGACCGCTGCACTCTGGACTACGAGACGTTCATGGGCACGGCTGTCTTCCCGATCTGGCACGAGGACGAGAGCAGCTACCGGGCGTCGCTGGCCACTCTCGCCTGTCTCGGCCTGTGCGGTCCGCTGTGGGGGATGGCCGAGGCCGCCTGGGACTTCACCATGGAGAACATCAACAAGGGCCGCCCCATCAGCTACTGGACCTACTCGGACCGCCGGGACGCGCCCAGCTACCGCCTCGCCCTTGCCGACGCGCGGGTCGCGATCGACGCAGGCAAAATGCACCTGCTCAGGTCCGCCGACGAGATGGACGACGCCGCCCGCGAGGGCCGGGTCCTCGACACGGCGGCCCGGGCGCGGATCCGCGGCGACTCCGAGATCGCGACGCGCAACTTCCGCCAGGCCGTCGCGCTCATGCTCGACATCGTCGGCACGAGCAGCTTCGCCCAGTCCAACCCACTGCAGCGCGTCTGGCGTGACCTGACCGTCGCCAGCGGCCACGGCCTGAACAACCCCCTGCTGAACCGGGAGGTCTACGGCCTGAGCCTCGTCGGTCGCGACACCGCGGAGGTCGGTCGGCTCTGAGGCCCAAGGGCCCGGCCCTCGCGGCCTGCCCTTGGGCCTCCACGGCGCGACTCCAGACGTCGAAAGGAACTTCCGCCATGACGACATTCGCCATGCCTTCGCCCGCCCACCCCCCGATCCACCTGACCGCGGCGGAGCGGGCAGAGTCACTGCCGGCCGAGACCTTCAGGTCGGCGTTCCGGATGCACCCCTCCGGCGTCGCCGTCGTGACCGCCGACCTGGGTGGGCGGTCGGTCGCGATCACGGTCAGCTCGCTGGCCTCCGTCAGCGCCGATCCGCCGCTGATCGTCTTCTCGGTGTCGTCGAAGGCCTCCAGCAGCTCGGTCCTGCGGCGAGCCGACAGCGCCGTCGTCCACATGGTGGGCAGCGACCAGCTCTGGCTCGCGCAGCTCGGGGCCACCAGCGGGGTCGACCGCTTCGCCGACACGAGTGCCTGGACGCGGTTGGCCACGGGGGAACCGGTCTTCACGGCGGCTCCGGCGTGGGTGCGGGGGAAGGTGGTCTCCCGTATCGAGGCGGGAGAGGCCTCGATCTTCGTCGTCCACGCGGTGTCGGCGGCCGTGCCCGCGGGCGCCGCCGAGCCCGGGTCGGCTCCGCTCGTCTACCACTCCCGTTCCTGGCACCGGCTCGATGAACGCTCGAAGCTGGCGTGACCCGGGCTGCGGTTCCCATGCCATGTCCGACGGACCCGCTCGCTCCCGCCGCGCCGGTTCACGGCGTGCCGGTGCGGCTGCGCGTCACCCCGCACGCTTGCTGCGGGGTCGGCGGGCGGCCGGGAGCGGACGGCGGCTTCGGTGCACAGGGCGTCGAGAGTGAAGGCGACGCCCCGGCGCTCGGGGGCCGCGCCCGTGAAGCCTCGGGCCAGCAGATCATCGACGCGCCTGGGAGCTTCCCGAAGGACCAGGCGGCCATTCTCCACCAGCCATCAAGGGCGAACGCCCCGTCAGCCACACCCGGTCCTCCTGGACCCCCCAACCTTCTTGAGGAACTCTCATGTCCAAAGTGATCGCCGTCTTCGGTGCCGGTACCGGCCTGGGCCTGTCCGTTGCCCGCCGCTTCGGCCGCGAAGGCTTCCGTGTCGCCCTGGTGGCCCGCCGCAAGGAGCGGCTCGACGCCCTCGTCGCACAACTCACCGACGAGGGCGTCGAGGCCGCCGCCTTCCCCGCCGACCTCTCCGATCCCGCCGGGATTCCCGCCCTGGTGGACGCCATCCGCGGCCACTTCGGCCGGATCGACGTCGTCGAGTACGGGCCGATCGGCGCCGACCAGGCCTTCGCCCCGGCCGCCCAACTGGACGCGGCCACCCTGGAAAGGATCTCCCCGGTGCTCCTCCTGACCCCGGTGGAGCTGTTCCGCGCCGTACTGCCGGAACTGACCGACCGAGGCGACGGCGCCCTCCTGATGACCACCGGCTACTCGGCCGTGCAGGGCGTGCCTCACCTCAGCGGCCCGGGCCCTGTGATGTCCGCCGCCCGCAACTACGTGTACTCACTCAACGGCGAACTCGCCGGCACCGGCGTCTACGCCGGCACCCTCACCATCGCCGCCGTGATCACCGGCAGCGAGGCGGCCGAGGCAACCGCCAAGGGCGACATCGAGCTTCCGAACGCCGGTGTGGGGGTCCCCGTCGTCCACCCGGACGAACTCGCCGGGTACTACTGGGACATGTACACCCGGCGTGACCGCGTCGAGCAGGCCTACCCGGCGGAGTTGACCCCGAAGTCGGTCGCGCCCGCGTTCACTCCGCAGGCCGACGCCACCGCGTAACCGCCAGGAACCGCACGGCGGTCACCGCCCGAAGCCGAGCAGGCCATGGGATCCTTGCGCGCCGGCCCGGCGCCTGCAGGGCGCCGATGGTCACGTGCCCCAGCCGGAGATCGTCACGAACCATCAGCGTCGCCTGTCCGCGTGGACGAGATGGTGCTCCCCTCCACTAAGGGGCTCACCCGCGGGAAGATCTCCGCGCACGTGGCCGAGACCCGCCACGACGAGGTTCCGTACCTGTTCCACGGTCACCAGACGGATCCCCAGGCGAAGTCGAAGCAGGCGAGCGGCGCCGGGACCATGCGCGCCCTCGCCTGCAGCCGCTGGCGGCCCCGCTCGGCCCGAGACCCCACTGCACGACGCCCTCGGCGACCGACCGGCCCGGTGACGGAGTGGGTGCCGCCGTCGTCCCGTGCGGCGGTCGGCGTCGGCGCGAACGCGTTCGCCAACATCGCCCCGGAGTCGGCCGAAGGGGTCTTGCCCTGGCGACCGTCGGCCGGAAAGTGCGCGCGGGGTCCGCGGGCCGGCCTTCCCCGTCGGGGCTCGGTCAATGGATGTGGGATCCGCCGTTGACGTCGTACGTCACGCCGGTGAGGTAGCCGGACTCCGGCCGGGCCAGGAAGGCGATGACGTCAGCCACGTCCTCGACCGCGCCGATGCGGCGGACCGGAACATCCGCGATCATCGCCGTCTTGCGCTCCTCGTCCAGCTTGCCCTGGGTGATGTCGGTGTCGATCAGGCCCGGGGCGACGGAGTTGACAGTGACTCCGGACGGGCCGAGTTCGCGGGCGAGAGCGCGGGCGAAGCCCAGCAGAGCGGCCTTGGCCGCCGAGTAGGCCACTCCCCCGAACACCCCGCCCCCGCGCTCGGCCGAGACGGACGACAGGAAGACGACGCGGCCGAACCCGCGCTCGGCCATCCCGCCGGCCACCCGGTGGGTCACCAGGAAGCTCCCACGGACGTTGACCTCGAGGATGCGGTCCCACTCGGCGGGCGTGACGTCGAGGAAGCGGGTCGGGGACGTGATCCCCGCGTTGTTGACCAGGGCGCCGACCGGCGGCAGCGCCGCTTCGACCGCCCCGATGGCGGCGTCGACGGCGTCGGCGTCGGTGACGTCCGCCGGAAGGCCCAGGGTTTGCACGCCGTGCCGGACGGTGACTTCCCGGGCGGTGTCCTCGGCAGCCTCCTTGTCCAGGTCGAGGACGGCGATGTGGTAGCCGGCGGCTGCCAGGGCGTGCGCGGTCGCGCGGCCGATGCCGCGGCGGGAGCCTGCGCCGGTGATGACGGCGGTGCGAGGGGTGGGGGTCGTGGCCATGCGGTGCTCCTGAGAGGGGGGATGGGAAGTCGACGGGTTCAGAGTTCGCGGCGGACGCGTTCCTTGATCGCCGCGACGGAGAGGCCGTAGCGGTCGTGGAGCGTCGGCAGCGCGCCCGCGGCGAGGAACTCGTCCGGCAGCCCGATCGGGACGATGCGTGCCGTCTGCTGGGCGAAGGCCAGGCAGGAGGCCACGGACTCGGCGAGGCCTCCGATGACGCTGTGGTTCTCGAGGGTCACCACGAGGCGTCCCCGGGCGGTCTCCCGCAGTACCGTTTCGCGGTCGAAGGGTTTGATCGTCGGTACGTGGAGGACGGCGACGTCCACCCGGTCGTGCGCGAATTCCTCGGCCGCGGTCAGGGCCCGTACCGTCATCAGGCCGGTGGAGATGAACAGCACGTCCCGTCCGCCGCGCAGTTGCGCCGCCTTGCCGAGTTCGAACCGGTAGTCGTACTCGTCGAGGACGGTCGGTACGGCTCCGCGCAGCAGCCGCATGTAGGTGGGGCCGGGGTGGGCGGCGAGGGCCGGGACGGCCTGTTCGATGTCGACGGAGTCCGCGGGGTCAACGATGGTCAGGCCGGGCATGCCGCGCAGGATGGCCAGGTCCTCGGTCGCCTGGTGGCTGGGTCCGTAGCCGGTGGTCAGGCCGGGCAGGGCGCCGACGACGTTGACGTTCAGCCGCGGCTCGGCGATGTCGAGGCAGAGGAAGTCGTAGGCGCGGCGGGTGGCGAAGACGGAGTAGGTGGAGGCGAACGGCGTCAGGCCCACCTCGGCCAGGCCCGCGGCCGCGCCCAGCATCGCCTGTTCCGCCATGCCCATCTGGAAGAAGCGGTCGGGGTGGGCCTCGCGGAAGACGTGCATGTCGGTGTACTTGGCGAGGTCCGCGGAGAGTCCGACGATGTCGGGGCGTTCGTCGGCGAGCCGGGCCAGCGCGTGTCCGAAGGGCGCCTTGGTGGTGCGCCGGCCCTCCTCGGCGATCGAGGCGATCATCGCGGAGGTGGTGAGTTTGCGCTGCGGCGCCGGGGCCGGGGCTGAGGTGCTCATCGGGCGGTTCCCTCCTTCTGGGCGGCGTTGTGGTGACTTTCCGTCAACTGGTCGCGGGCGAGCTGCCATTCGTGCTCCTCGACGCGCATGAAGTGGGCCTTCTCGCGCGTCTCCAGCATCGGTACGCCGCATCCGATCCGGGTGTCGCAGATGACCACGGCCGGCGATCCGCGGTGCCCGCGCAGGCCGTCGAAGGCGGCGAGGAGCGCCTCGATGTCGTTGCCGTCCACGCGGACCGCGTGCCAGCCGAACGCCTCCCACTTGGCCGTGACCGGTTCGGTGCGCAGTACGCCCTTGGTGGGGCCGTCCGCCTGCAGGGCGTTGACGTCGACGATGGCGGTGACGCTGTCCAGGCCGTGGTGGGCGCAGGCGAGCGCCGCCTCCCAGGTGGAGCCCTCGTCCAGTTCGCCGTCGGAGAGCAGGTTGTAGACGCGTGCGTCGCTGCCCTGGTGGCGCAGGCCGAGCGCCATGCCGGTGGCCACGCCGAGGCCGTGGCCCAGGGAGCCGCCGGAGATCTCCATGCCGGGTGTGTAGGAGGCCATGCCCGACATGGGAAGGCGCGAGCCGTCGCTGCCGTAGGTGGCGAGTTCGGCTACGTCCAGCACGCCTGCCTCGGCGAGCGCCGCGTACAGCGCGATGGCGTAGTGGCCGATCGAGAGCAGGAACCGGTCGCGCTGCGGCCAGTCCGGCTCGGCGGGACGGTGGTTGAGGACGTCCTGGTAGACGACGGCCAGGATGTCGGCCACGCCCAGCGCCTGTCCGATGTAGCCCTGGCCCTGGGTCTCCCCCATCTCCAGCGCGTGCATACGGATGCGGTGGGCGGAGTCCGTCAGGGCGCTGACGCGCCGGGTCGACAGCACCGCTGTTCCGGGTGCCTGAGTGGACATCACGTTGATCCTCGTCTCTGTCAGGGGGCGGCGGGGAGCGCGGCTTCCACGGACGGGTTCACGGCACGGTCTGCTTCCCGGCGCTCGTCGGCACCCCACGTCTCGCGCGTCACCAGCGTCGCGACGAGGCCCAGCAGCCCGTAACCGCTGAAGAGAATCGCCGGCCCGGTCCAACCGGTGGCGGAGTAGAGCGCGGTGGCGATCATCGGCGTGAACCCGGAGACCACCGCGGACAGTTGGTAGGCCAGGGAGGTTCCGGCGGTACGGGTCCTGGTCGCGAACAGCTCGCAGAACCAGGCTCCTTGAACACCCGCGAGGGAGTTCTGGCAGACGGCGTAGCTGATCAGGAAGGCGATCAGGACGAGTGCCGCGGCTTCGGTGTTGACGGACAGGAAGAGCGGGAAGCCCCAGGCGACGCTCACCGCGCAGCCCAAGAGATAGACCGGGCGGCGACCGATCCGGTCCGAGAGGCGGCCCCAGAGCGTGGTGGCGGCGATCCCGAGCGCCGCGGCCATGACGAGGGCGGTGAGGGTGGTGGTGCTCGAGACGTCGGGGGCGTCGCCGTCGTCCAGGTAGGACAGAACGAAGGTCACCGAGACGGCGTACCCGGCGGTCTCCGTGATCCGCAGGCAGAAAGCCCGCAGGACGTTGCGCCAGTCCTCCCGGATCACCTCCAGCAGCGGGTTCTTGACGACTTCGCCGGACTCTTTGAGCGCCTCGAACTCGGGTGATTCGTCGATCTTGAGCCGGATGAAGATGCCGACCGCGATCAGGACGGAGCTGAGCAGGAACGGCACGCGCCAGGCCCAGGTGGCGTTCAGGGTGTGCCGGCTGAACAGGAAGGCGAGGTTGGCGAGCAGCAGCCCGACCGGGAAGCCTGCCTGCGTGATGCCCGTGTACAGGCCGCGCCGCCGCCAGGGTGCGTGCTCGAAGGTCATCAGGATGGCGCCGCCCCATTCGGCGCCGAAGGCGAGCCCCTGGATCACGCGGACGACGACCAGCAGGATCGGCGCCCAGATCCCGACCATCTGGTACGTGGGCAGACAACCGATCAGTACGGTCGCGATGCCCATCAGCAGCAGGGATCCGACCAACACGGGTTTGCGGCCGACGCGGTCGCCGAGGTGTCCGGCGATCACACCGCCGAGCGGCCGTGCGGCGAAGCCGATCCCGAGCGTCGCGAAGGACAGCAGGGTGGCCGAGAGCGGATCGGAGTCCGGGAAGAACACATCACCGAAATAGAGAGCGGCGGCCGTTCCGAAGCCGATGAAGTCGTACGTCTCGATGGTCGCGCCGACTCCGCACCCGACGGCGACCCTCAGACGTTCGGGCGACCCGTGCGCCGCCTGCTGCGTCGTCGTGAACTCAGCCATGCCGATCCTCCTTGATCGTGGGCAAGCGAGCCGTCCCGAGCTCACTGTTGGCTGTCGACTGTTAACAGTCGAGACGATGCTGGGCCCGACAAAGGAACGTGTCAACCCTCCCGAGCGGTCGAACTGCCGACTGTCAACAGACGACAGCTGGTCTACAATGATCGCTCGCGGCGTTGAAAGGGGTTTCGACCGTGTCCGGTCAGGCTTTGACCAGTCTCACCCGTTCGACGACGCTCCGGGAGCGCGCGCTCGTGGCCCTGCGGACGGCCATCACCACAGGCCAGTACCGCCCCGGCGACCATCTCGGAGAAGTGGAGATCGCCGAGCACCTGTCGGTGAGCCGCGGCACGGTACGCGAAGCTCTACGCCACCTCCAGCAGGAGGGGCTCGTCACCGCGGGCGCCCGCGGTATGCTGCGCGTGTCCCGGCTGACCCCGACCGAGGTGCGGGAACTGTTCCAGGTCCGGGAAGCGCTCGAAGGCCTCGCGGTAGCGCAGATCATCGCGTCACCCCGCAGACAGGACGCGGCCGAAGCACTGCGCAGGGCCCTGGCAAAGCTCCACGACGCCTTCGAGTCAGGAGAGGATCTGGCCGCGAAGGTCGAGGCCGATCTCGGCTTCCACCTCCTGTTGTGCGAGCTCTCCGGCAACTCGATCCTTCTCAGGACCTGGCGACAGCTGGAGGGGCCGATGCGGGTGGTGATCATGAGCGCGGCCGGCGAGCGCCGCGATGTGGCCATGTCCGCGACATCCCATTCCCCCATCGCCGACGCGATCGCGCGCGGGGACGCGGCTGCGGCCCAAGAGGTCCTGCACAGGCACATGACCTCGGCGATCGAACAACTCGGCATCGGGCCGGAAGCCACCGACGAGACCGCCTGACCAACGACCCGGCGGGCGCGCCTCTCTGCGGACAAGCACCTGCGGACGGTCGAGCAGCACCAGCGCTCACGAGGTCGTAACGACAACGGCCACTGGTTCCCTCACGCGTGCGTGAGGGAACCAGTGGATGACGGGATGATCGTTGCCGCACCCGCCGACGCCGTCATCGCCATCCCGTGCCGGCACGGCTGCCCCAGCTCGCTCGACCACGCCGACGTCGGTCAGCACCCGCTTGCGCGAAATACCGGTACGGGAGGTGCCCTGCCAGGTCAACACCTCACGCCGGATGGGTCGCAATGGCCAAACATAACGGTCAGGACGGCCCCGGCGCCGATTCATGTGTCAGGCCGCCGGTTGTACCAGGCCGCACTCGTAGGCGTAGGTCACCGCCTGGACGCGGGAGCGGGCCTGGATCTTGGCGAGGATGTGGCTGACGTGAGACTTGACGGTGGTCGGCGCGATGGACAGCCGGGCGGCGATCTCGGCGTTGGACCAACCGGAGGCGACGGCGAGGAGGACGTCGCGTTCGCGTCCGGTGAAAGTGTCGGACCTGGTGTGCTGCTCAAGGGGGTGGGGGGTGCGCTGTTGGCGGACGGCGTCGATGAGTGCGCGGGTCAGGGCGGGGGTGATGACGGCGTCTCCGGCGGCGACGATGCGGATGGCGGCGGTGAGTTGGTCCGGGCTGGCGTTGTGTGGGAGGAATCCGCCGGCTCCGGCGCGCAGGGCGGCGTGGGCGTGTCCCTCGCGGCTGGTTGAGGCCAGGACCAGGACGCGGGGCGGGAACCAGTCTGCGCTGGCGGAGCCGGCAGAGTCGAGGAGAAGGCGTACGGGTCGGGTGATGCGTCGGATGGCCTCGATGCCGTCCGTGTCGGGAGAAGGGGTGGCCATCAGGACGACGTCGGGACGGAGTGCGGTGCTCATTCGGACCGCCTCGGCTCCCCTGACTGCTTCGCCGACGACGGTCAGGTCGGGCTCGGCGGTCAGGAGCATCCGGAGGCCGAGTCGCTGCAGGGACTGGTCGTTGACGATGAGCACGGAGACCATGCCGGTCGTTCTCCTTGCCGGGTGTGGGGGATGCGACGTCATCGACGACGGTGCTTGGGGCGCCGGGCCGAGACGGCCCGCCGGGTTTGCGGCGGACTGTCTCGGAGGGTGGGGGCGGTCGCGGGCCCGGTCGGGGTCCTACATGTGGACGACGGGTGCTGCGTCGGGATCCTGAGTGGGTAGGCCGCGGCGGTACAGGACGATGCTGATGACCAGGCCGACGGCGAAGAAGACGGCCGACCACCAGTAGGCGGTGGAGTAGCCCTCCAGGCCGGCCTGGGCCTGGACGGCCGGGTCCGCCGGGTTCCTGCCGTCGAGGTAGTCGGTGACGGCGCTGGAGAAGAGGGTGTTGAGCAGGGCGGTGCCGAGGGAACCGCCGACCTGCTGCATGGTGTTGACGGCGGCGGAGGCGACGCCGGCGTCCTCGGCACCCACGCCCGCGGTGGCCAGGCTCATGGCCGGGGCCATCACCAGGCCGAGGCCGAGACCCGCCACGACCAGCGGGGGCATGATGTCGGCGGCATAGCTGCTGTTCAGGTCGAGGGCGGTCAGCCAGGCCATGCCGGCGGCGGCCAGGCCCATGCCCAGCGGCACGATCACCTTGGGGCCGACACGGGGGATCAGCACGCTGGTGGCGAGAGTGGAGGAGACCATCAGTGCGGCGACCATCGGCAGGAAGGCCAGCCCGGTCTTGACGGGCGTGTAACCCAGGCTCTGCTGCAGGTAGTAGGTCAGGAACAGGAAGACACCGAACATGCCCGCGCCGGTGATCAGAACGGAGATGAAGGAGGCGCCGCGGTTGCGGTCGAGCAGGACCCGCAGCGGCAGCAGGGGGTGGGCGGCGCGCGTCTGCCACCAGGTGAAGACGGCGAGCAGGACGGCTCCGGCGAGGAGGAAGCCCCAGGTCTGCGGGGAGCTCCAGTCGTGGCTCTCGGCATTGGAGAAGCCGTAGACCACGCAGAACAGGCCGCCGCCGACCAGGACGGCGCCAGGGATGTCGATGGTGGCGGACTTGTCGCGGGTGGTGCGCTGCAGCAGGAGCACGCCGCCGACGAAGGCGACCACGGCGAAGGCGAGGTTGACGTACAGGGTCCAGCGCCAGTCGAGGTACTCGGTCAGCACGCCGCCCAGCAGCAGCCCGATGGCTCCGCCGGCGCCGGCGATGGCGCCGAACACGCCGAAGGCCTTGGCGCGTTCCTTGGCATCGGTGAAGGTCGTGGTCAGCAGGGACAGGGCCGCCGGAGCGAGCAGGGCACCGAAGACGCCCTGTGCGGCACGCGCGGCGACGAGCACCTCGAAGCTGCCCGCGGCGCCGCCCAGGGCGGAGGCACCGGCGAAGCCGACGAGACCGACCAGGAAGGTCATCTTGCGGCCGAACAGGTCGGCTATGCGGCCGCCGAGCAGGAGCAGGCTACCGAAGGCGAGGGCGTAGGCGGTGACGATCCACTGCCGGTCGCCGTCGGAGAAGCCCAGGTCCTTCTGGGCCGAGGGCAGGGCGATGTTCACGATCGTCGCGTCCAGCACCACCATGAGCTGGGCCACGCCGATGACGGCGAGGATCCACCAGCGATGGCGAGGCGGTGCGTCGGCGGACGGCAGGGCGGACACGGTGGCCGCACCCCTCGTGTCGACGGGGGTTCGAGGCATGAAGAAGACTCCAGAGCCGGAAGAAGGGAGAGGGCGGTTGGACAGTGCGCGGCACGGGCGGGAGGGTTTGGTGGCGGGGGGTGGTGCGGGGGCCGTTGCGTGGACGGTTACTGTCCGCCGGTGAGTTCGACGTAGGTGGTGCCGGTGACCGGGTGGTGGTCGTAGGTGCCGGTGACGGCGGCGCTGCCTTCGTAGCGGGGTCCGGGGACGGTCAGTTCCTGGTCGTTGGCGTAGACCTTGACGTTGAGCTTGGCGTGCTCGCCCGGGATGGTGATCTTCCAGCGCGTGGGGTACTTCTTGCCGGTGTGGGGGCTGGTCCACAGGGTGGACTGGTCCGGTGTGAGGGTCGCCTCGGCGAGGGTGTGGGTGCCGTCGGGCTTCAGGACGGTGGCCCAGGTGGTCTGCTTGCCGCTTTCCTTGGTCTTCCACAGGCTGATCTCGTCGCCGTTGGACAGGTCGAGGTTCGTCCAGGACCACGAGGCCTTGCCGGTGGAGACGTCGGGAAGGGGGCCCCACTGGCGGTCCAGCCAGGACTTTCCGCTCACCTTGTCGGTGCGGCCGCCCAGGGTCAGCGTGCCGGAGGTGTCCATGGTGGGGAAGGCGTACTCGTAGTTCGGGTACTTCGCGTCGCCGAACATGGGGAAGTAGCCCGTGCCCATGTTGTAGAGGACGTTGCCACGGGGGTGGAAGGTGACGTCGATGGTGCCCTCGGGGACCTTGGCGCGCAGCGTCTGTTCCTTGGTGTCGCCGGTCCAGGTGATGTTGTCGGTGTGGATGTCCACGCCCTGCTTGTCGGACAGGCCCGTCCGGGGCGTCAGGGCGAGCTCCGACTTGGTGTGCCAGCCGGTGTCCTCGTTGATGATCGACACGGAGGAGAGGGCGGTCCCCTGCTTCGCGTCGCCGGACGTCAGGTAGTTGGCCATGAATCCGTACCGGTGGCCCCCGGCCCTCACGTGCGCGGTGACGTACCAGGACTGGGTGGCCGGGTCGGCGTTGGGGGTGAGGCCCGCGGCGGGGTCGACGGCGACCGGAAGACCGGTCTGCCTCAGCCCCCGCCCGGAGGCGGTGGTCGCCGTGGCCGTTCCTCCCGCGGCGAGGGTGAGCGAGGCGATGAGCGCGGCGGCGACGGCTGCCGCCCCGACGGTGGTCTTGCGCATGATGACTCCTGGTGAGGTGTCGCCCTGAAGGAACGCAGGTGGCGACTGGTGAACGAAACTGTTTCGTACTCTCGCTACTTATAGTGACAACCCGAGTGGGAGCTGTGGCACGGGAGGGGATGCGCGACGATCGCCCGGTCGAGGCACACGACAGGCCGACCGGCAAACTGGAGAACTTATCTCCGGTTGTGCATTCACTGTAGCACTAAAACTGGAGAAGTCATCTCCGGATACGGGGATACAGTGGATCCATGAGCCGCAGGACCGATCCCACACCATCCCCGGAACCACGCCCGAGCCCCCTTCGGGCCGACGCGGAACGCAACCGGCTGCGCATCCTCGCCGCTGCCCGGGAAGTTTTCGCCGAACGTGGACTCGATGTCACGATCGACGACATCGCGCGTCACGCAGGCGTCGGCGTCGGCACCGCCTACCGCCGCTTCACCAACCGCGAACAACTCGTCGAGGCCGTCTTCGAAGAGGGCGCGGGACATCTCATCGCACTGGCCGAACAGGCACTCACCCACGAAGACCCCTGGGACGGATTCGTCCAGTTCTTCCTGGCTACCGCCGAGGACTTCGCCGAAGACCGCGGGCTGAGGGAAGCCTTCCTGGAGGGCTTGCACGGCAAGATCCGTGTGGCCGCGGCCCGGGACCGCCTCATCCCCGCGGTCAGCGCCCTCATCGCACGCGCCCAGCAGGCCGGCCAGCTCCGCGGCGACCTCGAACCCACCGACTTCCCCCTCCTCCAGCTCATGCTCGGCGCCGTCACCGAGCACAGCCGAACCGTCGCCCCCGCCGTATGGAGGCGCTACCTCGTCCTCCTCCTGGACGGTCTGCGCCACGACCGGGACCATCCGACTCCTCTGCCGCACCGCGCACTCGACAAGGACGAGTTCGACCGAACCATGGAGTAAGGACCGAGCGAAACCGCACAAGGTGCTGGCGACCAAGCCAGACACAGCCCGCCGGTAACGCCGGGCAGGAGACCGCGCGTCGCCCGGGGTCACGCTCGGCTACGCCCGTCCAAGAGTGCGCCAGAAGGCGCAGTGGTGTTGGGCCGCGAAGTCCGGCATCGTCGAGACGTTGTCCGGGCGAGCTGCACGATGCCGTTGCCGCTGCCCTGGTACGCCGGCCAGTCGGGTTGGCCGTGGCCGTTGGGGTCGCCCCGCCCGGCGAACGTGACCCAGTACCGCATGATCCTGTCGGACGACGCCGTCTGCGCGGGGGTGAACCGCGAGGGCTGCTGGGCGAAGCCGTCCTGGAAGAGACAGGCCGGCTCGGCGCTGTGCGCCGAACATCTGGGAGCCCTTGGGCGGTTCGGGGACCGTCAGAGGTGGCGCGTTCGGGTCGTACAGCTCGTAGAAGTTAGGTGGCGGTGTGCGCGGCGAAGATGTCGGCGGCCGCGAGTTGGCCGCAGCCGCCCAGGCTGCCGGGCGTACCGCTGTCGGTGAGGACCGCAGCCGGGCGTAGGCGGGGTCGGCGTAGTCGGAGGCCGGGCATTCCGCGAGGGTCTTGTCGGCCTGGTCGCCGAAGAAGGAGCGGATCACGCGTGGTATTCGTCCTCGGACTGCGGGAACGACACGCCGATGTAGTGCAGCATCGCGCGCCTCCGCTCAGAGTGCAAGGACCCTCAGGCGTTCCGTGCCTGCCAGGCGCGCACGTAGGCGCGGCCGTAGTCGTTGCCGTGCGGAGTACGCAGCACGGTGTGGACGTGGAAGGGCTTGGGGGTGTCGTAGTCGAGGAAGACGCCGCAGTGGTGGTCGAGTTCGGCGATGAGCACCGGCGACTGGAGCCGGTAGTAGAAGACGTCACCGGCCTCGTGCCCGCCGATCCAGCTGAACCATGTCTCGTCGAGGTGGTCGCGGATCTCGCGCATCCGGGCCGCGCGCGGGCCGTCGGGCAGCAGGGCCACGAACGACTCGGCGATCGCCAGGAGGATCTCCTTGGCCCGCTGGGGCATGTCCGCGACCCTCAGGCCTTCGACCGGGATCACCCGGTTGTCCTGAAAGGCGCCGGCGAGGTGCCGTTCGTCGCCAGGGTGGATGCGGCCGGGCGGCATGGCGGGGTCGACCATGTGCCGGTACACGGTCGCGGTGGCGCGCTGGTCCTGCGGCAGCGCGGCCATGAGGTCCGTGCCGAGCCGGATCCGGTCGGTGAAGGCCACCGTGCCGCCGCGGGGGCCGTCGTCGATCTCGTTGGGTTCGGCTCCGAGGAAGACAGGGCTGACGACCATGCGCCCCTCGACGACGAGGCAGTGGACGGCGCAGTGGTGGCCGAACAGCTGCCAGCCCCACGGGGCGGTGGGGTCGGGGTCGCCGTAGAGCGCGACGTTGTAGCTGAACTCGTTGAGGATGGTCTCCAGGCCCACGACCTCGCCGAGAAAGCCGTTGATCAGCATCATGTCGTGCACCAGCCGGAAGCCCTCGGGGCTCAGCGACGCCTCGACCAGGGCGAGGGCCTTCCCGCGGACCTCGGGTGGCTGGAACTCCAGGCGGACGCCGGTGTCGATCTGCAGGAACTCCGGGTTGGCCCAGGTCTGCCACTCGACCGCGTCCACCGGGTGGAGCAGCTTCGCGCGGCCCTCGTCGTCCAGCGCCGTCAGCAGGTCCCGCGCCGCGGCGACCATGTCGGCGACGGGAGCCTCCTCACCGGGGCGGGCCGGCTCCCAGGCGTGCACCTCGGGCCGCGGCCTGCCGTCCTCGGTCACCCCACGGAACTCGGCGAACTGCAGGGGTTTCCAGCCGCGGATCAGCGCGCCGGTGAACGGGCCCGCCTTGGCGGCCTCCCGGTATTCGTAGGCGTCCATGCCTCTGATCGAGGACAGCCGCGGCGAGTTGGACGGGTAGAGGTACCTGCGGTACTCGGCTGATGGCATGACGGCTCCCGTGACCCCGTACGTTCAGTCGGTGTGGTTGTGGCGCGCGACGGCCGCTCCGACGGCGTCCTCGTCCCCGGAGGCGATCGCCTCCACCAGGTCGGCGTGGATCCGCAGCCGCCTCGCGCGGTAGGCCTCGGCGTCCCGGTCGGCGGCGCGTGCGGTGGACGACGTGAGGTGCCCGAGCGTGCCGACGTAGACCGCGCGGGCCATCGCGTTCGGGCACAGCTGCGCGATGCGCTCGTGCAATGTCCAGTTGGCGCGCAGGAAGGCGTCCCAGTCCGGCGCGGCCGCCATGTCGTCCAGGCAGGCCCGCAGCGCCTGGACGTCGGCCTCGCCCGCGCACCGGGCGGCGCCGACGGCGACGAGTTCCTCGAGATGGTTGCGCAGCTCGATGGCGTCCGCGACCGTGCCCGGCTCGCCCGCGACGCTGAGCAGGGTGTGGCGCAACCGGACCACCGGGCTCTGGTCCGCGACGAACAGCCCGCCCCCGCGACCAGGGCGGATTTCCAGCACCCCTCGGTCACGCAGGAGCCGGATCGCTTCGCTGACCGTGGCGCGGGCCAGACCGGACTCCTGACGGATCTCCTCGATGGTGCCGATCGCGGAGCCGGGACTCAGTTCGCGGATACGGCTCTGAAGTGCCGCGGCGAGCTGCTCGGCCCGCGTGCCGCCGGGAGCGCTGAGGCCGGCCAGCAGGGCGCGGTTCTCGGTTACCATGCCGACATTCAATCATAAAGGTTGTAACCTTTAGAAGGTATGGCGACCGTGTCGTCTCCGAGCCGAGGAGTGCGGATGCAGATCGTGGGAGTGGCGTACGGCGACGAGGTGCAGGTGGCGAACCTGTCGCCCGACGGCGGACCGCTCACCCTGATGACCGGGCTGCGGGACTTCTGGGCCGACCCCGAAACATGGCTGGCCCGCCCGCCGGACGGCGAGGTGGTGGCAGTGGGTGAGGCGCGCCTGGTGCCGCCGGTGCTGCCGGAGGCACAGATGCTGTGCGTCGGCCTGAACTACCTCGAACACGCCGCCGAAGGGTCCTACCGCGACCAGGAACTGCCCGAGCACCCCACGCTGTTCGCGCGGTGGACGCGGTCGCTGACGGTCGGCGGGGCCGAGATCCCCGTGCCATCCACCGAGGATGGTCTCGACTGGGAGGGCGAGATCGTGGCCTGGGTGGGCCGACGTCTGGTGGACGCGGACCCCGCCGAGGCGCTCGATGCGGTGGTCGGTTACTCGACGTTCAACGACGTCACCGCACGGCGGGCGCAGAAACTGACCTCACAGTGGACCCTCGGGAAGAACGCCGACCACTCCGGCCCGCTGGGCCCCCTGGTGCCCGCCGGCGAGGTGGGTGACCTGCGGGACGGACTGCGAGTGCGGACCCGGGTCAACGGCACGACCGTCCAGGACGCCTCCACCAGCCAGATGATCCACCACGTGGGCGAGACGCTGGCCCACATCTCGCGCACCCTCACGCTGTGCCCCGGTGACCTGCTGGCCACCGGCACCCCGGCCGGTGTCGGCTACGCCCGCACACCACCCTGGCTGCTGCGGCCCGGCGACGCGGTGGAGGTCGAGGTCGAGCGTCTCGGAATCCTCCGCAACACGATCGCGGGCGGGGACCACCGCCGAAAATCCCCTCCCGGGGGTCCGCTCGACTGAGGACGCACGGTGTTCCTGTGGTTGTCGTCGGCAGGAGCACCGGGGGCCGGGCCCGCAGGCGACAGACCGCCCTGACCGCTGAGGGCATGGCCGGTGATCAGGGGGCGGGCTCAGCTGCTCGAGCCCGGGATCCGAAGTCGCGTCGAAGGACGTGAGCGCCGTCGTCCGAGCGGGAGCTCACGACATGGGCGCCTCTTCGGCGTCGTAGCCGTACGTCCAGCCGGTGCCCACCAGGGGGTCGGAGCCGGCGAGTTCCGTGTCGCAGTCCTGCCGGTCGGGGCCGTCGGGCAGGTGGTTGATGTCCACGGCCCCAGTCCACCGGCACGGCCCGGCGAAGGAACCGTTCTGTGGCGCCGAGACGGCGCAGCAGCTGAACGGCCTTCGCGGCCGGCTCCTCATTGACGGCCGAACCCGAGCTCGTAGCCTCCAACGGTGACCCCTCGTAGGCGGAGATGAAACCGACGACGAGCGGCCCCCCTCGCTCCGGTCGAAACGCATGGCGTCCAGCAGCGGGCGCGGGCCGGTGCCTGCGGCCGGTCAGCCGGACTTTCTCCGGCTGACCGGTGGTTCCTCGTCGGCTCCCTGGGCACGAGTTCAGCGTAGAATCGACCCATTATGCGGTTAAGTGATCCACGATACGGACCGAAGGGCTCACGGCTACGATCAGAAGCACTCCATGGCGCCCTCACTACGATGACGGGGTCCACCACCGAAGGAGAGAGCGTGAGTGAGTCGTCGGGCACACGGCAGGGAATGCAGTCGGTGCTGCGATCCCTCGATGTCCTCGAAGCCGTCGCCCGGTCACAACCCGTCGGAATCAGCGCCCTCGCGAGGTCGCTGGGAATCCCGAAGGCGACGGTCCACAGGATCTTGCGCACTCTGGGCGAGGCCGGCTGGCTGGCCCCGCAGGGAGCGCCGGGAGAACAGCGCTGGGTCCTGACCGCCCGGGCGCTCGCGGTCGGAGCGAGGGTCATGACTCAGGACGACCTCCGAGAACGAGCCCGCCCCGTCCTGGAAGACCTCGGCCGGCGAACGGACGAGAACATCCACCTTTCCGTCCCGGACGGCGAGTCGCTGGTCCTGATCGACAAGGTGCCGTCGACCCGGCCCGTTCAAACGGTCGCGCAGGTCGGGGAGCGGGTGCCCATGGTCCTTACGGCGTCGGGCTGGGCCTACCTCTCCCGCCTCCCGCTCTCGGAGCGGGCCGCCCGCATCCCGCCCGTCGTCGATCTGGCCACCGGCGCACGCCTCACCCGCAAGGAGGTTCTCGCGGAGCTGGAGGCCGTCGCGGCACGGGGTTTCGCCGTCAACCCCGGGCGGTGGCGACCGGACGTCTCCGCGGTCGGTTCGGCCATCAGCGATCGCCAGGGACAGCCCGTGGCCGCCCTGTCGATCTCGTTGCCCAGCTACCGACTCACCGACGATCTCCACGAACCCTACGGACAGATGGTGACGGAGGCGACCGAGCGGATCTCGGCGGAACTCGCGCGTCGCTGACGAACGCCCGACGACTGGCAGGTGCGTTCCGGAGGCGCTTGGCCTTCCGGCCGGTGTGGCGAGAGCGCGCCGGGGGCGCGACACGGAGGAAGTCGCCCGGGTGGGCTCGTAGACGCCGTCGAACGGGCCCGGCTCGCGCGCCGTCGGCAGTCGGGACCGCATCCCCTCGCCCACCGGCAACGTCGTCGCCTGCGCGAGACGACCAGCATCTTTGCATCGGCTGCAAGAGGTGCGGAGTCCCCCGGTACGACGACTCGGCCAACCGCTCTCGACGGTGGTCACCGTCTCGGGGCTGTGCGGGAATGGATCGGCTCTCCTGCTCTTCGGGCAGGCATGGTGTCACCGCGTGCCCGCCCGGGCCGCCCCGGCCGCGCCGGCGTAAGGGGCCGCCGCGGCCGGGCCGGTCACACGCTCGCGGAGCATGACGACGTAGGCGCTCACACGCCGCCCGTGTTGAGCAGTCCGATCAGGGCGTCGGCCGCGGGAGCCGAGGAGGCCGGGTTCTGCCCGGTGATCAGCAGACCGTCCTTGAGGACGTAGGGCTGCCAGTCGCCGGTCTTGGAGTAGACACCTCCGAGCTTGGTGAGTTCGTCCTCGACCAGGAAGGGGACGATGTCGGTGAGCTGGGCGGCCTCTTCCTCGGAGTTGGCGAATCCGGTGACCTTCTTACCCGAGACCAGGGGGGTGCCGTCCTCGTTGACGACGTGGCGCAGGACCCCGGGCGCGTGGCACACCAGCCCCACCGGCTTGCCCGAGCGCAGGGTCGACTCGATCAGCCGGGCGGACACGGTGTCCTCGGCCAGGTCCCACAGCGGCCCGTGCCCGCCGGAGTAGAAGACCGCGTCGAAGTCGCCGGCCGAGACCGAGTCGAGGCGCACGGTGTTCGCCAGTGCCTTGGTCGCTGGTTCAGCTCGGGATTGAAGCCCACGCCTTCGCCGGAAATGAACGACGCGTGATCCGCCAACGCGGCTTTCACCTCGGCGTAACGCGTGACCGCGTACGCGTCCGGTTAGCGCAGCCTGACAACAGGACCCAGCTCGCGCAACTGTCGGTACTGCTCGTAGCTGGTGCGCTCATCCGACGTCGCGAACATGTCGACGTCCGTCACGGGCGGGACGGTCACGATTCCTCCTCGAACCACGCGGCGACGCGCGGCAGACCTGGCCAGATGTCATTTCATGCGTGTCCTGGCGACGTTCTCCGACGAGTTCACCGCTCGCCGGGAACCGCTACTTGCACCAGGTTTTTCGCCTCCTGAAAGGATCTTTCGATAGGTCAGCTCGGCAAGACTGATGTGCCACAGTTTCAAGGGGACATGCTCATGACTCGAAAGCGGGAGGAACGACAGGGCGGTCGGCCAGCAGCGCGGGCATGATCGCCAGGTCGATGTAACGCGTCGCGTAGTCCATGTCGAGGAAGGCCCCCTCGGTCAGCGGCCGGGCCATCAGCGCGACGAACAGCAGCTGCGGCAGGAACTCGACGGCGGCCGGCCGGGCGGTCAGTTCGCCGCGCCGGACGGCTCGTTCCACGAATCCGTCCAGCGCGGCGGACTCGGGTTCGACGAGCGACGTGCGCATGGCCGAGGCGAGCTCCGGGTCGATGAGCACGGCGTGGGCGAGCGCCGCCAACAACTCGGTGTCCCGCTGCACATCCGCCACCAGTTGGCCGCACAGGGCCAGCAGGTCACCGCGCAACGTGCCGGTGTCGATCGCGCCTATGTCCACCCGCCGCGTGGCGTACAACGCCGCCACGATCATCTGCGGTTTGCCGCGCCAGATGCGGTACAGCGTGGCCTTGCTGCAGCGGGCCCGGACCGCCACCGCCTCCATGGTCATGGCCTCGTAGCCGACCTCGCGCATCACGTCGAGGGCGGTCGTGAGCAGTTCGACCCACCGCTCGGCCGTCATTCGCTTGCGGCGGATCGGCTGGTCCGGCATACGAAGGCCTCACCGATTGCTCGTGGCGGAACCGACCCGGTCCGCGACGAAGGTCTCGACGAGATCGACGAATTCCTCTGGTGTGGTGTTCTGCAGGTCGTGCCGGCCACCGGGAACCAGCCGGAACTCCCCTTCGGGCAGGACGGTGCGGAAGGTCTCCTCCTGGGACGGCTTCAGGATCTCGTCGTCGGTGCCGAGCAGCCCCAGTACCGGGATCCCACGCTCACGCACGACGGCGATCGCCTCGGTGGCGTCCGTGTCCGGTGGTGTCAGCTGGATCATCCGGATCCGGTTCGCCATCTGGTGCGCGACGTACCCGGGGGTGGCCCACGGCTTGTCGGGGTGGATCGCAGGAGCGCTTGCCGCCAGAGGGCGCTGGTCCTCGGGTCGGCTCGGCGCCATGGACGCTTCGAGGATGATGCCCTGCACCCTGTCCGGGATCCTCGCGGCCATGTGCAGCGCGTTGGCGCCGCCCATGGAGGTCGCCAGCAGGACGAACGGGCCGTCGACGAGGTGGGCGACCGCCTCGGCCAGCAACGCTCCGATCTCGCTCTGGGACATCGGCCGGGACACATCCGTCTGGTCGCCCCAGCCCGGGGGGTTGATCTCCACGACCCGGTACCGCTCGGCCAGGCGGTCCTTGGCGGTGGACATCTCCAGGCCGGCGGAACCGGGCAGTGACACGAAGGTGCCGAGGGGGGCCGCGGGGGCGGCTTCGGCGTAGTGCAGGGTGAATTCGCCGGCCGGGACCGTTGCCCGGGTGAAGGCGGCTCCGGGCTGCGGGACGGGTGGCTGCGTGGCCGAAGAGGCAGGGAGTTCGGTCCGTGCCAGCGCGGCGGCCAGGGCGTCGATCAGTGGGGGGACATCCTCAGCCGTCGCCGCGGTGCCGAAGAGGTAGAAGTCCGGGCGGCTGAGGTAGGCGACCAGGCCGTTCTCGTCCAGGAAGGTCCGGTAGGTGCCGTCGACGTCCTCGACGCGGTCCGGACCGAGGACGACGACATGAACGCCCAGTCGCTCCAGCAGGCCGGTGTGGGCCGGCGTCAGCAACTCCGCGACCGGGACCCGGCTGACCAGTTGGAAACCGAAGCCGACGAGATCGTCGAGCAGCCCGCTGCGCTCCCCGATACGGACGCGCCCCTGCGGACTCAGCGAGCCGGCCAGCGGAGCCAGGCCGCCCTCGGGCGTGTCCCGCAGGAGTCCGGCCGTCAGCGTCGGCACCGACGGGAGGGACACCTCGCCGGCGCGCAGGAAGGCGTCGCGGGCGGCGGCCTTGTCCGGGTCCGTCTCCGCGGCCAGGGTCCACGCCATCAGCGAAGCCTGGACGACGGGGGCGACGTGGGCGAGCCGCTCCGGCCCGTAGCTGTCGAGAACCGAGGCGGAGGTCCGGCCGTCGAGCACGAGGTCGAGACGCCACGCCAGATTGATGGCATCCCGCATCGCGCTGCACGATCCCTGCGCCCCGGAGGGGGTCATGAGATGGGCGGCGTCACCGCCGATGAAGACGTTGCCCACCCGCATCCGGTCGGCGATCTCGGAGCGGAACCGGTAGTTGACCTGCCGTGTGATGCGCACGGACTGCGCTGCGATGCCGGTCTTGTCCCGCAGGAAGCCCAGTGCGTGTTCATGAGTGCGGACCTCGGCGGGGTCGTCGGGCAGCAGTCTCATGTCGATGCGGCATCGCCGGTCGCCGTTCGGTCCCCAGTAGTAGGCACGGGGAACGTCCAGGTGGATCTCGGTCGGCGGGGTGGCGACCTCGGGATCGATGATGTCGTAGTCGGTCAGCAGCCACTCGTCGTCATGGCGATGGATCACGTCCATCCTGATGCCGACCGCCTGCCGGACGAAGCTCGAGCCCCCGTCCATGCCGACGGCGTAGCGGGCGTTCACGCGGATCTGCTCACCGTCCGCGTCCCTGACGGCGGTGACGACGACGCGGTCACCGAGGTCCTCGACGCCGGTGGCGGGCGTACCCCAGTGGACCTGCACCGAGGGGCAGGCGTCCACGCGGGCGTGCATGGCGGCTTCGATGTTGGGCTGGTGGAGGCTGAGGCGCAGGGGGTGGCCGCACACCGTCCTGCTCCAGTCGTCCACGAGGGCCCGCTCGCCGTCGGCGCCGTAGAGGCTCCCGGTCGCCTGGGGCACGGAGTCCTTCAGCGCTTCGCCGGGGTCTGCGGCGTGTTGCAGGACACGGGCGATCTCGCCGTCGAGCGTGCTCATCCGGGGCAGGTTGTAGGGGGACGGGAACTTCTCCAGCACGGCCACCTTGTGGCCTCGTTGTCCCAGAAGGGAAGTCAGTACGGCGCCTCCCGGCCCGTACCCGACGATGACGACGTCGACGTTGACGTCCATGGCGGCTCCTGATGTGGCATGGGCAGTCAGGCTTTCGCTGCTGCCCGGGGGGTTTCGCGGCGTGCGGCTCAGTACCCGCCGACGCCTGCGGTGTCCGGCTGAGTGCGGGAGGGGGCAGGCGGTCGGCGAGGGGTTCAGGTCGGAGTCGGTCTTCTCAGGTACGGGGCTTCCACAACAGACGGCCGTAGTCGTTGCCGTTGGGCAGCCGCAGGATGGTGTGGATGTGGAAGCGGGCCGGGACCGGATTGGTCAGAAACATGCCGGCGTGGTGGTCGAACTCGATGAGCACCACCGGGCTCTGCACCCGGTAGTAGAACGGCTGCTCGTCGTCGACGCCACCGATCCAGGTCAGGTACGTCTCCGGGAGGTGCGCACGCACCTCGCGCATCCGGGCCGCCCGTGGGCCTTCGGGCAGCAGGTCGCTGTACTGCTCGATGACGGCCAGCAGCAACTGCTGCTGCTCGCCGTCCAGTTCGGTGGCGCGGATGCCCTCCACCGGGATCACACGGTTGTCCTGGAACGCACCCGCGAGGAACCGCTCCTCCACCGGGTGCACCCGTCCTTCCGGCATCCGTGGATCGCGCACGTCCGGGTAGCTGCGGGCCAGGGAGAGCTGTCGCGGAGTCAGGCTGTTGACGAACGACAGCCCGACCTTTTCACGGACACCCAGCGGCCGGACACCGGCCTCCGGCCCGACGTCGGTGCTGTCCGGCTCGGCACCGAGGAAGACCGGGCCGATCACCATCCGGTCCCCGGCCACCAAGGCGTTGACGCACACGTGGTGCCCGTACAGGTGCCATCCCCACGGCTGGTCCAGGAACGGTTCGCCGAAGACGGCGAACTGGTAGCTGCCGGTGTTCATGACCCCGCTCATGCCGGTGAGCTCACCGAGGAAGCCGTTGAGCCGCATCAGATGGCGCACCACGGTGTAGCCGTCCTCGCCGAGGGTCGCCCTCACCAGCCCCAGCAGCGCGTCCGCGGTGCGCTCCGACACCTCCTCCAGACGAAGGCCGTTGTCGTACAGCAGCACCTCGGGGTTGCTCCAGGTCCGCCACTGCGGGGCGTCCAGTGGATAGGTCAGCCGCTGCCACTGCTCCTGCGTGGTGTGGCGGCGGATCTCCTCGACCGCGCGGAGCATCGCCTCGGTGGGCGGGCGTTCGGCCTCGGAGACCGCCCCGAGTTCGTAGACGCCGTGGCGGACGCGGCCGTCGGTGGTGATGCCGACGTACGGTTCTTCCGCGCTCTCGCGCCACTGGCGTGCCACCTCGCCGAGCACCGGAATGCTCAGCCGGGCGTCGGCGTATGTCCGAGCCGTGTGCTCGTGCAGGCCGGCGACGCGCGGGTCGTCGGGGGCGGGAACGTAGCGACGGAACCGCGTGGCGTGCTGCACGTCGGTCTCAGGCGGTTTCGGCATGATGACTCCCTGCGACGATGCCCAGGCCAGCGAGGAGGACGCGTACGCGACGCGGGAAGGCCCGGCCGGGCTCGGCGGACTCCGTTGTCGCCAGTCATGACGCCCTTCGTTTATGTCGGTCCGCATGATGGATCGACGGACCGCGATAAGGACTTCAGGCAAACTTAGGTCTGGTATTCCGGAAGCGTCAAGCAGGTGTGTCAAGCAGGTGGGAAGGACGCCCGTGACGCCTGCGAGCCCGGGGTCTCGCGCCGGATCCCGACCCGCCCGGCCTGCTGGGCGCCGACCCTGGTCCGCCAGGTCGGCTCGTGATCGCCGGGACGTCCGGGAGCACACCCGGTTCGCGGCACTGCGCGTCAGAGATCGAGCGCGGTGGTGAACTCGTGAGAGCGGTCCGCCAACGCCTCAGCCGCCTGGCCCACCGCGTACTTCGTGAAATGCGGGTAGTTGCCGTGCGCCTTGACCACGTCCTCGTCGCCGTAGATCTCGAAGAACCTGAAGACGGTGGGCCGCTCAGGGTCCTGATGGACGAAGTACGCCTGACACCCGGGTTCGGCACGAGTGGCCGGGACCAGGTTGGCCAGGGCGTCGCGGACGATGTCCCCCTTGCCGGGGTGAGCCGTCCAGATGGCGGAGACGGCGATGGCCATGGGAGGTGCTCCTCAGCGTTTCCTTGCGGACGGGGGCGATTACGGCGGCGTCGGCCGGGTCGTCGACGGGCGGACGTCGATGGCGGAACCCGCGGGGGCGTGGTGGCGTCGCACCGGCCGGGGACCCGTGCCACTCGCCGGTCCGGTGAGGGTTTGCCGCGTGGGGCACGAGGCACGCGATCTCGCCGGCCGGCGCACCTCCCCGGGCAACCGGTAGGGCGCGGGGAACTTCTCGAAGATCGCCACGCGGTAAGCGGCCCGGCCGGCCAGAACGCCAACATCTCTGCGCCCGGCCCCGAGCCCGTCGACCGCGAGGTCAGCATCCAACATGTATCCGCGCTCCTGATCTTCGCGGGGTGGCCGGCGGATGCGTGTCCGCCGGCCACCCCCAGAACCCTCTCGGCGGACGTCCGAACCCACGGAGGCGTTCCAGAAACTATCCCCAGCACCCCATGGACCGCTAGTAGGTCTCCTGGTCCGGAACGCGGTCCACCACCGGTTCCCGGGCCGCCATTCATCCACCGCTTCCAGCGGCACCGGCCCGCCTCGAGCCCGTCGGCACCTGGTCCCGGGGCATCCCGGTGGAAGCCGCCCTCGGCCGGGATGCTCTGTTCGTTTCCGGGCCGGCCGCCCTTGGGCGCGGAACGGCGCGGGGATGGGTCGACTCCGCCCCCGGCACGGGAGCGAGGCCGCCACCACCCGCCGGATTCGGCTGCCCCGGGCTCACCGGACGCGGGTCCGTCCGGTGGCGCCGAGCACATCCAGGAGCGAGGCCACCGGACTCCACCCGGCGGTGAGCCGACGGTGTCGCGATGCCCGGCTCGCGGGCCCCACGAGCATCCCTCCCACCTGCTTGACACACCTGCTTGACGCTCCCGGAATACCGGGCCTAAGTTTGCCGGAGGTCCTTATTACGGTCCATCGATCCACGATACGGACCGACACCAGCTGAAAGGCGCCATGACAGCGACAACGGAGTCCGCCGGGCCCGGCCCCGCCTTCCTACGAGGCGTACGCGTCCTGGATGTGACCGGGGCCCTGGCCGGCCCCTACTGCACGACCATCCTGTCCGACCTCGGCGCGGACGTTCTCAAGATCGAACCGGTCGAGGGTGACGGCATGCGCGCCCGGCGGATGGGCCCGGAGCGCAGGTCGATCCCCTTCGACCTGACCCACCGCGACAAGCAGAGCCTCGCGGTCGACATGAAGTCCCCCGCCGGCGCCGACATCGTGCGCTCCCTGGCGCGACGCAGCGACGTCCTGGTGGAGAACTTCCGGGTGGGCGCGATGGCGCGGCTCGGACTGGGTTACGAGGATCTGCGGGCGGAGTGCCCCGACCTCGTCTACTGCTCCATCTCCGGCTTCGGGCAGTTCGGCCCGATGCGCGACGCGAAGGGCATCGACCTGATCGCACAGGCCTACAGCGGGCTGATGTCCGTGACCGGGTCGGTCGACGGGCAACTGGCCAAGGCGGGCTTCCCCATATCCGACGTGGGCACCGGCATGTGGGGAGCGATCGGCGTCCTGGCCGCCCTGCTGCGCGCACGCGCCGGTGGCGGCGGCGCGTACATCGACGTCGCGCTCGCGGACTCGGTGGCCGCCTGGTCGCTGTGGGAGGTCGCCGACTACGTGGCCACGGGTGTGGAACCGGCCCCGCTGGGCACGGCACACCGACTGGCCGCCCCCTACGAGGCGTTCACCTGCCAGGACGGCGCCACCCTCGTGCTCGGCGCGGTCGATCGGGCATGGGAGACGCTGTGCGCCGTCCTGGAGCTCGATCTGCGCGACGACCCACGCTTCGCCACCGAGTACGAACGCTTCCAGCACCGGGCGCCCCTCGCGGAGATCATCCAGGCACGTTTCGCCACGGCCCCCCGGGATCACTGGATGGGCGCGCTGCGAGCGGCAGGGGTGCCCTGCGGTCCGGTCAACGGCATCAGCGACATCCTCACCGACGACCAGTTCGCCGCGCGCGGCCTGTTCGTGCACGACGAGGAGCGCTTCGCGGAACCGACGATCGTGAACACCCCCATCGTCGCCGACGGGGCGCCGCGCGCCCGTGGCCGCGCACCCGAACTGGGCGCGGACACGATCGCGGTCCTGGCCGAACTGGGATACGACGACGACCGGATCGCCGCCCTGGTCGAGGACGGCGTCGTCGGCGTGCACGATGCCGACACGTCCACGGCCCATGCCACGCACGCGAGGGCGGAGGCGGCCGCCCCGGCCGCTCGCAGCGCCGAGGCGCAGAAATGACACAGGAGGGCACCTTCATGACCACTGCGACGCCCGCTTCACCGGCGGACTGGACGGACGGGCTCGGCCTCGCCCGGGTCCTGCACGGCGGTGGCCCCGTGGTCGCCCTGAGGCGGGACGGGGCGGCGAAGGCACGCCTCGCCCTGGTGGAGGGCCAGGTCTTCGACGACCTGCCCCCGCTGCTGGAGGCGGCTGAGGGCGACCCGGGGGCCATCGAGGCCGGCCCCGTGATCGACGCGCCGGACCATCGGCTGCTGAGCCCGGTCGGACGCCCGGGCAAGGTCATCTGCATCGGCCAGAACTACCTGGCACACGTGCACGAGGGCGGCCGCGACACAGGACCGGCTCACCCCGATCTCTTTCCGAAATGGCACACCTCGCTGACAGGGCCCTTCGCCGAAGTGGCCCTGCCACCGGAATCGGACCAGATCGACTACGAGAGCGAGCTCGCCGTGGTCATCGGTACCCGTGCGCGTCGGATCGCGGCCGAGGACGCGGAGAGCGTCATCTTCGGGTACACCGCGGCCAACGACGTCTCCGTGCGCGACTTCCAGTTCCACACCACGCAGCGGGTCGCCGGAAAGGCGTGGGACGGCCTCACCCCTGTCGGGCCGGTCGTCGTGCCCGCCACGCGCCTCGGCGGCGCACGGCCCGACCTCTCCATCAAGGGCACGCTCGACGGTGAGGTCCTCCAGGACGACCGCACCTCCTCACTCCTGTTCGGTGTACCGGAGTTGCTGGCCTACATCACCACCGTGATGACCCTGGAGCCGGGTGACCTGATTCTCACCGGCACCCCGTCGGGGGTGGGATTCGTACGCGAGCCGAAGGTGCTCCTGCGCGACGGGTCGGAGTTCGAAGTGCGCATCGAGGGGATCGGCGCGCTGCGCAACCGCTTTGTGGCCGAGAAGGTCGGATGACCGCGGCGACCGGCACATCCTCGCCACGGATCCGCACCGAGGTACGGGACGCGGTCGGCACCGTGGAGATCAGCAACCCGACCCGGCGCAACGCGCTGTCAGTGGCGATGATGACCGAACTCGCCGCCGCGCTACGGGCGATGGACGAGGACCAGGACGTACGTGTGGTCGTCGTGCGCGGCGCGGGCGAGCAGGCCTTCGTCTCCGGCGCGGACATCAGCGAGTTCCCGGGCCGCCAGGACGAGGCCGCACGGCAGGCGGCGGACGACGCCGCCACGACGTTGTTCACACAGCTGTCGGCGCTCTCGGTGCCCGTCATCGCCCGTATCCACGGCTACTGCCTGGGCGCGGGCATGGCCCTCGCCCTGGGCGCGGACCTGCGCTACGCGGACACCCGCAGTGTCCTGGCCATACCGGCCGCACGCCTGGGCGTCGGCTACCCCTTGGCGCAGACCGCCGCGCTCGTCCAGACCGTGGGGCCGTCGGTCGCGAGCGACCTGCTGTTCACCGGACGCCGGCTGCCGGCCGCCGAGGCGCACGCCGTGGGCCTGGTCGACCGGGTCGTCGAACCCGCCGAGTTGGGCAAGGTCGTCGACGAACTCGCGGCCACCATCGCGGCGAACGCCCCCCTTTCCGTCCGCGCCGCCAAGGCTTCCGTACAAGCCGTCCGCCGCCTGAGCGAGGGCGACGAAGCGGCGGGCAGCGCCGCGCTGGTTCACGCGATCGAGGCCGTCGCCCGCTGCCGCACCTCCGACGACCTCCGCGAAGGCGCCCTCGCCTTCCTGGAGAAGCGGCCCCCGCGCTTCACCGGGTGCTGACACCCGATGCACGACAGACGACAGGAGCACCCCGGCATGGGGACATCACTGAAGGGCCGGACCATCGTGATGTCCGGCGGCAGCCGTGGCATCGGGCTCGCCATACTCACCGCCGCGGCCCGCGAGGGCGCCAACGCGGTGTTCCTGGCCAAGACCGACACGCCGGATCCGAGGCTGCCGGGGACCGTGCACACAGCGGTCGCCGCGATCGAGGCCGCCGGCGGATCCGCCGTCGCGGTGGTCGGTGACGTCCGTGAGGAGGCCGACGTCGAGCGCGCGATCGCCACCGCGGTGGACCGGTTCGGGGGCGTCGACGTCTGCGTCAACAACGCCAGCGCCCTCGATGTGCGGGGCACCGAGGAACTGCCCGTCAAACGCTTCGACCTCATGCAGTCGATCAACAGCAGGGGCACCTTCCTGCTGACCCGGGCCTGCCTGCCGCACCTAAAACGGTCCGACCACGCCCACATCCTGACCCTGTCACCGCCGCTCAACCTCGCCCCGCGCTGGCTCGGCGCCCACCCCGCCTACACCCTGTCGAAGTACGGGATGACGCTGCTCACTCTCGGCTGGGCGGCCGAGTTCGCCGAGGACGGCATCGCCGCGAACTGCCTGTGGCCGCAGACCCTGATCGCGACCGCCGCCGTGGCCAACGTCCTGGACGGCGAGAGCCTCACCTCCCGGTCACGCGGCCCCGAGATCATGGCGGACGCGGCCCTCGCCGTGCTCTCCCGCCCACCGCGCGAACAGACCGGCCAGACCCTCGTCGACGCCGACGTCCTGACCGAAGCCGGTCACACGGATCTCTCCGGGTACGGCGGGGGCCGGGAACCGGAACTCGACTTCTTCGTGGATCCGCCGCAGGTGGGATGACCGTTCGGGTGTGAGGGCGGAGCAGGGGAATCGGTCACGCGCCAGGGGCCAGGGCGCTGCCCGCGCCTCCTGTACCGGCCGCGTTCGATGACCTGCCGATGATCACCATCGGCAGGTCATCGGCCCGTGCACGGCGCCTTGCCGGGGCCGTCGCGGAGGAACGAGGCGCAGGTGGGGCCGGCGGCGACGCGGTGCGCGGGCTTGCGCGCGGCTTCGGCGACGCCTTCCTCGGGAAGAACGCGGTTCGCCGCGCTCCGGCGCTCCAATGTCTCCGCCGACAACGCTCCCCTGTGTGGATCGGCCCGCTCGCTCTGGTCGGCTCGGCTCCCTCGGCCCGGCGCTGGGGCCCTCCGCTCAGGGGCATCAGCGCTTTCCGCGGTGGCGACGAACACCGCCACGTCGAAGAAAGGTTCAGCACCGGCCGGGCCAGTACGACGACCGCGAGGGCACCGTCGCCGTGGTACTGGCTGCGGGCCGGTGGGGTCGTCGGTGTCATCCCCTCAGAACCATGTGTCACCGGTGTCCAGCGTCGTCGTGTCCAGGCGCGCGAGCAGGTCGAACTGCACTGTGGTACGGGGTAGTTCGTAGCGGTAGAAGTAACGGCAGGCCTGCCGCTTGCCCTGCCGGAAGGCGTCGCCGCCGTCGCCGGTGGCCAGGAACTGCTCCAGCCAGATCCAGGCCACGACGACATGCCCGGCCGCCTCCAGATACACCGACGCGTTGGCCAGGCGAACGCCGACGGGCACGTCGGCGGTGTGGATCGTCCGGGTCACCTCGACGAGCCGGGTGAGGGTCCGGTCGAGAGTGGCCGCGAGATCGCGTGCCTCCCCGCCGACGGCACAGGCCCGCGCGACAGCGGACCGGACGAGCACTTCGAGCGCGGCAAGGCCGGCGCCGTCGTCCATGACCACCTTGCGGCCCAGCAGATCGAGGGCCTGAATTCCGTGGGTTCCCTCGTGGATGGGGTTGAGCCGGTTGTCCCGGTAGTGCTGCTCCACGTCGTACTCGCGGGTGTAGCCGTAGCCGCCGTGGATCTGGATCGCCAGGTCGTTCGCCTGCAGACACCACTGGGAAGGCCAGCTCTTCGCGATCGGTGTGAGGACCTCCAGCAGCAGGCGGGCCCGCGCGCGCTCCGTCTCGTCGGTCGCGCTGCGCTCCTCGTCGAGCAGCCTGCCGCAGTACAGGACGAGCCCCAGCGCCCCTTCCACGTAGGACTTCTGAGCCAGGAGCATCCGCCGCACGTCGGCGTGCTCGACGAGGGGCACCGGCGGTGCGGTGGGGTCCTTCGCTCCCGCCGGGCGTCCCTGGGTGCGCGTACGGGCGTACGCGAGGGACTTCAGGTAGCCGGTGTATCCCAGCGCCGTCGCCCCCGCTCCGACGCCGGTCCGCGCCTCGTTCATCATGTGGAACATGGCGACGAGCCCCTGGTGCGGCGCGCCGACGAGATGCCCGACCGCGCCCGGCTCGCCGCCGGGCCGGTAACTGCCCTCACCGAAGTTCAGCAGCGTGTTCGTCGTACCGCGGTAGCCCATCTTGTGGTTCAGCCCGGCGAGGACCACGTCGTTGCGCTCGCCGAGTGTGCCGTCGGCCTTCACCAGGTACTTGGGTACGAGGAGGAGTGACAGGCCCTTCACTCCGGGCGGACCACCCGGAATCCTCGCCAGGACCAGGTGGACGATGTTCTCCCCCAACTCGTGGTCTCCTGCGGAGATCCACATCTTGTTGCCGAAGATCCGGAAGGTGCCGTCGTCTCGGGGCTCGGCGCGGCAGGTGAGGTCGGCCAGCGAGGACCCCGCCTGCGGCTCGGACAGACACATGGTGCCGTGATAGCGACCCTCGACCATGGGGCGGACGTAGGTGGCGACCTGCTCGTCGGTGCCGTGGGCGAGCAGCAGGTTGGCGTTGGCGACCGTCAGCATGGCGTACGCCCACGTGCCGATGTTCGCCGCCTGGAACCAGAGGAAGCAGGCGGTCTGGACCACCTGCGGGAGTTGCAGGCCTCCGACGCGGGCATCCATGCCGCCGCTGAGCAACCCGGCGTCCGCGACCGCGTCGAGGGCGCTCTTGATGTCGGGCGGCACCACCGCCCGGCCGTCCACGATCTTCGGCTCCTGCTGGTCGTTCAGCCTGTTGTGCGGAGCGAAACGTTCCTCGGCGATCTGGGCGCAGAGGTCCAGGACGGCGTCGAACGTCTCCCGGGTGTGATCGGTGTACCGCTCGCGCTTGGCGAGTGTTTCGACGTCGAGCCAGTCGTAGAGCAGGAACTCCAGGTCACGGCGGGACAGCAGAAGTGAGCGGGGTGCAGAGGATGAAACCGTCATGGAGCGCTCCCGAGGACAGGGCCGATGACAACGGAACCGCGCCGCATGTGAGCCGCCGCCGAATGCGGCGGCACCGCTTCGGAATGACGATCGACGTCCACTGACGCAGTCCTCGCTCGTTGACGGGAGGCACTCGCTCCTGTTCGAGCGCCGCCAACCCGGAAGGAGAGACGGTCCGTCATTCGGACCATCGAACCGAAATGCGGTCCGAAATAAAGCTATGTTCCATTCCGCAGGCGGTCAAGAAGCGAAGGGGGCGCCGGAGCCGGCCGACGAGCCGACCGATGAGGGCTCGCGCACAGCCGAAGATCGATCGCCTCACTTCCCCCTGGTCGGCGGGATGCCGGCCGCCCAGTGCCCGACCAGGTGGGACTCAGGGCGACGAGGGACGGCGATGCGCTCACGGCCACGCGGGCGCTGGTGGAGCGCCCGCGTGGCCGTGGTCTTCGCCGTGGTGCCGGGAGTTGGCTGCGGGGCAGGCAGGAGGGCTCGCCCCGTCGCCGTTCAGCGGCCGGTGACCTCGATGTAGGTGGAACCGGCGACCGGGCGGTGTCCGTAGGCGCCGGTGACGGCGGCGCTGCCTTCCAGGCGGCCCGTCACCAGTTCCTGGTTCTTGGCGTAGACCTTGATGTTCAGCTTGGCGTGCTCACCCGGGATCGCGACCTTCCAGCGCGTGGGGTACTTCTTGCCGGAGTCCGGGCTGGTCCACAGGGTGGACTCGTCGGGCGTGACGATCGCCTCGGCGACGGTCTCGGAGCCGTCGGGCTTCAGGACGGTCGCCCAGGTGTTCTCCTTGTCGCCCTTCGTCTGCCAGAGGCTGACCTTGTCACCGTTGGACAGGTTGATGTTCATCCAGGTCCACGAGGCCTTGACCGCGGAGAAGTCGGGAAGGGGGCCCCACTGGCGGTCCAGCCAGGACTCTCCCCGGACCTTCTCGGTGCGGCCGTTGAGCGTCAGCGTCCCGGAGGTGTCCACGCTGGGGAAGGCGTACTCGTAGTTCGGGTACTTCGTGTCGCCGAACATCGGGAAGTATCCCGTCCCCGCGTTGTAGAGGACGTTGCCCTGGGGCTTGAGCGTGACGTCGATGGTCCCCTCGGGGACCTTGGCGTGCAGCTTCTGCTCCTTGGTGTCACCGGTCCACGTGATGTTGTCGGTGTGGATGTCGACGCCCTTCTTGCCGGACAGGCCCGTCCAGGCAGGCAGAGCGACGTTCGACTTGGTGTACCAGCCGGTGTCCTCGTCGGTGATCGACACCGCCGAGATGGCACGCCCCTGCTTGGCGTCACCGACGTTCAGGTAGTGGGCCAGGAGTCCGTAGTGGTGGCCCCCGGCGGTCACGTGCGCGGTCACGTACCAGGACTCGTTCTGACGGTCCGGGGTGGGGGTGAGATCCGCGGCGGGGTCGACGGCGACCGGAAGACCGGTCTGCCTCAGCCCCTTCCCGGAGGTGGTGCTGTGGGCGGCGGCCGGGCCGGCGGTGGTCGCGGTGGCCGATCCTCCCGCGGCGAGAGTGAGCGAAGCGACGATCGCAGCGGCGACGGCGGTCGCCCCGACGGTGGTCTTGCGCATGATGACTCCTTGATGTCCTGCGGGATGCAGGCGACCAGTAGGTAAACGAAACTGTTTCGTACTATCCCTGGATGCAGTTATGGGGCGGCGATCTTTGTGACGACACGAGAGATGGGCGCGTCGGCGTCGCCCGCTCGATGGCCGGGCGGGCCCCGATTCGCAGTGCGCGGGGGCCGTCCGCCGGAATATCCGACACCTGTCAGATTACGCCCAGTCCGGCCTGTGTCAACTGGGAAACGCAGTGACGTCCGCGTCAGGTTCGCAGCAGCGACGCTCACCAGGCGCAGCGCTCGGATGCGCCTGCCCGGGCGGTTACGCTGGGCCGACCGGCGGGCGCGCGCCCGTACTGTGGGGCCGAGGAGGCCACTTGGGAGGCAAGACGAGTACCACCCGACGCCCGGGGCGCCCCAGCGGGGGCTCCCCAGCGGTACCCGAGGAACAGGACGTCCTGCGGCGGGGCCTGGAGGCGTTCGCGGAGCTGGGATACGACCGGGCGTCGGCACGGGAGCTCGCACGTCGCCTCGGGGTCAGCCACACCTTCATCAACGACCGCTACGGCTCCAAGGCTGCCTTCTGGCGCGCGGTGGTGGACGCCGTGCTAGGGGCTCAACTGGAGCGGATGGCACCGGCCCCACCCGGGAGCGACGACGAGGACGTGGTACGCCAGTTCGTCACGGAGTTCTACCGCGTCCACAGCGGCGAACCGTACCTGGCCCTGCTGATCGCGGACGAGTCCGTACGGGACACCGAGCGGCTGGACTACCTGTGCCGGCGCTACATCGAGCCGACGCTGGCCCTCGTCGCGCCCAGCATCGAGAGGCTGATGGCATCCGGGCGCATGGCACGGGTGCCGAAGGACCTCCTGTTCTCCGCCATCATCGCCCCCGTGTCAGGACTGGTACAGAAGCCCCTCGCCCGACGCCTGGGCCACCCCGAGCACCTGTCACAGACGGACGGTCTCGCCAGGGCGGAGGTCTTGGCCTCACTGGTGGTGGACGGCCTGCTGTCTCCAGGGGACACAAACCGCCGGTAGTGAGGCGGGCTGGGTCCCTTGCCCCTCGTTCGGCACCTCCGGGTGATGGTCTGCCGCCCGGGCGGTGTGAAGCCGCCCTCGGCCGGCGCCCGTTCGCCACTGACCGTTCGGCCGGCGCCACAGGTCCCTCGCGCCTCATTCGGGTGTGCTCGGGCGGGCGAGGCCCAGGTCGTAGGCGAGGATGACGGCCTGGACGCGGTCGCGGGCTCCCAGTTTCGCCAGGACACGGCCGACGTACGTCTTCACGGTGGACTCCGAGAGCACCAGACGTTCGGCGATCTCGCCGTTGGTCCAGCCCTGACCGATGGCGACGAAGATCTCGCGCTCGCGTTCGGTCAGTGAGCGGACCCTGGAGTCGTCGTCGGGCCTGGTGCTGGGCGACGCCCCGGGGAGGTGGTGGGCGTAGGCGTCCAGCAGTCGGCGGGTGAGTGCCGGGGCGATGACGGCGTCGCCACCCGCGACCGCGCGGATCCCGGCCAGGAGTTCATCGGGGTGGGCGTCCTTGAGGAGGAAGCCGCTGGCTCCGGCGCGTAGGGCCGCGTGCGCGTACTCGTCCAGGTCGAAGGTGGTCAGGACGAGGACTCGGGAGCGGCCGCCGGAGGCGATGATGCGCCGGGTGGCCTCGATGCCGTCCATCCCGGGCATCCGGACATCCATGAGGATCACGTCAGGGCGGAGTTCGGCTGCCATGCGGACGGCCTCGCCGCCGTGTTCGGCCTCACCGACGACCTCGGTGCCCGAGGAACTCTCCAGGAGCATCCGGAAGCCGAAGCGCTGCAGCGACTGGTCGTCCACGATGAGCACGGTGGTCACTCCGCGCCGCCCGCGTGGGAAAGACGGGGGAAGCCGGTGATCGGGGTGAGGTCGAGGGCGGCTCGCACCGCCCAGCCTCCCCCGGGAGCCGGTCCCGCGGTGACGGTCCCGTTGTACAGGGCGGCACGTTCTCTCATACCGGTGAGACCTTGTCCTTGGTCACGGGGTTGTTCCGGCCGGGCTGCTCCCTGAACCGGGCCGGTGTCCTGGACGTCGATGCGCAGTTCCATGTCCCGGGCGGTCACCGTCAGTTCGATCCGTGTGTCGCGACCTGCGTGTTTGAGGGTGTTGGTGAGCGCTTCCTGGACGATACGGTAGACGGTCAGCTGGACACCACGGTCAAGGCTGTCCAACTCGCCGCCGGTGCGGTAGACCACCTGCGGACCGGCGGCGCGGATGCGGGCGCACAGGGCGTTGATGTCCACGATGCGCGGCTGCGGGCTGAGATGGGCGGAGTCGGAGGCGGCTCGCTGGTCGCGCAGGACGCCGAGCGTGCGGCGCAGTTCGCCCAACGCCTGGCGCCCGGTGTCACCGATCATGAGCAGAGCCTGCTTGCCGCGTTCGGGGGTGATGTCGGCCGCCCGTGCGCCGCCGTCCGCGAGGGTGATGATGACGGAGAGGTTGTGGCCGACGATGTCGTGCATCTCGCGGGCGACCCGGGTGCGCTCGGCAGCGGCGGCCAGTTGGCTGCGCTGGTCGCGTTCGATCTCCAGGCGGGCCGCGCGGTCGTGCAGGGCCGCCAGCTGGGCCCGCCGCACGCGTACGACGAGACCCAGCGCGACCGCGGCGACGACGGTCGTGAACAGGAAGAACAGCCCGTCCACGATCGACACGTCGCCCGGCAGGCGCAGGGCGACCAGCCCCAGGGCAACCGCCAACACGCCGCAGGCCACGGGCAGATGGCGCGGCCGTCCGCGCAACGCGAGGTGGTAGAGGGCGATCAGCACGGCCATGCCGGCGCGTAGCCAGACCCCCAGAGCGCACTGGATGAGAAACACCGCGGCGATCACGGTGAAAGTCGGGGCCGGCCTTCTGCGCCGCCACAGCAGGGGCAGCAGCAGGCCCGCCTGCAGCGCGATCGTCCCCGGCCAGGGCAGGCGGGTGAAGGAGACGTCGAATTCCAGCGGGCGGTCCTGGGACATCACGTCGGGCACGCACAGCAAGGGAATCAGGACGACCACCAGGCCGGCGTCCAGCAGCCACGGATGGCTCCGGTCGATCTGCCTGAGGCGCTGCCCGACACAGGACACCCGCCTGACCAGCGGGTGGTCCCACATGGCCTCGATTCCCGCCGGTGACGGGTGGGGCGGAGTGGCGTCGTAGGTGCTCATGGGTGTCCCCTGTCCATCGTGGCTCACTACGGCCGGGCGGAACGGTGACCGACCAGGTCGGTACCGCACCGCCCGAGCGGAAGGGCCGCGTCACGCATCCGTGCGCGCCAGACGGTACGCGGCGCCTGCCAGTGCGAGCGCGGTCCAGCCGAGCAGGACCAGGAGTCCGGCCGTGGGCGAGAGACTCGCCGCGTCGTGGGTCAGCGAGTACATCGACTCACCCGCGTTGCTGGGCAGGTACTTGCTGACGTCGTCCTGCCAGGAGTGGGGCAGCAGCGAGGTCAGGCCGGGCACCAGCACCAGCGCGCCGACCAGAACGGAGATGCCGCCCGCGACGGAGCGCAGCAGCGCGCCCAGTGCGGTGCCGATCACGGCGACCAGGCCGAGGTACAGGCCGGCGCCCAGCAGGCTACGCACGACGCCGGCGCCGGACAGGGAGAGTGCGGCCGCGGTGCCGGACACCAGGTGGTTGGCGATCGGGAAGGTGACGAAGGCGCCGATGGTGGCGATGGCGAACGTGACCAGGCCGAACACCGCAGCCTTCGACCACAGCACCGGCAGCCGGCGTGGGACGGCGGCGAGCGTGGAGCGGATCATGCCGGTGGAATACTCGCCAGCGGTGACCAGCACGCCCAGGATGCCGAAGGCCATCTGCGCGAGGAAGACACCGAACAGGGAGAGGCTGAGTGCGGTGGAGTCCTTGAGGTCCGGGCCGTTGCCGCCGGTGTGGTACTGCCAGGCGGAGATGACACCGAAGGCGATCAGGAACGCCAGGCCCAGGGCCAGGGTGATCCAGGTGGAACGCAGGGTCCACAGTTTGGCCCACTCCGAGCGCAGCACCCGCAGCCCGGTGACCTTGTACCGGGGGCGTGCCGGCCGGGCGGCCTCGGGCGCCGACGCGGGCGCGGTGCGGGTTTCGGTCATCGTGGTCATGCCGCCCTCCCAGGGGTGTCGATCGCGGAGGCGCCGTGGTACTCGACGGCGTCGTGGGTCAGTTCCATGAACGCCTGCTCCAGGGAGACGGTCCGGGAGCTGAGCTCGAACAGGGCGATGTGGTGCTCGGCGGCCCTGAGGCCGATGGCACGCGCGGACAGGCCGACCACGTGCAGCTGCTCGGAGCCGACCTCGCCGGTGATCTCGACACCCGGTCCGGACAGGACCTCCCGAAGGCGGGCGGGCTGGTCACAGGCCACGGTCACGGCGTCGCCGCCGTTCCGGCGCACCAGCTCCTGCACGGTGGTGTCGGCCAGCAGACGTCCGCGGCCGACGATGATCAGGTGATCGGCGACCAGTGCCATCTCGCTCATGAGGTGGGAGGAGACGAAGACGGTACGGCCCTCTGCGGCGAGCTGGGTGAGCAGGTTGCGGATCCACAGCACGCCGTCGGGGTCCAGCCCGTTGACCGGTTCGTCGAGCATGACGGTGGCCGGATCGCCCAGCAGCGCCGCGGCGATGCCCAGCCGCTGGCCCATGCCGAGGGAGAAGGCGCCGGCGCGCTTCTTGGCCACGGCCTGCAGTCCGGTCAGCTCGATGACCTCCTCCACCCGGCGGCGCGGAATGCCGTGGGTATGGGCCTGCACCATCAAGTGGTCGAACGCGGACCGACCCGGGTGGATCGACCTGGCCTCCAAGAGCGCGCCGATCTCCTGCAACGGCGCGGAATGACGGTCATAGCGCTTGCCGTTGACCGTCACACTGCCGCCGGACGGTGCGTCCAGGCCGACGATCATGCGCATGGTGGTGGACTTGCCGGCCCCGTTCGGGCCGAGGAACCCGGTGACGGTACCGGGCCTGACGACGAAGTCCAGACCGTCGACCGCCGTCTTCTCGCCGTACCGCTTCGTCAGTTGCCGTGCCTCGATCATGGTCACTACCTCGCATTTGGCTACTGGCCCCGGTGGGGGCCTCGTTCACCACAAACGCTAGGAGCCCGGCAACGGCGAATCCTGGTACCCAGGGGAGCAATGACACGGACGCGGTGGTACCGCGGTACCACCCACAGCGGCACCTCCGTACCGGCCTCCGTCCATCCCGCGCGCGGGAAGGGGGCCCCGCCAGGTCCGACTTGGTCCGCGAGTCGGTCACGACCGCGGTGCGGTCCGTCTGCCCGGACAGCGCCTCGTGTCCGTGGACCTTGAGGCTCGCGCAGGGCCCAGTCGTCACTCCAGCCCGCGCCTGCCCGGCGCCCAGAACGGCTTGGTGAGGACCGAGCGCCGGTTCCAGCCCGCCTCCCGCACGAGCACCTGCTTCACCGCTTGCACGGTCCGCGCCGCCCGGCGACATACGCGACGCCGCCGGGCGGCGGAGCGAGCCGTCGTACCGAGGCCGGCAGTGGTGTGTCGCCTCTGACCAGCCAGTCGAGGCGGTCGCCGTGGGCCAGTGGGAGCCGGTCCGCCTCGGTCGCCGTCTCCACGCAGCCCGAGACCCGCGAGCCCTCGGGCAGCGAGGCCAGCATCGCCCCGAAGGCGATGGCCGCGGTCTCGTCCCCGACGAAGAAAATGGTGCGTGGCGTCCGGGCGCAGCACGAAGGATCCCTCCGGCCTGCTCAGCCGAACCGGGTCCCCCACCGCGGCGGTCCGCCCCCACCGGGCGCCGGGCCCCGCGCCCGGATGGTCCAGCACGCACAACTCGACGGCACCGGCGGGTTCGTAGCGCCAGACCGAATACGTGCGCCGGGTCAGCCCGTTGCCCACCAGCACCCGTACCTGCTGTCCGGGCCGCACCGTCTGCCCGGCGAGCGCGTCGCCCTCGATGCGGAGCCGGCGCATACGGGCGGCGATCGGTTCGGTGGCCGTGACGGTTCCGCGCAGCATCAGCAGGTCCAGGACGGGATCCAGCAGGGCGGGCAAGGCGGGCTCCAGGCGGGAGAGGGACAACCGGGCGACGAGGGAGGGGAGTTCGGAGGACATCGGGTGGAGAGGGCCTGGACCGAGTGACCGCGCGGCCCGACCAGCGGGGCGAACGTGGCCGGGCCGGCGCGTGATCACCGCTCCGAGCTCAGTGGCATGACCCTGCGGTACACCGACACCGCGATCACCGCGACCGCGACATGCATCAGGAGCAGCGCCACCACACCGGTCGCCTTACCATCGGAGAACTCGAAGAAGTCCGGAACGAACGACAGCACGACGACGGACGGGACGAGTCGGCGCAGCAGCCGTACGGGATCGCGGGAGAACCTGCGGACGAGGGCCCATCCGGCGGATCCTCCCAGCACCCCCAGCGCGGTCAGAAAGACGTACGACGAAGGCTTCAACGGGCGGAAGTCATCAGGTGCACCCAGCGCGTGCGCCAGCACGGCGATCAACGCGTTCGCCAGCGAGGCCAGCAGGATGGCGCCGAACACACCTCCCGCCACCACGAGCGGACCCCGACGTGCGGGAAGGGTCTCAGAGACAGAAGACATGGCAACTCCGGATCGTGAGAGGGATCATGGTCGTTCCTGGGGCTACGCCGCACGGCGCGAACTCCCGGCCTGCCCCGGTCTCGCCGGACACGGCGATTCGCCCACACGACCAGGGCGAGCCCGCCCGGACAGCCGCGCGGCGGCGACGGACCCTGGTGGACCTCGGCGATGGGCGGGCGGGGCTTGAAGGCCGGTGGCACTGGCGGTTCCTCACAAGTGGCCGGTGGAGCGGCAGGCCGTCGGCCGTGGGCCGATCGTCGCCGCCGGCGCCCCTCCCACGCATCGACCGATCGACGCGCCCTTCGTCCACCGATCGGTGGACCCGCCCCCACTGGCCGGCTGATTCTGCCGTTACGCGGCTGCGCCTACTCTGAGGGCCATGGCACCGCAGCAGGCGTGGGAGTGGGAACGGTGGAAGGTCATGGGGCAGCACGCCTTCTTCGCCACCGTGCTCGCCCTGTCCATGCCGGGGGCGCTGGCCGGGGCGGACATGACGACGGGCACGGCTCTGGCGCGGATCGGCCCGGCGCTGGGGCTCGCCCTGTGGTACGTGTACTGGATCGCGCTGCGCGGCGGCGCCGACCGTCCGCCGCTGCCCTACCTTGTCGGAGCCTTGGCAGGGTGGGCGGTCATGGCCGTGGTGGACTCCGCGTTCCTCCCGGTCGCTGTGGCAGTGCTGAGCCCGTACTGGCTGCGGCGACCCTGGTGGTCGGCCGGCGGTGTACTGGTGCTGGGCGCCGCCTGGTCGTTGCAGAGCTTCGCCACGCACGGCTCCGTCGACGTGCGGGAGCTCACGGGCTGTGTGCTCGGCACCGCGGTGGCGGTCACCATCACCTGCTACGTCGCCACCCTCGACCACGAGAGTCACAAGCGGCAGCGACTCCTGGACGAACTCACCGCCACCCAGGCCGAACGAGCGGCGGCGGAGCGCCAGGCGGGCACCCTGGCCGAACGCCAGCGCCTGGCCCGGGAGGTCCACGACACGCTGACCCAGGGGTTCGCGTCCATCGCCATGCTGCTGGACGCCGTACGTGACGATCTGCCGCCCGCCTCCCCCGCGGCCCGCCGCGTCGAGCAGGCCATGCGGACGGCTCGGGACAACCTCGTCGAGAGCCGCCGCCTCGTGCAGGCCCTGCGCCCGGCGCCGCTGGACCGCACGCACCTGGCGGACGCGGTCCGCGAGCTCACCGCCCGGTCGGCGGAGGAGACCGGCATCGAGGCCTACACGGTCGTGACCGGTCGGCCGGTCGCCCTGCCTCCCGCTGCCGAGGGCGAGTTGCTGCGCGTCGTGCAGGAGGGACTGACCAATGCCCGGCGCCACGCCCGCCCGGTGAGCGTGTCGGTCACGCTCTCCTACCTCGGCGATGTCCTGGCCATCGACGTCCAGGACGACGGCTCCGGTTTCGCACCCGCTGCCCGGCACACCGGCATCGGGCTGATCACCATGCGCGAGCGCATCACCGCCCTGGGCGGCACCTTCGCGGTGGAAAGCGCCCCGGGCGAGGGTACGACCGTCGCCGTCACGGTGCCACTGCCGGTCGGGTCCTCGGCCTTGGAACCCTCCGCCACCGTGTCGAGCACCGAACGTATGGCCCCGGCGTCATGAAGCCTTCGACCGGTCCCACGATCCGGGTCCTCCTCGCCGACGACCACCCCGTGGTCCGGGACGGGCTTGCCGCCATGCTCTCCACCCAGCCCGACCTCACGGTTGTCGGCGAAGCCTCCACCGGTGCCGAGGCACTGCGCCAGACCGCCGCACTCGCACCCGACGTCGTGCTGATGGACCTGCAGATGCCCGGCATGGACGGCACCGCCGCGACCGCCGCCATCCGTGCCGCCCACCCCGAGGTGCGGGTACTCGTCCTGACCACCTATGACACGGACGCCGACATCACCGCCGCCGTCGACGCCGGCGCGGTCGGCTACCTGCTCAAGGACACCGGACGACACGAGCTCTGCGAGGCCGTCCGAACCGCCGCCCGGGGAGGTGCGGCACTGTCGCCCACGGTGGCCGCCAAGGTCCTGGCCCATATGCGCGGCGACCGGGGGGCGGGCCTGTCCGGCAGGGAACTCGAAGTCCTGTCCGCCGTGGCCCAGGGGCAGAGCAACAAGCAGATCGCCCGCACCCTGCGCCTGTCCGAGGCCACGGTCAAGACCCATCTGCTGCACATCTACGCGAAGCTCGACGTCGGCGACCGGACCACCGCGGTCACCGCCGCACTGGGCCGGGGAATCATTCGCATGGACTGAGCGTCGGCGACGTGGTCGTGCTGGTCGCCCACGCCGCTCCGCGAACGTCGCCCGCTGACAGGCGTGTTCGCGCATCAAAACCGCCGGACCTGTGACTCGCCCGCGCTGTCGGCGAGTGGACGTGCGTACCGCTGTGCACCCGAGCCGACAGCGTCATGCCCGCCGAACACGCTGCCCTGCCATGGCCGTCTGGGTCTGGACGGCCACCAACTCGCCTTCGGACACGACGTTTTCACAGCGACATCGGCGGCCGTTCACGACCGCGGTGCGTCGTCCAGCCGTACGGTGACGAGGACGCGGCCCTTGTCGCCTCGCTGGGCGACGGCATGTCCTTCTCGATCCGCCCCGTCCAGCTCGAGCGATATCGGGCCACCGTCTCCCGTGAAGTTGCGCCACCAGTTCTTGGCGTCCGGGAAGGCCACGACGATCGTGACGATGTCGCCTTTGCGCTTGTAGGCCACCGGAGTGCTGAACGTTCGCCCCGACCGCCGCCCCGTGTACGTCACGACGGTGAGATGGCGCCGGACCCACCTCCCCCACCGGTCCGACGAGCGGAGTCGCACGACCAGGCCGTTGAATCCGTTCACTGCTCGTTCCCTCAGTGCCCCACTGTGCCGCACAATGCCTCCCTGCTCGATTGCTGATGGTGATTGCGGTCGCAGGCCACCGGGAGCGTACAAACTCTCCCCTGCCTCGACAGCGCGACCCCAGGTGCCGTCCGCCGACCACAGCCGGTGCCGCTCTGGGCGCGGTGGACGACCAGAGGGTTCCGGTCGTGACCGGTCGGCCAGTCGCTGGTGGAGCGCAGACGTTGCGGTTCAGAGCTGGTCGAGTCTTCGCGCGAGTTCTGCGTACCTCCGCTTGAACACCTCCGCCCGCACCGGGAGGTTGGCGTCACAGCGGCCACCGAGTTCCGCTCCCACGTCGAACTGGCGGAGCGGTTCGTGGAGCCGTCCGCGGCTGAGCGACGACCTGGATCACTGTCGCCGCAGCAGTGTTTGAAATGCAAATCAAGTGCTAGTGTGCGGTTGTCCAATTTTGAATAAGTCGCCGCACTGCTGGTTGTCCTGTGCCGGGCGGCTCCTGTCGGCGCATCGGCATTCCCGTCCCCCTGGGGTACTCGTGAACGTGCTGCTGTGGGTTTTCCAGTCCTATCTGGCCGCCTCCTTCGTGCTGTTCGGAGGCATGAAGATCCTGCGAGACAGAGAAGAACTCGCCAAGACCGCCTTCGGCTGGGTCGAAGAGTACTCGGACACCTCCGTGAAGCTCATCGGGCTACTCGATGCGCTGGTGGGCCTCGGCCTGGTCCTCCCGGGTGCCACCGACATCGCGCCGGTCCTGACCCCCTTGGCGGCTCTCGGCGGTATCGTGCTGGCCGGGGGTGGGTCCGTCGTCCACCTCCGTCGCTCCGAAACCGCGAAGGCCGCCGTGAACCTTCACTTCATAGCCATGCTGGCCGTGGTCGCGTGGGGACGATTCGGGCCGTACCAGTTCTGACCACTCCGGCCCACCGCGCGCCCGTGGCGCCGGTCGACGAGGTGGGTGACCCGCGGGACGGGCTGTGCGCGGGTCAGCAGGACCGTCCAGGACAGCTCCAGCAGCCAGATGATCCATCGCGTGGGCGACTCGCCGGCCCACATCTCACGCACCCTCACACCGCACCCCGGTGACCTGCTCGGCACCGACACCTTCCTGACTAGGGCCTGTCTGACAACTCCCGCCTGCCTCGCGACGCCATGCACGCACTCTCGCCGCGCCGGGCCCTGACCCAAGTACGTCCAGTACGTGGATCAGGGCCCGGCACACCGAGAGCATGCACCTGACGCCGCGAGGCCGCCCTCCGGGCGACGACGGGAATTGTCAGACAGGCCCTAGGCCCACCAGCCTCCCTGGCCGCTACGGCCCGGCGATGTGGCGCAGGTCGAGGTCGAGCACCTCGGGATTCCCCGCAACACGATCGCGGGCGGGGACACCACCGAAATCCCCTCTCGGGGAGCCGCTCGACATGGACGGCGCCGTTCCTGCCGCCTTCTCCCGGCAGGAGTAGTCATCTTCCCCGCACGGAACAGGCTGGCCGCCTGACCGATGAGGCTGCGCTTCACGGACGTTGATGAGCTTGCCGTTGCGCCGCGACGGTCGTGACGACGGCGTCGGCGACCTCCTGCCACCGGAGTCGCGCGACGGCGCGTGACTCGGTGTCGACCACGAGGCTCTGCTTGTCGGAGTGGGCCAGGTCGAAGGGGATCGACCCGCACTCCGGGCCCATCCGCCGGGCGCGCATGCCGTCACCCCTGACCGGTTCGCCCTTGAGGACGTCCGCGCCGAGGCCCGGACAGCATGATCGTGCAGCGGGGCCGCGGCCATGGCCCCGGTCACATCCAGGACGCGTACGCCTCGCAGGAAGGCCGGGCCGGGCCCGGCGGACTCCGTTGTCGCTGTCATGGCGCCTTTTATTTCCTCTTCGGTCCATTGAGTGGACCAGTGGACCACGAAAAGGACCTGTGGCACAGTTGGGCCCGGCGTTCCGGGAGCGTCAAGCGGGTGGGCCGGATACTCCTGGGCGCGAGCCGGCGCTGTCTCGCACCCCCCTCCCGGAGGCGACATGTCCAGCGACTTCCGCGACCACCTCTTCCCTCTCGACCATCCACGACTGAGCGCGTTCCGATCGTGCGATGCGTACACCTACCTCGACGCCGTGAGGCAGAACCCGGTGGCCGACGAAGTCGTCTCGGCATGGACGGCGCTGTTCGAGAACACGGAATTCCGTGGGATCACCACGGACGGCCGGACCGTGCCGGACCTCTTCAGCACCGAACCCGACGAGGGCGCGGACAACGATGCGGCGGTCGACGCCGCCGTCGGACTCCTCGGCATGCTCAGCGCCGGCGAACGGACCCGCGCCCTACGTCCCCTCCATAGCCGGGTGTGGAGGGCCTGGCTGAACCCCGAGTTCTGCCTCAACCCCTTCGGGATCCGACTGGAGGAGGTCGACGAGAAGATGCGCGATCAGGTGTTCCGGCTCGTCGCGGCGTGCCTGAGCCCCGCGGGTTACCGGAAGGTCCGGGACATCATGAGGGTCAACGGGTTCCTGGGCGAGCTCGTCGATCTGCCCCGGATCCTCAACGAGCACAGCTACAACATCAACATCTTCGGCACCCCGTCCGTGACCGAGCCGTGGGGCTGGAACCTCTGGGGACACCACCTGGCCGTCAACTGCCTGCTGATCGGCGGCAGGCAAGTGCTCACGCCGGTGTTCTTCGGGTCGGAGCCGAACCATGTCGACCGCGGTGAGCACGAAGGACTGTCACTCTTCGATGAACAGGAACGGGCAGGGCTCGCTTTCGTCAGGGACCTGACGCCCGGCCAGGCCGAGCGGGCAGTGCTGTTCCACCGGAAGCGGGACCCGGACCTGCCCCCAGGGCGGCTGCACCCCGCCGACGAACTCCACCTGGCCGGAGCGTTCCAGGACAACCGGGTCATCCCCTACGAAGGGGTCTCCGGCGCAGAGCTCCACCCGGCCCAGCGAGATGCGCTCATCGATCTCGTGGCCCTTTTCCTCGACTACCAGCCCGACGGGCCCAGGAAGGCACGGATGGCGGACGTCCGCCGCCATCTCGACGAGACCTACTTCTGCTGGATCGGCGGGCGCGGTGACGAGGACGCGTTCTACTACCGCGTACAGAGCCCGGTCGTCCTCGTCGAGTTCGACCATCACGCGGGCGTGTTCCTCGCGAACACGGAGCCTGAGAAGTTCCACACCCACACCCTCGTCCGAACACCGAACGGCAATGACTACGGAGCCGAACTCGTCCGGCGCGCGACGGGGACTCCGCACCGTCTCCAAGGGCCCGTCTAGGGAAGGGAGTTCGCGGTGCGCTGCCCGGCTGATGTGGGGCCGTCGCGGGGACAGGCGCCCAGCCACATGCCCAGTGACGAGGACAGAGCGATGAAGAGGTCGAGGAGGGTGTCTTCTGTGTCGGCGCCGTCATCCCCCCGGACACCGCTGACGAATCGCCTCACTGTCGGTCCCGGGCCCGAAGAGCCGTATGACAACTTCGCGTCAACCCGCCGCAGGCAGGCGCCGGCCGCCGAGCGCGCGACAGAGAGGACAGACGGAACAGCCATGGATTTCACGGAGACCGAGAAGATCCGGGATCTCAAGCAACGAGCCACCGAGTTCCTGGACGAGTTCGTCATCCCCGCGGAACCGGTCTATGCGCAGCAGAAGACCGAGATCGGGCCGTGGGACACCCCGCCGGTCATGGCGGAGCTCAAGAAGGCCGCCCGGGACCGTGGCCTGTGGAACCTCTTCCTCCCCGGAGAGCGGGGCGCAGGCCTGACCAACCTCGAATACGCCCATGTCGCCGAGATAACCGGTCGAAGCCCGTGGATCATGGCGGAAGCGCTGAACTGCTCGGCGCCCGACACGGGCAACATGGAGATCCTCGCGCACTTCGCCACGCCGTCGGTTCAGAAGCGGTGGCTCAACCCCCTGCTCGACGGTGAGATCCGCTCCGTCTACTCGATGACCGAGCCCCTGGTCGCCAGCTCCGACGCGAACAACATCGACACCCTGATCACCGAGGACGCGGACGGCTTCCGGATCAACGGCCGCAAATGGTGGTCCAGCGGCGCGATGAGCCCCGCCTGCAAGGTGGCCATCGTGATGGGCCGCTCGAATCCGGGCGGAGAACACCACCGCACCCACAGCATGGTCGTGGTCCCGCTCGACACCCCCGGGGTGAACGTCCTGCGATCGACCAGTGTGTTCGGATACTCCGACAGCGGCCACGGCGGTCATGCCGAGATCCTGTACGACGACGTCCGGGTCCCCCGGGAGAACCTCCTGGGTGAGTTGCACGGCGGCTTCGCCATCGCCCAGGCACGCCTCGGTCCCGGCCGGATCCACCACGCCATGCGCCTCGTCGGCATGGCCGAACGTGCCTTCGACCTGATGTGCGCCCGAGCCCACGAGCGCACCCCCTTCGGTAAGCCGCTCGCCGAGCAGGGCGTCTTCCAGGACTGGGTGGCGGAAGCGCGCATCCGCATCGAGACGACCCGTCTGCTGGTACTGAAGACCGCATGGCTGATGGACACCGTCGGCAACCGCGGCGCGGCGATCGAGATCTCGGGTATCAAGGTGGCCGCACCGCGAATGGCCACATGGGTCATCGACCGTGCGATCCAGGCCCACGGCGGCGGTGGCGTGAGCCAGGACTTTCCCCTGGCCGAGTTGTACGCCCAGGCCCGCATGCTGCGTATCGCCGACGGACCGGACGAAGTCCACAAGATGTCCCTCGCACGCCGCGAGCTCCGCCGGTTCAAATAAATGTTCTTGACTCGCGCTATGACACTTCAGAGATGCCGTCGTAGCATCACGATCGATTGGCCACGCCGGTGTGGCACTGCGCACCGGCGTGGCGTTCGGCCGAAAGGCGGGACCATGGTGGACAGACGTGTGTTGGCGACGGGCGCTCGGTCGTCCGAGTCCGTGTACCGCTCGCTGCGGACCCGGATCATGACCTGCGAGCTGGTACCCGGCCAGCCGCTGACCGAGCGCGCCAGCGCCGTCGAATTCGGACTGGGGCTGCCCCCGGTCCGCGACGCGTTGACCCGCCTCGTGGGGGACGGCCTGGTCCAGGTCGTCTCGCCCCACACGTACCGGATCACCCCACTCACCCTGAAGTCGGTCGACGATCTGTTCGCCGTCTGGGCTCTGCTCGGCCCGGAGATGGCCGCGCTGGGCACCAGCCGGGCCGACTCGGCGCAGGCCGCCCGGCTGCGACAACTGATGGTCGACGGGAACGCGGTGCTCACCGGCCCACTGGACCAGGATCGGGTCGTCCGGTTCATCGACATCACCGAACAGACCTTCGACCTGATCGCGAGCGCCTCCCGCAACGACCGGCTCATCGAGGTCTACCGGTCGCTCTCCTGCGAGATGTGGCGTGTCCTGACCTTGATCCTCAGCTCGGCCGACTGCGTCGACACACTCCAGGCCGCAGGCGTGACATGGCACTCGGTTATCGACCGTCGCGACGCGGTCGCCGCCACGCGACTGACCCGCCATGTAGCCGCGGCGACCCGCGCGTCGGCTGTGCGCTTGCTGACCGACCGGACAAGCGGCGACGGCGTGGTACTTCCGCTGCGGCACTGACGCCATGTCACACCGCGTCGCCGGATGAGGCATGGGACCGCTTGGTGTTCGCCAGTGAGCGCTATCATCGGCTCGCTGGTATATCACCGAGTTCCTCGACCGCGGGAGCGAGCAACGTGTCAGTGCCCTCGTCCGAACCACTGTCCCTCGGCGACGCCGCCTACCGACAGCTACGGGCCGACATCGTGTCCTGCCGGATCGCCCCAGGCCGGCGCCTCACCGAACGCTCGCTCGCCGAGACCACCGGCTTCGGCATCTCGCCGATCCGCGACGCGCTCACCCGCCTCAGCCACGAGGGCCTCGTCCGGACGTCGCCCCGCAAGGGCTACCAGGTGACCCCTCTCACCCTGAAGTCCGTCGACGATCTGTTCACGCTCTGGCGGATCGTGGGACCCGAGACCGTCCGGCTCGGCGTGCAGGACGCCACCGCCGAACAGCGTCGGCAGATCGTCGCCGCGCTCTCCATGGCGATACCGGGCAGCGACGAGGCCGACGAGCAGCCCATGCGGCGGGTCGAGGCGGTCGCCGCGGGCTTCGCCTGCCTTGCCGCGGCGACCGACAACGACTACCTGATCAGGGTCCACGACCGGCTGCAGAACGACATCACCCGAGTCCTGGCGCTCATCATCGCCGGGTCCGACACCTCGATGACCGGTCCCTCGATCGACGCGGACTGGGTCGGGTTCGTCGAACGCCGCGACAGCGATGCCGCCGCCGTGCGTGCCCGCGACTACATCGGCGACCTGCACGCGCGCGTCCTGAGAATCCTGACCCGCTGGCCGTCCGTAGTCGCCAGCGAGATCACCTCGGCACGCGACTGACCCACGGTCCGGCACGCCTGACGTGCAGACGGCACGGTCTGGCCACGCTCACTCGCTGCGGCTGGCTGGCTGGCTGAAGAGCGAGCCGCTGGGTCCGACGCGCCGTGTGCTCGCAATGGACCACGTCATCGCAGTTGGGGGGGGGGGGGGGGGGGGGGGGGGGGGGGCGCGCCGCCCCCCCCCCCCCCCCCCCCCCCCCGCGCCCCCCCCCCCCCCCGCCGCCGCCCCCCCCCCCCCCCCCCCCAGCGCCCGCGCCCC